>NZ_JBFBAB010000031.1:0-89951 GCF_040681975.1 Nocardia sp. NPDC051463
CAAAACGCTCGACTGGGATACCCCAGCCGAGCGCCTGCGTGATCTACTCACCGCCTAACACCAGGCAGTGTTGCGACGACCCCTTGAAACCGCCCATTGCGTTCCGGGCCGTTTCTTAGTAGCGGGGACAGGATTTGAACCTGCGACCTCTGGGTTATGAGCCCAGCGAGCTACCGAGCTGCTCCACCCCGCGTCGGTAGTCACCACTCTACTCGACTTCTGAGGACAGATTCACCAACGGCCGGGCCAGATCTCACGAGACCAGCCAAGCGGTTCGCCGCTGACGGGGCGGCCGTGTTGACCTTCGGGTTACCTGAAGCTCCATGATGGCCGAGTGACGGAATTCGGGTCGGCGGAGTTGATGACCATCGGGGTGCTGGCGCGGGCCAGTGGGCTCACGCCGAGTGCGCTGCGGTTCTATGACGACTGCGGGCTACTGGTTCCCGCGCGGGTCGATGGTGTGACCGGGTACCGGTACTACCGCGAATCGCAGTGCGCGCGAGCGGTGACGATTCGGCAGCTCAGAGGGATCGGGGTGCCGCTCGAGATCATTTCGGAGATCTTGGCGGGAGATGTCGAGCAGGCGGCGCGATTGCTCGACGCGCATGTGCTGGAACTGCGGCGCCAAGCAGATGAGGCGGCGGTGGTTGCTTGCACGATCAAGAGCTCGATCGGCAATGAGGCCGCGGGGCAGACTGTCTTGTCGGCTACGACGCTCGCAGCGGCAATCGACCAAGTGCGTTCCGCCACGGCCCGGACCGGCGAAATACCCGCACTCGCCGGTGTTCTGATCGAAGCGAGCGCGAGTTCACTGACATTGACGGCAACAGACCGGTATCGGCTTTCAACAAGAACGGTGGCGGTGGGCCGACCAGCCGCTGACTGGTCGCTTGTTGTCGACGCGGGCGACCTCGCGTCGATCGGTTCCTGGCTTCGCGAAGCCGAGGAGGTCACCGTGGCCCCCCAGACGGGAGCGCTCGTCGTCGTAGCCGGCGGCATCGAACACCGATGCCGCACGATCGATGATTCGTTCCCGGACTATCGCGCAATGCTGGCGGGGCTGGCACCGGTGCGGACGCGCGTGCTGGTGATACGCGACCGACTGTTGGACATGACCGAAGGCTACGACGGCACGATCGTCTTCTCCGTCGAAGCGGCGGAGCTGGTCTTGTCGCGCGCCGACGGCCGCACCGAACGGCTGCCTGTGGCGCTCACCGGACCCGGCATCGATGTCGCCTTCGCCACCACGACCCTGTCGCCCGCGATCCGTGCCGCGCTCGGCCCGGAGATCATGCTCGACATCGCCGCGCCCGACTTGCCGGTCCTCATCCGTTCGGCGACCGACGGCGACCTCACCACGCTGGTAATGCCCACAGCCAACCCGAACTCGAAGGGACATAAATCATGACGGCCTCGGCCACAGCAGGATCGCCGGATGAAACGATGGCGGCGATCACGCGCGCGATCACCCTCGGGAGCGAGGGTTCGCCGGACGCCGCCCGCACTGCGCTGATGGAGATCTGGGATGCCCTCGGGCCACAGGGTGACCCGTTGCATCGCTGCACTGTTGCGCACTACCTGGCTGATCTGTACGAGGATGCGGCGCAGGCGCTTTCGTGGGATATCCGGGCGCTGGACGCGGCAGACAGCCTGACCGGCGACCGCGCCAGGCGATACGACGCCCGACTCGACGTGCGTGGCTTCTACCCGTCACTGCACCTGAACCTGGCAGACAACTATCGCCGACTCGGCTCCTTCGACGCCGCGCAACGTGAGATCGACGCGGCACGTGACAGCCTCGACACCCTGGGCGACGACGCTTACGGAGAGATCGTTCGCAAGGCGGTGGACGAGATCGCCCAGTCGATTCGTGTGCGGGAAACAGCGCGCAGAAAGTCCGCGCCCGACGGGCGTTGACACCGGGTGATCACGCCACGGACTACCTGATCATCGCCCCCCGAAAGCGGCGCCCAGTGGCTCACCCACGATGTATTTCGCCATAATGGTGCCATCGGATGCTTTGTCCCCCTGCACGATAACCATCGTGCCGACTTTTACGTCGGCCGCGCGGACGGCGGCCAACATCAAGACCCGAGTGCGTGCGTCGATGCGCACCACCGCCACGCTGCCCAGCACGCCTTCGACCGTGAGCGTCGCTCCGTCGTTGGCAGCGACCCGGCCGGCAGCAATCCCGCGGACGAACTTGGCAGCGGACGCCGCCGGGCCGACCTTGACGCTCGTCGTCGTAGCCTGCGCCGCCTTGACATTCGATGAGCTGCTCGTCGACGTCGAATTGTCGTGCAGTACTATGGGAAACAGGCCGATGATGATCAGCAGGACCACGCCCACCCCGATCAACAATCCAGTTCTGTTCGGCGGCTCGGGCTGCGAATGTTGCGGCGGAGCCTCGCTGTGTTCGGCGGCCTGCGCGCCGTACAGCTCCCGACGGCCGGCCTCCTCGGCGGGCGAATACGGCACCGGGGGGCCGAATACCGCTGTAGTGTCAGGCGCCTGACCGGGATCACTGACCGGAGAACCGCCGTGGCGTAGTGGTCGTCCACCACCGACACCGACCTGCGTCGGCCCCGAAGTCGGGGCACGGCGCCGCTCATTGGACCAAATCCTGGGCGGATCTGACCACGGAGTCTGCTGGGCGGCCATGAATCAGAGCGTAGGCGAACCCCCAGAGACAGGTGTCGCGCTCGTCACGGTGGTCGCACTCCGTGAACGAGCAATACCCCTGTCACACTGGGCCTTTCGTGATACGGTCGCACGCACGCTTCCCGACGTTGGCAACAATGGATCGCAACGATACATCGCTGCCCGAGCGGATTGAGGGGGCGGACGCCTCCGATATCGGTGGGCGGGCGCGGGTCTGCCCGACCGCCCTGAGGCACATTACGAAGTTCCGATTTCATCGGCTCCCGAGTTGGCTCGATCAGTGCGCAACGGGATCGCGCCGGGGTAGCGGTGGCACGGTCCGGTTCCGCCCACACGACCGATGAGTTCCGCCGCACCACGTCGGTCAGGAGGTGACCGACAGGTCGCGGTGGCGCACTGCGGACTTCGGGGTGGCCTCGAGCGTTTTGTGCAGGCTGGTGCGCATGGTGGTCGCGGAGTCGAGCAGGTAGTTCTGCCTGACCTTCCACGGGTGGCGGTCGCCTTGGCGGGGAAAGTCGCCGATCGAGCGTTGGACGTATCCGGAGGCGAGGTCGAGCAGCGGGCGTTCGTCGAGCTTTCCGTCGGGCTTGGGCACTACCGCGGCGTAGCTGTTGTTGTCCATATGGTTGAGGACCCGGCAGACCAGCCGCGAGGTCAGGTCGGCGCGCAGGGTCCAGGATGCGTTGGTGTAGCCGATGCAGACCGCGAAATTGGGGACGCCGGTGAGCATTGCGCCCTGCCAGACGAATTGATCCGACAGCGCGACCGGCTCGCCGTCGACCTGCGGGGCGATACCACCGAAGGCCAGCAGTTGCAGACCGGTCGCGGTGATGATGATGTCGGCCGCGAGGATTCGGCCGGACTTCAGCCGGATACCTTCGGGGACAAAGGAATCGATGTGATCGGTGACGACCTCGGCCTTGCCTTTCTTCATCGCCTTGAAGAAGTCGGCGTTGGGCACGGCGCACAGGCGCTGATCCCACGGATCGTAGGTCGGCGTGAAGTGTTCGGCGACCGCCTGTTCGTCCTTCAGAATGCGCGTGGTCAGACCGGTGAGCAGTTTGCGCGCGGCCTCAGGGCGGCGTCGGCAGTACTGATAGAAGCCGATGTTGAACAGGATGTTCTTGGTGCGGATCAGGCGATGCGCCAGATTGGGTGGCAGCGTCGCGCGGAGGCGGTCGGCCAGCTTGTCCCGGCCGGGCACGGCGCTGATCCAGGTCGGTGAGCGCTGCAGCATCGTCACCAACTCGGCCTGATCGGCCATCGACGGAACCAGGGTGACGGCGGTGGCGCCGCTGCCGATGACGACCACCTGCTTGCCCGCGTAGTCGAGGTCTTCGGGCCAGAACTGCGGGTGCACGATCTGTCCGTCGAAGGTGTCGGCGCCGGCGAACTCGGGGGCGTGACCGTGGTCGTAGTTGTAGTATCCGGCGCAGGCATAGAGAAAGCCGCAGGTCAGCGTATGCTGCCCGGTGGCACCCGAGGCGTCGCGGGATTCAAGGGTGAGCGTCCAGCGGGCCGTCTCGGTGGACCAGTCGGCCGCGACGACCTTCGTTCCGTAGCGGATGTTCCGGTCGATGCCGTACTCGGTGGCCGTCTCCTGGACATAGCGCAGGATCGACGGGCCGTCGGCGATCGACTTGGCGTCCCGCCACGGCTTGAACGGATAGCCGAGGGTGAACATGTCGGAGTCCGAGCGAATACCCGGATAGCGGAACAGATCCCAGGTGCCGCCCAGTGCGTCCCGTGCCTCGAGGACCGCATAGGTCTTGGTCGGGCATTCGGTCTGCAGCCGATAGGCGGCACCGATTCCCGACAAGCCTGCGCCGACGATCACGACATCGAGGTGTTCCGGAGCTACGACGGTCTCGGTCATGACTCCAGTGTGGGAGGGTTCAGGAACAGCTTCTTGACTTTGCACGACAAGTATTTGATTCTGAGCGACATGTCGGTGATTCGATCCGCGGGTCTACGCGGATTTCGCGCCACGGTGGCCGAGCTGGGCGGCAACGCCGAGGAGTTCGCCACCGCCTGCGGCCTGCCCATTGCCGCGCTCGACGCCGACGACCTGCTGGTACCCGACCAGGCCGTCGCGGCGGTCCTGGAGCTGGCAGCGCAACGGCTCGACTGCCCCGACCTCGGCCTGCGCATCGCGCGCCGCCAGGATCTCGACATGCTGGGTCCGTTGGCGCTGGCCATCCGCAATTCACCGACCCTGGCCGATGTCGTCGAATGCTCCTCGCGCTACCTGTTCCTGCATGCCCGCTCACTCAGCCTGATCCTCGAACCCGACCCCTACGGTGATCGTGGGGTGATGGCCCTGCGCTACGGCGTGCCGCCCGGCGATCCGACCCCTATTCAGGGCACCGACCTCGGCTTGGCATTCGTGCACCGCACGATTCAACGTCTGGTCGAGGATCGCTACGGCCTGCGCTCGGTCGAACTTCCCTATCGCCCGCAAGCGCCGCTGCATACCTACGAAGAACTGTTCGGAGCCCCCGTGCGCATCGACCGTCCCGCAGCGGTCCTGCGCGTGCCGAACAGCCTCGCAACGCGTCCGCTCAGCGGTGGCGACGAAAATCTACACCGCCTGGCGATGGCCTTCCTCGCCGAGCAATCAGGCGGCGCGAACGCATCCCTGGTCCCCAAGGTGCGCGCCGCCGTTCAGCAGCTACTGGGTACCACACCGCCCGAAATCGGCGCCGTCTCCAAACTTTTGACCGCGCACCCCCGCACTCTCCAACGCCGCCTCGCCGCAGAGGGCACCTCATTCGCGGCCATCCTCGACCACGTCCGCCGTGATGCTGCTCGCCGCTACCTCACCACCACCGACATGCCGATGAGCCAGGTCGCCTCCCTCATCGGCCTCTCCGAACAAGCCACCCTCACCCGCAGCTGCCGCCGCTGGTGGGCCACCACCCCCACAGCCATCCGCCGCGACGGTGCACCTGGCCGGCCCTAGCTCCCCGCCGGGAGCCTTTGCGGCACGCCGGATCCGCGAGGGTGTCCACCTCCCCTTCGTCCTGAATCGGCCTGCCTGCCAGCGCGAACCGCCCACACTGTCGACCCGATGGCACGCTGGTTGGTATGACCGCTGTCTCCGACGACGAGCTGAACCGCGAAGCCCGGCCCGAGCCGATGCCACAACCTACGCCCGACAAGCCCCGGATCAGGTCATATTCATTCCGACACACCTCCTTACAGCGCCGTCCACTGCCCGAGCTCGAGTATCGTCGAGGCGTGCCCGGCCGGCGAAGAGCTGGTCTGCTGTTGGGTACGCTGCTGGCCCTGGTCGTCGTTCTCGGGCTGGCGGGCGTGCCGGTCTATATCCATCCGCAGACAGATCCACTGCGTAAGGCGGACGCGATCGTGGTGCTCGGCGGGACAGCCTACGAACGCTTCGATGTGGGTCTGGATCTCGCGCGGCGTGGATACGCCCCACAGTTGCTGATCTCGCGATCGACCGGCATCAACGACCGGGCGATGGACAAGTACTGCGCCGGGCGATTCGACTTCCAGGTCGACTGTTTCGTCCCGAATCCGTGGACGACCGACGGGGAGGCACGCGAAATCCGTCGCCGGGCACAGTTGTTCGGCTGGCACCACATCATCGTGGTGACCTACACCCCGCATGTATCACGGGCCAGGTACATCGTGAGCAAGTGCTTCGACGGCGAGTTGACCATGGTGGCGAGCCCGAGCGACTCCGGCGTGCAGTTCTGGACCTGGATGTATGTCCGACAGTCCGCGGGCTATATACGCGCATTCTTCAGCCGGGGCTGCTGAAGCACCGGCAAAAGTCCGGCCCGCCTTTTACAGTTGACGGACGCGAGCCTGCCAGGGGGGTTCGTGGCCGGGGTGTTTGCGGGAGAGGACCTCCGTTGCGTATCGATGATTTGCGATCGGTCGGGGACGACGAATTGTCCGCGGATGTATGCATCGTCGGGTCGGGCCCGGCAGGGTTGACTCTCGCGGCCGAGCTGGCGGGCACATCGCGGCGAGTGCTGGTGTTGGAGAGCGGCGGCCTCGAATTGTCCGAGGAGATAGACGCACTCGCCGATATCGACAATGTGGGCGCGCACCGAGCCCAATCGACGCGGGTCGCGGGGGACCGAATTCTCGGCGGCGCGTCACACACCTGGAGCGGACGCTGCGGGCTGCTCGACGAGCTCGATTTCAGCGACCGCCGCTGGGTCGCGCACTCGGGCTGGCCGATCGGCGCAGGTGAACTCGAACCGTTTCTCGAGCGGGCCGCCGCGCACATCGGGATCGGTTATGGCAGTGGCTTCACCGACGACGCGTTCTGGCAATTGGCCGGTCGCCCACAACCGTCCGATGCCCTGGATCCGGCGCGCTTGCGCCCCTACTTCTGGCAGATCAGCCGGGATCCGGTGGACCCATTCGACTCCAAGCGATTCGGCGCGCATGTGAAAGACCTTGTCGCGCCGAATGTCCGCGTTCTGGTCAACGCCACCGTCGTCCACATCGATACCGATCAGCAGGGTGCTCGGGTGGATTCGCTGCAGGTCGCGGGCGCCGATCCACGACCGCGAACGGTGCGGGCCGCGATGTTCGTGCTCGCCACCGGCGGCATCGGAAATCCCCGCCTGTTACTCGCCTCGCGGCATGTCCGGCCGGAGGGCATCGGCAACCGGCACAACCTGGTCGGACGCTATCTGATGGACCACCGCTGCGGCGCGGTCGGTGCGCTCGACCCGGCGGTCGCGGGCAGTGCGCTGGAACGTTTCGGTAAATACGTGGTCAAGACACCGCACGGCAAACACACCTTTCTGCACGGTGTCGCGCTGTCACCCGAGATCCAGGCGACCGAGGGCCTGCTCAATTGCGCACTGTGGCTGCAAGAGGTGCCCGCCGAGAACGATCCATGGGATTCGGTGAAGCAACTGCTGCGCGGCCGCGGCACCACGCACGACGCCAAGGTGGCACTCGCCAATTCGGGTTTGCTGCTGTCGGGTGCGCGGCGCAGGCTCATCCAGCACAGCGGGCTGCCGCACAAACTCGACCGAATCGAGTTGCGCTGCATGGTCGAGCAGGTGCCCAACCCGGACAGCCGCGTCATGCTGACCGACCGCACCGATCGACTCGGCATGCCGCTGGCGCGGATCGACTGGCGGGTCAACGCCCAGGAGGACACCACTGTTCGCCGCGCGGCCGCACTCACGATCGATGAATTCACCCGTCTCGGTTTCCCGGCGCCCGCCCTCTACGACTGGGCGCGCGAAGCCGGCGCGTTACCACTGCAGCTCACCGACTGGGCGCATCCGACCGGAACGACCAGGATGTCGGTCGACCCCCGCGACGGCGTCGTCGATGTCGAGTGCCGGGTGCACGGCGTGGCCAACCTGTTCATCGCGGGCAGTTCGGTGTTCCCGACCACCGGTCACGCCAATCCGACCCTGACCATCGTGGCGTTGGCGGTTCGGCTGGCCGATACGTTGCGGACTTTGACATAGGGTGCGGCTTATGAGCGAGACGACCGAGCCGGGCAGAGGTGCGCCGCATCCGCACGAGCCGCACGCCGAGGGCTTGGCGTCGAGGCTGAACTGGCTGCGCGCGGGCGTGCTCGGCGCGAACGACGGCATCGTGTCGACCGCGGGTCTGGTCGTCGGTGTCGCCGCGGCGACGACAAGTCTGCCGGCCATCTTCACCGCGGGCATCGCCGGACTCAGCGCGGGCGCGATCTCCATGGCGGTCGGTGAGTACGTCTCGGTCAGTACCCAGCGAGACTCCGAGCGCGCGCTGTTGGCCAAAGAGCGTATGGAATTGAGAGATGAACCGGATTTCGAACTTGCCGAACTTGCCGACATCTATCAGGCCAAGGGCTTGTCGCCGGCCACCGCGCGTCAGGTCGCCGAGGAGCTGACCGCGCACGACGCGTTCACCGCGCATGCCGAGGCCGAGCTCGGGCTGAACCCGCACCAGCTGACCAATCCGTGGCAGGCGGCCCTCTCCTCGGCGGTCTCGTTCATCCTCGGTGCGTTGCTGCCGTTGCTGGCAATCATGTTGCCGCCCACCACGGCTCGCATTCCGGTGACCTTCGGGTCGGTGCTGGTCGCGTTGGCCGTCACCGGTTCGGTCAGCGCCCGCCTCGGTGGCAGCCGACGCGGCCGGGCTGTTGTGCGTGTTGTCATCGGCGGCGCGCTGGCCATGGCAATCACCTATGCCATCGGCCAGCTCGCCAATGTGTCCGGGATCTGAATCGCCGCTGGTCGACGTTCTAGTAATAGTGACGCCTACCGCCGACAGGGCGACCCACCGATCCGGCGATCCAGAGCACCGCTCCGATAATCAGCAGAATGATGCCTGCGGTGGTGAGCAACGGAATACCGAGCAGGTATCCGACGACAAGCAGAATAAGTCCTAAAACAATCATGGTCATTTCCTAACTGTTTCGACCGGGGTTTTCCCGGACGGTTGGCGCAGGAACCGGCTCCAGTTCCGGGCAGGTTTACCGCTCGGCGGCGGGCTTGCCTGCCGCGAGGCAGGTGGTGCTGCGGGAGGCGGTGAGGTGGCGTCCGGTGGCGTGCTACGGCGGACCGCCGCCACCTCCTTGCGGGTCTGCCGCAGCTCACGCCGCGTCGCAATACCACGACGAGATGTGCGCCAGACACCGGCCAACAAGAGGCTCAGCCCCAGCATCCCGATGGCGCCGACGGCAGCTCCGTAGCCGAACAGCTGGCCTGCGTCGGCCGTGAAGTGGTAGTCGAACATGGCGAAATCATTCGTGGATGTGCTTACTTCGCCCATATTGGCCGCCACCCCGGCAACGCCGATGATTACCGCGGCTATCAATACGACGAGTCCGATAAGTATGATCATGACAATTCCGATGCACTGGTTGGTGTTACAACTCCGCTATTCCCGGTAATTCAGGAGTCAAACAACGGACCACGAAACGTTGGAGCACCCGGGATCGGGATAAGTCCGTCACGGCCCGCACGAGCCGGGCGTGGGGCGCCACGGTCACGTGTACTTTGGTCGCGTCGGGCGCCAACGGGAGATGTTGGCGGACAACGGGGATGGTGACTGGTGCAAGACGTTTTCGATGCCGAGTTCGCGGCGGACCCTTGGCCGGTCCTGGACCGACTGCGGCGCGAGGGCGGTGTGCACCGGGTGCGGACGCCGGATGGTCCACCCGCGTGGCTGGTGACGCGATACGACCATGTTCGGGCCGGCCTGCTGGATGACCGGCTGACCAGCGACGTTCGCACCGCGGGCACAGACTACCGTGGCTTCGCGGTCCCGCCACCGCTGGACGCACTGCTCGTCACCGCACCCGGCGATCATGCGCGCTTGCGCAAGCTCGTAACCGGCGAACTCTCGCCGCGACGGCTGACCGAGTGGGACCGACTCGCCCCGTCACTCGTCGAATCCCTACTGCGGAAAGTGGATTCCGACGCGGAAGTCGATCTGATCGAACGGCTCGCGGTTCCGCTGCCCGCCGCCGTGCTCGGCGAACTACTCGGTCTCGGGTCCGAGGAGCGGGAAGCCCTTGCGGCGTGGGCGAATTCGACATTGCTCACTTCCGCCGCTCCCCCACGCGCCCGGGACACGCTTGCGACGATGCAGACCATCATCACCGCGGCGACCGAGCAGGCGCGAGCGGAGCGGGCCGATACCCTGCTCGGCAGATTGGTCGCCGCCCATGACGACACCGGCTCGCCGTCGACGCAAGAGCTTCCCGGACTGCTGTTCTACCTGCTGTTCGTCTGGTACGAGGTGCTCACCGATCTGCTCGCCGGCTCTATCCTCGCGCTGCTGAACCACCCCGACCAGCTACCCGCACTACACTCCGCATCCAGCAGGCAGCCCGCCGTCGAGGAGTTGCTGCGGTACGTGTCGCCGCAGGTGCTGGCGGGACCGCGCTTCGCGACCGCCGACCTCGGGTTCGGCGACTACACGATTCGGCCCGGTCAGACGGTGCTGTTGTGTCTGGCCGCGGCCAACCACGATCCCGGTGTCTTCGCGCGGCCGGGCGAACTGGATCTCGGCCGCAAGCACAACCCACACCTCGGCCTCGGCTACGGCATCCACTCCTGTCTCGGCACCGCGTTGGTGCGTACCATCACCGCCGCCACCCTCGGCGCGTTGTTCACCCGTTGGCCCGGCACCACACTGACGGTCTCACCACGAGACATAGTGTGGCGCTCCGGGTTCAGGCATCGCGGTCCGCTGACGCTGCCGGTGAAACTCGGCTGACGGCACGTCACCACCACGGCACACCGGCCATGACGGCGCGTTGCCGTCGTTCTTCGCGGGTGCACAGATTGAGCGCTGAAACGAGATCCGGCGCGTTGTCGGCGCTGCGACGCTGAGGCGTCGCGCACATTTACTTCATGCATTAACAATTAATGCGCTAACCTGTCGGGGAATCAGGAGGAGCGATGGAGACTCGGAGCGACGACCCACTGCAGTTGGATCGCCAAGTGTGTTTCGCGTTGGCCGTCGCCAACCGCGCGGTGCTCGGCGTTTACCGCCCGCTGCTCGAACCGCTGGGGCTGACCCACCCGCAGTATCTGGTGATGCTTGCACTGTGGGGCGAGGCGCCGATGTCGGTCAAAGCGATCGCCGAAGCGATCCAGCTGGATTCCCCGACACTGTCTCCGCTGCTGAAGCGACTGGAGGCAGCCGGACTGATTACCAGGACCCGCGATCTACGTGACGAACGAAATTTGCTGGTCGACCTGACCCCAGCCGGCATCGAATTGCGCAAACAGGCCGAGCAGATCCCGCCGGCGGTGGTGGCGCGCCTCGGTGTACCGATGTCGGACCTGGAAGAACTGCGCGACGTCCTCAACCGCGTCAACGAGGCCGCCCGCCGAGCTTTGCTGGGTAATGACGAAGAGCCTTCCGGCACAACGACAGGAGTCCGCCGATGAGCCAGGCGCGCCCGAACCCGATGCAATGGATCGGCTACGCCTTCGGCCGCCGTCTTCCCGATTCCCTGCGCGGCTGGGTCCGCAAAGACCTCACCGGAAAATACGCCGCCCCACGCCATCTCCTCCGCGGCATGGTCCCCTTCAGCCCGCTGTTCGCGATGTTCCTGCTGTTTCCCGGGGAACTCTGGCTCCGCGGCTCGATGGTCCTGCTCGCAGTGCTGCTCGCGCTCTTCTACACCACAGCTTTCATGCCGATGAACCGCGCGCATCGACTCGCCGAACATGGCCTGCCCGCTGATCTGGAGAACCCGGAACGCGCACGGCGACGCGCTGCCGAACGCGCGAGATACGCTGCGCAGCACCCACACTGAGAGCCATCGACAGAGCCGGCACCGACCCGACGACGAGGATCGAACATACCGGCTGGACGCAGTGCGCGACCAGCGTCACGGTCCGGTCCAATCCGCCGCCCTCGACTACGCCGCCGACGGCATCCACGTCAACACCCTCGTCCCCGGCACCACCGACACCGAGCTGGTCCGCCGCGCCGCGGGCATGAAAGCCCTCCCCGACGATGGCTGGCAGGTCCTGATGAAACAGTGGGCCAAGTCCAACATCCCGGCAGTTTCCCGCAACCATGTGCCAGGGCTCGGTCGGTGAGGGGTCGTCGAGGTGGCCGTGAGGGTGCACTCGTCGTGTTGGCGTCGAGGATGTGGCGGGTTCTGGGATTGATCGGTTGCGCGTCTGGCCATTCTGGATGCCGGACAGCCGAGCGTGGAAGTCAGTCGACTACGGCAGGGTTCGATCGATGACCAGCGACAGTCGGTGGCGGCGGCGGACGAAGATGCTCGGGACCCATTGGGCGGCTGCGGGTTCCGGGGCGAGCCGGAACGAAGTGGTGCGGGTCAGCAGTGCGTGCAGCGCAAGTTCGGCTTCGAGGCGGGCGAGGGTGGCGCCCACACAGAAATGGATGCCCTTGCCGAAGGCGAGGTGATTGCGTCGGGTGGCGCGGTCGAGGCGGATCTCGTCGGGGTCGGGGAAAACCGCGGGGTCTCGGTTGGCGGCGCCCCAGAGCAGCAGGAGGTGACCGCCTGCGGGGAGACAGACCTCGCCGAGCGTGGTGTCGGCGACGACATGCCGATGATGGGCGCGGAAGGGCGATTCCACCCGGAGGGCCTCTTCGAGGAACGGCGCGAGAAGGTCCCGGTCCTCGCGCAGCCGCTGCTGGAGCGTCGGATCGGCGGCAAGAAGTCCAGCGGCGTTGCCGATGAGGCCCGCGGTGGATTCACCGCCCGCTCCGACCAGCTGAACGAGAATCAGCACGGCGACCTCGGAGTCGAGTTCGCCTGCAGCACAGGCTTTCGCGAGGTCGCCGAGCAGATTGTCACCGGGCTGGGCGCACGCGGAGACGAACTGTCGATGCAGATATCCGGCGAGTTCGGTAGCAGCGGTGACGACGACGCCGAGCCGCTCGGTCGTCACCACACCACCGAGCAGCTCGGTGCTGGCGTAACCCCAGGCCACGAGCTGCGGAATATCCTCGTCGGGCAAACCGATCAGGCCTGCCACCATGATCATCGGCAGCCGGTCGGCCAGCGCCGACATCCATTCGATGTGGCCGTCGCGAAAACCGTGCTCCCACAGCCGATTCACGTTCGCGGCGATCGCGGGCTCCAGGGCTCGGATACGTTTCGCGACGAGGGCGGGCAACACCACCCGTCGATGCGCCATATGGGTGGGATCGTCGCCGGTGGCCAGGACGTGCACCGCCCGGCCGCCGCCGTCCATGTCGAACACCGCGGCCGTTCCGTCGGGTAGTTGCACCAGCGCGCCGGTGAGATTCGAGGAGAAGTGGGTGACCCGGGTGGTCGCCTCCATGACCAGATCCCAGCGACTCACCAGATAGAAATCGGTATCGGCGACTCGGTGCACCGGTGCGGTTGTGCGCAGTCGCTCGTAGAGCGGGTACGGATCGTCGAGAAACCCCTGGTCGAACACATCGAGCTCATCCAACGCACGGGTCATCCGATCCGCCTTTCCTGACGCGCGATATCCGCTTTCACCCACCAGATTTCGCGCCGGCGACCGCCCCCGTCAATAGCCGCGGAAAACTGAGAAACTGGCCTCGAACCACCAGGTCACGTCCTTTCTCGAGCAGGTTGCCCACCTGCGGACCATCGTGGATATGCCTGTCGAAATGTCTCGAGGTGAGACAAAATTGTTCAACCGTATCTCTCCGCAGAACAGGAGCTCGGCGATGCCCGACCGGCCGACCCGGACACCTTCCAGGGAAACCCGCCGATCCACGTCGGTCGCCGCCAAAAGCGTCCGTTCGGGGCCACCGCCGGACTGGCTGGTCGGCGGCGACCGTCGCGCGCTCGCCGTCGAACGCATCCACGCGGCCGCGGCCGAGCTGATCGCACGCCACGGCATGGCCGGACTCAACATCGACCACGTCGCCGCGCACGCGGGTTGCTCTCGTGCCACCGTCTACCGCTACGTCGGCGGCAAGTCCGCCTTACGTGAGGCTGTGCTCACGGCCTCGACCACCCGGATCGCCGCGACCATCCAGCGTTCGATCGCCACACTCACCGGCCCCGATCGGGTCGCGGCGGCCATCCTCGCCGCCCTCGACGCCGTCCGGTCCGACCCGGTAGCAGTCGCCTTCCTCGCCGCTACGACTCCACAGGAAGTCGGCACCTTCCTAGCGGGCAACCCGCGACTCGCGGACGCCGCGACCACCCTCACCGCAACCGCCGACGACCCAGCCGCCGGACAATGGATCGTCCGTGTGGTGCTGTCGCTATTGTTCTGGCCCGCAAGCGATCCCACCACCGAACGCACGCTCGTCGACCGATTCGTCATCCCCGTCGTGACCCGGTGAAAACCGTGGTGGGGACGCGCATCCGGACCGACCGAATGGCCGGGTCGATGCCACGGCGCAGCGCAGGCTTCCTCCGCGGCTCACCGGCGACGAATCGGGCGGCGGGGCGCCGACTTGTCGGGCGGTCTGGTCACGGTGGTGTCCGCGCGCACCTGGTTACGCGACGGGGCGGGGGCCGGGCGGGTGATGTGCCGGGCCAGCTTTCGTTTCATTGCCGTGTGCTCAGCGCATCGCCCAGGGGGCGATGGCTTGGACAGCGGACCAGCCGAAGTCCTCGGTATCGTCGTCGGCCACGAACCACAGCCAGTTCTGGACGGCACGCAACAGGGTCCAGGCGCGGGCACGTTCGGCGTCGAGACCCGCGGTGTCGACGATAGCGGCGAAGCGGTCGTCGAGGACGGACTCGGTCCGACGGTTCCACAGCAGCGAGAGCATAGTGAATTCGAGGTCGCCGACGAGCGGCTGCGGGTCGATAACCTGCCAGGATTCGCGGAAACCGCCGAGCACGTTCTCGAAGTGCAGGTCCTCGTTCACCAGGAGGCGGTCCGCGGTCGGTCCCCATTGACGACACACCTCCACGGCGGCGTCGAGCATCTTGCGTGGAAAGGGGGAGCCGAGTCGCTCCCATTCACTCGGCAATTCCTCGGCCCAGCGTTCGGTCTCGGTCCTGAGGTCGCGGGAAAGGCCGGACGGCGCGGGGATGGCGAGGCGGCGCAGCAGGCCCGCGATGATCGGCACCGCCTGATCGATCGGCTCGGTTTCCAGCGACCGGCTGGGGTCGAGGCGCTCGAGCAGGAGCACACCGTGTTCGGCGTCGCTGTCGAGCAACTGCGCCGCACCCTGCCCCTGCCAGGCGGCGAGGGCGAGCGGCTCGTCGCGGGTTTCCGGCGTGATATAGCTGAGTTTCAGGACGGCGGGGGTGCCGTCGTTTCCGAGCACCGGCAGCACAATGCCCGCGTATCCGTGCATCGGCTCACCGACAATGCGCACCCGCCAGCGGTCGGCGTATTCGGCGGCTTGTTCGGGCAGCCGATCCAGCCAGACCTCGGCCGCTGGTTCCATGTCGACTAGGCGGTTGGCAAAGAAATCCGGGACGACAATCACCCATCGAGCATCTCAGCCGTGTCTATCGAATTTCGCCTGATCCCGGGGGCGGCGGCGCGGGCTCCCCGCCGCCTTGCACCGGTGGAATGCACACCCAATGACCGTCGGGGGTGCGGCCCCACTGCGCGATGACGTCATCGTGCGAGCAGTCGTCCCCGACCCGGTGTTCTTCACGAACTTGCTGCGGCGGGGCACACACCCACACCCCGTCGGGGGCCAGGCCCCACTGGGCGACAATGCCACCCGCGGAACAGTCGTCACCGACCCGATGTTCTACACGACTCTGCTGCTGCGGTGTACACACCCACAGCCCATCCGGGGCTACGCCCCACTGGGCGACAATGCCACCCGCGGAACAGTCGTCACCGACGCGATGCGCGTCGCCGGCCTGCGCCCGCGGCGCGCACACCCATACCCCATCGCGCAGCTGCCACTGGGCGACGAGGTTGTCGTGTGAGCAGTCGTCGCCGATCCGACGCGCCGGTTGGACGTGTGGCAGCAGCGGGCTCGATGGACGAATGGTTGGCGATACGTGCGGCACGGGCCTGCCCGCTGACGTAGCAGCCGAGGCCGAGGTGGACGTTGCCGAGGGCGGGTTCTTGTCGTCATCGGCTTGCTGATCGGCGCGCAGGACCAGTGCGGCCGCGACCACCAAGGCGAGCATCGCTGTGAGGACGGCCGCGATGACCAACATCCGCGTGTTGTCGGGTCCGCCGCCGGGCTCCGAACTGCCGCCGGGATCCACCATCGCACCGCCTTCGTCGGGACTACACCGTCACGAAAAGCTCGCCAGGTGGCACGTTACCGAAAGTTGCGTTGTAAAAGATCAACTTCGACATTACGTGTCGCCGCAGGTAGTAGCCATCGAGTTCAGGATGCTGAAGGATTGCCGACTACTTGACGGTGAGGCGAACCTTGATCGAGTCGTCACCGGTCTCGCGCAGGGCCTGACCGATCAGGCTGCCGAGGTCGATGCGCGGCCCTCGCCACTTACTCGCCGTTCACCATGCCCAGCCAAGTGATTCATGATTCCGGTCGGAACCGCTATGGACTGGCGGCCAGGAACACAAAAGCAGAGAACAGCGCCAAGTGAACGCCACCTTGGAGCAGCGTCGCCCGACCGGGCACCACGGTGAGCACACCCACCACAACCGTCAAACCGAGCAGCACCATCTGGGTGGCACCGAGACCGAGCACCAGCGGACCCGCCAGCCAGATACTTGCCAGCGCGATCGCCGGGATGGTCAGGCCGATACTCGCCATCGCCGAACCGAGCGCGAGGTTGAGGCTGATCTGCACCTGGTCACGACGGGCGGCCCGCACCGCGGCGAGGGTCTCCGGAAGCAGCACCAGCAGCGCGATCGCCACCCCGACCGCCGACGGGGGCAGCCCGGCGTACACGACCGCCGACTCGATGGACGGCGACACCACCTTGGCAAGCCCGACGACACCGATCAGCGAAACGAACAGCAGCGCAAGACTGATCAACGTGGCACGCCCCGATGGGCGCTCGTCGCAGACGTCATCGTCGGTGACCACGCCGTCGCCCTCGACCGGCAGGAAGTCGTCGGGATGTCGCACCGTCTGCACCATGACGAACAACCCATACAGCGCCAGCGAGGCCACCGCGGCGAACACCAGTTGAGCGGTCGAGAACTCCGGACCCGGCTTGCTCGTGGTGAACGTCGGCAACACCAGACTGAGCGTGGCCAGCGTCGCCACCGTGGCCAGTGCCGCACCGGTGCCCTCGGCGTTGAACACCGCGACCCGCCTGCGCAACGCGCCGACAAACAGCGACAGACCGAAGATCCCGTTGCAGGTGATCATCACCGCAGCGAACACCGTGTCACGCGCAAGTGATGCGGTCTTCTCACCACCGGAGCTCATCAGCGTGACGATCAGCGCTACCTCTATCACGGTCACCGCGATCGCGAGCACCAGCGATCCGAACGGTTCGCCCACCCGATGCGCAACCGCCTCCGCGTGCCGCACCGCCGCGAGGACCGCGCCCATCAACGCCGCGACCACGATGATCACACCCACCGAATGCACACTTCGCCCCCAGGTCAGAGCCAGCGTAGCGGCGGCAAACATCGGTACGAACACGGTCCATCGGGTTATTGACGCACGGATCATGCCAACCATCGTGTCAGCAAATACCCCGCACTCGGTGATGCAGGGATCGCGATTGCGCAATGACGACGGGCGTCAGGCACTTCGGACCGGTATGCCGCCGCGCCGCAACCCGCCGCCCGCTAGCTGATCGCGGACGGCGGGGCCGGTCAGCTCGTCTTGATCGTCCCGCCGTCGATGACCAGGTCAGCGCCGACGATGTTGGCGGCCTTTCCGGAAACCAGGGAGGGTCACCAGCGCCGCGACCTCCTCCGGCTCGGAGATCCGGCGCGAGGCGATGTCGAACTGTGTCTTCGTGGGCGTAGCGCTGCTACCCACTCTCATCGGTGATGACCTAGGTGCGCGTGCCGCAATTGTTGGTGCACTCGATCTTCCACACGGCATTGCCTACGTCGTCGTCCTCGGCCGCTGGAACCGCTCCGATCGAGGCCATCCACCGACCTCAGTCGTCCAGATCGATGCGGACGGTCAGCAGGTCGGTGCCGACCAATCGGACCGCCGAGCTGTTGGCCTTGGGCAGCAGGCGCAGTCGAGCGCGGGCGTCGTCGTCGGGCAGCAGGTGCGCGGTGCCGGGGTGCCATCGGCCGTGCAGGCGCACTCGAACTCGATTGTTCTCGTTGATATTCCGGATGTACTGCGAGCGCTGGCCGAATTCGGAAACGAGCCAGAATTCGGTGCCGATCCGCCGTCCGCCGATCGGTGTGATGCGCGGTTGACCGCTCACCCGCCCGATGGTCTCGAGGAGCTGTTGATTCGGCAGCTTGCGCAGGATCGGATTGCCGATTCGTCGCTGAAACGCCGTCACCACTCGATGTTGAATATCGCGCTTGCTCGGCACATATCGACGGTAACACCGAATCCCGGCCTCGGCCGAGTGCCAGATCCAGCGGGGCATAGGTGGGCGAGGGGACGAATTCTGCTCGCCGCCATGTTTTCGTCCTGAAGCCCTGGACCCATCCCTCATCGGCACGGTGACCGGGCCGACGTCGAATTAATGCGCATTCTGTGCGGGCCGAGGATTTCCCGCGCCGCGATCGGGTGGCCGTCCAGGTCGCGAATCGTTCCGGCCGTAACGCCACAGCCTGCGCATTCCGGCCGATGCGGCGGCCGAAATACCTTTCGAGTACTCGATTGGGCGCGGATAGGCGACAATTTGCCGGTGCGGACCCAGTTCACTCGCGAGCTCGTCGCGTTGACCAATGACTTGACGCTGATGTGCAGGCTCGCCCACGATGCCGCAGAGCGGGTCACCGATGCGCTCGTCGACGCCGACCTCACCGCCACCTACGAAGTGTTCGCGCTCGACGAGCAGCTACAGCAGATGTACAGCGCCTGCGAGGCGCGGACCGTGGTGTTGCTCGCGCTGCAAGCACCGGTCGCCAGAGACCTGCGCCATGTGGTCACCGCCATTCAGATCGCCAGCGAACTGTCCAGAATCGGCATGCTGATCAGCCGCGCCGCCGAGCAGGTCTACCAATCCCACCCTGAACCCGTTGCTCCGCGGTCGATCATGGACCTGTTGGTGGCCATGGGCCGGCTCGCCGCGCACCGTACCGCCATCGCGGGCCAAGCGGTCGCCACCGGCCATCAACCGCCCGCCGAACCGGCATCCGACGTACCCACCATGGACGAACTGCGCCAGCAACTGCACGCGGCCCTCACCGACCCGGTGTGGTCCGGCCCCACCGACGCCTCCATCGATATCGCCCTCGTCGGCAATCATCTGGAACGCTGCGTCGACCACACCGCCCGTATCGATCGACTGATCCGCTTTTTGGACACCGGAATTCCGCCGACGGCGCAGCCCGAGAATGCCCCCTGATGCTCTCGCACAACACCATGGAGTCCGTCGACCTTGCTATTTCCGCCTTGACGACGCGGCGCTACCTGGTGCGGCGCGCGATGGCGTAGAGATCGCGGGCGGGACCGGTCAGTCGCTGCCCGGTCGGCCAGATGGCACGCAGAGTGCGGGCGAGGTCGAGGCCGGTCACAGTGGGCGAGACCAGGGTGCCCGCGGTGATCTCCGCGGCAACGGCCAGCGAGCTGAGGACTGCGGGACCCACACCGGAGGCGACCGCGGTTTTGATGGCGGTCGTCGAGGACAACTCCAGAGCAACGGTCGGCTGCCAGCCCGGGACGCCGCGTCCGATCGCATGCTCGAACCAGGTTCGGGTGCCCGACCCGACTTCGCGCTGGATCAGCGGGGTTTCGGCGAGCTCCTCGAGGGCGACCGCACCGTGCCGGGCCCAGCCGTGCTGCGGGGCCACCACGACGACCAGTTGGTCCCGCGCGACGATATGACTTTCGATGCCACGGAAGTTCTGCGGACTCTCGATGAACCCGATGGCGGCCTTGCCGTCGACCACAGCGTGCGCGACCTCGACGGAGTTCCCGGATTCCAAGGCAATGGTGGTATCGGGGACGGCAGCGCGCAAGGTCATCAGCCAGCCGGGGAACAGATACTCCGCGATAGTCTGACTGGCGGCGACCCGAAGGCGCGAGTCACGTTCGGCCCGCAGAGTGTCGATGCCCGCGTCGAGCTGCCCGGCGGCGTCGACCACGGCGCGCGCCCATTCAGCGATGAGCGCACCCGCGGGTGTGGGCCGGGAGCCGAGCGTGGTGCGCTCCAGGACCGGCAGACCGACGAGCTTCTCCAGATAGCGGATCCGCGAGGACGCCGATGGCTGGCTGATGCCGTGTGCCTGCGCGGCGCGGCCCAGGCTACCCAGCTCGATTACCGACAGCAGCAGGTCGAGCGCAGCCAGGTCGGGGACACGCGGCGACAGGGGCATAGATCGAGTCTATGCCATCGGCGTCCGATGGACCGCGCGAACACACTGGGCATCACAGACAGACGAGAGCCGTGCAGCGCATCCCCACCAGGACGCGCAGTGGATGCGAGCCGCATACACACGAATCTTCTTGCAGTGCAGCTAGTTCGATGCCAGAAGCACACACCGCGAATCTCGCAGCACCGCGTAGCCTCTAGCCATGCTTGCGCTCTACAGTGCTGCGATTGCGATCGTCACAGGTGTCACATCCGCGTGGGTCAGCTACCGCTTCGGCGTCCGCAAAGACCGATTGCAGTGGAACCGTGACCAGGCAGCTCGGTGGGACAGCGCACGGCGGGAGGCATACGTCGCCTATGCGGCAGCGATCAAGCAAGAGGTCCGGTTACATCACCACTTCTACACCTGCGCAAGACCAGACCTCGGCATCACCTCCGCGCTCCCCGGCCCACACCCGCTCGCCTCACTGGTCGCGCGGAGTCAAGCCTGAATTCGCTTGCGACAAAAGCGAGCTACAACACCCCCGTGTGGCAATCCATCGCCAACCGCCTCGCAGGCTGAAGCCATCGCAACGATCGGGCATAGAACGACTCTATGTACCCATAGGAACGCAGTGCCTACTCGCAATGTCCGCCGGCGGCGACGCTGGAGACATGACCGCCACAGTGACTCCTCACCCCGCCGGATCGCGGCGTCTCTTCGGCGAGCTCGACTACGACGACGCACGTCGAGGCCACCTCGCAGCCGCGCACGAGACTATGCCGAGCGCTGCCGGGGAGAACCGGCTCAGCGCCTTGCCGGAGGAAGGACCGCGCCGCAGGGCGGGGCTGCGGCAGCTGGGGCCGAACTGGTTCGCCGCGGTGATGGGGACTGGGATTGTCGGCAATGCTGCCGCCACGCTGCCCTTGCAGTTCCCCGGGCTGCGGGGTACGGCGATTGTGACGTGGGGGCTGGCCGCGCTGCTGCTCGTGGTGCTGAGTTCGGCGTGGGCTGTGCAGTGGATGCGTTTTCCCGACTCGGCGCGTGGCCAGTGGAATCACCCGGTGATGTCGCAGTTCTTCGGCGCTCCTCCGATGGCGCTGCTGACTGTCGGTGCGGGCACGCTGTTGCTCGGGCGTGATGTCATCGGCCTGTCGGCGGCGGTGGCCGTGGACTGGGTGCTGTGGTCGGCGGGTACCGCGCTCGGGCTGCTGACCGCGATCGCGATTCCGTACCGCATGTTCACCCATCACCACTTCGAGCCGAACGCCGCCTTCGGCGGTTGGCTGATGCCCGTAGTGCCGCCGATGGTGTCGGCCGCCCTGGGTGCGTTGCTGCTGCCCTATGCCCCGGCGGGCCAGATCCGACTGACCATGATTGTGCTGTGCGTGGCCATGTTCGGCATGAGCCTGATCGCCGCGCTCGTCACCATCACCATGATCTGGTCCCGGCTGGCGCACTACGGCATCCCCGAAGCGGGCATGGTTCCCACCCTGTGGCTCGTGCTCGGTCCCCTCGGCCAATCTTTCACCGCCGCAGGTCTTTTGGCCAATGCCGCCCCCACCGCCCTGCCCGACCTCTACGCCAAGGGCCTGACCGTCTTCTCGGTCATCTTCGGCGTCGCCACCTGGGGCTTCGCCATGCTGTGGCTGGCGCTCGCCATCACGGTCACCGCGAAGACGGCCCGCGCGGGCACACTGAAGTTCAACCTCACCTGGTGGGGCTTCACCTTCCCCCTCGGCACCTGCGTCACCGGCAGCACCGTCCTCTACAGCCACACCGGCGCCAACCTGTTCGCGGCCGCCGCAGTGGCGCTGTACATCGTGTTGGTCAGCGCTTGGGCCGTAGTGGGCGTGCGGACGGCCCGCGGCTTGCTGGACGGAACATTGCTCCGCCCTGCCCCCGCCACCGCCTGATCACACCGTGAATGGTCACGCGAACCGCGGGAATCCACTCACCTCGACCGCTGGCGGTGTTCAGTCAAGTAGCGGAAATCGGCCGGATCCCAGAAGTCCGGAGATCGCCTGCATTTTCGCCTCCGGCGCGGCGTAATCGGGATGCGCGCGCAGTACGGCGGCCACGTCGTGCAACCGGATCATCTGATCCTCGGCCTCGGTGACGGTACGGCCTCCCACACTGATCGAATGCGTCGCGAACCGTGGTCGGCGCGGATCGATCCTGCCGAGTTCCACCGCCTTGTTCACCCGCCGCGAGCAGCGGCAGAAAGCCTCGGGATTCGCGACCCCGCACGTCGCGTCGAGGAAGGTGCCGATGCGCTTCTTGGCCCGCTCCAGCCGCTTTCGATAGGCGGGTGCGGTGATGTCGAGGATCCATGCGGCATCGGTGGAACTCAGCTCGAAGACCTCGCCGAGCACGAAGGCGATGCGCTCGTCACGGGCCAGACACTGCAGCATGGCCTGGCTGCAGTTGAGGCGGACCTCGGCCGAGAGCAACGCGGACTCCGGCCCGCGATAGTCCTCGGCGGCGAGTCCGTCGGCCAAGCCTTCTCGAAAGGTGTCGAGACTCAGCTGCGCCGCCTCCTGCGGGGTCTGCCTGCGCAGATTCAGCAGATAGTTGACACCGATGCGGTAAGCCCAGGTGAGCAGCTTCGCTTCGGCGCGCCAGGTCGAGAGATTGCCGACCACCCGCAGCAGGATCTCCTGCGTCGCGTCCTCCGCCTCGGCCGGTCGCCAGACCATGCGCAGGGCCAGCCGATACAGCGGGTCTTGCAACTGGCGGACGACATCGGAAATCGCCGCGCTCTCACCGGCCACCGCACGCGTGACCAGCCCCCGTTCCTCGGCAAGGGCGACCTCGTCGGGGGTGAGCGAATCGGTGTCGAGCTCGGTGTCCACCTCACAATCTTTCGTTGGACACCGACTCCGCGCAAGCGATCCCGGCGCACCACACAGCACGAATCTAACGGGTCGAGTGATCTGTCCCGACCACCGAGACTCGGCACCGATCCATCGAACTGGACCCACCGAACGCCTCGGACGACATCCCGACCCATCATGCTCGACACTCACGCCTGCCCGGGCACCTCGGTCAACGCGTGCTTGCGCATCCAGGCCGACACCGCCCCACCGATGGCGTCGGGCCGGTCCTCCGGAGTGTGGTGGCCCGCATTGCCCACCGAAACGACCTCGACCGCGGCGAAGGTCTCCGCTGCCCAGGCAACAACTTCCGGCGATCCGAGGCCGACACCGTTGTCCAGCGCCATCACCAGCTTCGGCACCTCGGGCGACTGCGTCATCCAGCGGTCATAGTGCTCCACGATGGCAACGACATCGGCCGGTTCGCCGTCGAGCGGGAATTCACGCGGCCATACCAGCAGCGGTTTGCGCGACTCCGGGGTCGGGTAGGGCGCGCGGTAGACGTCATGGTCCTCGGGCAACAGATCGACAACACCCTTCGGCAGATTGAACTCGATGAAGGTGTTCTCCTCCAGCACCATTCGTTCCCCTTCCACGGTGCGGAACTTGCGGAACAGCTCGGCGCCGAGCGGTGGCATCTCATCCCAGCGCATGGGCCGCAGGAATGTCTCGATCAACGCGATGCCGCGAACCCTGCCGGAATGGCGTGCCGCCCAATCCATACCGAGCGCACCGCCCCAGTCGTGGCCGACGATGATCACCTGGTCCAGCCCGAGCGAGTCGAACCAGGTGTCCAGGTAACGGGCATGGTCGACAAGGCGGTAGTCGCTGTCGGGCTTTCCGGATGCTCCCATGCCGATCAAATCCGGCGCCAGAATGCGGGTCTGGTCGCTGACATGCGCAATCACCTTGCGCCACAGATGCGACGAGGTCGGGTTGCCGTGCAGGAACACCACCGGAACCGAGCCGGTACCGAGGTCGATGTAGTTGATGAACGAGTCGAGAACGTCGATGGTAGCCATGATGTGTGCCTTTCCTGGATCCGGCTCGATCTGCCTTCACCCCGTTTGGACACACGACTTCGGGCTACTGTGACCGCTTTGCCCGCCGCCCTACTGTGACGCTCATCACTTCACGATGCGCGACGGGTAGCCGACTCCACCGCTACCGCCATCCACGCATCCCCAGATGAGCAGTATTTCCGTACTCAGGTAGTAACAGTTTCAACATCTTCCACCACCCACCTGGATCAGTCACCCAGAAGGTAATGTGATTGCAAAGAGATCCACAATCATCTACTATCTCTCTACGTAGGAACTGCGGTGAGTGAACGGAGGTACGCGATGCATCGGCAACACGCAGATCAGCGCACTCCACCGCCCGACAACGTTCCGTAAACCGTCACGACGAGCCGGTCACGCGACAAGCGCCCGAGACCTCCCTCATCGGCCTCGAACGCTGGGCACGGACCCCGGTCTGGACAACCGGCCCACTCCCCGTCACATGACAGAACAAAACGCTCGATCGTGATCGATCACCCCTGAGTCGGCGCCGGCACGGCGACTCGGGGGTGATCTGCGTTTCCAGCCCCCTTGGCGCACGCGAAGTTTCCCATGGACTGTGCCGAAGGTCATAACGGACAATGACTTCCATAACGAGCCGAAGCCGGTAGCTTGACGCCCGTTCTCAGTTCGGTGTTCGTGTAAGGAAGTTCGATGATGTCGGTGTTCTCGTGAATGTGTTCTCCTCCCGCACCGTGCGTCGAATCTTCGCCGTGTGCGCGCCCATCTGCCTCGCTGCGCTCGTAGCCATTGCCTACGCCTATATCGACAAGCCGGCCGACGGCGACGGAGGCGGACCCGGTTCGGCCGGCGCGGCAACGATTTCCAGCAAGGACGCCACCGAGCTGCTCGGGCAGCTCGTGGACGCACCCGAGGCGGCAACGGCCGATTACAGCCGCGAAAAATTCCCGCACTGGGATTCCAACAAGCCCGAACACGGCTTCGGCCCGGACTTCGCTCAGTACAGCCGCTGCACCAGCCGTGAGGTGATGATGCTCCGCGACGCCACCGGCTCGGTCACGCTCGATCCGAAAACCTGCGAACTGAAGGTCGGCCGCGACGGTGGCTGGCGCGACCAGTATGGATTTCTCGACTCCAAGACCGGAAAACTCAAGCCGTACAAGTGGATGACCGATCCGGCTTCCGTCGATGCCGAACACATCGTCGCGCTGGCCGAGGCATGGCGGTCAGGTGCCGACAAGCGTGATGAAGACACTCGCCGCCGCATCGCCAATGACGCGATCAACCTGGAGGCGTCCGATCCCTCGGCCAACAGATCCAAGGGTGACCGAGACGCCGCGAGCTATCTGCCTCCCGGAACTTTCCGGTGCGCCTATCTCGAGCGATACATCAAGATCAAGGTAAAATACGCGCTGACCGTTGATCCCGCCGAACACGCCGCACTGCGCACCGCAGTCGAGGACTGCGTCCGTCGAGGAGAGTTCAAATAAGCGACATCATCGAGATTTCCGCCAACGCAGCTGTCATGACCGACGAGGAAGGGACGGTGTCCGGCGACCTCGATGTCACCGTCGACAAGACCGGCAAGGGCTTGGTCCGCTATCGAGGCAACGACAGCTGGTACACCATCGGCAACCTCGACGCCGAGCCTCCGCGCTCCTGGGGCACCGTCGCCGACCTCGCAGCCGCTATCGAAGCCGGTATCGGTATACGTGACGCCGCAGGCAATACCGTGCCGTTCGAGGCGACACCGGCCGAAGCGAAGGACGACCCACCTGCTGACCACCAGGGCAACAAGTCCCCTGGCACCGGCCGGTCTACTGACAGTCCGATCGACCAGCCGACCGATGGCCGGGGTAGCCGAGCGGCTGACACTCGGGCCGGCCAACCAGCTGACAACCAACGCAACCCACCAGCCGACCCTCGAACCGGCCAACCAACTGACAACCACAACAACCCGCCAGCCGACAGCGACCGGTAGGCAGACAGTCGAAGCGACCAGAAAGATCCGGTCGAAGTCACCCATCGGCCTCGGGCGGAAGCCAGCCGAAAGGTCGCCATGACAGCGGAACTCGACGCATGGCCCTGATCAGGGCATCGTGACGACGACCTTGCCGAACGGGTTGCCGTCGCGGAAGTAGCGGTAAGCCTCGACAGCCTGGTCGAGCGGGAACGTCCGATCAATGACCGGGTGCAGCCGGTGTTCGGTGATCGCGCGGTTCATCGCCTCGAAGTCGGTACGGCTGCCGACGGCAATGCGGCGGATGCCGAGATACGGGCCGACGAACGGATTCTCGAAGGGCCGACCCTCCGACATCTGCGTCGCGCCGATCATGGTGATCATCGCGTTGTACCCGGCGGACCTCACCGACTTCGACAGGGTCGGCAGCCCAACAGCTTCCAGCACATGCTCGACACCGTGGCCCTCGGTGAGCTCCAGCACCGCCTCGTCCCAGTCCGGTGTACGGCTCCGGTCGACGACCTCATCCGCACCGAGCTTGCGCAGCCGCTCGGCCTTGTCGGGGCCCGAGGTGATCGAGATGACGCGGGCGCCCAGCATTTTGGCGTGCTGCACGCCGTAGAGCGCAACCGTACCGCTGCCGACGGTCAGCACCGTCTCACCCGGACCCACCGGCTGTGGCTTGGTCAGTGCCGCCCACGCGACGACACCTGCACAGGTCAGCGTGGCCGCCTCGGCATCGGTGAGGTGCTCGGGCACGTGCACCACCGAGTCCTGCTCGATCAGTGCGTAGGTGGCGAGCATTCCGTTGAAGTTGGCGCCGTACTGTTCGGCGACCTGGGCCAGCCGCTGCGGTCCGTCGATCCACCGCACGAAGTACGAGGCGGTCACCCGGTCACCGAGCGCGGCGCGCGTCACCTGGTCGCCCACCGCGATCACCTCGCCGACCCCGTCCGACAACGGAATGATGCCGGGAGTCGCGGGCAGCGGATAGGTGCCCTCCATCAGCATCAGGTCGCGTCGGTTGATCGACGCCGCGCGCACCCGGATGACCACTTGGTTCGGACCCGGTTCGGGAACCTCCTGCGCCCGAGTCGTAAGTCCTTCGAGGCCGCGCAGCGGATCGAGGTGGTAGGCAATCGCATTCATGACGTACTCCTGAAACTCTGTCGTGCTGAAACTCTGTGGTGCGAAACTCTGTGGTGCGAAACGCTCGGTGTCAGGCGACACCGATGAACTGGTGGTCGACCCGGATGCGCCCGTCCTCGTCGAGGGCGAGCACGTCGTAGCCGCCGCCCGCGACCGATCCGTCGGCCTGCGAGACCATCAGCCAGGTGATGCCGACGAGGTTCACCGACAGCTGGGTGGCCCGGCCGCGGGCGGCGAAGGCGTGCTCGCCCGGTGCGACGAACATTTCGTAGGCGCGGGTGACCCGGCGCTCGAGGGCGTCGTGCCCGCGGACCTCCAGAGTCGGAATCGGGAAGGCGAGTGCTGCGGCCGCCTCGCGGATTTCCTGCGGCGGGTCGGCGAGTACCTGGGCTCCGTCGGCCGCCCACAGTTCGCGGATCAGCTTGCTGCGGTTCTCGGCGTCGGGCTCGTTCCACATGGCGACGTAGCGCTCGGTCAGTGCGGCCAGTTCGTTCTCATCGAATTGCTTGCTCATGACACAGAGCTTTGTCGAGGCCGATCAGGTGCGCGATTCCCAGCAGGGAATGAACGGTATTAGCCGCAGGTACACCCCGATAATTCCCTGTGAGGAATGGCGCGGATAAGCTCGGTCGGATTCACTGGAGCCATGACGACGGTGCTAGAACCGAGCCCATTCGCCACGCAGCTACGGCACTGGCGAACCCAACGTCGGGTGAGCCAGCTCGACCTCGCGATTCGCGCGGACACCAGCCAGCGGTATCTGAGCTTCCTGGAACAGGGGCGATCGAGGCCGGGCCGGACCATGGTGGTCCGGTTGGCCGAGTCGTTGGAGCTGTCGCTGCGCGAGCGCAATGGACTGTTGCTGTCGGCCGGGTTCGCGCCGGTCTTCCCCGAATCGGATATCGACACCGAAGCGTTGGGCCCGGTACGTGACGCGCTGGTGCGCATACTCGACGGGCACATGCCCTACCCGGCGGTTGTCGTGCGACCCTACGGAATTCTGCTCGCCGCCAACGCCGCTTTCGATGTGCTCACCGAGGGTGTCGCGCCAGAGTTGCTGACGCCGCCGATCAATGTGCTGCGTCTCGCGCTGCATCCCGATGGTCTCGCGCAACGCGTGGTGAACCTGCCGGAGTGGGGCAGACACGTCACCGAAAGCCTGCGCGGCAAAGCCATGCGGCACCCCGATGCCGGCCTCGACGATTTCATTGCCGAGCTGGAAAGCTATCTTCCAGAAGCGAATCCGGGCCCGGACCACCTCGGCTTCGCGGTGCCGCTGCGGCTGCACAGCGACGACGGCGAACTCAGACTCATCACCACCATCACCTCGTTCGCCACCGCCGTCGACATCACCCTCTCGGAGTTGCATCTGGAGGCTTTCCTGCCCGCCGACGAGCAGACCGCCGACATCCTGCGCCGCCACGCGCGCCGCCGAGGCGGCGCCGAGACCGACTGAGGACTGACCGCACCCCGGCCGAGCGCAACGCAGTCGCGCAGTCGCAGCGAGTCTGTTCGAGGTCGTCACGCACCTGC
This sequence comes from Nocardia sp. NPDC051463, assembly GCF_040681975.1. Lineage (NCBI taxonomy): Bacteria > Bacillati > Actinomycetota > Actinomycetes > Mycobacteriales > Nocardiaceae > Nocardia > Nocardia sp. NPDC051463. Next base: position 28,991 of record NZ_JBFBAB010000031.1, read on the forward strand.
CGACGCGTGACATCTCGGCACATCCACGACAGCCGCAGCCGCACAGTCGACCTGACTCAGGGTGCAGCGGCCGCCGGCCGGCGGTGGCAGTGCAGGCCACTTGGTGTGCACAGGCTCACCACTCGCGGCGCACCGCCAGTAGGTGCTCGTAAACCAGATCGATGTGCGGGCGAGTCGTGGTACCGGGTCTGCGCACCAGGAATCCGGTGTTGATCGGTGGATCGTCGGGTTCGAGCAGTGCGACCAACGCACCGGTGGTGAGGCGTGCGGCGCACAGGTAGCGCGGCAGCACACTGATGCCGCCACCCGCGGTGACCAGGGCAGCGACCGCGCGGAGATCGGCAACTACGACGGCCGGGTCGGCGGCCAGCCGCACGCCGAACACGTGCCGCCAATACCGCCGCAGGATAGGCAGATCCACGGCGTAACTGACCAAGGGGACGCCGCTCAGCGCCGTCGGCCCCTCGGCACGCAACCGGGCTAGATCGATCCGCTCCGCGGTAGACGGTGCGGCGACCAGGACGAACTCCTCGTCGGCGAGCGGTTCGGCGACAACTGCCCGGCCGCGCGGCCGGACGGTGGATACGACCAGGTCGTAGTGCCCGGCACGCAGCCCGGCGAGCAGTTCCTCAGAAAGCCCTGCCGTGACACTCAGCCGAACGCCATCGGCGATCAACGGGGCAAGTGCGGGAAGTGCCTGCACCGCAAGCATTTCGGCAGGCCCGGCCAGGCGGACCGGCGGCTGGGTGATCGGTCGAGCCGGTATCGTGTCGCCCACGATGCCGCTGAGCGCGTCCAGCGGCCCGGCCACCCTGGCGGCGAGTTCGACGGCGGCGGCGGTCGCTGCCACGCCACGCGGCAGCCGGTCGAACAGCCGATAGCCGAGCTGCTTCTCCAGCGCTTGCAGCTGGGTGGTCACTGTCGGCTGGGACAGACCGATCAGCCGCGCACCCGCGGTGATGGATCCCGCACGGTGCACGGCCAGGAAGCTGCGCAACTGGTTCAGATCCAGATCGCCATCGGAATTCCTATCGGTCACCCGGCAAGCTTATTGCCGAACATTGGGCGTCGGTCGCGTCCACGCCGACTCGGCCGTGGCAGGTGCGGCACCGACCACGGCCGAGTTCGAGTCAGCCGACTGCCACCGGCTGCTGATCCGCAGGAGCATCCCAGTCGATGCGGTAGCGCTGCTCGGCGCCCATGGTCTTCTCCAGGTCCATGAACCTGACCATCACCCGCATGATCACCGGCATCACCTTGCGTGCCACTGGACCCGGCGTCTTGCTGTGATTGATCTTCGCGGCCCGAGCGGCGATGCCTTCCACCCGCGAGCGCCGCGACCGCTCGTAGGCGGCGAAGGCCGATGCCGGGTCCGGCAGGTCCCGCAGGCACCGGGCCAGTTGGACGGCGCTCTCGATGGCGAGTGACGCACCCTGGCCGGAGCTATTGGACGGCGCGTGCACCGAGTCACCGACCAGCACCATGCGACCTCGGTACCAGTTCGGAACCGGCGGCATGATGTGCAGGGCTCCGGTCGTTTCGAGGGTTTCCGCGGTGGTATTGCGGGCGAGCTCACCGCCGGGGGTGTCCTCGGCGTAGGTCTCACGCAAGATTTTCAACCATTGCTCGGCCGGGACCGCCCGCGCCTCACTCAGCGACATGTACTCCTTGTGCGGGAGGTTCGCGCCCCACATGATCCGGCCCGGCTCGACCGCTCCGTACAGGTAATACGCTTGCTTTCCGAAGGCGAAAGTCATTGTCCCCGGCTCGATGTCGAGATCACTGTCGACCATCGCACCGAAACCGAGCATGCCGGTGTACTCCGGTCCCGGCGCATTCGGGTCGATGAGGCCGCGAACGGTCGAACGGATGCCATCGGCCCCGATCAGCACATCCGCCGTGGCGCTGGTGCCGTCGGCGAAATGCGCGGTGACGCCCGACTCGCGCTCATCGACGCCGACCAGCCGTTTGTTGTATTCGAAGGCAACGCCCGCGGCGACCGCGTGATCGTGTAGCGCCTGATGTAGTTCGTTGCGATCGACCAGTTGCAGCAGGGTGTCGGGCAGCGTCGGCAGGCGCATCTGCTTGCCGCCGACCGACATCGCCATATCGGTGATCGGCGCGGCCATTTCTCGAATGCGATCGCCCGCACCGATGATGTCCAGTGCGGCAACGCCGTTCGGAGCGAGCGCAAGCCCGCTGCCGACGCCGAAGGTCGGGCCGGGGTACGCCTCGTAGACGCGGGCGTCGATGCCCGCCTTGCGCAGCGCGGTGGCCGCGACAGGTCCGGCGACGCCGCCGCCGATGACAAGTGCGGTTCGTGTTCTGGACATGGGTGTCTCCAGGTTTGTGCGATATGGGTTGGGTGGAATCCCCGAACCGACCCGCCTGCCGCTCACCCAGTTATCCTGTGGTTGCCAACCTCGTGGCCGAGTGCGCGTATGCGGGCACGGTTCGAGACGGTTACATCGGGCTCGGCGGCGGTGTTGCCGCACCCCGCCGAGCCTGGTCTCGATCCGACGATGACAGCGATCCGACAATGGCGCCCTATAGCGGCGCGTTCCCCCCTTCGACGAGCTTCACGACTTCCGCGGGCTCCACGCCCTCGGCATGCAACTGCCGCCACCAGTCCACACCGGGGAAGCTCCCCGAGGTGAGCTCATCGCGGAACGACCGCGCCCAGGCCTGCTCGGCTTCCAGCATCGCGAGCCCGTACTCGGACTCGATGATGAACAGCCGTGGCAGCGTAGTGGCGAGTCCGTCGAGTTCTCGGCGCACCGCGGTGATGATGTGACCCAACGCCTCGATGCGCCTGCTGAGTAACTCGGCCACCTCGTCCGGCGGTAGCGCCGACGCGATGGAGAGTCCCGCAGTGAACCGGTAATGTTCGGGTTCCGGGGTGGCGATCAATTCTCTTGTCCAGTCGGCCATTTCCGTGCGACCGGCGTCAGTGATCCGGTAGATCGTGCGTTCCGGGCGCGCCCCGTCGCGCTCGCTGCCGACGATCTCGAGAAAGCCGGCTTTTTCCAGATTCTGTACGACCGTGTACAGCGAGCCCCATTTGATGTCCATGTCGCGGTCTTTGCCGCGATCACGCAGCGTCGACGCGATCTCGTATCGATGCATCGGCCGCTCGACGATCACCGAGAGCACCGCAAGCGCCAGCAGGTTGTTCACCTTGCGCTTCGTGGCCATCGCTACCTCCCGTTTACTCGTAAACGAATATACGTCTACGAGTAATTGCGCGCAAGGGGATCAAGCATCGACAGGTTCGCGCTCCTGGGCCTCCTCGTCGAGGAGCTTGGTGGCGATGTTCTCCAGCGCCTGATCGAGCAGCGCGCGGTCGGCGGGGTCGCGGTAGTCCCAGTCGTCGAGCTGGGTATCGAGCCACCGTCGCCACGAAGCGTGAAGCCGGTCGACCTCGGCACGGCCGGAATCGGTGAGTCGAACGCGGCCATCGTCGGCGGTGACATAACCCGCGGCGATCACCTGCACATAGATCGGGCGAATCACTTCGGGCGGCATCTTGTGTGCGTGCGCGATGGCATCGAGCGTGGCCACACCGCGGACCCGGGTGTGCATGTACACCTGGCCGAGCGCCCACGCCCGGCCCGGACTCAACGTCGACCCCGAGTCCGCGAGAATGCGCGGTCCGACCGGCCCCTTCGCGTGCGCCTTGCGCATCACGCCGGCGACCGCGCGCTCCAGCAACACCAGGCGGTCCGGGGAATCGGGCACCGAAAAGCCCTCGCCCACATCGGAAGCGTCGGCCCGGACGCTGTCGCGCAGCGGTACTTCCTTCAGGAACCACGCGACAACGAAACCGACGAGCGCGACCGGGACCACCCACAGGAAGACGTGGTCGATGGACTGTGCGTAGGCGTCGATGATCGGCGTGGCGACATCGGCGGGCAGGGCTCGCAGCTGCTGCGGATTCGCGGCCACCGCGGGCGGCACGACCTTCACCTCGGTCAAGGCCGCGGTCAGATCGGTGTCGAGCCGGTTGGTGTACAACGTGCCGAATATTGCGGTGCCGAAAGCGCTGCCGAGGGTGCGGAAGAAAGTGACGCCTGAAGTTGCCGTGCCCAATTGCGCGTAGGGCACCGTGTTCTGCACGACGATGGTCAGCACCTGCATGGCAAGGCCGATGCCGAGACCGAGGATCAGCATGTACAGCGATTCCTGCCAGATGCCGGTGTTTCGGCCCATCGTGGACATCAGGTACAGACCGACCGCCATTACCGCGGTGCCCACGATCGGGAAATACCGGTAGCGACCGGTCTTTCCGACGATCTGCCCGGACAGGATCGAGGTGAACAGCAGTCCCGCGACCAGCGGCAACGTCCGAACACCGGAGGCGGTGGCCGACACCCCGTTCACGTATTGCAGATACGCGGGCAGGTAGGTCATCGAGCCGAGCATCGCGAAGCCGACGATGAAGCTCAGGATCGAGCAGACCGTGAACACTCTGCTGCGGAACAATCCCATCGGCAGCATCGGTTCGGTCGCCCGCAATTCGACCGCGACAAACGCCGCGAGCAGTAGCACCGAGGCGACGAACAGGCCGATGATCTGCCGAGAACCCCACGGATATTCGGTGCCGCCCCATTCCAATCCGAGGATGAGACTGGAGACGCCGAGCGCGACCAACCCGATGCCCGCGTAATCGATGATGGGCTTGATCACGGCCCGCACCCGCGGGATCGTGCGCGCCGCAAGGGCGATCATGATGATCGCGACGGGCACGTTGACGTAGAAGCACCAGCGCCAGCTCGCATGGTCGGTGAACAACCCGCCGAGCGTCGGGCCGATCACCGTGGTGACGCCGAAGACCGCGCCGAGCGCACCCTGATACTTGCCGCGTTCGCGCAGCGGGATGATATCGGCGATCAGCGCCATCGCCGTGACCATGAGGCCACCGGCACCGAGGCCCTGGACGGCGCGCGCGATGATCAGCAACAGCATGCCATTGGCCAGGCCCGCGACCATCGAGCCGACGATGAAGATCAGCGCGCTGAGCTGGAACACCAGCTTGCGGCCGAATAGATCGCCGAGCTTGCCCGCCAGTGCGGTCGCCACCGCCTCGGCGAGCAGATAGGACGTGACCACCCAGGCCATGTGGCCCGCACCGCCGAGATCGGCGACGATCGTCGGCAGTGCGGTAGAGACGATGGTCTGATCGAGCGCGGCCATCAGCATGCCGAGCACGATGGTGCCGAACACGATGTTGGTCCGCGCCCTGCTCAAGGGTGCGGGCGCGGAGGTGTCGGCGACAGCGACTGCACCGGTCATCGGTTCAGTATGTGCCGAATTCGACGGTCGGGCCGGTGCGACACGAGCCCAGGCAAATGGGAGGCAACCAGCTCAGGCACTCAGCCCGCCGCCGCCTCGAGGATCGCCTGGGCGACCGCCTCCGGGTTGGACACCATGACCGCGTGACTGGCGCCCGCGACCTTGGTGGTCTTCGCGCCCATCCGCTCGGCGAGCACCTCTTCGAGTTGCGTGCCGATGATCAGGTCGTTGCCCGCGACGACGTACCAGCTCGGGAATTCGCGCCAGGCGGGCGGACCCGAGACGAAGTCGAAGCGCGCCGCATCGCTCGGACCCTGCACCGCGGCCATGATGCGCGCCTGCACCGGATCGACGTCGAAGGCGAAGTACTCGACGAACTTGTCCTGCGGCAAAGTCACCCGGCCCTGCGGGTCGGTCACGAAGAATTGCGCCGAGGGTGGCCGGCCGAACGGCTCACCGAGCGCTGTGACCGTCTCCCCCTCGTCCGGCGCGAACGCCGCGACGTAGACCAGCCCCTTCACATTCCTGGCTCCGTGCGCGGCATTGGTGATGACGCAGCCGCCGAAGGAATGGCCGACGACTACGGTCGGGCCTTCGAGGATGTCGAGCGCTTGCCGCACCTTGGTGACATCGTCGGGAATCGAGGACAGCGGCTGTTGTACGGCCACGACATGGTGGCCGGCGGCCTGGAGCGTAGGGACAACACCGGACCAGGACGAGCCGTCGGCGATAGCGCCGTGCACGAGCAAGATGTTGACCATTGCGGACCTCCGGAATCGTGGTATCGGGAGCATGCCGAACAACACGCGAGCTACTGAACCGCTGTCGGCAATCCTTCCGCAAACGACGTCATCGCGCTCGGCAATCGCCGATAGCCTCGCTGTTCACTCGATGGTGACCGGCTCACTTCGATCAGCGGCCCGCACCGCGTAGTCGGCCAACGACGGCTCCAGCGCGGCGAAGGCGATCCCGATGTACCCGTGCAGCGCGGCGGCGATGTCGTCGTTGGACTCACCGGCGAGCGTGCGGCGCATCGTCTCGTCGAACAGCACCCGATGCACTCCGCCCAATAGCGCGGCCGCCACCCTCGGCGTGATGTCGTCCGGCGCGGTACCGGTTTCGCTCGCGAGGGTTCGCGCCAGCGCCGCTTCCCGCTCCTCATGGAATTCGCGCAGCCTGGCGACCAGGGCAGAACTGCCCGCGATCAGCCCGGCGAACTCCGGACCGGAGAATCCGACGACCGGATCCCGATCGGCGACCGCAGCCAGGTAGGCACGTCGCAACGCAGCGAGCGCGGACTCTCCCGCCGCTCGTTCGCGGACGGCGCGGCCGAGCTGGTCCACGAACACCTCGCCCAGATCCAGTGCGAGGTCTTCCTTGCGCGGGAAGTAGTTGGTCACGGTCATCTTGGCGACCTCGGCGGCCGCGGCAACGTCCGCGATGGTCACCTTGTCGAATCCGCGCTCCAGGAACAGCAGCGTGGCCTGGTGCGAGATCTTCTCCCTCGTCTGCTGCTTCTTTTTGGCCCGAAGTCCCTGCTCGGCGCCCGTGTCGACGGTCTGTGCACTCATGTCGACGAGACTACCTGATGTCGTCATAAATTTATGCTTGACATATTTTTAGGTCTGTTCTAAATTTGTTCTCGTCGCCGCAAGACGACGAAGACGAAGGAGAAGCGGATGCCCCACGGTCACGATGCAGCAGCCCCGACCCACAACACGATGCAGACCAGCCACGAGGGAGCAGCCACCATGGCCGAGTACCACAGCACGCCGACCGCCGCGATCCGCGGCATACTCGAGCAGAGCTCGTCGCCGAAGTCGGGCGAGCCCGCGGCAGCACGATCGGCGAATCACGGTGCCGCCCACAAGATCCGGACCACGACCGGGTTCCCCGGCCGCAACGACAGGCGCGGCCGTCAGTCGAGCAACGCATCCAAAGGACAAGGATTCCGCCCGCAGCCACGGCGTCCGCTGCGGATTCCCGGCCACTGAATCCGCACCGCCGCTGAATCCGCACGACCAGCCGGTAGTCGATACGGCCCGCTCGCATCGACTACCGGCCTCTGCCCTCGCTCGACCGAAAGGCGCACCCGTGACCCAGATCTGCGCCACTCGCTCCACCCGCACGGCCAACGGCATGGTCAGCGCGGACCCCATCAAGGACTACCTGCGCAAGATCGGGCGGACCGCGCTACTGACCGCAGCGCAGGAAGTGGAGCTCGGCGAACGCATCGAGGCGGGTACGCTCGCCCAGCAACGCTTGGACGAAAGCGCCGCCGCGGGAATCGAACTCACCGCAGCAAAGCGGCACGTACTGCGGCGCACCGCCGCGGACGGCAGACGCGCCAAAGAGCACATGGTCCAGGCCAACCTGCGCCTTGTCGTCTCCGTCGCCAAGCGCTACCCGACACCGACGAGCATGTCGCTGCTGGACCTGATCCAGGAGGGCACTTTCGGATTGATCCGCGCGGTAGAGAAATTCGATCACCGGCGCGGGCTCAAGCTGTCCACCTACGCCACCTGGTGGATCCGCCAGTCGATCGGCCGCGCACTAGCCGACCAGGGCCGCACCATCCGCATCCCCGTGCATGTGGTGGACGTGCTCAACCGCGTCACCCGCACCCGCCGCACGCTGTCGCAGCAGCTGGGCCGCGAGGCGACCGCCGCAGAGGTGGCCACCGAGCTCGATCTATCGATCACCCAGGTCGAGGAGGTGATGCGCCATGGGCGCGAACCGATTTCGCTGCACACCCCAGTCGGCGAGGAGGACGACACCGAACTCGGCAGCCTGCTCGCCGACGATGTTCCCGACCCAGCCGAGGTGGTAGCCGCGGGCATGATGCGAGTTCAGCTCGACGCGGCACTCGCGACGCTCACCGCCAAGGAGGCCGAGGTGATCGGGCTGCGCTTCGGCCTGGATCGCGGCGAGCCACGGACCTTGGCGGAAATCGGCACCGCCCTCGGCGTATCTCGCGAACGCGTCCGGCAGATCGAAGCCAAGGGTATAAGCAAATTGCGCAGACCGTCGTGCACCCGCGCACTGGAGGGCATGCTCGCCTAACACGGTATCCCGGTGGCGGTCATGGCGTTTCGATCAACGCCACCGCCACCGGAACGAGCACCTCGACCAGCGCCTCGACCGGTGGGCGCGGGTCGGCGAGCAGCCACTCGTGGGCGAGTCCGTTGATCGCGCCGATCAGGGCGCTGGTGCTGAGACCAGGTCCACCGCGCACGCGACCGCCCGCGGTGACGGCGGGCACCACCAGGGATTCAAGCACCGTCCCCCAGGAGTGGCGGCGCTCGCGCCGGTGATGTTCCATCCGCTCGCTGACACCGACCACCTCGATGAACGCGACCTTGGCCCGGTACGGGTCGGCGCCGACCGACTGGAGATACGCGGTCAACACCGTGGTCATCGCGGCAGTGATGTCGGAGCTCGGATCGAGCTGCTCGAGTGCCGCGATGATGGCCGCCGCGGCCTCGTCCTGAATGCGGTCGTAGGCCGCGATCAGGATGTCTTCCCTGGCCTGGAACTCCTCATAGAACTGCCGCTTGGACAGTCCTGCCGCGGCGCAGACATCCGCGAGCGAGCACGCGGGGTAACCGCGTTCGGCGAAGATCTTGGTCGCCGCGTCGAGGAACCGCAGGCGGCGCTCGGCCTTCCGCTCGACCACGGCACGACCGCCGTATTGCCTGCCCACCGTGGTTGTCACGCCCACCACCGTAGCGAAGGGGGGATCGCCAGCGCCGTGGCCGCTGGAACGGCGGTTTGTCCACGGATCGCCGAGTGCTTCTTGCGGCGTGACCGTCGCCACATGTTTAATGTGAGACCATCCGGGATCACATTGGCCCGGCTGGACGAAGAGGTTCACCTTGCCCGCTCTCATCAGTTCCAGACGCCGGCGAGCGACGGTGGCGACACTGGCCACCCTCGCAGCTCTGCACGTCACACTCGTCGCACCAGCGCCCGCGGCGCCACCGCCGAACAATCCGCCGGTCCAGCCGGCGCTGCCGTTCCCGATTCCGCCGCTGCCACCCGGCTTCGACCCGGCGTTCTACCGCCCAACCCCTGAGAGCTACCTGGACAAGGCTCCCGGCGAACTCATCGCCGCGCGACAGGTGAATCTGGCCAACCTGTCGCTGCTTCCGGTCAATGTCGATGCCTGGCAGCTGTCCTATCGCTCGACGAACACCCGCGGCGAGGCGATCCCCGCGGTCGCCACGGTGATCAAGCCACGCGGGTACGTCGCGGATCGGCCGCTGTTCTCCTACCAGATCGCCGAGGACTCCACCGGCAACTACTGCATGCCGTCCTATCAACTGCAGATGGGCTCGATCCCGGCGACCATCACCGGTTCGACACTGGTCGCCGCACAATTCCTCGAGGTGCAGGCCGCGCTGGCACAAGGCTGGGCCGTGGTGGTCCCCGACCATCAGGGACCGGACTCGGCCTACGCCGCAGGCCCACTGGCCGGGCGCATCACCCTGGACGGCATTCGCGCCGCGGAACACTTCGACCCGATGCAGCTATCGGGGACGCAGACGAGAGTCGGCCTGATGGGCTACTCCGGCGGTGCGATCGCGACCGGTCACGCCGCCGAACTGCGCGGCGAATACGCACCGGAACTGAAGGTGGTCGGCGTCGCGGAAGGCGGCATCCCCGCCGATCTCACGGCGGCGCTGAAGCTGGCCAACGGCAATCTGTCCGCCGGCCTGATCATGGCGGGCACACTGGGCGTATCGCGCGAGTACCCCGCGTTGCGCACCTTCCTCGAACAGCATATGAACCCACTCGGGCGCGTCATGCTGATAGCCAAGGACCAGCTCTGCGCGAGCTATCAGGCGGCACTGTTCCCGTTCGGCAACAACCTCGGCATGCTCGACGCCGATCCATTCAGTGATCCGACCGTCGCCGAGACGCTGGCGAAAACTCGGATGGGACAGCAAGTTCCGGATGTGCCGATGTACATGTATCAGGCCAATGCGGACTGGCTGATTCCGGTCGGACCGGTCAACACGGTGGTCGACACCTATTGCCAGGATCCGAACGCGCGGGTCGAGTACACCCGCGATCACTTCAGCGAACACCTCACCCTCGATCCCATCGGCGCACCACGGGCACTGTTGTGGCTGAAAGATCGCTACGCGGGCGCTCCGGTCGCCGCGGGCTGCTCGACCAACGATGTCGGCTCGATGATGCTTGATCCGACGACCTGGCAGGTCTGGGAACAGACAGCGGGCGCGGTGCTGGCCGCGGCATTCCAGCAGCCGATCGGCAGCGGGCGCTGAAGTAGTTCGCCCCGCGTGTCCGGGCGTTTTCGGCCCCGCGGGAATTGGCGTCTGAGACGCTCGGATCACAAACCCGTGTCTCCCTTCCCCTGAAACTTACTCAAGAGTAAGGTCTGGACCATGGCGTGGAATCCACAAGAAGTACCGGACCAGAGCGGGCGCACCTTTGTCGTCACCGGAGCCAATGGCGGCCTCGGCGTCGAGACCACCACCGTGCTGGCAGCCAAAGGCGGCACGGTGATCATGGCCTGCCGCAACGCGGAGAAGGCCAAGACGATCGCCGAGCGCATCGACGGCGATGTCCGTGTCGCCGTGCTGGATCTCGCGGATCTGGCCTCGGTGCGCCGATTCGCCGACGATACCGGCGAATTCGACGTGCTGATCAATAACGCCGGCCTGATGAACGTGCCCTTCTCCCGCACCAAGGACGGGTTCGAAACCCAGTTCGGCGTCAACCATCTCGGCCACTTCGCGCTGACCGGGCTGCTGCTGGACCGGATACGCGATCGGGTGGTAAGCCTCGCGAGCATCGCCCACAAGCAGACCCCCAAGCTGTGGATCGATGACCTGAACTACGAAAACCGTCGATACCAGCGCAATCTGGCCTATGCCCAATCCAAGCTCGCGAACCTGATGTTCGGCAGGGAATTACAGCACCGACTGACCGAATCCGGTTCCAGTAAACGCTCCTACGTAGTGCACCCCGGTGTCTCGGCCACCGACCTGTTCGCCAGGACCGAGACCCCGATCGACTGGATCAGCAAGCCCTTCATCCGCCTGATCGGCCACTCCCCGGCCAAGGCCGCGCATTCGACGCTGTTCGCGGCGACCATGCCGGACGCCGACCCGGACACCTACTGGGGCCCGACCAGGTTCTTCCAGAGCCAAGGGCCGGTGGAGGCGGCGCCGTCGAGCAAACTGTCGAACAGCCGAGAACTGCAACGTCGGCTCTGGGAGGAATCCGAGCGCATGACAGGGATCTCCTACAAGTTCTGAGACCCGAATTCGGCAGCGTGCAGGCTCGTCGGCCGTAGCACCGGCGAGCCACACCGATCCCGATCAGTTCCGGACCGACAGCACAATTTTGCGAGAGCCCGGCGGGTTCGGTCACCAGATTGGGCGAGGTCACGTACTTGCCGAAGACCTCGTCACCACGTGATACCACCGAGGTATCATGACTCGCATGGCTATGACACTCAGACTCAATGACGACGATGACCGAGCACTCACCGAGCAGGCTCAGCGGGAAGGCCGCAGCAAGCAAGAGATTGCTCAAGAGGCGATCCACCTTCACCTGACACGCCGAGCCGAAGCGTTCGACCGACTACTCGCCGAAACTATGACCGAGCATGCCGAACTGCTCGACCGACTGGCATGAAATACCTCACCCTCGAGGAGCTACTGGCCATCGCTACCGCAGTGAACGGCGGACATGCCGCGGTTCGCGACGCAGGCTTGTTGGCTGCCTCGGTGGAACGTCCCCGCACCACGGTGTTCGGGCATGAGGCGTACCCACGTCTCATCGACAAGGCGGCGGCACTGCTGCATGCGACCGCACGGAATCGCGCTCTCGTTGATGGCAACAAGAGGACCGCATTCCTTGCGGCGGCAATTATGTTGCGAATCAACGGCGAACACGTCAAGGCATTCCCGGAGGCCCAGGAGAAAGCCATGAATGCGATTGCGCAAGGCGATATGGAAGTGCCCGAGATTGCCGAGCTGCTGGAAGAATGGACCAAATGACAGTGAGTCGTCTCAGGGGACTTGTCTTCGACTAGACATCAGAAGCGCCCAGATTGGGACACCGACCCCCGGGTGGCTTCCAGTGCGCCCGAGCCTATCTCCGGCTGGCCCGTCGATAGCCCACCGTCGCCGGGACGGCGAACACGATGATCGCGCCGAGCGACCAGATGATCGTCAGCGTCAGCGGCCTGGCGAGCGGGCCGCCGAGTGCAAGTGCCCGCATCGCGTCGACCGCGACCGAGAGCGGCTGGTTGCGCACCACCGGCTGAATCCACTGCGGATAGGCAACGAGCGGGACGAAGCCGGTACTGAAGAACATCAGCAGCGAGCTCAGGATCGTTATGCCCTCGACGAGAGTCGCTTTCGCGGTGTAGACCGCGATGGCGGTGACGATGGTGGCGAAAGCGAGGCCGAAGAGCACCGGCACCAGCAGGAACACCAGCGTCGCCAACACACCCTGCTGGAAGCGGAACCCGAGCAGATACCCGACAACGATGACGACAAACGTTCCGGCGAGGATACGGCAGCCCTCGGCGAGGATCCTGGCCACCAGGCCGGAAGCACGGTGGACGGGCAGCACCCAGAACCGGGCGAGCAGACCGGCGTCGCGTTCGCGCCCGAGCATCACGCCGCTGGCCACCGCGCCGGACAGCGCGCCGACGATGGCGACCATCGGCACCGAACCGTAGAGCGCGTCGCCACCGGTGAACTTCTCGATCTGACCACCGATGACGGTGTCGAGCATGAACAACAGCAGGCACGGAATGATCAGCGTCTCCAGCAGGGCAACCGGATGGCGCACCGAGCGCAGCAGCAGTCGCTGGGTCTGCAGAATCGTGTGCCGCACCAGCGACACCGGTGATGCCTCGGAGCCGCGAACGCCGGGCGTGGCAAACAGTGTCATTACGCCCTCCTCGAGCTCAGCCGGACGGCGATCGGAATACACACGACAAGGATTCCCAACGCCCACAGCAGCGGTGGACCCATCAGCGACCAGGTCACCTCACCGGCATTGCCTTTGGTGTCGCCGGCCAGCGCCCGCAGTGCGATGGCGAACTGCGAGATCGGCTGGTTGCGCACAAACCACTGCACCCAGTGCGGAAATTGGCTGGCCGGAGCCAACCCCGTCGATAGCATGCCGAAAATCAACGGCGGCAACACCAGCGCCTGCGTGACGGTCTCGGGACTCTTCGACGCCGTCCCGATGACATCCGCGCCGAGCGTCAATGCGATGCCGATGAGCAAGGAGAACGCCAGGAAACCGAGCGTGTGGGCGGCGTCGAGACGGAAACGGAAGCCGATGACATACCCGCACACCACTGCGGCGGCCAAGGCGAGGAGCAGTCGAAAGATATTGCCGGACATGCGCGCCGCGACGGGCACCAATGGCCCGATGGGCATCGAGCCGAACCGGCGGTCCAGCCCCGCGACAGCGTCGGAGGCGGCGCGGAATGCGGCCGAGATGGCCGTGAAGGCCGCCGCCTGCAGGATGACCAGCGACATCATGTACTGCGCGTAGCTGCTGAAGCCATGGCCGGAGAAGGTCATCACCGTCTTCAACGGGATGTAGAAGCTGGCGGTGAAGGCCGCTGGCGCGAGAATCGACGCCAGTACTTCGCCGGTCTTGACCGACGGCACGATCAACCGCGCGGTGAGCACCCACCACTGCTGCACCGTGGCCGGGGTCGCACGGGCGGAGGTCAGCCAGGTACCCGCCGTCACGAGCCCGCCTCACCGTCTACCGAGGCGAGATGACCGGTCAGCTGCAGGAATACATCGTCGAGCGACGGCCTGCGCAGTGCGATGTCGACCAATTCGATCCCGGATCCGTCCAGCCGCCGCAGCGCCTCCGCGAGGGTCTTGGCGCCATCGACCGCCGGGATGGCGATGCGATCCGAATCGGGTGTCAGAGCGGTGCGGGTCTCCTCCGGCAGCAATGATCCGAGCGCGGTCGCGATGGCGGGCACGTCCTTGAGATCCAGCGGCACCACCTCGCAATAGCTGCCGCCGGTCCGCGATTTCAGCTCGTCGGCGGTGCCCTGCGCGATCACCACACCGTGGTCGATGACGATGATCCGATCGCAGAGCGCGTCGGCTTCCTCCAGATACTGGGTGGTCAGCAGGGTGGTGATGCCGTTCTTCTTGAAGCTGGACACCAGATCCCATACTCCTTGTCTGCTGCGCGGATCCAGGCCGGTGGTCGGCTCATCGAGGAACACCACATCCGGGCGGACCACCAGACCGCAGGCAATATCGATGCGCCTGCGCATACCACCCGAATAAGTGCCGACTCGGCGATTCGCGGCGCCCACCAGATCGAATTCGGTGAGCAGCTCATCCGCGCGCGCCTTGGCGGCCCCCTTGCGCAGCCCCATCAACCTGCCGAACAACACGAGGTTCTCGTAGCCGCTGAGCATGTCGTCGAGGGCGGCGAATTGTCCGGTCAGCATGATGGATCTGCGCACTGCGGCGGGATCGGCCACGACGTCGTGCCCCGCCACCGTTGCTCGGCCGCTGTCCGGCGCGATCAGCGTCGACAGGATGTTGACCATGGTGGTCTTGCCCGCACCGTTGGGTCCGAGGATGCCGAGCACCTCCCCCGGGGTCGCCGTGAAATCGATACCGCGCAATGCCTGCACAGCGCCGAAGGATTTCTCGATACCCTCGACGAGGACTCCGGTGTCGGAACTCATCGCCTGCCTCCCAGCTGCTCGTCGAGTACGCGGGCGATGGCTGCCAGCGCGTGTGGTGCGGTCAGTTCGTCATGGGTCACGTCGACCTCGATGGTGGTGATCTCGCCGGTGACATACGGTCGCCAGCCGTCCGGACCGAAAATGTCCGAAGTGTCCACGGTGGCATGGAAATACAGCACGTCGCCGTGGTAGATCGGGCGCTGATAGCCGGTCCTGGTGCGCGCCGACGCGTTGTAAGAGCCTGCCATTCGTTCGAGGGTGTCCGCGCCGATGATCGAAACGCCACCCATCCGGTCGCGGATAAGATCCGCCGCCTGCTGTGCGGTCGCCTCGGCGGGGACATCGTGGATACCGAAGACCGCGCCGAAGGTATTGACGAAGGCACCCGCGGTGAGCCGCTCTATGGTGTCACCGTCGATGTCGGCGGTGTCGGCATCCAGCAGCGCCAGCACCCCGACCGACGCGCCTGCCTGCTCCAGCTTCGTGGCAATCGCCTGCGCGATGAGCCCGCCGAAAGACCAGCCCAGCAGGTGGTAGGGGCCGTCGGGCTGCACCCGGCGGATCTCGGCGACGTAGCGGTCGGCGAACTCGTCGATAGACCGAACCGACGGTGCGCCACTGAGATCCGGAGCCTGCAGACCGTAGATCGGACGGCCCGGCGCCAATGCATCCGCCAGCCCGAGGTAGGTCCATGCCATGCCGGACGACGGGTGGATACAGAACAATGCCGGTTCGTCGCCGCCGAGCCGGATCGGCAGCAGCACGTCCAGTCCGAGTCCGCCCGGTCCGGCTTCGGCGACCGGTTGCGCGGCAAGGGCAGCCTCCTCGGCGGCCGCCTGCTGCGCGTGCGGCGTCTGAGCGAAGTCCGCTGCCGTGCCGAGGGCCTCGGTCCAGATCCGCGCCAGCTCCGCGACATCACCACGGTCCAGCAAAGTTTCGGGATAGCCGATGCTCACGTGCAGTCGATCGCCGAGAACCACAGCGTTGATGTCGATCTCGGACATCAACGGCACGTCCGGATGCTCGGCGGGGTGCAGATCGCCGAACTCGTCGGTCGGCAGCCAGCCGAGCCCCTCCAACCCGGCCGGAATACTCGCCGAGGCATAGCGGCCGAGATAGTTGAAGCTGACCCGCCCCGGCAGCCGTTTCGGCAGTTGTTCCGCCGCAACGGAGTTCAGGTAGCGCAGCAACCCGAAACCGATGCCCTTGTCCGGCACGGCACGCAACTGGTGCTTCACCGCTCGAATCGCCGAGCCCATCGCAGGGCCGCCGGACAATGCGGCGTCGAGGTCGATCTCGGCAAGATCCACTCGCACCGGATAGATGCTGGTGAACCATCCGACAGTCCGCGAGAGATCAGCACCGGGGATCACCTCCTCTTGACGACCGTGTCCTTCGAGTCGGATGAGCGCAGAGCTGCTCGCACCGGAGGATTCCGTCGGCGAGCCGTCACCGTCATGGTCCGCACGGGTGGCCCGCCAGCGCAGCAGAGCCAAGGCCAATGTGGCGAGCAGAGCATCGTCGGCACCTCCGTGGAAGAGTGCGGGCAGTGTCGTCAGTAGTCCGGTGGTCACCTCCGCGGACACATCGAACTCGATCATCCGCATGGTGTGCGCTTGATCGATGGCCGGGTCGAGCTCGCGGGGGCCGATCTGCGGGTCGGGCCCGTCGACCACGTCGCGCCAGTAGGTCAGCTCGGCTATCCGAGCTTCCCGATGTGCCTCCTCGGTCAGCGCGTGCGACCAGCGACGCAGAGAGGTTCCGGTTTCGGCGAGAATAGGGGTGCCTCCGGTGGAGACCTGGGCCCATGCGGCAATCAAGTCCGGCACCAGAATTCGCCACGACACACCGTCCACGACGAGGTGGTGCGCGACGACGATCAGGCGGCCGGGCCTACGCCGCACACCGGCGTCACCGACGGGATCGAGCCAGATCAACTGCAAAACCACGCCGTTGGCCGGATCCAGTCGGTTCAGCGCGGAATCCACTTCCGCGATGGCGTATTCGCGGACATCCACGGTATCGGCATCGGCGTCGAACTCGATGCGGTGCACGAGCGCGTCCACATCGATCGAGCCGGGCTCGCCGACCCGTACTCGCCATTCGGCCATGGCGTCCTGAGACAGCCTGGCACGCAGCATGTCGTGCCGATCGATCACGGCCGAGAGCGTCGCGACGAGTTGCGCGCGCTCGATGCCGACCGGTAGCTCCAGGACCGCGGTCTGGGCGAACCGGTCGAAGTTCCCACCCCGCTCGATCATGTATCGCACGATCGGCGTCAGCGGCAGCTCACCGACGCCGCCGCCGGGCAGCTCTTCCAGAATCACCACCTCGCCCGCGGCGTCGGCGAGCGCCGCAAGCGCTTCGACGGTGCGATGCTCGAATATTTGCAGCGGTGTGAGCACCAGGCCGTGCATCCGCGCCCGCGACACCAGTTGGATCGCGAGAATACTGTCGCCACCGAGTGCGAAGAACGAATCGTGCACGCCCACCTTGTCGCGGCCGAGCAGCTCCGCGAAGATCTCCGCCAGCCGCTCCTCGGAAGGTGTTTGCGGCGCCCGATATTCGGTCTCGACATCGTCGAACACGGGATCGGGCAACGCGCGGCGATCGAGCTTGCCGACCGCGTTGATCGGGATCTCGTCGAGGACGACGAACGCGGCGGGAACCATGTACGCGGGCAAAGTTTCCGCGGCGAAGGCGCGCAGTTGCGCGAGGTCGAGCGTGTGGTCGGCCGCCGGAACCAAGTACGCCGCCAATGCTGTCGAGCCCGCGGGCCCGCGCACACCGAGCGTCACCGCGAACTCCACGCCGTCGGCGCGCCCGAGCACGGCATCGATCTCGCCGAGCTCGATGCGCTGCCCGCGCACCTTGACCTGGAAGTCGGTCCGCCCGATGTACTCCAGCTGTCGGTCGCGCGTCCACCGGACGAGATCACCGGTGCGGTACATCCGTTCTCCCGGCGCGCCGAAAGGATCGGCGACGAACCGGGTCGCGTTCAGCTCCGGCCTGCCGTGGTAGCCCCTCGCCAACGCGGGTCCCGCGATATACAGTTCGCCCGCGACCCCGACCGGGACCGGGCGCAGCCGATCGTCGAGCACCAGGACCGCCGAACCACGGATCGGCCCGCCGATGGTCACCGGAGCACCCACGGCCAGTGGGGTAGAACTCGTTGTCCAGATGGTGGATTCGGTGGGTCCGTAGAGGTTCAGCATGATGCGCCCCTGCGCCCACCGCTCGACCAGCTCCGCACCGACCGCCTCACCGGCCACCGCGAGCACCCGCACGCTCGACACCGCCGCCGGGTCCATCGTCGCGAGCGCCGACGGGGTGATCACCATATGCGTCACCTGCTCGGCACCGATCAGCTCGGCGAGTGGTATGCCACCGAATACATCCGGCGGTGCGACCACCGCCGCGCTGCCCGAGCCGAACGCCATGATCGCCTCGAACACCGAGGCGTCGAAACTCGGTGACGCCACCTGCAGGACTCGCGAATTCTCATCGAGCGCGAGCTGCTCCCGTTGCGCCGTAATCAGATCGGCGATGCCGCGATGCGCCACCGAGACACCCTTCGGTGTTCCGGTCGACCCTGATGTGTAGATCATCCAGGCGGGTTGGTCCGGATGAACCGGGCCGAGCAGTTCGTCGGTCCGCACGGCATCGTCGCTCATCGACTCGATGCGTGCGGTGAACTGGGCATCGTCGAGCACCAGCCACTGTGCGCCGTCCGGCAATTGGACCCGATGCGCGGCCACGGTGAGTCCGAGCACCGCGCCGGAATCGGTCAGCATGTGCTCGATACGGTCGGCCGGGTACTTCGGATCGACCGGCAGGAACGCCGCACCGGCCTTCGCCGCCGCCCACATGCCGGTGAGCAGTTCGGCCCCTCGGGTGAGACCGAGCGCGACTATGGTTTCCGGCCCGGCACCGGCGCCGATCAGGACGCGGGCGAGCTGGTTGGCGCGGGCGTCCAGCGCGCGGTAGGTAGTGGTGCGCCCTTCGACGACAAAGGCAGGTCGCTCCGGATAGGTCGACACCGACGCAGCGAAGACCTGCGCCAGCGTCGATTTTCCGACGCCGGCCGGACCGCGCACCGGAACCAGGGTCTCGCGCTCGGATTCCGCGAGCACGTCGATAGCGGAGATGGGCTGATCGCTGTCGAGGACCACTGCATTCAGCACACGCTGCCACCGGGCCACCACTGTCGCCGCGGTGGCCGCGTCGAACAGGTCCGTCGCGTAGGACAGTACGCCGCTCAGCCCGGCTGGTTCGGTCCCTGAGAGATGTTCTCGCAGATCGAAAGTCAGGTCGAACTGCGCGGCGTCCCGGTCGAGGTCCTCGACCTCGATGCGCAGACCGGGCAATTCGAGGGTCGGCTCGACGAAGTTCTGGAGCGACAGCGATACCTGGAAGATCGGGTGGTGCGCGGTCGACCGTGTCGGATTCAGCACCTGGACGAGCCGTTCGAACGGCACATCGGCATTGCCGAACGCGTCGAGGTCGGTCGAGCGCACTGTCGCGAGGAACTCGCGGAAGCCCGCGTTCGGGTCGACCGGTGTGCGCAGGGCGAGGGTGTTGACGAACATGCCGACCAGGCCGTCGAGGGCCGCCTCGCCGCGCCCCGCGATCGCCGTGCCGATCACGACGTCGTCGGTGCCGCCGAGGCGGGCGAGCAATACCGCGAGCGCGGCGTGCACCACCATGAACAGGCTGACGTCGGCCGTGGCCGCGAGCTCGCTCATGGCCCGGTGCAGCGCCGCGTCGATCTCGAAATCCACATCGGCGCTGTGCATTGTCTGCACGGCGGGCCGCGGTCGGTCGGCGGGGAGTTCGAGCAGGTCGGGTGCACCGGTGAGCGCGTCGGTCCAGTAGCCGATCTGGTGCGCGGCCATCGACTCGGGATCGCGCTCGTCACCGAGCAGCTCGCGGTGCCAGAGCGCGTAATCGGCATACTGCACCGCCGGTGGCGGCCCCGCCGTGCCCGCGGCATAGGCGGTCATCAGGTCGCCGGCCAGCGGTGCCATCGACGAACCGTCGGCACTGATGTGATGGACCACCAGGACCACCACGTGGACCTCGGGCGCGACGCGCAACAATCCGACCCGCAGCGGCGGCGCGGTGCCGATGTCGAATCCGGTACCGGTCAGCTCGGCGATCCGATTACGCAGCGGCACACCGTCTTCGGTGTCCACCACGGTTAGCGCGGGCAGCGCTGCCGCACCGCGCAAGATCACTTGCCGTGGCCCGTCCGCGTCGGCGGGATACACGGTGCGCAGACTTTCGTGCCGGTCGACGACATCGGTCACCGCCACCCGCAAGGCATCGATATCGAGCGTGCCGGTGAGCCGCAGCGCCACCGCGATGTTGTAGGCGGGTGAACCGGGATCCAACTGATTGAGCACCCACATGCGCTGTTGCGCGGGCGACAACGGAATTCGGTCCGGCCGAATCCGCGCAGCGAGGACGAACCTGCTCCGATCGCCACCGGTGGCGGGCACGATCCGCGCCGAAAGCTGGGCGATGGTCGGGGCATCGAAGAGGTCGCGCAGCGCGATCCGCGCGCCGAGTGCCGAATTGATCCTGGCGACAACCCGGGTCGCGCTCAGCGAGTTGCCGCCGAGCTCGAAGAACGATTCGTCGATGCTGACCCGCTCGGTGTCGAGCACGTCGGCGAACACCTCCGCGACGGCCGACTCGACGGGTGTGCGCGGCGCGAGATAGGCGCGTCTCGAGACCGAGAAATCGGGCACCGGCAGCGCGTTGCGGTCCAGCTTGCCCACCGGGGTCAGTGGAACCTCGGCCAGTGCGATGAGATAGCCGGGGACCATGTATCCCGGCAGCGTGGTGGCGATCTGGTTACGCAACTGCTCGGTGTCCAGCACCACCCCGGCGACGGGAACCACATACGACACCAGTACGGTCTCCCCCGCCGGTCCGGCACGGCCGATCGTCGCCGCGTATTCCACCCGTTCGTCAGCGGCGAGGACCGCGTCGATCTCGCCGAGTTCGATGCGCAGGCCGCGAATCTTCACCTGGAAGTCGCTGCGGCCCTGGTAGTCCAGCTCACCGGGCTTATCCGGCACCCACCGCACCATGTCGCCGGTGCGGTACATCCGCTCCCCCGGCGCGCCGTACGGGTTGGCGACGAATCGTCCCGCGGTCATCGAGAACCGATTGAAGTAGCCGCGCGCCAGGGCAGGTCCCGCCAGGTACAGCTCACCGGTGATGCCGACCGGGACGGGACGCAGCCACGGGTCGAGCACCATCACCGCCGCGCCCTGAACCGGTCCGCCGATGGTGACCGGTTCGCCGATTCGAAGCTCGCTCGGCCCGGTCGCCCAGATGCTGAATTCCGTGGGGCCGTACAGGTTCACCATTCGGCGACCCGGTGCCCACTGCGCGGTCAACTCCGGACTGATCGCCTCACCGGCCACCGCCAGCATGCGCAGCTCGATGAGGTCGCTGGGATCCATGGTGGCGAGCACCGACGGCGTGATGACCGCATGGGTGATCCGCTCGTCGCGGATCAGCTGCTCGAGCGCGCTGCCGCCGTACACATCCGGCGGTGACAGCACCAGCTTCGCACCGGCGGCGTTCGCCATGAGCAGTTCGAACACCGACGCGTCGAAACTCGGTGAGGCGACCTGCAAGACCCGTGCGGTCGGGTCGAGATCGAGCGAATTGCGCTGGGTCGTCACCAGGTTCGCCAGACCGCGATGGCTCAGCAGCACAGCCTTCGGCTTGCCGGTGGAACCCGAGGTATAGATCAGGTAGGCGGTCTGCTCGATGTCGATGACGCGGCCGCGCTCCTCGTCGGTGATGGCCGCGTCGGACACCGTCATCACCTTGCGGATGGTGTTGAGGTCGTCCAACAGCAGCCAGTCGATGGTGCCGGGCAGCGTCTCACCGGTCGCACAGACCGTCACGCCGATCGGCGCTTTGGAGTCGGTGAGGATGTGCTCGATCCGCTCCGGCGGATAGCTCGGATCCAGCGGCGCGAAGGCCGCGCCGGTTTTGGCCAGCGCCCACACCGCGACCACCGACTCCACCGAGCGGGTGAGCGCGAGCACGACGAACACCTCGGGGCCGACACCGCGACGCAGCAGCACCCTGGCGAAACGGTTCGACCAGGCGTCCAGTTCGCGGTAGGTCATGGACACGCCGCCCGCACTGACCGCAGTGGCATCAGGGGCGATGGCAGCACCGGAGGTCAGGATCTCGGGCAGCGTGCGCGGCGGCATCGAGGCGGCCCCGCGGACCGGCAACAAGGCGGCGCGTTCGTCGCGATCGCAATGCTGCACCAGCGCCACCGCCTGTTGCGGTTTTTCGGCGATCTGCGTCAGGAGCAGCACGAAGCGGTCGAGCAACCGGCGTGCCGCGGGCGCAGCCAGTTGGTCGGCCATGAACTTCACGGCGATCCGCATGCTGTCGCCCGCAGGGCCGCCGGGCAGCGGAATGACCATGAGGTTCAACGGATACGGCGTCGCGTCGGTCCCTGTCACATCGAGCACCCGCATGCCCGCGATATCCAGCGACTGCGACAGCACTTCCCGATCGATCGGGTAGGACTCGAAAACGGTCAGTGTGTCGAACAGTTCGGCAAGCCCGACGGCCTGGTGGATCGCGGCGAGCCCGACATGCTGATGATCCAGCAGCCGCGCCTGCTCGGACTGGAGGCGCGCCAGCAGGTCGACGACCCGCTCACCCGGCTCCAGGCGCACCCGCACCGGCAGCGTGTTGATGAACAGTCCGACCATGTCCTCGACGCCCGCCAGCTGCGGCGGCCTGCCGGACACCGTACCGCCGAACACCACATCGGTGCGGCCGGTCACCATCGCGAGCAGCAGCGCCCACGCGACCTGCACCGAGGTGTTGACCGTCGCGCCCGCCTCGCGCGCGGACTTCTCCAGCCGCGCAACGGCCTCGGCGGGCAGATCTACCGAAACCATGCCGGATTCGGTGGATTCGATCCCCGCCAGCGTCGGCACCGCGCGCGTCGGGGCGTCGATCCCGGCCAGCGACTGCTGCCACGCCGCGATCGAGGCCGCGTTGTCCTGTCTGTCGAGCCAGGACAGGAACTCCCGGTAGGAAGGGGCGGGCGGCAGCGCGGGGAGCTGCCCCGCCGCGCCGGTGGTGATGTAGATCGTCAGTAGCTCGCGCACCAGCAGCGGGGTCGACCAACCGTCGAGCACCAAGTGGTGATTCGTCATCACCAGTGTGTAGTCCTCGGCCGCGGTCCTGATGAGGGTGAAACGCAGCAGTGGCGGACGAGTGAGGTCGAAACGGGTGCTCGCGTCGACCTCGATGCGGCGTTCCAGTTCACGGTCTTGTTCGACAGTGTCGGTGATCGCGCTCAGATCCAGCTCGTACCACCGGATCTCGGCAGCCGCGAGCACGAGCTGGCGCGGACCGTCGTCGGTCTCCACATAGGCGACCCGCAGGTTCTCGTGCCGTTCGACCAATGCCTGTGCGGCCGAACGCAAACGGGGCGCGTCGACGCGACCGGCAAGGGCGAGCCTGGTCTGTACGGTGTATCCGTCGGCGGTGTCGGAGTCGTACCAGGCGTGGAAGAGCAGGCCGTATTGCAGTGGCGAGAGCGGCCACACGTCGATCAGATCCGGGTAGCTCTGCTCCCAACTGTCCAGCTGGGCCGCGGTCACCCCGACGAGGTCGAAATCCGACGGTGTGTGTCCGCCCGCGTCCTCGGTCCGCGCATGCGCGGCCAGGGCACGCAGCGCGTCCGCCCATAGGTCGGCGAGCTCACGCACCTGTGCCTCGTCGAGAATCCGTGCTGCGTAGCCCCAGGTCACCTCGAGCTCGGTGTCGCTCATGATGGCGTTGATGTCGACGACGGCGGCCAAGGGTGCGCGGTCGTCATTGGTCGCGGCGAATCGCTCGGGCTGCCAGGTTGCGCCCGCGCCTCCGGTTGCCGCGCGCCCGAGATAGTTGAAGCTGATCTGCGGGGTCCCGGTATCCGTCAGCGCGGCAGCGGTTTCCGGATTCAGGTAGCGCAGCATGCCGTAGCCGACGCCCTTGTCCGGGATCGCGCGCAACTGTTCTTTTGCCGCCTTGATGGCGGCTCCGGCCGCGGGGCCGCCCGCGAAGGCGTCGTCGAGGTCGATGCCGGTCAGGTCGATCGCGACCGGATAGACACTGGTGAACCAGCCAACGGTGCGGTCGACGGCGGCGTGTGGCAGCACGGCCTCCTCACGCCCGTGGCCCTCCAGCGTGAGCAGCACAGCCGTGCGCGGACGCCAGCGGCATACGGCCATGGCGAGCGCGGTGAGCAGCGCGTCGTCGGCGCCGCAGTGGAATCGGTCCGGCACCAGTTCGAGCACGGCACCGGCCACCTCGGCGGGCACCGTCGTGCGCACGTCCGCCATGGTCGCGACCACGTCCTGCGCCGGATCCAGGTCGCGGGCACCGAGTTCCTGATCGGGAGTGGCCAGAATCCGCTGCCACACCGGGAGTTCACCGGCTCGGCCGACCGCGGCCTCGACCTGGCCGTGCGCCCAGCGCCGCATCGACGTGCCGACCGGCTCCAATGTCCCGCCGATCAATGCGGTGACCAAGTCCGGCAACAGGATTCGCCACGACACCCCGTCCACCACAAGATGGTGCAGCACCAGCCACAACCGCGGATCGGCGTCCGGTGACTCGATCAACACCACGCGCACCACGACGCCCGCGGCGGGGTCGAGCAGGTCGGCCGCGCGCTGCAACTCGCGCTCGTAGGTCTCGGCGGGATCCGGACCGGCGGCGACGACGTCGATGAGGTTGTCGGCATCGACCGAACCAGCCGCGCCGACAACCCATTCCCAGCCCGCCGCCGATCGTCGCAGCATGCTGCGTAGCACGTCATGATGATCGATGAGCGTCGCCAATGCCTTGGTCAGCTGTGCGCGCTCGACGCCGCGGGGCAGGCCGACCAGTACCGCCTGGCTGAACCGCTGCCACGGCTGGCCGTGCTCCAGCATCGCGTGCACGATCGGTGTGAGCTCGATCGGGCCGACACCGCCACCGGGCAGCTCGCGTACCTGATGGGCAGCCGCGTCGGCGGCGATGGCGGCCAGACCGGCAACGGTCTTGCGCTCGAACACGTCTCGCGCGCTGAAGGAAAGACCTGCCGCCCGTGCCCGTGACACCAGCTGAATGGACACGATGCTGTCGCCACCGAGTGCGAAGAAATTCTCGTCGATACCCACCTCGTCCAGCCCGAGTACCTCGGCGAACAGCGGGGCGAGCACTTCTTCGTTCGGTGTGCTCGGCGCGCGCCGTGTAGTGCTGCGAGCGGTGAAATCCGGTGCGGGCAGTGCCCGGCGATCCACCTTGCCGACCGGGGTGAGCGGCAGGCTGTCGAGCACCATCACGACACCGGGCACCATATGGGCCGGAAGTGTCGCGCCGACAAAGGCTTTCAATTCTTCTGGCTGCACCTGCGCGGCCGGCTTCGCCAGCACATACGACACCAGCGCGGTGGCTCCGGACGGCGTCGTCGCCCCGATGGTCAGGGTGAAGTCGATGTCGGGGTGACGCTGCAGCGCGGCGTCGACCTCACCGAGTTCGATACGGAAACCGCGCACCTTCACCTGGAAGTCGCTGCGCCCGGCGTAGTCCAGCTCGAGCCGTCCCGCGCGCCGATGCCAGCGCGCCAGATCTCCGGTGCGGTACATGCGCGCTCCCGGCTCGTACGGGTTGGCGACAAATCGGCTCGCGGTGAGCCCGTTGCGCTGGTGGTAGCCGCGGGCGACGCCGTCGCCTGCCAGATACAGCTCCCCGATCGTGCCGATGGCCACCGGCCGCAACCAGGGATCGAGTACGACGGCCGACACGCCGCACACCAGACTGCCGATCGTGACGGGTGCGTCCGGCGCCATCGGTGCGCTCAGGGTCGTGGTGACGGTGGTTTCGGTGGGCCCGTACCCGTTGAGCAGTCTGCGATCCGACCACTTCGCCACCAGCTCCGGCGGGCACGCGTCGCCGCCGACGATGACGGTGCGCAGCGCGGGCAGCGTCGTGGGATCGAGCGAACCCACCACGGCGGGAGTCACATTCAGATGGGTGACGCCGTGCGTGCGTAGCACCTGCGCCATATCCTCACCGGCGTATGCCGACGGCGGTACCACCGCGACCGTCGCGCCGACGGCGAAGGCGACAAGCAGTTCCTCCACCGAGATGTCGAAACTCGGCGAGACAGCGTGTGCCACCACAGAATCGGCGGTCACACCGAAGCTGGAGCCGGAGCCGGTAGCCAGATTCGCCAGTCCACGATGTGACACCATGACGCCCTTGGGCAGGCCCGTCGATCCCGAGGTGTAGATGACGTAGGCGGTCTGGTCGAGCAGCACGGGCGCGGTGCGCTCCGCATCGGTAATCGACGACGAATCCTGCATCGCTGCCATACGATCGGTCGCATCGTCGTCCATGATCAGCCAGGCCACCCGGTCCGGCAGCGCTGCCCGCGCCGCGGCGACGGTGAGACCCGCGACGATCCCGCTGTCGCCGACCATGTGCTGGATCCGGTCCGCGGGGTAGTTCGGGTCGATCGGCACGAACGCCGCACCGGTCTTGGCCACCGCCCACATCCCGACCACGGACTCCAGCGAGCGCGGAATCGAGATCGCCACTGTGCGCTCCGGGCCCGCACCCGCCGCGATCAGCAAGCGGGCCAACCTGTTCGAGCGCTCGTCGAGCTCGCGGTAGGTCATAACGATCTCGCCGGCCCGAATGGCGACCGCGTCGGGGTCGATAGCAGCGCCCGCGGCGAGAATGCCCGGAAGTGTTTGCGGTACAACTCCATTCGGCCCATACGCCGGAACAAGCTCGGCCTGCTCGGCCTCGGACACTACCGGCACCGTGGACAGCGCCGCATCCGCGCCCGCGGCGAGGAAGCGGGACAGGAACGCGCTGAAACGGGCGTGGTGCGCGACCAGCTCGGTGTCACCGTAGAGATTCGGATTGGCCTGGAAATCGATGTGCGTGCTCTCGCCCGCCACACCGGGATACACGTTGACGAACAGGTCCTCGATCATCCCGGAGGTGAGCACATGCAGGCGGCCGGTGACCGACCCGAGGCGGATCCGGGAGTCCATCATCATCAGGTTCACCGTCGGACCGAACGAGGCAGCCTCGTCCAGGGCCCAGCCGAGATCGCGGACGATGTCTTCTTGCCGATAGCGCGGTCGGCGCAGCGCGCCGGTGAGCTCGCTCTGCGTCGCCCGGATCAACTGGCCCACCGTCGCGGTCGGATCCAGGGTCAGGCGCAACGGCACGACATTGGCGACCATGCCGCCGGAGCGCCGCAGCGACGCCGTAGTACGCGCGGACACCGGCAGACTCAGCGCCACCTCGGGCGCACCGGTCATCGCGGCGAGATACGCGCCGAACGCGGCCACGATCACCGGCGCCATGCTCGACGAACTCGCCTTCGCGACGGCATCGAGCAGTTCGGCGGTTTCGGCCGCCAGTGTGCCGCTGACCAGCCGCGGGTGCGCGTCGACCGCGGCGAAGCGGCCGGCAAGGTTCACCGGCTCCGCCATCCCCGCCAGGTGCTCGCGCCAGTACTGCCGGTCGGCCTCGAAACGCTCCGAATCGCGATAGGACACGTCCGCGTCGACGATCTTGCGTAGGTCCTCGGCCTTGCCCTCCGGAGGCTGCTGTCCCTCGATGGCCGCGTTGTAGAGATCCATCGTGCGCTGCAGCATGGTGATCGCACCGACGCCGTCGAGCACAATGTGATGGATTCGCGAATACCAGTACCAGTGGTCGTCGGCGAGGCGCAACATCTTGACGTCGCACAACCGGTCGCGCAGCAGCTCGAGCGGCGCGGTGTACTCCGCGCGCATCCAGGCCTGCGCCGCCGCCGCCGGATCGGGTTCGGCGCGCAGGTCGATGGTGATGATCCGGTCGTCCAGGGTGGTGTCGATGACCTGGAAGGGGGCGTCGTCGACCTCGATCAGGCGCAGGTAGCCGGTACCGAACTCGCGGCCGGCCTGACGCGCCGATGCGGCCAGTACGTCGACGTCGACCGGGCCGACGAATTCGACGTACTGGGCGATGGAAATCGGGTTGTCACCAGCAAAGTGCTGAGCAAACCAGATTCCGCGTTGGGCCGCGGACAGCGCGAACGCACCCGCGGGCAAACCATTGCTCGCCGCGATGGGCGAGCGGGATTGCTGCTGCATAGGGATTCCTGCGTGCTGATCTCGGACCTCGGTCCGCTGGTCGAGCCGTACCGGCCCCTCGGCGGTTGTCACTCCTCAGCCGACCGGAACCGACCGCGTCGAAACGACTGCTGCGGATGGTTCGACCGGCGTGCACATGGCTATTTTCCCCTCGATGGTGTCGACAGGTGGCGTCTTCGGAATGTTGGTGATCTCGGTACGAAACGCGGCATTCCCCCAGCTACCCAGGGGAGCCGGGATCCGGCCCGCGATGGACGGGCCGGATCAGGCGATCTTGAGTACAGTGCCGCGTTCCGCGTCGGTGATCGGCGCGTCCGAACCGGTCATGTAATGCACCAGCGTCGAGCGATCGTCGAGCAGGAGCCAGCCGAGCGAATCGGCGAGCTCGCCGCGCTGTGCCTTGGTGGTCACACCGAAGGCGGCGCCGTGGGTAGGCGTGCCCGCCGCGACGGCGACAGCGCCGGTCTTGGCGATGGCCCACTCCGTGACGGTGGCCTCGACTGCGGGGGTGACGGCCACCGCGATGCGGACACCGGGGCCCGCGCCGCGCGCGAGCAGCAACCGGGCTAAACGGTTCGACCAGAGGTCGAGCTCACGAAAGGTGAGCTCGCAGTCGGCGGCGGACACGGCGACGGCGGTCGGATCGTTCACGGCAAGCGCGGACACAGCGCTCGGCCGCAGCTGGACAACTGTTTCAGCAGGCGATTCGATCAGCGTGTTCATGTTCGTCTCCCTCGGGAAAATCTTGGTCCGTGGTGTCTTCGGTATGCCTATAAATCTCGCCGTCGGAGCCGCATTTCGACAGGAACCCCAGTACTGACCTCAGCCCTCCGAGGGTGTGTGTTTCTCACACCTTGGTGTGACGTCCACGAGTGGACCTGGTCCTACGTGTCGTGTAGTAGACGGGTACCGTGGTAGCCGTGTCCGCCTCACCTCGCCGCTCGGCACACAATCGCCCGGCCCTCATTGCGCTGGTGATCGTTGCTGCTCTGGGCTGCCTGGCGCTGGGCTGGTGGCAGTGGCAGCGGTTCGAGTCCGCGAGCGGCACCGGCCAGAACCTCGGTTACGCGCTGCAGTGGCCGCTGTTCGCCGGATTCGCGGTGTTCGCGTACTTCCGTTTCGTGCGCCTGGAGCGCGAAGCCGGGACCGCCGACACTGCGGAGCAGGCACCGGCGAAGCCGAGACGGACCTCGAAACCTGTTGCGCCACGGGAGATTCCGGAAGGTTTGTTGCCGGAACGGCCGAAGGCCGTCCGCGATGACGACCCGGTACTCGCCGAGTACAACAGGTACCTCGCCGAGCTGCACGCCAATGACATCGACCAGCACGTCCGCGAGGCGGGCCTGCGTGCCCGCGATACCGAGAGGAGCGCCGGTTGACCACCAGCGAGAACTCGACCGAGCCCACCCTGACCGAGAGCGCGCCGGCAGCCGCCGTCGCCCCCTCGAACACCGGCAAGATCACGAGTGCGCTGCTGCGCTACCGCGTGCTCGCATGGGTCACCGGCCTCTGGCTGCTGTTGCTGACCGGTGAAATCATTGCCAAGTACGGCTTCGACGTGCACACCCCGAGCTGGATCGCCGTCGTGCACGGCTGGGTGTATTTCGCCTACCTACTGGTCACCGCCGACCTCGCGGTCAAGGTCCGCTGGCCCTTGCTGCGGACCGTCGGCACCCTGATCGCGGGCACCGTCCCGCTACTGTCGTTCTTCGTCGAGCATGTCAACGCCAAGAAGGTCAAGGCGGACTTCAACCTCTGACCCGGGGGCGAATCAGTCCGCGAGCACGGCGAGCGCGGGAAGCAGCTGGGCCAACGCGCGCCCACGATGCGAGACCGCGTTCTTCTGCGCGGGCGTGAGCTGCGCGGCGGTGCCGACCCCGCCGTCGGGAACAAACAGCGGGTCGTAACCGAAACCCCCGTCACCGACGGGCTTGCGCCCGATCGAGCCCGGCCATTCGCCCCGAACCACGGTCTCACTCCCGCCGGGCACCACCAACGCGCACGCGGAGACGAACTGCGCACCGCGCCGCTGGTCGGGCACATCGCCGAGTTGCGCAAGCAGGAGCGCATTGTTGGCCGCGTCCTCGCCATGGCCACCGGACCAGCGCGCCGACAGCACGCCGGGCATCCCGTTCAACGCATCCACCGCGATACCGGAATCATCTGCGACACAAGCCAATCCGGTGGCCGCGGCACCGTCGCGTGCCTTCGCGAGCGCGTTCTCCTCGAACGTGGCGCCGGTCTCGGGCGCCTCGTCGTAGGCGGGCACATCGTCGAGCCCGACGATCTCGATGCCCGCGACACCGGCGTCATCGAGGATGCGCCGCAGCTCGTTCAGCTTCTTCGCATTACGGCTGGCAACCAGAACGCGTCGCGTCATTACTTCTTCTTCGACTCGGTCGGCTCGGGCAGCACACCCGGATAGGGCAGCGCCAGCGCCTCTTTCTGCACGACGAACAGCTGCTCGCAACCGGCGAGCGCCGAGTCGAGCATCTTGTCCAGGGTGGAGCGCGGGAACGTGGCACCCTCGCCGGTGCCCTGGATTTCCACCAGGGTGCCGGTGTCGGTGGCGACCACATTCATATCGACCTCGGCGCGCGAATCCTCTTCGTAGGGCAGGTCCAGACGTACCCGGCCGTCCACGACGCCGACGCTCACCGCGGCGATCGCACACGAGATCGGCTGCGGATCGTGGAGCCTGCCCGCGGCGGCCAGATAGGTGACGGCATCCGAGAGCGCCACGTACGCGCCGGTGATCGCGGCAGTCCTGGTACCGCCGTCGGCCTGCAACACATCACAGTCGAGGGCGATGGTGTTCTCGCCGATGGCCGCGAGGTCGATGCAGGCACGCAGCGACCGGCCGATCAGCCTGCTGATCTCCTGCGTGCGACCGCCGACCTTGCCCTTGACCGATTCTCGCCCGCTGCGGGTGTGGGTGGCCGCGGGCAGCATCGCGTATTCCGCGGTCAGCCAACCCAGGCCGGAGTCGCGCCGCCACGGCGGCACGCCGTCGGTGACACTCGCGGTGCACATCACACGGGTCTGACCGAACTCCACCAGCACCGAACCGGCTGGGTGCGCGGTGAATCCACGGGTGATCCGTACCTCGCGGAGTTGATCGTCCGCCCTGCCATCGGCTCGTCTCGACACGGGCACAGCCTACTGTGTTGGATTTGCAGCGCCTGCGGCGCTGTGTTTTTTTTGCAGCGCCTGCGGCGCTGCGTGTTCGCGGCCCCGAAGGCTCGCTCCGCAGTGAGTGGGTGGGAAGGGGAAGCCGGGCGTCGGTCAGATGTCGAAGGTTTCCCCAGGTGTGACCGCATGCACCGGGCCGGAGAACTGCGCTTTCGCCTCGGCGATGACGTCCTCGCGGGAGGTCCACGGCGGGATGTGGGTGAGCAGCAATTCCTTCACACCGGCCTTGGCCGCGATCATGCCCGCCTCGGTACCCGAAAGATGAATTCCGGGAGGTCGATTCGCCGGGTCGTGGGTCCACGACGCCTCGGCCATCAGGATGTCGGCGCCGTGCGCCAGCTCGTTGACCGCGTCGCACATTGCGGTGTCACCGGTATAGACGAAGGTCCGGCCGGCGGCGGTAACGATCCGCAGCCCGTAGGACTCCGGCGGGTGGTACATACGCCGCGCCGTCACCGTATGTCCTGGCCCGAACTCGACTGCCTCGTCGTCACCCCAGGCTCGATGATCGATCACGTCCGACCAGTCGTCGCATTCCCCGCCGATCTCCGCGGAAGCATTGCCGATGCGCAACGCGCTGTCGGAAGGACCGCGCACGATCGCCTTCCCCACCGGTGGCGTCGGATGGTAACGCCGCCACACCAGCAGTCCGGGCAGATCGAGGCAATGATCCGCGTGCAGGTGGGTCAGGAAGATGTCGACCTCACCGGGATCGGCGTGGCGCTGCAATGCGCCGAGCACGCCGGGCCCGAAATCGATCACCACCGGCCGCATATCGGGGCCGGTCAGCAGGTACCCCGACGCAGGGGAGTCCGGGCCGGACACGCTGCCCGAGCACCCGAGGACGGTAAGGCGCATTCCCCCATGCTGCCACGACGATTTCTCGCTCAACGAAGGATCCCCCACATTTCCCGACGGGCCGCACGCTCACCGTGGCGACGCACTGACTCCGGCTCGATCCCCGCGACGGTGTCGACGTTCATCACCAGAGAGTACCCAGCCTGCCAGCACTCCACCCATCGCCCCGAAAAGATGTCCCTGCCAAGAGATTCCAGGTTGTCCGGGCAAAACGCCCCACAACAGCGACCCGTACACGGCCAAAACGAGGAGTCCGACCACGATTTGCGCGATGCTGCGGGCGAACCAGCCGCGCGAGATCAGAAAGGTCAACCAGCCGAAAACCAGGGCGGACGCACCCAGATGCACCGATCCACTTGCCCCGGTGAGCCAGGTTCCGATCCCGGCGACAACCCAGATGATCGCGGTGGCGGCCAGCCCGCGCCCGATCCCCGCCAGCAGCGTCAGGAAGCCGAGCACCAGCACCGGCAGGGTGTTGCCGATGAGATGGTCCCACCCGCCGTGCAGGACGGGAGCCCACAGGATGCCCCACAAGCCATCCGCGGTGCGCGGCTCGATGCCCGCGCGATCGAGCTGGCTGTCGTCGAGTTGATCGACGCCCTCGATGCCGTAGAGCAGCACGACGAATCCGGATATCAGAATTCCGGCGCGCAGCCAGAGTTGTTTGACGGCCCCGAGACTGTCGGAAGTCTCGACCGCGCTCGGCGCAGGCGATCCGGGCAGCGGCGCGCTCGGCGGGGTCGAGCCCACCGGATTACCCAGCTGCGCACGCAGCGCGGCAATCCGATCCGGATCGAACGACGATCCGATTCCCGCACCGCCGGTCATCGCAACCTCCTCGTAGAGCAAGGCGTCGCAGTCGCGAATGTCCGATCGCGAGCCGGTGCCCCGCCTCTTCGAGAGTACCGGTGCGTATCGCCATCGAGCGGTAAGCAAACCCGAAGGCCGCTGGGCTACGCGGCGGCGAGTCAGGCCCAGAGCTGGCCTTCGAGACGTTGCTCCGCCTCTTCGAGTGTGCCGTCGTAAGCACCGGTCGAGAGGTACTTCCAGCCGCCGTCGGCGACCACGAACGCAATGTCCGCGCGCCGGCCCGCCTTCAGGACCTTGCGCGCGACCCCGAGCGCGGCATGCAGAATCGCGCCGGTCGAGATGCCCGCGAAAATGCCCTCCTCCAAGACCAATTCGCGCGTGCGCTTGACCGCGTCGAACGGGCCGACCGAGAACCGGGTGGTCAGCACGGACTCGTCGTAGAGCTCGGGAATGAAGCCCTCGTCGATATTGCGCAGTCCGTAGACGAGCTCGCCGTAGCGCGGCTCCGCGGCGACGATCTCGATGCCGGGCACCTGCTCCCGGAGGAAACGCCCGGTCCCCATGAGGGTTCCGGTGGTGCCGAGCCCGGCGACGAAATGGGTGATCTCCGGCAGATCGGCCAGGATCTCCGGACCGGTCGTCTCATAGTGCGCCAGCGCGTTGGCGGGGTTGCCGTACTGGTAGAGCATCACCCAGTCCGGATTCTCGGCCGCGATCTGCTTGGCCTTGGCCACCGCCTGATTCGAGCCACCGGCGGCCGGGGAATCGATGATCTGCGCACCGAACATGGTGAGCAGCTGACGCCGCTCCACCGAGGTGTTCTCCGGCATCACGCAGACCAACCGGTAGCCCTTGAGCTTGGCTGCCATCGCCAGCGATATTCCGGTATTGCCGCTGGTCGGCTCCAAGATCGTGCACCCGGGTGTCAGCCGGCCGTCGGCCTCGGCCTGCTCGATCATCCGCAGCGCGGGGCGATCCTTGATGGACCCCGTCGGGTTGCGATCTTCCAGCTTGGCCCACAACCGCACCGGGTTCTCGCCGTCCCACCGCGGTGACAGGTTGCGCAGTCCGACCAGCGGGGTGTTGCCCAGCGTCGCGATCAGCGATTCATAGCGCGCCACGGGGTCGCTCAGCCGCCCGCTACGGCAGGCAAGATGGTCACCGAGGCATCCGCGGGTACCTCGGCCGCGAGGCCACCGGAGAAGCGCACGTCCTCGTCATCGACGTAGATGTTGACGTAGCGGTTGAGCTTGCCGTCCTTGAGCAACCGCTCAGCCAGGCCGGGGTGGTTGGCCTCCAGATCGGCGATCAGCGCGGACAAAGTGTCGCCGTTGGCCTCGACCCGCTTCTCACCGCCGGTCAGGCCACGCATGATCGTCGGGATGGACACGGTTACCGACATGGGGACTCCTCGATTTCGACAATAAGGGCGGGTCTAGGCGGGGCTGTAGGCATCGACGATCTGCACGGGCTCCTCGGCGACCTCGCCGTCGAGAATCCGGTAGCTGCGCAACTCGTGCTGCTCGGGATCGCGGGTGGAGATCAGCACGTAGTGCGCGTTCGGCTCGGACGCGTAGGACACGTCGGTGCGGCTGGGGTAGGCCTCGGTCGCGGTGTGCGAGTGATAGATCACCACCGGCTCTTCGTCGGCGCTGTCCATCTCGCGCCATACCTTCAGCTGCTCGCTGGAGTCGAAACGGTAGAAGGTCGGCGAGCGTTCGGCGTTGACCATGGGCAGGAATCGCTCCGGCCGGTCGGAGCCTTCCGGCCCCGCGATGACGCCGCACGCCTCGTCCGGGTGATCGGCGCGGGCATGCGCCACCATCGCCTCGACAAGGTCGGCCCTGATCACCAGCACGAGTCAAACCCTTCCGCAAATTCGGCGTAGCAGTTGCCGACCTAACGCACTCGACAACGAGCCAGAATATTCGGCTATTCCCCGGCGGCTGCGAACAGGTCGGAGTATGCGGGAATCCCGGCGATGGATCGGGCGGCCAGGATCGCGTCCACAATCGCGCGTTCCACGCAGACCGCGGCGGCCGTGCACACTTCATCGAGCACCAGCAGGTCCTGCGGAAACGCGGGCGGCAGCGGGAAGCTCACCGGTCGCGCGGTTCCGGTGGCCAACGCGAACAGGGTGTCGCCGTCCAGCGGGGAATGCGCCGGGCGGATCGCGCGGGCGATGCCGTCGTGCGCGGTGGCCGCCATCCGGCGGCAGCCCGCCGGATCCAGCGGTGCGTCGGTGGCCACGACACCGATGGTCGTATTGAGGACGGTGCCCTTGACCGCGAGCGCGTTGGCTTGTGCCAGCGCCTCGGGGTCGGCGGGGCGCAGCCCGAAGTATTCGGGGCCGTCGGTTCCGGTCCCCCAGGGCAGGCCGGTGCGGGGATCGAACACCGAGCC
This sequence comes from Nocardia sp. NPDC051463, assembly GCF_040681975.1. Lineage (NCBI taxonomy): Bacteria > Bacillati > Actinomycetota > Actinomycetes > Mycobacteriales > Nocardiaceae > Nocardia > Nocardia sp. NPDC051463. The sequence goes on from NZ_JBFBAB010000031.1 coordinate 64,460, forward strand.
GACCGGATTGGCCACGATCAGCGCGGCGACCGTCACCCCCACGTCGAGCACCACACTCGCGGTGCCGACGCCGCCCTTGATCGACCCGGCCCGTGCGCCGACACCAGCACCGACCGTGCCACGCTCGAACTCGACCCGCGCGGCATCCGAAGCCAGGTACCCGAACTCGGCGGTGGGCCGAATCGCCCAGTCCCCCACCGGAAGGTCGAAGATCACCGCACCGGGCACGATGGGCACCACCCGGCTCGGGTCGGCAGGATCCATCGGGATGCCGTCGCCGTTCTCCTCCAGCCAACGCATCACGCCGTCGGCGGCGGCGAGGCCGTAGGCGCTGCCGCCGCTGAGCAGGATCGAATTCACCTGTCGCACAGTATTTGCCGGGTCGAGCAGATCGGTCTCCCGAGTACCGGGCCCGCCCCCGCGCACGTCGACGGCGGCGGTCGCACCCCCCGGCGCGCGGACCACGGTGCAGCCGGTCGCCGCACCGGAGCCGAGCGTCACATCCGGATCGAGCTCGTGATGGTGACCCACCAGCAGCCCGGATACATCGGTGATCGAATTACGTTGTCCGGGTCGGCCGTTCATAACAACGCCTCCTGACTGTCGGTCACAGCATCGTCTCCGTCGCAGCGAAGTGGTGACATCCCCTCGGCCGGAAGGCTTACGGAGCGAGTGCCTGCAGCAGCGAATCCTGCATCCAGGTCAGCCAGTGGTACACGTCCAGATGTGGACCGCGCGGGTCGTCGGCGTCCAGATGATCGGGTGTATCGGCGTCGATGCCGAGCACCGTACCGAGCGCGAGTCGCACGTCGGTGAGTGCGGTCAACCACGCGTCGGCCTGTTCCGGGGTCAGCAGGATCCGGCCGCCGTCCTTGGGCACCGTGTTCAGCACCACCGAGCCCGCGGCCAGTTTGGCGTCGATGATCTCCGGCTCGTGCAGGCCGCGCAGCGCACTGTTGAGATCGGCGCGATCGGCGTCGGGAGAACCGGGTTCACTGCGGTGGAAGTCCGGCAGCAGGCGGTGCAGCCGAGGGTCCTCGGGTGGGCTCGAGTTGCCGGTACGCAGCCCGGTCAGTGCGGCGAGATCGTCTTCGGGGGCCGAATCGGCCCGCTCGGTCAGCAGTCCGGAGACCGAACCGACCAGGGACCGCAACACGCTCGCCTCACGCGCGTCCATCTCGGAGCGCAATTTGAGGCCGCTCAGTGAGTTCTTTCGGCTCCACTTCCGCACTGACGTCAGCGTAGTCGTATTGGTCAGTCGTCCCGTTGCATGGTCGCCCAGAGACCCGCGGCGTGCAGTCGTCTGACGTCCTGTTCCATCTTGTCCCGTGAGCCCGAGGACACCACTGCCTTGCCCTCGTTGTGCACCTGAAGCATCAGCTCGGTGGCCTTGGCCTTGGTGTAGCCGAACAGCTTCTGGAAGATGTAGGTGACGTAATGCATCAGGTTGACCGGGTCGTCCCACACAACCGTGACCCACGGACGGTCCTCGGCCTCCAGAATCTCGGTGTACTCGACCGCCTCCGGAGTCGCCTGTGCCGCCGACAGTGCCGCGTTCGCTTCGCACAAGCCCATAACACTCAGGGTACGACTCGACCCCGAAATCACAACACCCGTCCACGATCATTTCGACGTTCTCCGAGACAGCCCGACCACACCGGCCTATCATGCCCGCCGACGCTGTCTAGAGTGGCTTCGTGGACATCCTCGACGGCGTCGGCAGCACCGCGCTGCTGACAGACCAGTACGAACTGACCATGCTCGCCGCCGCACTCGCCGACGGTTCCGCACACCGGCGCTGCACCTTCGAGGTGTTCGCCAGGCGGTTGCCGCACGGCAGGCGCTACGGTGTCGTCGCGGGCACGGGCAGGCTGCTGGAGGCGCTGGCGCACTTCCGATTCGGCGAACCGGAACTGGCGACCATCGCGGGTTTCTCGAACGCCGCGACCATCGCGTGGCTGCGCGATTACGCATTCACCGGCGATATCGACGGCTATGCGGAGGGTGATCTGTATTTCCCTGGCTCACCGATTCTTTCGGTGCGTGGCAGTTTCGCGGAATGCGTCCTGTTGGAGACGCTCGCGCTGTCAATCCTCAACCACGACAGCGCCATCGCCTCGGCCGCCGCCCGCATGGTGAGCGCCGCGGGCGGGCGTCGGATGATCGAGATGGGCTCGCGACGTACCCATGAGCTGGCCGCGCCCGCCAGCTCACGAGCCGCCTATCTCGCGGGCTTCGACGCCACCTCGAATCTGGCGGCGGTGCGCAGCTTCGGCGTGCCGGGCGCGGGCACGAGTGCGCATGCGTTCACCCTGCTGCACAGCGCCGCGGACGGCGCACACGAGGCGGCCGCGTTCCGCAGCCAGATCGACGCGCTCGGCGTCGGGACAACACTGCTGGTGGACACCTTCGACATCACGGCGGGCGTCGCGACCGCCATCGAGGTCGCCGGCCCCGAGCTGGGTGGCGTACGCATCGATTCCGGTGATCTCGGCGTGCTGGCCAGACAGGTGCGCGATCAACTCGACGGCCTCGGCGCCACCAACACACGCATCGTGGTGTCCGGCGATCTCGACGAGTACGCCATCGCCGCGCTGCGGGCCGAGCCGGTCGACGTCTACGGCGTCGGCACCTCGCTGGTCACCGGCTCCGGCGCGCCGACGGCGGGCATGGTCTACAAGCTGGTCGAGGTGGACGGGCTGCCGGTGGCCAAGCGCAGCAGCCACAAGCAGTCGCGCGGCGGGACCAAGAAAGCGGTCCGGCTGGCACGGCCCACCGGCACCATCGTCGAAGAGATCATCTACCCGGCCGCGGGCACCGCACCGGCCACGAACGGATTCGAGGCCCGCGAGCTGCTGATTCCGCTGGTGCGCGGCGGCAAACTGGTCGACGATCTCCCGACGCTCGCCGACAGCCGCACGCTGGTGTCGCGCGGGCTGGTCAGCCTGCCGTGGGAGGGCCTGAAGCTGTCCGACGGCGACCCGGCGATTCCGACGACTTTCGTGAGCTGATCAGCGGCGAGACTCGGACGCCCGAGCGCGGCGTTTGGCGACCCATTCAACGGTCGCCACCGCGATCGTCGCGACAAGAAACCCCTTGACCAGGAGTTTTATCCAGTCGCCCCCGTCATCGGGGTGGACGCCGACCAGCCATGCGGCGACGAGGTAAACCAGATAGCCGATGAACACGGCAATCGAAACTCTGACGGTGTTGCTCACGTGATCCTCCAGTGTCTGGCCCGCCCGTTCGATCAGGCGGCACAATGTAATCCGCACGCGGTAGCCCAGACGTTTACATCCGTGGGAAAAGGGAGGCCGACATGTCCCGAGCGTTGATCATCGTCGACGTACAGAACGACTTCTGCGAGGGCGGGTCACTCGCGGTCGCCGGCGGCGCCGCAGTCGCCGAGCGGATCAGCGATCACCTCGCGGGCGTGCGATACGACGCCGTCGTCGCCACCCGTGACTACCACATAGATCCCGGTGCCCACTTCGCCACGAACCCGGACTACGTCGATACCTGGCCGCCGCACTGCCGCGTCGGCACCGCGGGCGCGGAGTTCCATCCGAATCTGAACACCGCGCCGATCCAGGAGATCTTCTCCAAGGGCGAATACTCCGCCGCCTATTCGGGTTTCGAAGGCGCCGCGTCCGACGGCAGCACCCTCACCGACTGGCTGCGTGCCCACGACATCGACGAGGTCGACGTCGTCGGCATCGCCACCGATCACTGCGTCCGCGCCACCGCGCTGGACGCCGAATTCGCCGGCTTCGACACCCGTGTTCTGCTCGACCTGACCGCGGGCGTCTCCCCCGAAACCACAGCCAGCGCCCTCGACCGCATGCGCGCGGCGGGCGTCGAGCTCGAGGGCACAGTCGGCGAGTGACCACGGACGGCACCGCGTAGTCCGACCTACCGAAGGACACGCCGCACCGGTGTCGGCGGACCGCGTACCCGGCTCCCGCGACCGGCGATCGACGGTGATCCTTGTCGGCCCCAACCAGTAGGCTGCTGGCGTGCCCGAACTGCCTCCCACCTCCGAACTTTTGGCCACTGCCGTGCAGGCGCTCGGTGGGAAAGAACGGGTCGGGCAGGTGACGATGGCCGCGGCGGTGGACCACGCGATCGATACCAAGGAGCACCTCGCCGTGCAGGCGGGAACCGGGACCGGGAAGTCGCTGGCGTACCTGGTGCCGAGCTTGCGGCACGCGGTGCGGACCGGACGGACGGTCGTGGTGTCGACCGCGACGATCGCCTTGCAGCGCCAGCTGGTCGACCGGGACCTGCCCCGGCTTTCCGAGGCGCTGAGCAAGCCGCTCGGGCGCACGGCCGAGTTCGCGATCCTCAAGGGGCGCAACAACTATCTGTGCTTGAACAAGATCAACAGCGTGATCCCGGACGAGCCCGCCGAGGCCGAACTGTTCGACGCGTTCGCGATCTCCCGGCTCGGCAGGGAGGTACAGCGACTCAACGAGTGGGCCTCCGACACCGAGACCGGCGATCGCGACGAGCTGGCGCCCGGCGTGACCGATCGCGCCTGGCGACAGGTCAGCGTGTCGTCGCGGGAATGCCTCGGCAAGTCGCGTTGCCCGTTCGGCCAGGATTGCTTCGCCGAACGGGCGCGGGCGCTGGCGGCGCAGGCCGATGTGGTGGTGACAAATCACGCCCTGCTCGCCATCGACGCGATCAGCGGCATCCAGCTGCTGCCGGAACACGATGTCGTCGTCATCGACGAGGCGCACGAGCTGGTCGACCGGGTGACCGGTGTAGCCACTGCGGAGCTGGCGCCCTCGGCTATCAGCGCAGCGGCGCGCCGCTGCGCCAAGCTCGTCGACGAACAGGAAGTCGACCGTCTCGAAGGCGCGTCGGAGGCCTGGCACACCGTTCTGGACGACCTGCCCGCCGCCCGGTGGGACACGCTGCCCGACGGTGTCGCCGCGGTGCTCGCCCTGGTCCGCGACGCGGCATGGAACGTGCGCACCGCACTGGCCCCACAGGGCGGCACGTCCGCACAGGGTGATCCGGAGAGCGCCGCCGCGCGCACCCAAGCGCTCGCCGCGATCGATGAGGTGCACGACAGCGCGGTACGCGCGCTGACGGCGTTCGACGAACCCGATCCGGCGAGCAGGCGCGATGTCATCTGGCTCGCCGCCGACGAGATGCGCGGGGTCGTCCGGCGCACGCTGCGGATGGCGCCACTTTCGGTGGGCGGCTTGCTGCGCAGCAGATTGTTCGGCACCGCGACGGTGGTCTTGACCTCGGCGACACTGCAAATCGGCGGTTCGTTCGACGGCCTCGCGATCACATGGGGGCTGCCCGCGCAGTCGGGGAGTCGCACGGATTCGGTCACCGCGAACGGTGCCGTCGCGCCGTCGGATGTGGAGACCGTCCGATGGAGTTCATTGGATGTCGGCTCGCCGTTCGACCATGCCAAGTCCGGGATCCTCTATGTCGCCAAGCATCTGCCCGCGCCCGGTCGCGACGGCCTCGCGGCTGCCTACCTCGATGAGATCGAGCGGCTGATCCGTGCCGCGGGCGGTCGCACGCTCGGCCTGTTCTCCTCGATGCGCGCCGCCAAGGCGGCCACCGAGGCGCTGCGCGAGCGGCTCGACACACCGGTGCTCTGCCAAGGCGACGACTCGACCGGTGCGCTGGTCCGCAAGTTCGCCGACGATCCGGAGACCTCACTGTTCGGCACGCTGTCACTGTGGCAGGGCGTCGACGTGCCGGGCCCGTCGCTGAGCCTGGTGATCTTGGATCGGATTCCGTTTCCCCGACCCGATGATCCGTTGCTGACGGCACGGCAACGGGCGGTCGAGTCGCGCGGCGGTAACGGCTTCATGACCGTCGCCGCCAACCATGCGGCGCTGCTGCTCGCCCAGGGCACCGGCAGGCTGCTGCGCAGTGTCGACGACCGCGGCGTTGTCGCCATCCTCGATTCCCGGCTGGCCACCGCGCGGTACGGCGGCTACCTGCGTGCTTCGCTGCCACCGTACTGGGAGACCTCGGACCCGAATGTGGTGATTAAGGCGCTCGAGCGACTCACCGCCATGCCACTGTGATACCACTCACAAAGTGGACAATTACTTCCAGGCAGAAGTAAATTGGGCCCCGATACTCCGAGGGAACCTCAATTCCCTCAGCGGATGTATCGGCAGTCCCCGCGCCAAGCCCTGCACACGGCGCGGGGACACCAATTTTCACGCAGGGCTGAGCCCAGATCTCCTGCCGCACAGGACTTCAACGGGAGACCGTGTCCGGATGACTCACCGGTCCGACCTCGACACCCGCAGTGCATTCCTGTTCAGCGCAATGCCATTGGCATGAATACCGAGCGAGTTTCGAGCTCACCGAAACCGACCTAGAAACGCTGACAAGTTCCACCACACCGCAACGATCCAGTGGCCACGTCACAAACCGGTCCGCCCAGCGCGAGGCGAACTCCCGGCCTCAGCCGCGCACGGCGAGGGCGTCCACCTCGAACAGCATGGTGGGCAGCGCCAGCGCGGCAACCCCGGCCAACGTCTGGACCGGCGGCTTGTCGGCCCAGATTTCGGCGATCTTCTTCCCCAGCACAGCGAGCTTGTCCAGGTCGTGGTCGACGATGAACGTCCGCAGCTGCGCCACGTCGGCGTAATCCAAGCCCGCCGAACGCAGCGCGGTGCCGAGATTGGCGAAGGCACGGTCGACCTGAGTAGCGAAGTCGTCGCTGGTGGTGTGCCCGTCGGCGTCGGAATCATATTGCCCGGCGATGAGAACCAGCTCACCCGTCACCCGTGCCACGTGGCTGTAGCCGAAACCGGTGGGGTCGTGCAGTTCAGTCGGGTTACTGATCTCGATCGTCATCGTGTCTCCTTCATCGTCACCTGTTGCCCTGCAACAACTAGAACGACGAAGCGAGTTGCCCGAGTGTGACATGACGACGATCACAGACGACGGTGGCGCGGCGACCTCTCGGTCACCGCGCCACCATCCAGGACTTCAATTGTTCGTTCGCAAGGAACGCATCGAGGTCAGAGGGTCCACTTCAAGATCAGGGTCAGGACCGCCGCAGCCACGGCCAACACCACAGCACCCGCGCCCCAGACGAAGCCGTGCCGCTGCCACGGGCGGCCGCTGTCGAGCGAAAACTTGCCTGGGCCGGTGAACGCGACGGTCGCGCCGACGACGGCGAACAGTAGGGCCGTTTCGTAGCCCTTGCCGGTCAACAGGCCGCCACTCCAGGTGGTGTTGATGGCGTTGATCATGGTGCCGAGCACGATCGCCCCTGCCAGTGGAGTCAGCAGGCCCAGCAGCAGCAACAGACCGCCGGTCAGCTCGCTGAGCCCGGCGAGGGTGCCGAAAAGCTTGCCGGGGTTGTAGCCCATGGAGTCGAAGGTGGCGGCGTTTTTGCTCCAGCCGTATCCGCTGAACCAGCCGAACAGCTTCTGGGTACCGTGCGCGGCAAGCAGGCCGCCGAAGACGACCCGCAGCAACAGCAAGCCGATGCCGGCGGAGAAGGTATCGAGATCGTTTGCGCTCGTAATGCGCTCAGGCGCGCTCTTGGTGGTCATGCTGGTCCTCATCCCTGCAATCGATTCCACACAACATTTCATTGGTTTCGGCGACGAAGTGGACTGCGGTCCGATTGTCGCACGATTGGAGCCAACCGGCCAGACCGCCGCCTTATTCCGCGAGGAAGAAGAAGTATCCGAGGAACATCACCATCAGCGCCCACATCGCCGGGTGCACCTCTTTGACACGCCCCTTGGCGACCATGACGATCGGGTAGAACAGCATCCCCATCGCCAGCCCGTTCGCGATCGAGTAGGTCAGCGGCATCATGATGACGGTGATAAAGGCCGGGATGGAGTACTCCAGCCGGTTCCAGTCGATCTCGCCGAGCGCGCGTGCCATCAGCACGCCGACCACGATCAGCGCCGGCGCGGTGATCGAGGCCGAGCCCGCGACGACCGCGAAGATCGGATAGCAGAACATGGCGATCAGGAACCATCCCGCGGTGGTCACGGCGGTCATACCGGTCCGCCCGCCCGCCGAGACACCCGCCGTCGATTCGACGTAGGCGGTGGTGGTGGAGGTCCCGATGACCGCGCCCGCCATGGTGCCCACCGAGTCCGCGGCCAGCGCGCTCGCCGCCCGAGGCAGCTTGCCGTCCTTGTCCAGCAGCCCGGCCTGGTTGGCCACGCCGATCAAGGTGCCGGAGCAGTCGAAGAAATCGACGAACAACATCGTGAGAACGACGACGGCCATCTGCCCGGTGAACGCGTCGGGCAGATGGAGGATCGCCTGACCGAAGGTGTGCTCCAACCCCTTCGGCATCGACACCACACCGTCGGGCAGATCGACCAGACCGCTGACAACGCCGACCAGCGCCGTCAGCACGATGCCGTACAACACCGCACCGTGCCAGCCGATGACGAGGAACACCACGGTCACCACGAGACCGAACAACGCGAGCAGCGTAGTGCCCTTGGTGAAGTCGCCGAGCGTGACCAGTGTGGCCTCGCTGTTGACCACGATGCCCGCGTTCTTCAAGCCGAGGAACGCCACGAACATGCCGATGCCGGCGCCGACGGCCAGTTTCATCTGCATCGGAATGGCATTGAGAATGCGTTCGCGCACCTTGGTGATCGCGAGCACGAAGAAGATCACGCCGGACAGGAAGGTCCCCGACAGCGCCACCTGCCACGGAATCCCCATCCCGAGCACCACCGAGTACGCGAAGAACGCGTTGAGCCCCATTCCGGGCGCCAGCGCGATCGGATATCTGGCCCAGATCCCCATGACGAGCGTGCCGAACACCGCGGCGACGGCCGTCGCGGTGAATACCGCCTGCATGGGAATACCTTTGTCGCCGAGCGCGCCCTCATCGCCGAGCACCGACGGGTTCACGGCGAGCACATAGGACATGGCCAGGAACGTGATCGTGCCCGCCATCAATTCGCGCTTCACGGTCGAGCCGGTCGAACTGATGCCGAAGTACGCGTCGAGGCGTCCTCGGGTGCGCGTCAGAACGTCGGTGACCATGGGCTCTCCAGTCGGAAATGGGTACGGGGGTGCCAGGGCACGGTAGCCGACAGTTCACTGAACAGGAGAACTCGGCCGATGTCCCGACCGTCCGCTTCGTGAGCAGCGTCACCATTGCCGGCCCGCGGCCCGCAACCCCCACCGGCCCCGAGCTCCCTGACCTCGGGTTACCTCCGACGTTCGCGCGCCGCGACGCGCGGGAATCGCTAAGCGCTCGGCGCGGCGACCAGCCCCAGTTCGGCATCGCTGGCAAGCAGCTCATGGTGGGGCAACACACGCACCGTGTAGCCGACGGCACCGGACAGCGGCACCGGAGTTTCGACGGTGAAGATTTCGACGCCGGAATCCGAGCCGGTGTGGGTCATCGGAAAGGTGGTGACATCGGACAGGTCGTCGGTCGGCGACACCCGACCGAGCACGGCCTGAACGGTGACATCGGACGTGCGGAGGCCGCCGAGGTCGATGCGGGCGGCCAGGGACAATTCCGCGCCGATGACGGGGGTGTCGGGCAGGCCCGCGCTGTCGACCTGGACCACCTTGACCGAGGGCCATGCGGCCTCCACTCTGCGGCGATAGTCGGCCGTCGCATGGGCGGCGGCGAATTCGTCGGCGATTGCTCGCAGGCCCGCGGTCGCGGCCGGAGCGTAGTACTCGACGGCGTAGTCACGGACCATGCGTGAGGCCAACACCTTCGGGCCGAGAGTCTGCAAAGTGTGCCTGACCATCTCCACCCAGCGCACCGGCATGTCGTCGCGGTCACGGTCGTAGAAGCGCGGAGCGACGGTGCGTTCGAACAGGTCGTAGAGGGCGCCTGCCTCCAGATCGTCGCGACGCTGCTCATCGGAGACGCCGTCGGCGGTCGGAATGGCCCAACCGTTTTCGCCGTCGTACATCTCGTCCCACCAGCCGTCCCGAATGGACAAGTTGAGTCCACCGTTGAGCGCGGACTTCATGCCGGAGGTCCCACACGCCTCCAGCGGCCGCAGCGGATTGTTCAGCCACACATCGCAACCCCAGTACAGATAGCGGGCCATCGACATGTCGTAGTCGGGCAGGAAAACGATGCGGTGGCGCACCTCGGGGTCGTCGGCGAAGCGAACCACCTGTTGGATCAGCGCCTTGCCGCCGTCGTCGGCGGGATGACTCTTGCCCGCGACCACCAGCTGCATCGGCCGTTCCGGATCGAGCAGCAGCGCACGCAACCGCTGTGGGTCGCGCAGCATCAAGGTGAGCCGCTTGTAGGTCGGCACCCGGCGGGCGAAACCGACGGTCAGTACTTTCGGATCGAAAACACTATCGACCCAACTCAATTCGGCCGACGCGGCGCCGCGTTCCAACCAGGATGCGCGCACTCGGCGGCGCACCTCCTCGACAAGGGTGGCGCGCAACGTGTTGCGAGTCGACCACAGTTCACCGAGGTCGACATCGCGCAGCTTCTCCCAGCCGCGCGCCTCTTCGACCAGCTCGGGGCCGATGTATTCGCGGGCCTTGTCGAACCATTCGCGCGCGGCCCAAGTCGGGGCGTGCACACCGTTGGTGACCGAACCGATCGGCACCTCGGCCGCGTCGAAGCCCGGCCACAGCGGCGCGAACATCGCGCGGCTGACGGCACCGTGCAGCTGGGAGACACCGTTGGCGCGCTGAGCCATCCGCAGGCCCATGTGCGCCATATTGAAGACCGACGGATCGGCCTCGCGCCCGAGCGCCACGATCCGGTCGATAGGCAGCCCCGGCAGCATGGCGGACTCGAATTCACCGTGCCCACCGCCGAAGTACCTGCGCACCAACGGCATCGGGAACCGATCGATGCCCGCGGGCACCGGAGTGTGTGTGGTGAACACCGTTGCGGCCCGCACCGCGGCCAGCGCGGTATCGAAATCCAGTCCGGCCGAGACGAACTCGCGGATCCGCTCGACACCGAGGAAACCGGCGTGCCCCTCGTTCATGTGGAATACGTCGGGATTCGGCAGGCCGGTCGCGGCGGTGTAGGCACGTACCGCACGCACACCGCCGATGCCCGCCAGAATCTCCTGCTTGATGCGGTGGTCCTGGTCGCCGCCGTAGAGCCGGTCGGTGACCGCTCGCAGCTCCGGATCGTTCTCAGCGATATCGGAATCCAGCAGCAGCAACGGCACCCGGCCCACCTGTGCGATCCACACCCGGGCCCGCAGCACTCGCTGATCGGGCATTGCCACGTGGACGAGCACCGGCGCCGAATCCGACCGCCCCGGCTTCGCTCGACCGCCGTCGGTGGTCAGCAGGCGCAGCGGCAGGCCCTGCGGGTCCAATGCCGGATAGTGCTCGGTCTGCCAGCCGTCGCCGGTCAGCGACTGCCGGAAGTAGCCGGACCGGTACAGCAATCCGACGCCGATCAGCGGCAGGCCGAGATCGGATGCGGCCTTCAGGTGATCACCGGCAAGGATGCCGAGGCCGCCGGAATAGTTCGGAAGCACCTCGGTGACACCGAATTCCATGGAGAAGTAGGCGATGCCGCGCACGGCGGGCGTGTCGGTCTGCCGCTGGAACCAGCCGGGTCGTGTCAAGTAGTCACGCAGATCCGCTGCCGCGGCGTCGACCCGCCCGGCGTAGTCCGCGTCGGCGGCGAGCTCGTCCAGCCGCGCCGCGGGCACCTCCCCCAGCATCCGCACCGGATCGTGTCCGACCTCGCGCCACAGCTCGGGATCGAGCTCGGCGAACAGGTCCTGGGTGGGCCAGTGCCACGACCAGCGCAGGTTCGTGGACAGTTCGCCCAGGGCCGCCAGACGGTCGGGCAGATGGGCACGGACGGTGAATCGACGAAGTGCCTTCACCAGGCGCACCCTACCGAACAATCGCGCGCTCGACCGTCAGGGCGGCTCGGGTCACTGCGCACCGGCACCGTGCTCACTCAGTGAACTTCTCAGCGGTGTAGTTGTGACTGAACTGCTCGGCGTATTCCCGCGATGGCGGGACCTCGGTGATCATGTCGATCAGCACACCGCTGGGATCAGCCACGATGAAGTGCCGTTGCCCGAAGTCCTCGGTGCGGATTTCCAGTTCGGCGTCGATGCCGCCCTGCACCACCATCCGCTCCCACTCGGCGTCGACGTCGGCGACTTCGAAGTTCAACAGCAGACCCTGCACCGGCTTGCGGTAGGCCGCAGGCAAGGTCTCGTGGGTGTAGTCGAGCAGCGCGAGCTCGTAGTTCACCGTGTCCGGCCTGCGCAGACTGATGTACCAGTCGGCCTCGAAGGTGATCTCGAAGCCGAGCCACTTGGTGTAGAAGTCGCGGGTTTCGGTGAGCCGATCGGTGCCTATGACGGGGTAGAGGCTGCTCAGTTCCATGTTCTCGCCTTTCGCATACCGTTGGTATGCGAGCTAAGCTAGTCGGCATACCAACGGTATGTCAACGAGAGGACAGCGATGCCGAGCACCACGCGGACCCAACAGCGCGAAGTGACGCGCAGCGCGCTGCTGCGTGAGAGCCGGCGCTTGTTCGCGGCGAAAGGCTATGGCGCCGTTGGCCTGTCGGAAATCGTGGCGGCCACCGGGGTGACCAAAGGCGCGCTGTACCACAACTTCGCAAGCAAGGCCGAACTGTTCCGCGCGGTGCTCGAACAGCTACAGCGCGAGGTCGGCGACCGGGTGGCCGCGGCCGCGGCCGCCCACACCGATCCCTGGACGCAGCTGATGGTCGGCTGCGAGACCTTCCTGACCACCTGCACCGGCCCGGAGATCCAGCGCATCATGCTGATCGACGGCCCCGCAGTGCTCGGCTGGCACCAGTGGCGCGCGCTGGACGAGGCCACCTCCGCCCGGCACCTCGCCGAAGCACTGGCCATGCTCATCGACAACGGCGTGCTCACACCACAGCCGATAGAACCCCTCACTCACCTGCTCTCCGGTGCCATGAACGAAGCGGCGCTGTGGCTGGCGAGCACCGACGACCCCCGCGCCTTGGCGGATACGACCGCGGCATTGCACCGACTACTCGAAGCGATGCGCACCGGAAGCCGTGACCACCCGTGACGGCACCATCCGTCGATAGCCGGGGTGCTCGGCTTCCCGCACGAGATCCCTGCCTCATGACCGGCTCGGGCCTGCGCAGCCGGTACCCACCATCGAATCGCCGAACACGACCCCGGCACCCGCCGAAGCCGCGTTGGGTAAGGCCGGCTCGATGCGGGAGGGCAAGTTGCGAACCCGAGGGCTACCGGCGCGAGCAGTGCGGTGCCGCCGCTGGGATCACGACAGTTCTTCCGCACCCGAAATCCAGTGGCCGACCACGCAGGCTCGTGACAGCATCGGCGGATGCCGCACTGGGTCGATGTCCTCCCCCAATTTCTCTTGGCCTGCCTCATTCTTGCCGCGCTGCCCGGCCCGGCAACGGCGCTGTTCCTGCAACGCGCGGTGCGCGACGGACGCGCAGCGGGGCTGGCGGCGGTGGCGGGCAACGAGATCGGGGTGCTCGGGTGGACGCTGGCCGGCGGGGCGGGCCTGTCGGTGCTGCTGGTCGCGAACCGATTCATGAATACCGTGGTGCATATCGTCGGTGGCGTGGTGTTGATCTGGCTCGGCGTGCAAGCCTGGCGTGGGGCGCGCGGCGATGACGAGTTCGGCGCCACGATGACACAAATGCTGCCCACCGGACGCACACCCGCCGCGGCCTTCCGCGCATCGCTGATCTCGATCGCCGCCAACCCGAAGGCCGCGGTCTTCGGGCTGACGATCCTCCCGCAATTTCTGCCCGCCGACGGACCGGTGCTGCCGACCGTGCTGGCCCTGGCCATGATCCAGCTCGTCATCGACACCGCCTGGTGCGTCGGCGTCGTGGTGGCCGCCGACCGCGCCGGGGCCTGGCTGCGCAGAGCCGGGATCCGACAGCGGATCGAGCGGGCGCTCGGTGCCCTGTTGGTCGCACTCGGCCTCGGCCTCGCCGCCGACGCGCGCTGAGCAACATCTCGGCAGGAGGTAACGGTACGGTTGGTCCCGTGACCGGCCGCATCGCTATCGATGACACTGCCCCGTCCATCGCGGGCGGCCGACCGGCCAAGGCCGTGGTCGGCGAGGTCTTTCCGGTGCGCACCGTGGTCTGGCGTGAGGGGCACGACGCGGTGGCCGCGACGCTGGCGGTGCGCGCTCCCGGCTCGTCGCGGATCACCAGGATTCGGATGACGCCGGATTTCGAGCCCGACGTGTTCAACGCGACATTCGTCCCTAACCTGCCCGGCGCGTGGACCTACCGCATCGAGGGCTGGAGCGATCCGATCGCCACCTGGCGCGCGGCGGTCGAGGCGAAGCTGGCCGTCGGGCAGAGCGCTGTGGATCTGGCCAACGATCTCGAGTTCGGTGCGCGACTGTTCGAGCGCGCAGCTCAGGGGGTGCCGAAGAAACAATTCGAGCGCCTCCGCGCAGCCGCGACCGCCCTGCGCGGTGACGAACAGTTGCCCGCACGGGTCGCGCCGGCTTTCGGCGCGGAGGTCTCCGAGATCCTGCGCACAACGCCGTTGCGGGACATGGTCACCCGCGGCGCGCAGCACACCGTGCAGGTGGAACGTCAACGCGCACTGTACGGCTCGTGGTACGAGTTCTTCCCGCGCTCGACCGGCGGCCGGGACGCCGCGGGTAACCCGATCCACGGCACCTTCGCCACGGCGGCGAAGGAATTGTCGCGGATCGCGGGCATGGGGTTCGACGTCATCTATCTGCCGCCGATCCATCCGATCGGCGAGATCAACCGCAAAGGCCGCAACAACGCGCTCACCGCAGAGCCGGACGATGTCGGCTCGCCGTGGGCGATCGGGTCGAAGGACGGCGGGCACGACGCGATCCATCCGGCACTGGGCACCGAAGCCGATTTCACCGAGTTCCTCAGCAACGCTTCCGAACTCGGCCTCGAAGTAGCCCTCGATCTGGCCCTGCAATGTGCACCCGATCATCCCTGGGTCCAGGCGCATCCGGAGTGGTTCACCACGCTGCCCGACGGCACCATCGCCTTCGCCGAGAATCCGCCGAAGAAGTACCAGGACATCTACCCGGTCAACTTCGACAACGATCCCGACGGGCTGTACGCGGAAGTCCTGCGTGTGGTGCGGCACTGGATCAACGCGGGCGTCAAGATCTTCCGTGTCGACAACCCACACACCAAGCCTGCCGACTTCTGGGAATGGTTGATCGCGCAGGTGCGCCGCACCGATCCCGATGTGATCTTCCTCTCCGAAGCGTTCACCAGGCCGGCGCGGCTCTACGGCC
Organism: Nocardia sp. NPDC051463; assembly: GCF_040681975.1. NCBI lineage: Bacteria > Bacillati > Actinomycetota > Actinomycetes > Mycobacteriales > Nocardiaceae > Nocardia > Nocardia sp. NPDC051463. Next base: position 79,718 of record NZ_JBFBAB010000031.1, read on the forward strand.
TCGCGAGACGCGGATTCAGCCAGTCCTACACGTATTTCACGTGGCGCATCGCCAAATGGGAGCTGGCCGAATTCGGCACGGAGCTGGCCGCGAAAGCGGACGAAGCCCGACCGAACCTGTTCACCAACACCCCCGACATCCTGCACGAGAGCCTCCAGCACGGCGGACCGGGCATGTTCGCCGTTCGCGCGGTCCTCGCTGCGACCTTGGCGCCCACCTGGGGCATCTACTCCGGATTCGAATTGTTCGAGCACCAGGCGGTGCGGCCGGGCAGCGAGGAGTACCTGGATTCCGAGAAGTACGAACTGCGCCCACGCCCGTTCGCCGAGGCGCTCGCACGCGGAGAATCGTTGGAGCCGTGGATCACTCGGCTCAACGAGATCCGGCGCGCACACCCCGCCCTCCAGCAGCTGCGCTGCGTGCATTTCCATCACGTCGACAACGACGCGCTGATCGCCTACTCGAAGATCGATCCGATCAGCGGCGACGCCGTGCTGATCGTGGTGAACCTCAACCCCTTCGGCGCCGAGCAGGGCATGATTTCGCTCGACCTGCCCGCGATCGGACACGAATGGCACGACCATCCGGTCGTCTACGACGAGGTCAGCGGCGAGGAATACCACTGGGCGCAAACGAATTACGTGCGGCTGGATCCAGCCAACTCGGTTGCCCACATCCTGGCGCTGCCGCCGGTACCGCAGCCGGTTCGCGCCGAACTCGCCTATCGCAGGACCTTCCGATGAGCGAGGCCACGGTGGTGAAACGCCGCGACCTGATGCTGCTCGCGGCAGGGACCCACACCGATCCGCACACCGTGCTCGGCGCGCACCCACACCGCGACGGCACGGTCATCCGGGCACTGCGACCGCACGCGGAGACGGTGTCGGCACGCGTCGGGAGTGCCGACCATCCGCTGAAGCCATTGGGGCACGGGATATTCGCCGCAGTGCTGCCCTACCCCGATGTCATGGACTATCGCCTCGTGACCACCTATCCGGGCGGCCAGCAGATCATCACCGCCGATGGCTACCGGTTCCTACCCACCGTCGGCGAGCTCGATCTCCATCTCATCGGTGAAGGCCGCCACGAACACCTGTGGGATGTGCTCGGCGCGCATCCGCGCCGTTACACCACTCTCGACGGCGAGGTGAGCGGCACCTCGTTCGCGGTCTGGGCGCCGAATGCCCGCGGCGTCACCGTGATCGGTGATTTCGACAGCTGGAGCGGCAACACCACACCGATGCGCACGCTCGGCTCCTCCGGGGTCTGGGAAGTATTCGTGCCCGGTGTCGGTGTCGGTGTCAAATACAAGTTCCGGGTACACGGTGCGGACGGCCGGACGGTGGACCACGCCGATCCACTGGCGTTCGCGACGGAACTCCCCCCTGCCACCGCGTCGGTCGTCACCGAGAGCAATTACGCATGGTCCGACCATGATTGGGTCGCCGCCCGCACACGCAACAATCCGACACGCGCGCCGATGAGCGTCTACGAAGTCCATCTCGGGTCCTGGCGTCCCGGTCTCGGGTACCGCGAATTGGCCGACCAACTGGCCGCTTACGTGCACACGGCCGGATTCACCCACATCGAGCTGCTGCCGATCGCCGAGCACCCGTTCGGCGGTTCCTGGGGATACCAGGTCACCTCCTACTACGCGCCCACCTCCCGCTTCGGCTCTCCCGACGACTTCCGCGCCTTCGTGGATCGCCTGCACGCCGCGGGGATCGGCGTGCTGCTGGACTGGGTACCCGCGCACTTCCCACGCGACGAATGGGCCCTGGCGCGCTTCGACGGCACCCCCCTCTACGAACACCCCGATCCGCGTCGCGGCGAGCAACTCGACTGGGGCACTTACGTTTTCGACTTCGGCCGCAACGAGGTCCGTAACTTCCTCGTCGCCAATGCCAGGTACTGGATCGAGGAGTTCCACATCGACGGCCTGCGCGTCGACGCGGTGGCCTCGATGCTGTATCTGGACTACTCACGCCCCGAAGGAGGGTGGGAGCCGAATGTGCACGGCGGCAGGGAGAACCTCGAGGCCGTCGATTTCCTCCAGGACCTGAACAACACCGTGCACCGGTATCACCCCGGCGTCGTCACCATTGCCGAGGAATCGACGAGTTGGCCCGGAGTGACCAAGGGCACCGATGTAGGCGGCCTGGGTTTCACCATGAAGTGGAACATGGGTTGGATGCACGACACCCTCGGATTCCTCGGCCGCGATCCGATCCACCGCTCCTGGCACCACAACGAGATCACCTTCTCACTGATGTACGCGTGGAGCGAGAACTACGTGCTGCCGATCAGTCACGACGAGGTCGTGCACGGCAAGGGCACCCTGTGGACCAGGATGCCCGGCGACGATTTCGCCAAGGCCGCGGGCGTACGCGCCCTGCTGGCCTATATGTGGGCCCACCCCGGTAAGCAATTGCTGTTCATGGGACAGGATTTCGGCCAGTTTCGTGAATGGTCGCACGATCGCGGCCTGGACTGGCACGAGCTGGACAATCCGCTGCACCTCGGCATCACCGCCGCCGTGCGCGACCTCAATGCGGTCTATCGCGCACACCCCGCGTTCTGGACACAGGACACCGCTCCCGGCGGGTACTCCTGGATCGAGGCCGACGACCGCGCCAACAACGTCCTGGCCTTCCTGCGCTACGGCTCCGACGGCACGATGGTCGCCTGCATCTACAACTTCTCCGGTTCGGTGCACAGCGAGTACCGCGTCGGCCTGCCCGCCACCGGCCGCTGGCGCGAAATCGTCAATACCGACGCCATCGCCTACGGCGGCTCCGGCATCGGCAACCTCGGCGCCGTGACCGCGATCGACGACCCATGGCACGGCAGGCCCGCGTCGGCCACCGTCGCCCTGGCCCCCAACAGCGCGGTCTGGCTCGCGCCGGAATAGCCGACGCCATCGGGCGAGCGGAACGGCGCCGCGACCTATACGATCATTTCGATACTTCGGCAATTATCGAAATGAATGGAATGCGTCATGGCAGTTCGCAACACCTTCGCCCGCATCTACGTCGATGATCTCGACACCGCCCTGCCCACCTTCACCGCACTGACCGGCGCGCAGCCAAATCTGCGCTTCGCCTATCGCGAGGTGGAGCTGGCCGGAATCGGCGACTTCCTCCTGGTCGCCGGCACCCCGGAGAGCCTGGCTCCCTACCGCAATGTGCAGGCCACCACCATCGTCGACACTCTCGAGGAAGTCCTCGCGGTGGTCGAGCGGGAGGGCGGGCAGACACTCGACGGACCCAACGACGTCCCGACCGGGCGCAATCTGACGGTGCGGCACCCGGGCGGTGCGATCGTCGAGTACGTCGAGTTCGATGTGAGCAAAGTCGAGGCGCTGGCCTGAGCGCACCCGGCCGAGGGCACGCTCAGTACAGCGCGGCGGCCAGCTTCCTGCGGGAAGCGACAACGGCCGGATCGGCCGGATCGAAAAGCTCGAACAGTTCCAGCAGGTGGGTGCGAACCTGTGTCCTCTCATCACCGACGGTCCGCTTGATCAGCGCGATCAGCCGATCGAATGCCGCCTCGGGCTGCTGGTTGAACAGTTCGAGGTCGGCGGCGTCGAGCGCGGCGCCGACATCGGCCGGGTCGGAATCCGCGGTCGCGATCGCCGAGGGCGAAATGTTCTGGGCACGACCGAGGAACCGCAGCTGACGCAGCGCGCTCTTGGCCTCTTCGTTGTTCGGCTCTGCGGCGATGATGGCCTCGTAGGCGGCCTCCGCACCTGCCATGTCACCCTGGTCCAGCGCCGTCTCCGCGGCAGCGAAACGGGGATCCTCGGCGGGCTGCCCTTCGGCGGGCTCGGCGCCGAGCTTGCCGGCCACCGCGTCGATGACCGCGTTCAGCCACTGCCGAACCTGCGGTTGCGGCTGTGCGCCTTGGAAGTCCGCGAGCGGCTGGCCGCCGGCGACCGCGATCACCGTCGGAATGCCCTGCACTCCGAAGGCCTGCGCGATCCGCATGTTGGCCTCGGCCTCGACGGTGGCCAAAGCCCAGGTGCCGCCGTCTTCGACGACAAGCCGCTCGAGCAGTTTGACCAACTCGACGCTGCCGGGGCTGCGCTGCGAGTACAGCGCGACTACCACCGGCACCGCGATCGAGCGGCGCAACACCTTCGTCTCGAAATCCGTCTCGTTCACCGCGTAGTCGCCACCTGGCGCACCGGCCGCACCGGCAGGGGGTTGCTTCAGGCTGGACAGATCGACCGCACCGGACATAGCGGCGGCGACGGCGGGCGAAGGACGGCGGGCAGCTGGTCGAGTCACGGTTTCCAGTTTGTCACGGCGTGACGGATGCGGGAGCCCCGGACTCGACCGACGCCGTGTTGCTCAGCTCACCCAGCTGACCTGTGCGCACCGCCCACACCTCGAAAAGGACCGTGCAGAACGGCGGAATGCTCGACAGCAGCGCAAGCACCGAGGTCTTGACGGTCCAACCCAGCTCACGAGCCGCGACGATCGTCGCGATCACGAACAGCACGAAGATGATGCCGTGCGTCATCCCGAACACCTTCACCGGCCACAGGACCGGCTCAGGGAGGCGCTTGAACACCATGCCGACGATCAGGAAAGCCCAGGAGATCGCCTCCAGCACGGCGATGAAGCGGAAGCGTTTGGCCACGGTGCTCAGGTCGAAGAAATTGCCCATGGCCACCATTGTGCCGGACTGCTACGACGGTCCGTAGTTGAACCCGTCACACCATGGCGGTGCGGACCATGCCCGACTTCGCGATTACCGGATCGAGAACCCGCCCGCGGATCGGATCCGCAGGCACCAGGTCCGCGTGCAGCGCGCGAAAATGACGCTGCTGTGGGATGTGCTCGCCTGCCTGACAAACCTGCGCTTCGCCATCGCCGCCGCAGGCGTGTTGATCAGGGCGAGCGCCTGATCAACACACCACATCCGGTATCGGTCCGCTAAACCTTGATGATCAGGGCGTCACCCTGACCGCCGCCACCGCACAGCGCGGCAGCGCCGATGCCACCACCACGGCGCTTCAGCTCCAGCGCCAAGTGCAGCAAGATCCGCGCGCCGGACATGCCGAGCGGGTGACCGATCGCGATCGCACCACCGTTGACGTTGACCTTCTCCGGGTCGATACCGAGCTTGCGGGTCGAGGCGATGCCCACCGCCGCGAAGGCCTCGTTGATCTCGACCAGATCCAGCTCCGCGGGCGAAATACCTTCGCGCGCACAAGCCTTGGCGATCGCATTGGCAGGCTGGTCCTGCAATGTCGAGTCGGGACCCGCCACCACGCCTGCGGCGCCGATCTCGGCGATCCAGCTCAGCCCGAGCGACTCGGCCTTGGCCTTGCTCATCACCACGACGGCGGCCGCACCGTCGGAGATCTGCGAGGCGGTGCCCGCGGTGATGGTGCCGTCCTTGCGGAAGGCCGGACGCAGCTTGGCAAGCGACTCCGCGGTGGTGTCCGCGCGAATGCCCTCATCCACGGAGACCAGCACCGGGTCACCCTTGCGCTGCGGCACCGCGACCGGAACGACCTCCGCGTCGAAAAGCCCGTTCTTCCACGCCGCCGCGGCACGCTGGTGCGAGGCGGCAGCGAACACGTCCTGGTCCGCGCGGCTGATCGGCTCGGTGTCGTTGCGCTGTTCGGTCAGCGCACCCATGGGCTGGTCGGTGAAGATGTCGTAGAGGCCGTCGTAGGCCATGTGATCGCGCAGCGCCACATCACCGTATTTGAAGCCCTCCCTGCTCTTTTCGAGCAAGTGCGGCGCCTGACTCATCGACTCCTGGCCACCGGCGACGACGATCTCGTACTCGCCCGCCCTGATCAGCTGGTCGGCAAGCGCGATCGCGTTGATGCCCGACAGGCACACCTTGTTCAGGGTCAGCGCGGGCACGTCCATCGGAATGCCGCCGGCCACCGCCGCCTGCCGCGCCGGGATCTGGCCCGTGCCCGCGGTGAGCACCTGGCCCATGATCACGTAGTCGACCTGCTCCGGCGCGACGCCACCCTTCTCCAGTGCCGCCTTGATCGCGAAGCCGCCCAGGTCGGACCCGCTGAAGTCCTTCAGCCCTCCGAGCAGCCGGCCGACCGGGGTACGCGCACCGGAGATGATCACGGAAGTGGTCACGACGAGCCCTCTTTTCCTCACAGCAGCATTCTTGGATCGCCAACGGCCGCGCCCGGGCGTGGCGTCACGTCTCGTACTCAACGGTAGCTTGTCCGTCCGAGTCGACCCCTGCCAGGTAGGCGGTGGCTTCGCCCACGCTCGACCGAGCGCGGGGCGACCAACCGACGCCGTCCGGCGGTGTCTCACCAGGCGGTGCTTTCGCCGGTATCGGCATGCCGTCCAACCGCACCGACCGGGCAGTGTGCTCGGCCGAGCACAGAACTATCGATGGTCTCGCTCCGGCCGTGTCGGGCAGACGCTACGTTCGAGTGGTGAGCAACGTTATGGATCCTTCGAGCTTCATTCCCGGCGACTACGTCATCGCCGTCGATCACGTCGGCATCGCAGTGCCCGATCTCGACGTCGCGATTGCCTGGTATGCCGACAATCTCGGCATGATCGAGACCCATCGCGAGGTCAACGAGAGCCAAGGCGTGCACGAGGCGATGCTGTCGCTGCCCGGCGCACCGGACAGCGCGACTGCCCTGCAGTTGCTGGCGCCGCTGAATGACGACTCGACCATCGCGAAGTTCATCGACCGCAGCGGACCGGGCCTGCAGCAACTCGCCTACCGTGTCACCGACATCGATGCGGTGTCGACCTATCTGCGTGAGCGAGGTCTGCGTTTGCTGTACGAGGCGCCGCGGCACGGAACCGCCGATTCCCGCATCAATTTCATCCACCCGAAGGATGCTGGCGGTGTGCTGATCGAGTTGGTCGAACCCAACGCGAATGTTACGCACTAGTATCAAGATCGGGCCCGAAAATCTCTTCAGAATCACATTCGCGGTCGAGTCACCATGATGTCTCGCTAGGCTGTAGTTTGTTGGCCATGTCGTCACCTGAGTCCGATCGCAATCGCTTCGTTGCGCTCCCTTTCACCGTTGTGCGCAAGGGCTATGCGCAAGACGAGGTACGCAACTACTTCGACCGCTTCGATGCAGAGCTGAGAGTCACCGCCACTGACCGGGATGCTGCTGCGGCACAAGCCCGTAACCTCGCGAGCCAGCTGGAGGACGCGCGGGACGAGATCGACGAGCTCCGCAAGGAGGTCGACCGCCTCTCGGTTCCGCCGACCACCGCGGAAGGCATGTCCGACCGCATCTCCCGCATGCTCCGACTGGCCTCCGACGAGGCCTCCGAAGTCCGCGCCCTGGCGCAGGCCGAGGCTGCGGAAATGGTGTCGATCGCGGAGCAGCAAGCCACCGAAATGCGTGGCAAGTACGAGTCGTTGCTTGCCGAGACCAAGGAAAAGCGCGAAGCACTCGAGATCGAGTTCGAGCAGACCCTGGCCAACGCGCGTACCGAGTCCGCCAAGATCATCGAAGCCGCTCAGGCCGAGGCCGACCGCCTCGGCAAGGAAGCCGACGCCAAGCGCAAGGCGACCCAGCAGGACTTCGAGGTCACCATGGCCGAGCGTCGTACCAAGCTCACCCGCGCCATGGAGGAGCTCGAGGCCACCAGCCGCGCCGAGGCCGCACAGCGGATCAAGGACGCGACCGACGAGTCCAACCGTCTGATCACCTCCGCCACCCAGACCTCCGAGCGCAAGATCGCGCACGCGAAGGAACTGGCCGAGGAGATGCGCGTGCTGCGTGGCCGGGTGCTCGCCCAGCTGCTCGGCATCCGCGGCCAGCTCGACTCGGTGCCCGCCATGCTTGCTGCGGTCAACCGGGAAAGCGAACTGCTGGACGGAGTTCCGGACCAGCGCAAGTCGATCGGCGGCAACACCAAGTCGGTCACGGGCTCACGCGCCAAGGCGATCCCCGAGGTCTCCACCGAGGACGACGACATCGTCGACGAAGAGCGCGAGAACGCCGACATCACGCACTGACGTCGGGCCACGCGGCGACACGCGGTACCCACCGAAATTCACACTGAAGGCCGCCCCGACCGGGGCGGCCTTCCTAATTCTCCCCACTGCGCGTATTCGGGCGGTATCGATCGATCCGGTGTCTGTGGGCAAGCATGTTCGGCCGCACAGGCATTCACGACCAACGACGGGTTATCCTGCGCGTCTGACGGCCGTTCCAGCAACCCCGATGCCAGTGCCTGCGATCGTCCTCACCACCATAGGCGGGCCAGGCGACGATATGGGCTACGCCGGGGGCGATTTCGTGATCACAGCCCGGACAGCGATATGTCTTGATTGCCCGACTGCCCGGGATGGTCCGGACGGTGTAGAGGTCATCACTGTCCGGTCCCGGCTCGGTACTTCCGAAGACGTCGCCGAGCCCACCGCCCGCAGGAGGACCCGCTCGACGGTCGGTACGAGGCTTCCGACGCGGCATCCACCAAGCCTAAGCCTCGACCGAACGCACTCTGTGTCGCCATCTGGATCGATCGGAGACACCAGTCGGCTATCGAACTCAGAAGAGGCGGAATTCGTTGCTCTCGGTGCCGCGTAGGGCGTTGTAATCGAGGATCAGGCATCGGATTCCGCGGTCCTCGGCGAGCGTACGGGCCTGCGGCTTGATCTGCTGCGCCGCGTAGACCCCCGCGACCGGGGCGAGCAGCGGGTCACGATTGAGCAATTCGAGGTATCGGGTGAGCTGTTCGACACCGTCGATCTCGCCGCGACGTTTGATCTCCACCGCCACGGTGGCGCCGTCGGCATCCCGGCACAGCAGATCCACTGGCCCGATGGCCGTCATGTACTCGCGGCGGATGAGCGTATAGCCGGGACCGAGCGTCTGCACGTGCTCGGCGAGCAACTCCTGCAGATGCGCCTCCACACCGTCTTTCACCAGTCCAGGATCGACGCCGAGCTCGTGCGAGGAGTCGTGCTCGATGTCCTCGATAGTTATCCGCAATTCTTCCCCCGCCTTATTGGTGACGACCCACAGCGCCTTCGCGCCGTCGGGCAACTCGTCACCGCTGCGTTCTTCCAGCCAGCACGGCGGGCTCATCCAGTTCAGCGGCTTATACGAGCCGCCGTCGGAATGCACGAGAACCGAACCGTCCGCTTTCATCAGCAGCAACCGGCGGGCCATTGCGAGATGGGCGGTGAGTCGCCCCACATAGTCGACCTGACAGCGAGCAATCACTAGGCGCACCCAAGCACTGTAGGCGAGTGTCCGCTCTCCGCTGCCGCCAGCCCAGCGCGCCGCCGGTCAGCCCATGAGCATGATGGCTGCGAGCAGCACGCTCACAGCGAGCAGAGCCGATTCGACCCTGGTGAGCCTGCGAGTGGATGTCGCATTGGCCCGAATCATGCCGAATCCCACGGCCGTGCCGATGCAGCACGACAGTAGATGACCGACGCTGGTGAAGGTCCGCTCGATCAGGACGCCCTCTGAGGCGATCATGAACCAGGTGGTGGCCCAGGCGATCCGCCAGCGGTGCGGGACCGCCACGACGAGGGCGCCGATCAGTGCCATTGCCCCGTAGCTGACGCCGACATCTTCCGCCCAGCGGATGCTCGCGGGCACCCAGCCGACGTCGATGGCGATCCAGAGCCCTGCCGCGACGAGCAGCGTGGCCCCGACGTGCCCGGCCAGGAAGACGCGCACCACGTGCACCGCGCCGAAGCGCAACTCGGCAAGGGCGAGCAGGCAGCCGAGCAAGGGAATGATGGCCCAGGCCGCATTCACATCACCGATCACCAGGGCGCTCGAAAAGAGGGTGCCGACGTGCCCGTTCAGCAGATTGTGGAGGTTGGTGCTCGCGTGCAGCACCATCTTCGACCGGGCCGAATCGCTCAGCACCGAAAAAATCGACGTGACGATGACGAGCGCAGCGAGATAGCCGGCCGTCGCGGGCAATCGCGGCCACGAACGAGACCGGCTCGGTATACCGGGATCACTGAGCGCCCGGTCGGCCGTTGTCGTCGCCACGACCATGAGCACCTCCGTGTTTCTCGGCTTGTCCGTCCCACCGACAATATCCGTTTACTTTCATGATCGCTGCCGGTGATCTACTTACATTGGCTATTCCCTGCGAGATTGCTGCGAAACCATTTCGCCGTGTGTATCTCGTCACAAACGACGAAAGCCCCCGACCGAAGTCGGGGGCTCTCGCGAATGATGTTCCGGCGGTGTCCTACTCTCCCACACCCTGTCGAGTGCAGTACCATC
>NZ_JBFBAB010000032.1:0-88431 GCF_040681975.1 Nocardia sp. NPDC051463
CAGCTGATCACCGAACCGGGCCAAATCCTCCTGAAACGACACGATCGCCGCAACCTCTCAAATCGAGAGTGTTGCGACGATCGCGTGAACCCGCCATGTTCCGGGCCGTTTCACTGCCATGTGGGAGCATTTCGGGCCCTTGCCTGAGCTCAGGATGCTGGATCCACCGATGGTTTCGGGTCGGTGTCGAGCGTCGGAGCTTCGGTCAACGCGCGGCCACCAGATCCACCCACTGGCAACCGGACGGCGCCGCTCGGGCGCTTGCGTGACCATTGAGCGATAGCTACCACAGCAGAGCTCACCGCTGTCACGCCCGCGAACCACGCCTTGGACGTGAGACCGGCAGTGGTATAGGAAACCTGGCGACGTCCGGGCACCGGCGGTGGGCCGCCGTTGCCGGAGGCCCAGCGCATCATCAGCCCGGCTTGGGTGCCTAGATCTCTAAAGGAGCCATACCCGAGCATGCCTCGCACTTCGGACACTTTGCCGTTCATGTGGACGAGAGCGAAGACAACGAAAAGCGCTACTGCTACCGAGGAAACCACAGTCAAATGAAAAAGTGCCATGGTACGTGCACGAAGGTTCACCAGTACAGTGCAGATGGTTACGCCGATGGCTACGCAGGCGAGGACGGGCCACGTGCCGTTGATCTTCGCGGCGGGCTGCGCAGATCCCGACCAAAGGCCCACGAGCGAACTGGATATCTGGAATTTCCCGAAGGCGTCCGATTTGATGGAGTCAGCGCCAAATTTGGTGTCGATCCACGGCTCGAAGAGTAAGCCGAATGTGACAACGTTCCCGGCCGCAGCGCATAGGTAGCCCCAGTTCTCACGGAGCGCGGTGCGGACCTTCACGACTTCGGCTCGATGTCGTCGGGCACGGCTCGGCGGGTCGACCTGTCGATGTTCATTGCTCGCCGGCCCGCCCGTTGGTCGCATCGCTGTCCTCGTTCGAGAGCGGTGCAAGTAAGTGTCAACGCTCGCCGGGTACTGAAACTTATCTGCACACAGGACCGTCGTATGCAGGTGCAGTGTGGTGATTTGCGTTGCGCGAGTGTGGAACTCATGCGTACATCCGGTGTGGTCAGGGTGCTGGATCGCGGGCATGCCCAGCTGACCAGAACAGTCGAATCCAGCATCTGCGTGGGAAGGGGGCACCGACTCCGAGTACGGAGCCGGACGGTCTGCCGTCGGATCAGTGTGCGGCGTACAGCGGCGGGCGATGGAGTACGAGTTTGGTGGTGTGTGCTTTGCCGCTTCCGGGGCGTCTTCCCACTTCGCGATCATCGTGGTGACGTGTTCGGCGGGGAAGCCCTCGCGGACAATGAAATCCAGCAATTCCGGCAGAACCGGCCAGACGTTCGAAACACCTATCTGTGGGGTCGCGTCGTTGGCGTACATGTGCATAAGCGGAACCTTGGTGCCGGGCGCCAGGTAGTAGCCGACGGGTCGACGGTTGCCGTCCGGTGCGAGCGCGCAGCGCGAGATCGACCCCGGTGGCGGTGGATATTCCCTCGATGACGACGTCGTAGTCGTGGCGCGGGATATGGGTAGCGGTCAGTGCGCCCTTCTTGGCCACGTGATGCGCTCGCGCACCGAGCTTTTCGGAAATCTCGAGACGCTCGCCCCGGTTGTCGACGTAATACGATTTCAGCGCCGTGCTGTACCGCCAGTCCAGGCGCGTGGAGGCCGATGCTCTGTGCGGGCACCGCCGAGGATCGGCACCGTGCCGCCGGGCGGGCCTGTAGGGCGGGCACCACACAACGCCAGGCGTCGGCGGGGTTGTCGCTGGCGGTGCACGACGAACTCGGCGGCGGCAACGACGCGACGCAACCGCTGTTCGGTCTGCTCGGGGGTTTCGACACTGACGTTGACCATGGTGTCGCGACAGCAGCGACCCGACCGAGCAGCGGCAGCACCCCGGGTTGCTCACAGACGATGTCCACCTGGCTCGTAGGGAGGCGCAGTGTCTCCGGTGGGCCGAATCGTGCAGGTGGTTATTGCCGGCCCGAGTGATGGGGGCGCCAGCGGGTCTGCCGGTCGCCGTGGCGGGCTCGGCGTTAATCTCTGGTCAATCAGCTCAACAGGAGGCGATATGGCGCGCGGACGGATCCGTGATCCGATTCGGACGCGAGCAGTGATCATCGACGCGCTGCTGGCGGCGTTGGATGCGGGGGAGGTGTCGCCGACCGCGAAGAGTATTGCCGAGCGGGCCGGGGTTTCGCTGCGCAGTATCTTCGTCCATTTCCCGGACCTGGACGAACTCAAGGCCGCCGCGACGATTCAGCAGACCGATCGCGTCGAACAGCTGATCGCCGGTGCCGACCCGGGGTTGCCGTTGCGCGACCGGGTCGAGGCGGTCGTGGCGCAGACCGCGCAGGTATTCACCCTGCAACGCCGGATCCGGGTGACCGGTCTCGTCGAATCGCCGAATGTGCCCATTATTGATGAGCGGATGCGGCGTGGGGATCGCTTGTTGCGCGGGCAGCTCGCCCACACCTTCGCCGTCGAGCTCGGGCGGCCCGACGGCGCCGTCGACGAAGAACTCCTCGATCTGATCGAGGCCACGGCCGCGTGGAGCTTTCGTCACCATCTCGTCGATCGGTGCGGGAGGTCACCGGAGGTGGCCTCCGAGGCGGTGCGCCGGACCCTGCTGACGCTGCTCGACGGAACGTAATGGGCCGCCGTCGGTGGTCAGGATCGGTGGATCGGCCCGTGGGAATCCGCGCAATGCAGGTCTGCCGGGGACGGATCGAGGTCCGAGACGTGGTCGACCTGCAGAGTGGTGTGTGCCAGGCCGAACTCGTCGTGCAGCGTTGTTTCGATCGTCGAGCGAGCCGCATGACAGTCGGCGCCGTCGGTGACGAGGACGTGTGCCGACAGCGAGGGCTGGCCGGAGGTGATCTGCCAGACGTGCAGGTCGTGCACCTCGGTCACCTGTGGGATGGTGACGATGCGCGCGCCGATGGCATCGGGGTCGAGGTGTGCGGGCGCGGCCTCGAGGAAGATGCGGCCGGATTCACGGACCAGCGACCAGCCCGCCTTGGCCATCAGGACTGCGACGACCAGTGCGGCGATGGCATCGGCGCGGGCGAAACCGGTCAGCCACACCACCGCACCCGCGATGGCGGTGCCGATGAAGGCGTAGAGGTCGTTGAGGATGTGCTGGAAGGCGCCTTCGACGTTCAAACTGGTGCGGTTGGCGCGGCTGATGCTCCATGCCGCGGCGATGTTGACGACGATCCCGACCAGTGCGGTAATCAGCACCAGCGGACCCGAGACGTCCGGCGGATCGATCAGTCTGCTGATGCCTTCGTACACGAACCACACCGCGAGCAAGAGCAGGGTGATCCCGTTGGCCTGCGCGGACAGTATCTCGACGCGCTTGAACCCGTAGGTGAACCGGCCTGCCGCAGGCCGCCTGGCGAGCCGGATGGCGATCATGGCGAGCACGATCGATGCGGCATCGGTGAGCATGTGCCCGGCATCGGTGATCAGCGCCAGCGAGTGGGCCAGGATGCCGACGACCACCTCGACTGTCATGAAGGCGACGATCAGCCCGAGCGCTATGGACAGCCAGCGTGGGTCGGAATTCGCCGAAACGCCATGGTCGTGACCGTGCGAGTGGTCATGCGGATGGCCGTGACCGGCCTCCTTGCCATGGTCGTGGCCGGTGTGCGGGACTGTCTGCACCGACCGCTTCGACGACACGCACTGTTCTCCCATAGTCGAACGTCCCTTCTGTTCACGGGCCTGCCGCAGGATAGGGTAACCCATCTTGCACGCATGCGCATGTATGAATATTAGGCGCGTGTCATGCAATCGCGCCAGACCCGAAGGCCGGGTGCCGCGTTCCGGCTCGTGCGGGTTCCGTGATCATGTGCGGTGCACCGGGATTGGCCGGTCCGGCTACTATGCGGACTGCGCCTTTCGGGTGATCGAGAGCACCGCATCCGGACGGGGCGGGCCGGCTCGGAGTCGGGAAGGTCCGATCGCGAGCGTAGAGGGGTTTCGATGGATAGGCCGGCGTGGGCGCCCGAAGGCGTGGATATGCAGCAGGCGAGCCCGGCACGGATGTATGACGCCCTGCTCGGTGGCTCGCACAACTTCGAGATCGATCGCAAGGCCGCCGAGATGGGCAAGCAATTGGTGCCCGACCTGCCGCGATTGGCGCTGAGCAACCGTGCTTTCCTGCGGCGGGCCGTGCGTTTCCTCGCCGATTCGGGCGTCAGGCAGTTCCTCGACATCGGCTCGGGTATCCCGACCGCAGGCAACGTCCACGAGGTCGCGCAGGCCATCGATCCGGAGTGTCGGGTGCTCTATGTGGACATCGACCCGGTCGCCGTCGCGCATTCGCGGGCGATCCTGCAGGGCAACGACAATGCCACCGCGATCGAGGCCGACCTGCGCAAACCGGATGAACTGCTGGCTCGCGTCCGGGACACCGGGGTGCTCGACCTCGACAAGCCCGTCGGCGTGCTGCTGATCGCGGTGCTGCACCTGCTCTCGGACGAGGATCGACCCGCCGACATGGTCGCCCGGCTCCGCGGGGCCGTCCCCGCCGGCAGTTACGTCGCGATCTCACACCTGACCTCGGCGCTGCGCCCCGAGGATGCGGACAAGCTCGGCGCCAACGCGGCCAACGAGATCCGGATCGGCATCCACTTCCGTTCCCGGGACGCTATCGCGGCTATGTTCGAAGGATGGGAGCTGGTCGAGCCAGGGGTGGTCGAGCTGCCCGCCTGGCGTCCCGAATCCGAGCGCGATCTCCACGAGGCGCCGGGCCGCTCGCTCGGCTTGGCAGGCGTCGGCTTCAAGGTCTGAGAGGGCGAACAGAACCGGCAGGGGGTTGGTGGCGTGGGGTTGCGTGAGTTGGCGGTGCGGTGGGCCGATGCACTCGACGGTGTCGTCGCCCCGACCCTCACGCGAACCCAGATCGAGGGATTGCTCGGCGAGCAAGCCGAGGCGCTGGTGGCCGCGGTGCAGGGGACAGCCGATGTCACCGTCGCGCACGCTGCCGCCACGGCGCTCGTCGCCGCCAACTATCGCGACCCGGTGGCAGTCAGCCGCTCGATTCCGGTGATCTGTCAGGACATGGTCCGTGCGATCCGCCCGACCCCCACCGCCCCCGACTACGAGCAGATTCGCGATCGGGCGATCATGGTGGCCGCCGAATTCGCCGCGGGCTTCACCGGGGCGCTGCGCAGCGCGGCGTTGGGTGAACAGGAAACCACGCTGGCAGCCGTGCTGTCGGCTGCGCAGGACGCCGAGGCGCGGCGACAGTTGTCGGAGGCCAGGTTCGAGGCGGTCTTCGAGGGCGCGTCGGTGGGCATCGGCACTGTCGATGTCACCGGCAAGGTGCTCGACGTGAATGCGGCCATGGCCGAAATGCTCGGGAGGCCCGCGGCCGGCATGCCCGGCCGTTCCGTGGCTGAGCTGCTCGGCCCGCAGAATATCGGGCACGCCTTCGCGGAGCTCGAGCGCATGCTCAGTGGCGCGATCAATCGCTTCCGTCTGGAGACCGGTCACGTGCGCCCCGATGGCACCGTGGCCAGCATCGACCTGTCGATGTCCGCGGTGCGCGACAGCAGTGGTCGGGCCCGCTTCTTGATCGGGGTCGCCGTCGATGTGACCGAGCGTAAGCAGCTCTCCGATCGCCTGTGGCACGATGCCAACCACGACAGTCTCACCGGCCTGCCGAATCGGGTGCTCTTCTTCGATCGGCTGGCCAGGGCCATACCGCCGGTGGGAGTGTGCTATCTGGATCTCGACGGCTTCAAGGAGGTCAACGATGCGTGGGGGCACACCGTCGGCGACCGAGTGCTACACGACGTCGCGCAGCGACTACAGGCTGCTGTCGAACCGACCGGCGGCCTGGTAGCCAGGATCGGTGGCGACGAATTCATCATGCTGGTCGAAAAGTGTTCCAGCCAAAAAGAATTGGATTCGATCTCGGACCTGCTACTGGCCGCTCTCGCCGCGCCGATGCAGGTCGCCGGACGTTCCGTAGCCGTCGGCGCCAGCATCGGCGCGGTGTTCGCCGAGGACCGGCCGACGGAGGTCGACGAGCTGATGCATGCGGTCGACTCTGCGATGTATCGGAACAAGGCCGCCGGGGGAGCACGGGGGCGCGGGCAGCGTTTCCCGCTGCCGTAGTGGGTGATTAGTGGTCAGCGCTCCGGAAGTGTCACCGGCGCACTGTATTCCGCGTCGCGCGAATCGCTGAAAATACTGATCCCCGCGGTCGCCACCACGGCACCGCACTCGCTGACCAACCACTGGCCGCAGACGCAGCGCAGGTAGCGAACGGGGCCGTGTGACGACACGAGAGCGGGGGCGGGCCAGGAGCACGCGGGGCAGGTGGCGATCATGGGTTCAGCCTGATGTAATGAGTCAGTGCATTTCAACCCTTACGGAGGCGCGGCGGCCGAACTCGCGGTCCGATTGGTGAATGCCGCTCCGGACCAAGATCTACTCGCGCTGCTCGACGCTGCTGGATACAAGCCGCTGAGCGCACTGAATGCCCGCCAAGACGCGGAACTGCGCCGTTGGATCACCAAGCTCGACGCGGCCTTCTCCGCGCCGAGCGTCGAGCTGCTCAACGCACTACTGGCCGAGACGACCAGTCGGCCGTACATCTCCACCCACGACGGTAGGAAGCCACACCTGCATTTCGCCCGCGAGACCGCGCCCATCGATGAGCGGGTGAAGGCTTACACCGCGGCAGGCCTGGCGGAGCTGTTCTGCGAAGATCCGGCCCGAATCGGACGGTGTGCTCGGTCGGGGTGCGGCCTGGTCTTCGTCGACACGTCCCGCAACGGACGGCGACGGTTCTGCTCGACGCGCTGCTCGAACCGTGTGCATGTGGCCGAGCACCGAGTTCGTCGCTCGGCCTGACGACGGGTGCGGACTGCGCCGAGGGCATCGGGTGTGGCGCACGCCGGGCGATACGTCATTCACGGTGCGTCAGATAGGAATTCAGCTCGGCGGCGCCGGCCAGCATGGCCCGGCCGCGTTGCGTGAGGCGGTCGCGCCAGTCGCCGAGGGTGGCCTCGAGTGGAGCCAGTCCGCCTGCGGTGCGTACTTGGGCGAGGAGCGGGGCGATATGGCTCAAAAGGTATCCGCCCCGCCGCAATTGGTGAGCCAGGTGAACGTCGCGGACATCGTCCGGTGTGTAGACGCGATAACCGGTCTCGGGATCGCGGTCCGGTGTGATCAATCCGGCCTGCTCCCATTTCCGCAGTGTCGCCGGTCGGATACCTAGTTGACGGGCGAGCGGGCCGATGAACATCGCTCCCGTGCGTGGCGAGCTCTGGAGATGTGGTGAGGTCAGGTCCCGCAGCGCCTTGTCGACCAGGTCGAGTGTCCTGCGGTCTTCCAGAAGTTGTGCGTGGCTCGCGTCGACCAGCGCGAGCGCGTCCGCGACGGCGTTGTCATTGATGGCCCGCATGATCGCTGTCGCAGTGTGGTGGCCGTGGGCCGGCACGAGGGCGGCGAAGGCGCGCAGCGCCTCGGCGTGCACGGGCGTGTAGACGCGGTATCCAGTGGGCGTGCGTTCGGCAGGCGGGAGGATGCCCGCTTCTTCGTAGTTTCGGATCGCCTGCGTGGACAGGCCGTGTGCCCGCGCGAGGTCGACCGGACGCAGTCGTTCCTTACCCATCTCTACCTAGTTTTGACGATTCTGTGCAATGAGCCGCGCTATTCGGCGCACGACCTTACATGTGCGCTCAACGATACGGTTGACGGCAGTCGAGTTGCGAAATGCGAACAACCACGACGCAAGCCTCGATCATCACGTCCGGATCCGACCTCGCCGACGTCGGTGCCGCACGACCTGGGAACCGACGCGCACCGACGCCCCGGCACGATCGAGGCGTCGGCTGCGGCACTCGGCTCAGGCGGAGATGATCCCGCTGTAGATCGAGAAGCTACGCCCCTTCGCCCGGCAGGTGAAGCTGCCATGGAACCCCGCTTCACACCTGGCCCCGGCGTGCTCGATGAACGGGCCCCACTGGCCGTCGCCGGTCCTGACGTCATAGAGGGTCGGGTTGCCGCCCGGCAGTGTGCGTGACGTGCCGCTCATGAAAGTGGGGTGGGCGGGCAGCGACATTTGGTCGATCACGATGTC
This sequence comes from Nocardia sp. NPDC051463, assembly GCF_040681975.1. Taxonomy (NCBI): domain Bacteria; kingdom Bacillati; phylum Actinomycetota; class Actinomycetes; order Mycobacteriales; family Nocardiaceae; genus Nocardia; species Nocardia sp. NPDC051463. Next base: position 8,128 of record NZ_JBFBAB010000032.1, read on the forward strand.
GCGCACCGAGAAGAGGAACGGCAGGAACGAGTATTGGATCTGCATCGGGTTCGTCAGATCGCAGCCGACGGTGCCTTCGCCGGTCATGGCGCACTGCATAACGCCGTTGCTGAAATACGCGGTGTTGGCGTCATCGGCCTGTGCGGTACCGGCCAGCAGGGCAGGGGCCACCGCCGCAGCCGCGAACACACCGGTGAACCTCTTGATGATGCGATTCATGCAATCTCCTCGATGATTTCGGTGGATCGGATAAACGAACCCCGGGTCTGTCGATCGTCACGAAGTATTCGTTTCAGCTATCGGTGAAGATTGCAGGGGTCCCACTCGCGCAGTAGGGCAGGTGCGCATTCGGCGGGTGTTCGGCCGATATTCGTCGTGTCTGCGGCGGGGGGCGACGAGGGCGCATCGTGAGCGACACGCGCCGACATGTAATCTGTTATCAAATCGTGATGTTATCCGCGCCACAAGCGCCGCCGCCCAGCATATGTTGTTGCCCACAACATATTAGCTCGACGCAGTGCCGGAGTCCTTCCGACGGGTCGTCGGTTGTTCCAGGAAGGTTCCTCCAGATGCGGACTAAAAGCCAGGTCTCGTTCGGAAAAAACGGGCACGGACGAGCACGGGCCGGGATGCGGCACGCGGCTGTGGCGGTGGGGTTGGTCGGGGTGTTGGCGCTCACCGCCTGCGGTGCGAACTCCGCACGTAATGACGGCGGCGGCGAGAGCAAGTCCGGCGGTGGGAAGAACGGGACGATCGGGGTGATCCTGCCGGAGACCGCGACGTCGGCTCGGTGGGAGGGCTTCGATAAACCGATGCTGGAGAAGGCTCTGGGCGCACAGGGTTTCGATGCCGATGTGCAGAATGCCCAGGGCGAGGTGCAGAAGTTCACGACCTTGGCCGACGGCATGATCGCCAAGGGCGTGAAGGTGTTGATCATCGCGGCGATCAACAGCGAAGTCGGCGGCGCGGTTGCGGCCAAGGCGAAGAAGGCCGGGATTCCGACGATCGACTACGACCGGCTCAACCTCGGCGGATCCTCGGACTACTACGTCTCCTTCGACAATGAGCGAGTCGGGCAGTTGCAGGGACAGGGGTTGGCCGATGCGCTGAAGGACAAGCCCGGCGGGCAGGTGATCGAGATCGAAGGGGCCCCGACCGACAACAACGCCACGTTGTTCCACGACGGGCAGCGGAAAGTTCTACAGCCGCTGTATGACTCGGGCGCGCTGAAGCTGGTCCAGAGCCAGCCGATCGATGGATGGAACAACCAGAAGGGCGGCACCACCTTCGAACAGATACTGACCACGAATGCCGGGAAGGTCGATGGCGTGGTCGCCGCCAATGACGGCCTTGCCGGCGCGGTGATCACGGTGCTCAAGAAGAACGGGCTCAATGGGAAGGTCCCGGTGACCGGACAGGATGCGACAGCCGAAGGACTGAAGGCGATCTTGCGCGGCGACCAGTACATGACCGTGTTCAAACCGATCCAGCAGGAGGCCGACGCGGTCGCCGAACTTGCTGTCGCGCTCGCCAATAACGACAAAGCGGCGGCAGATGCCTTCGCCAGCGGCGTGAGTCGGGATGCGAAGGGCAAGCGTGAGGTCAGGTCCGTACTGCTGGAGCCGTTCACGATCACCCGGCCGGAGGTCAAGCGGGTGGTCGCCGAAGGCTATGTCCCGGCACGCGAGATCTGCGGCGGCGAGCTGCAGGCAGCCTGCACCGAGCTCGGCATTTCCTGAGGTGCCGAGCATGAGTGAACCGCTACTTCAGATCACCGGTCTCAATAAGAGTTTCGGACCGGTCCATGTCCTGCACGATGTGGATTTCACGGCGCCTGCCGGTGAGGTCACCGCCCTGGTCGGGGACAACGGTGCGGGCAAATCCACCTTGGTGAAATGCATTGCCGGCATCCATGCTTTCGATTCCGGGACGGTGAGGTACCGGGGCGAACCGGTGCATATCCGAGGTCCGAAGGACGCGGCGGAGCTCGGCATCGAGGTGGTGTACCAGGATCTCGCGCTGGCCGACAATCTCGATATCGTGCAGAACATGTTCCTCGGCCGGGAGCGCGGACGTCCGTGGCTGTTGGACGAGGCGAGTATGGAGGAGGCAGCACGGCAGACGCTGGCATCGCTGTCGGTGCGCACCGTGAAATCGGTGCGCACCCCGGTGTCGGCGCTGTCGGGCGGGCAGCGTCAAACCGTCGCCATCGCGAAATCGGTGCTCTGGAACAGCAATCTGGTGCTGCTCGACGAGCCGACGGCCGCGCTCGGTGTTGCGCAGACCCGGCAGGTCCTCGACCTGGTCCGCAGGCTCGCCGAACAGGGGCTCGGCGTGGTGCTGATCAGCCACAACATGGCCGATGTTTTCGAGGTCGCCGACCGGATCTCGGTGCTGTATCTGGGGCGGATGGCGGCCGAGGTACACACCAAGGACGTCACCCATAGTCAGGTCGTCGAACTGATCACCGCGGGACGTTCCGGTGACCTAGGGCTGGCTCGACCGGAATCCGCGGTGCTGTGAACGAGAGCGCTGTGCACGAGAAAGACAATGTGATGACGAATTCTTCCGCAGCCCCGACGACAACGGCAGTCGCCGACTTCGGGATCGACACCACGACACAGTCCACCGCGGATGCGGTGCGCGAGTATCTGTCCCGGCTGCGCGGTGGCGATATCGGCTCGCTGCCCGCGCTGCTCGGACTTGTCGCGCTCGTCGTCATGTTCTCGGCGCTGTCGGACGTGTTCTTCTCGCTCAACAACATCGCGAACCTGCTAGCGCAGGGTGCGGGGCAGACGATCATTGCCATCGGGATCGTCTTCGTGTTGTTGATCGGGGAGATCGACCTGTCGGCGGGCACGGCGTCGGGTGTCGCGGGCGCAGTGCTGGCGATGCACTATGTCGAGAACGGAAACCTGCTGGCGGGCATGGGTTCGACGGTGTTCATCATCTTCGTCGCGATGCTGATACTGGCGGCTGCCCTGGCCGGGCTGCTGCGGATCTGGCCCGGCGTCGCGATCTCGCTGCTCGGGCTCGCGCTGACCGTGTTCGGGTTGGAAGCGAATCCGTGGATCGAGATGCTGCTCGCCGTGTGCGTCGGTACGGCGATCGGCTGCATCACCGGGTTCCTCATCGCCAAGATCGGCATGCCGTCCTTCGTGGTGACCCTCGCATTGTTCCTGGCGTGGCAGGGGGTGATTCTGCAGCTGATCGGTGAGGGCGGCGTGCTGGGCATCAGCTCGTCCACGGTGCTGGATCGGGTGGCCAATGGCAATCTGTCGACAGTGGGCAGTTGGGCGCTGTTCGTTGTGGCGGCAGGCGGGTATGCGGCGCTCACCATCGGCAGACACCTCCTGCGTTTGCGGCGTGGTCTGGTCACCCAGCCGACACCGCTTGTGGTGGCCAAGGTTTCGGTGCTGACCGTGCTGGCGGCGGTGGCCACCGCTCTGCTCACGATCAACAGATCGCGCAATGACGCCATCGAGATCCGCGGTGTGCCCTACGTTGTGCCGATTGTCTTGGCACTGTTGGTCATCGGGACCTATGTCCTCAACAGAACCACCTACGGCAGGCACATCTACGCGGTCGGCGGCAATCGCGAGGCCGCGCGGCGGGCGGGTATCAATGTCACACGGATACGGGCGAGCGTCTTCGTGGTGTGCTCGGCGTGCGCGGCCATCGGCGCGATCGTGTACTCGTCGAAGGTCGGCTCGGTCGACCCGCAGGCCGGCGGCCTCAACACTTTGCTTTTCGCGGTCGGTGCCGCGGTGATCGGCGGCACTTCGCTGTTCGGCGGCAAGGGTCGGGTCGCGGACGCGGTGATCGGCGGCACGGTGCTCGCTGTTGTCGCCAATGGGCTCGGGCTGCTCGAACAGCCTGCCGCGGTGGTCGCCATCGTCACCGGTCTGGTGCTGTTGTTGGCGGCGACCGTCGACGCGCTGACGCGCCGCCGTGCCGCCACTACGGAAGGTTGAGTGCGGGTGATGGTATCCCTGAGGGCATGACCAGCCCCACCGTCGCCCGCCCTGACGAGTTGCGACGCGTCAACCGGGCGATCCTGCTGCGCCGGTTGCACGCGGGCGGCCCGGCCACGCGGGCGGCCTTGGCGACGGAACTCGGTCTCAACCGTTCCACCATCAAGATGCTGGTGGATGGGCTTGCCGAGACCGGAGTGGTGGAGGAGCGGGTGCCTCGGCTCGCGCGGGGCGCGGGCCGACCGTCACTGCTGGTGTTGCCGCAACCGCAGGCGGTGGTCGTGCTTGCGGTGGATGTGCAGGTGGAGCATGTCGGGATCGCGTTGATCGGGCTCGGTGGCCAGATCCTCGGTCGCGACAGCTGGAATCTGCGTGGGCGGCAACGGGAATCGAGCGAGGTGATGACTCACGTCGCGGAATCCGCGGCGTTGCTCGCCAGCGATCTCGACCTGCGTCCCGCCGCCGCCGGTATCTCGGTGCCGGGTGTGGTGCGGCGTTCCGACGGGTATGTGCACGACGCGGCCAACCTCAATTGGGTCGATGTCGCGCTCGGCGATCGGATGAGCACGCTGCTCGGCGTTCCCGTTGTCGTCGGCAACGATGCGGAGTTCGGTGCGCTGGCCGAGCATCTGCGCGGTGTCGGGCGCGGTGTTTCGGACGCGGTCTTCGTGTCGGCGGACATCGGCGTCGGTGGCGGACTGATCGCGCAGGGTGCGCTCTTACGCGGTGCGGCAGGGTATCTCGGTGAGATCGGCCATATGACGGTGCGGCCGGGTGGCCGCCCGTGCCACTGTGGCAACGAGGGCTGCTGGGAGACCGAGGTCGGTGAGGCAGCGCTGACCAGAGCGCTCGGCCTCGCCGCGGACAGCCCGCGCGGCGCGATTGTCGCGGAGCTGCGTGAGCTGGAACGCAATTGCGGCGCAGTCGACCGACTCGGCGAATACATCGACTGGCTCGCCCTGGGTCTGGTGAACGTGGTCAACATCCTCGGCCCCGAACTCGTCGTCCTCGGCGACCTGCTGACCGCGCTGCCCGATGCCGTGGTGGAGCATGCTGCCGGGCAGTTGCGTCGCCGCAGCATGGTGAGCCGGGCGATCGGCGGTGTCCGAGTCGAAAAATCTTCTCTCGGACCGGATCTGAAGCTTCTCGGTGCGGCGGAAGCGGCGTTCGAGGGAGTTCTCGGTACGGTCTGAGCGCTGATCCGGGCCCACCGCGACCGAGGCAGACCGTCGACCTGCTCGAATCAATACATGCGAGTATCAACGTCTTCGGTGCGCACCGCACCCGAGCGGTCGCTTGACCTGCTGACCTGCGGCTTTACTTGCATCGAGATCCGTGACATGCTATCGCGATTCGATCGCGGGGGTCGCGATCAGGGGCGAGGGGGTTGTATGGACGGGTATCCCAGGGCGTTGTCGCGCGCGCCACGAAGCGAGCCGCCGCTGCGGCCGTGCCGACCAACACGTCGAACAACGGGATTGGATGAGCTGCCACCGTCGCCACGCGAGCGGATGTGCCGTGCCCGTCCCGCGGGGGATTCGGCCGGTGTCGGCCGGATTGCCGGTCCGTCGGCGGCCGAGACCGCGATTTTCGAAGTGAACTCGGCGACAAAACTATTCGCGGATCGAACACTGCGACTCACACTCGAAGTGCTCGATCACCGTCGACCGGTCGCGCAGCTGGCCGCGGTCGCCGAGCCTCCGGTGCTGTCAGCGGTACGGACTCTGGTCAGAGCCGACCTGGTACCAGGACGCACCCTGGGCGCAGCGGTGCTGACCCGAGTGGACGTCATCATGGTCGATGCCGCCGCGGCGGAAGTGTGCGCCGCCTACGACCGCGGCGGCCGCCACTTCGCGCTGGCTGCCCGGATCACCCGCACGCGTGCCAAGGGCTGGCGCTTGAGTGCGCTGCGGCTGTTCTGACCACGAACCGATCGAGCGGCACGGCGTCGAGTTTCAGCCGTTCTGGCGGAAACCGCTGCCGTCGAACATTTCCTGGGCGCGTTGCGTGTCCATGTACTCGCGTACCCGGTGGATCCGGCCGTCGGAGAGTTCGAAGATGAAGCAGTAGTCGTTGTCGTAGGGGCGGCCGTTCATCAGGGTCGCTCGCATTCGGGTCTCGACTACGACGGTCGTGTCGGTCGCGGTGACTGCCGTGAAGTCCACTTGCCGGTCGGCCACGAACACCGCGGGAAATTCGGTGGTCAGGAAATGCACCACGCGGTCTCGGCCGACGAGGTGGCTGATGTCGTCGAGTGCGCGGGCGGTGGCGTTGTGGGGTGGGGCCAGCCATTCGATGTCGGGGGTGAAGACGGCGGCGATTCGTTCGGGGTCTCGGGTGGCGAACTCGCGCCAGGCCCGCAGGATGAATTCGGAGCTCGTCGTTGCGTCCATACGGGCAATTCTGCGTGGTGTGCAGCTACTGATCTCGCCATATTCGGACACGGTGGCAGGTGTCCGAATACGTCTGGTCAGTGGCCCCGGCTGCGGGCAGACTTCGGAGATGGGAGCGTTCCAGGCCGTCGTCACCACGGGCATCTATTGCCTGCCGCCGTGTCCTGGTCGTCCGCTGCCGTCGAACGTCGTGTCCTTTTCCTCACCGGCAGGAGCGGAGGCGGCAGGGTTTCGCGCCTGCCACCGCTGTCGGCCGTATCGGGCCGACTACGGACCCGGGCATACCTCCGAATTGGTATGCCGCGCTGTCGATCTCATTACCGAGGGTGTGCTGGACACGGGTAACGAGGCGGCGCTCGCCGCCCGGCTCGCGGTGTCGCAGCGGCATCTGCGTCGGATGTTCCACGAACAGGTCGGCGCAACACCCGATCAGCTCGCGCGCTCCCGGCGGGCCCATTTCGCCAGGCGACTGCTGGACGACACCGACCTGTCGGTCACCGATATCGCCTTTGCCGCCGGGTTCGGCAGCCTCCGCCAGTTCAATCGAGTGATGGCCGCCACCTTCCGCGCCGCGCCGCTCGAACTGCGCCGACGTCGACTCCGCGCGGATCGGCTTGTTGCCGACGGTGGACTCGCCCTCCGGGTGCCGTTGCCGGCATCCATCGACCTCGGTCGCCGGCTTTCGCAGCTGGCTCGCGAGGCGATCCGCGATGTCGAGAACGCCACGGCGACGGTCTACCGGCGGACGGTGCGTGTCGACGGCGATCCGGGCGTGATCGAGATCAGCGCGGCCGGGCCTGCCGACGCGCGTCTGATCGCCCACCTCCCGCGCATCGAGGGACTCATCCACCAGGTGGACCAGGTGCGGCGTTTCCTCGGTGGACGCCCTTGGGATCCGTTCGAGGCCGGTGTCCGCGCCATCGTGTTCGACCACGTCGGCGCGGCAGCTGCTCCGGGCGTCCTCGGTGAGATCGTCGCGGAGTGCGGAGCACCGGTCGCCGGGCTGGGCGAGTTCGGGCTCGGGCGCTTGTTCCCGGCACCGGCCGATCTGAGGGAATTCGACGGCGTCGACGCCGAGTGCGCGCGGGTCCTCCGTGACCTCAGCCGACATTTCGGCCCGCAGTGACGGCCGCTGCTTGTCACCGGGTCCGCTGATCGCGCAGCAGGTCGACGATGGTGGCGCGCGCGCCTCGGGTGTGCAGGCTTGCCAATGCCGCGCAGTAGGCGACGACGAAGCGGGGCTCGTCGATCAGGTTGCCGAATACCGATCGGTCGGAGAGGAATACGGTCGGGTCGTCGCGTTGGCGGCGGGCAAGCGCCATCAGACGATCGCGCAGCGGATCCACGACGTCGATCGGCGCACCGGCCTCGTCGACCCCTTCGCAGTAGCGCGCCCACCCCGCTACTATCGTTGCGGAGCAAGCTATTTCGCCGTCGGTAGCCAACTGGCTGCGCAGCACCGGCAGCAGCCACTTCGGTATCCGGTCGGACGACTCCGCGCACAGCCGGGCCACGGTGTCGCCGATCGCCGCGTTGGCGAACCGTTCGAGGAGTGTGTCTCGGTAGGTGTGGAGGTCGATACCGGGGACGGGAAGCAACGTCGGTCGGGCTTCCTCGTTCATATATCTGAGCAGGAACCGGCGGAACGCTTCGTCCTGAACCACCTCGTGCACCAGTCGGTATCCGGTCAGATACCCGAGGTAGCACAGCGCCTGATGGCTGGCATTCAACATCCGCAGCTTCATCAATTCGTAGGGCGCGACGTCTTCGACCAGCTGCACGCCGACGCTGCCGAAATCGGGGCGGCCCAGCGTGAACTCGTCTTCGAGCACCCACTGGATGAACGGCTCGGTCACCACCGGCCACCCGTCTTCGATGCCGAAGCGGGCGGTGAGCTCGGCCCTCATGGCGGCGGTTGTCGCCGGGGTGATCCGATCGACCATCGAGTTCGGAAACGCGCCCTCGCGGTCCAGCCAGTCCGCCAGTGCCGGATCACGCAGGCGAGCGAAGGTGGTGAAGCAGTTTCGAGCGATATGGCCGTTACCCTGGATGTTGTCGCACGACATGATCGTGAACGGTGCGGCGCCACCTGCCATGCGCCGCGACAGTGCCTCGGTGACAAGGCCGAACACCGTCGCAGGGACGGCTCCCGGCGCGAGATCGGCGCGGACGGCAGGATTCGCCGCATCGAACACACCGGTGGTCGCGGAGATGTTGTATCCACCCTCGGTGATGGTCAGTGAGACGATACGGGTGCCCGGATCGGCGAGTTTCTCGACGACCGCTTCGGGATTGTCGGGGGCGAAGAGATACTCCACAATCGAGCCGACGACCCGCGGCGTCCAGGCGCCGTCGGGTTCGGTGACGCACAGGGTGTACAGGCGGTCCTGCTCGGCCATCACCTCGCTCATCCGGCGATCCTTGGCGAGCACACCGACCCCGCAGATTCCCCATTCCCGGGCGGCACCCGATTCGAGGAGCAGGTCGAGATATCGCGCCTGGTGGGCTCGATGAAAGCCGCCGACACCGAAATGCACTATGCCGGTGTGTATTCCGGTGCGTTCATAGGTGGGGATCGATACCGGAGCGCCGAGACGGGCCAGCGTCTGCGTGTTGAGCTCGGTCATTCCTGAAACCGGTCCAGTGTCGCCTGCGTCACATTATGGATGATAGCGGCCGGTGCGTCACTCGGCTCGGACTGCGCAGCTCGCCCGGCGAGCCAGGTGTGGCGGGTGCATCCGGCACACCCGGCTCGCCACCGGTGTCAGCTCAATCGCCGGATATCGCCACGGACCCGGTAGAAACCGCCGCGTGCCGACTCGGCGACGGCATCGACGACGTAGCGGACGCCCGCCTCGCGAATATCGCGGGGGAACTGGACGTTCCACGCGCGTTGGTAACCGGGAGACACGACATGCACTCGCAGATTGCCGCCGTCCTCGACGCACTCGACGACGATGCCGGAACCCGCGTTCACGGCCACTTCGACGGTCCTGCTCGGAGTTACGGCAGAGATCTCCGGCGCTTTGATCGACAGCGTTTCGGGCAGGACGCCTTGCTCGGCATTGCGGATGGCAGTTTCGCTGACATCGAGGCAAGCCAGCGTTCCGTTCGTGGTGACCAGATACAGCTTGTCGTCGTGGTATTGCATCGAGTACGCCGAACCGCAGCCGGTAGCCAGTTTCCACAGGCGCTGACCGCTGGAATCGAAGCAGTAGACCGACGAGTGGTTGTCACCGGCGAAGACGTAGCGGCCGTCCGGCGAAGTGGCACAGGAGAATACGGCGGCATCGCACTGGTAGGAGCGCTCGGATCGGCTGTTCTTCGCCACCATCCGCACCTGGCGGGTGCTGGTGCCCGCGTACACCGCGTCGGCCTCCTGCCATCCGAACAGGACTGGGCCGCCGGTGCGGACATGCCACTGGTGGTTTCCGGTGGTGAGACCATATTTGGTGACGCCGTCGGAATGGCCGTGGTAGACGCCGTCCCGGTCGATACGCACCATCCAGCCCGAGTTCCCGGTGCTGTGTCGAGTCCAGAGCGACTCCTCCTCGTGGTCGATCACGGTGATGCCGCCGTTTCGATCGGAGACACCGAGGATGCCGTCGTGGATGTCGAGCCAGTAGATGTCGACATCGGCGGCGACGTCGTAAGCGGCGCGCGGCACCTTGCCCGAAAGGTCGTACACCCTGCCGTCGTCGCATCCGGCATAAATCCAGAAGTCGTCCGCCACAATGCATTTCACCGCATCGGGCAGGCGGAAGCGGCCGGTTACATCGCCGGCGGGTGTCAAGGTGAACACATCGCCGTGCTCGTTGCCGACCCAGCAGCGGTGCTCGTCGACGAAGATGCCGAACGCGGCCGCGCCCGAGTCGAAGGTCCACAGCACCGGCGCCGACTTCGCGGTGGAGCGCTGGCTGACGATCGCGCGCCGGGTGACCGGGCGCTTGGTCCGCGCACCCAGCACCGCGGGTGCGTAGCCTCGCCGGACCTTCGCGCCGACCTTCTTCGCGGCGGCGGCGGCAGCTTTCTCCGCGGTGGCAAAGGAACTCACCTGCGTCTGCCCCTGGTCGCCGATGCGTCCGTACCGAATGGTCACCTCGGTGCCCGCCACGGCGACCTCGTAGAACTTGTGTGCCGAACCGCCGTCTTCGGACAGTTCGAGATAGGTAGTGCCCCCGATGGTCATCGCATAGCCCCGCTTTTTCGTGAGATCAGAACATCTCGAAAGTTAGCAAGGGGCACCGACATTCCGGTGCGACCGCTGACGGCCGATTCCTCACCGGCGTCCGGCCCTGGGAAGCGGTGACGTTCCCGCCGTCCTGTGGGGTGAGGTGCGGCAGTGATCGAGCGGGCTTCGGTGTCGACGACGAGTGCCGCGAACGGGCCGCCCGCGCCCTCGGTGGGTTGCGTGCGGCGAGCTTGTGCACCAGCGACATTCGTTCCTCGTCGGTGCTCAGCGTGTCGGGCGTCGCGCGCAGCTCGTCGAAGACCCATTCCGGCATGGTTACCCCGTAGGAGTGCGGCATGGTCGAGATGTCCAAGTCAGTGCCCTTCGGTCGAAGCCGCGGCGGCCGAGCTCAGTGCAGTGCGCTGCCCTGCTGCCACTGGTCCCATGGGAGGCCCCAGTCGCCGTTCTGCCAGACCTCGAGCGGCGCACCGCCGGTATTGCGGACCTCGACGATGTCGCCGGGCACCGCGAAATCGAAGAACCACTGCGCGTTCGCAGGACTGAGGTTGAGGCAGCCGTGCGAAGTGTTCGTGTTGCCCTGGGCCCACACGCTGGACGCCAGTTCGTGCAGGTAGATGCCGTCGGTGCTGATTCGGGTCGCCCAGTTGATGGACTCTTTGTATCCCAGCCGTGAGTTGACCGGCAGCCCGAAGGTGGAGGAGTCCATGATCACCGGGTTGGCCTTGTCCATGACCGTGTACACGCCGGGCTGGGTCCAGAACGTGATCGTCTTGCCGCCGACGACCTCGCTGCCGCCCATACCCATCGAGGTGGGCAGGGTCCGGATCAGATTGCCGTTTTCGAAGACCTGGACCTGCTTGGTGTTGTCGTCGGCGATCGACACATGGGAGGGGCCGATGGTGAAGGAGGTTTTGCTGTCCTCCTGGCCGAACAGGCCCTTGCCCAGTTCGGCGCCGAAGATGTTCGCCGTGACGCTCACCTTGGTGCCCGGCGCGTAATACTGCTGTGGGCGCCAGTGCGCATTGCGGTTGTCGACCCAGTACCACGCGCCCTCGACGACGGGGGTGGTTGTCACCACCAGTCGTTTCTCCGCGGCGGCCCGGTCGGGGATGTCCTCGTCGAAGTGCGCGACGATCACGGTACCGACGCCGAAGGTGCCGCCGTCTTTCAACGGTGTGCCGCCGGTGGTGTTCAGATACACCTTGGTCTGGTTGTTCGGGGTCAGCGTGGAGAAGGTCGCCGTGGTCGGGCCGGTGCGGCCGGTGATCGAGAGCCCCTCGGCGGTCACCGTGTAGGTGCGGCCGTAGCCGAGCGGCTCGGCGGGCTTCCACGCGGTCTTGTCCGGGGTCAGGATCCCTTCGACAGCTTTGCCCTGCTCGTTCGTCATGGTCACCGAAGTCAATTGACCGTCGCCCGTGCTCACCCGAACCGGGCCGAGCGGGTCGACTTTGCTCGCGCCGTCCCCCGGGCTGATGGAGATCCCGGCGGGCACCTGCTCGGCGGATCCCGTCGCCTGTTGCGGCGCGGACGACGAACACGCGGCAACGACCAGAACCGTCACCAGTACAACACCCGCGGCAACACTCGATCGGAAGCGGCGACTCGACATGGATCTCCTATGTATCGCCGTGCATTCCCAGCGGCGCACCTCTAGTTACTGTCCCCATCCGTAGTTTACCGGCCGCTCAGGGCTGCCTTTGCCGTCGAGAACCGAGCTGACCGAGACTTAGTTCACACAGGGCACGGTGCTGCCGATCTGGGTCGCGACCGGCTTGCCGGAGTTGGGGACGGGTAGATCCGGTGTGGTGGTCGGCGCGGCCGAGGCAGTGGCCGAGGCCGGGGTCAGTTCGGAGGGGATCGTGAAATCACTGCCGATGACGACCGTGATGTGGTCGGTCGCGGTGGTCGGCGAGGCCGTCGCGGTCAGGCCGAGGGTTTCGGCGAGCTGGGTGGCATCGGCTTCGGCGCCGGGCCCGTAGGTGACGGTGGATGCGGAGCCATCGGCGTAGGTGCCGTTGCCGACCACGCCCGGCCGATAGCCGCGTGTGATGAGTGCGGTGGAGAGCTTGGCGGCCTGACCGGTCCGGCCGCTCGCATTGTGGACATCGACCGTGCTCGTCGGGACGCGGGCCGGGCTCGGCTGTGCCGCCTCGAAGCCGAAGGCGGCGCGCACTTGCTTCTTGATGGCGACCGGATCGACGATGTTGACCTCCTGGCCGTCGACCTCGTCGTAGCGCAGCACCGGCAGGGTGCGGAACTCGACCGACATCGAGCCCATGGACCCGAGGTCGCGGGCGAAATCGAGCAGGTCCCAACCGCTCGACAACACCACATCGCGATGGGCGAGGTCCATCAGCTCGGACAGTTTGCCGAGGTTGGTCAGGGCGCCGGTGTCCTTGAGCGACTTGGCGACCGAAGTGAGAAAAGCCTGCTGACGATGGGTGCGGTCGAGATCGCCGTTTTCCAGGCCGTGCCGCTGGCGGACGAAGGCGAGTGCGTCGGAGCCGCTCAAGTGCTGCGGGCCCGCGGGAAAGGTCGCGCCGGAGTAGTAGCTGTCGTCGACAGCGTGATTCAGACAGACATCGACACCGCCGAGCGCGGTCGCCAAGTCGTAGAAACCGGCGAGCGATATTTCGGCGAAGCGGTCGATCGGCACGCCGACGAGGTTGCGGACGGTCTGCACGATGGACGCCCGGCCCGCCTCACGGCCCTGCCGCTCCAGCATGACCTGGTCTTTTTCGCCATTGCTGATCAGTCTGGCCTGGGCCGCTGCCTTCTTCAGGCCGTAGGCCTCCTTGATTTTGGCGTGGTCGTAGCCGGGAATGCCCGACACCGCGACGTAGTCGTCGCGCGGGATGGAGAAGGCGACGATCTTTTTCATATCCGCCGGAATGTGCAGCAGGATCAACGAATTGGCATTGTATCCACCGTTTTCGCTGTCGCCCGCGTGCAGCTGGTCGAGGATTGCCTTCGGTAAGTCGTTGCCGTTCAGGTCTTTTCGAGTGTCCAGACCGATCAACAGGATATTCATGTCGCCACCCAGTGAATGCGGTGCATCGTCAGGGATGGCTTCGGTGCGGGTGAATCCGTGCTCGAAATCGGTCTTGGCAGACCAGGCGAATCCGGTGCCGGACAGAACAGCGAGTGCGGCGGCGCAGGCGACCGCTCGGGTCATGAGCTGCGCGGCGCGGCGACCACGTCGTGGGGGTTCGGCGGCTCGAGGAGCCCGTGGCGCGGGTTCGGCCGCCTGCCGCCGTCTCGGGAACTGCGCCGCACGCCGGTGCGACGCCTGCCGGTGGCGCGGCGGGCGCTGCGGCCAACGGCCGTCGACGCCGGGAACAGTGTCGTCATCCATCATCGCGGCAGCGTTTGTAGTCGGGTCATTCGTCGCCGCCTCAACTTTCGTTTCGACTCGTTCGACACTGCGCACGAGCCGGTGCTGACCATCCGCGGATGGCTGCCACACTCGGTCGATCCAGTGTCACCCGCCCCTGCGATCGTGGCAAGAATCGGACATGACATGCGGGACGGCTTGCGCGATGTGCACGCCCGCTGCCGAAATCATCGTCGAGCAAGACCGCGCCGAGTGTCGTCACCTGGTATTTCATGGCATTGCGGTGCCGCAAGTCATCGATGAGCCCCGCCTCCCGCAATATCGATGCGTGTTTGCTGTTGCGGGCGAAACACCGAGTCGGCGAGCGAGTTCGGTGGTGCTGGTGGTACGGCCTGCGGCGATCTCCTCGAGCGCGGCCGGTGTGGACGGCAGCAACGGAATCGGCGCCGAGCCCACGAGTGAGCTCGGCGCCGATCGGAAGCCGGTGTAGCGGCTTCGGGCTTCGCGAGGATTGATCAGCTCTGCAGGCCGACCTCGATCTCGAGGGTGAGGGTGATCTTGTCGCCGATCACGGCGCCGCCATCGGGCAGTGGCATGTCGATGGTGATGCCGAAGTCCCGGCGGTTGATCACGGTCTTGGCTTCGAAGCCGGCGACCGGGCCGTTGCCCATGCCCGGGTTGACGCCGAGGAACTCGACGTCCAGGGATACCGGCTTGGTGACGCCGCGGATGGAGAAGTTGCCGTCCACCACGAAGTCGTTGCCGTTGACACGGAATCCGGTCGAGGAGAACGTCGCGACGGGGAAGTCCGCGGCGTGGAAGAAGTCCGCGGTGCGCAGGTGGCTGTCGCGCTGTTCGTTGTCGGTGGTCACCGAGTCGACGCGAATCTCGGCATCGGCTTGTGCGGTGCCGTCCTCGTTGATGACCAGCTTGCCGGAGAAGTCGGCGAAGCGGCCGCGCACCTTGCTCACCATGAGGTGGCGAACCGAGAAACCGACGGTGGAGTGGGCGGGGTCGATCGCCCAGGTGCCCGCGGTCAGGGCGTTGGCGGTGTTGGTCGTCATGTTGTCTCCTAGTGTAGTTGATCTTTCAATTACTGGGATGTGAAAAGGTGTCCAGCGGTCGTGCTGGGGGGCGGTGCGCCGTTGCACCGGTGGTCAGCTCGCGGTGCCTCCGAGCAATCGCGCGAACGGCACCGGCTCGTCGTAGGGATCGGACGGGCGGTCGTGGTGAGTTGTGGCCAGTGCGTCAGCGAATTCCACTGCCGCTCGGTCGATTCGGGCGCTGAGGCCGTCTGCGTCCGCGGACGCCCAGTCTTCGGAGGCCGCGTACACCGAGGTCGGCACTACGACCGAGCGCAGATAGGTGAACATCGGCCGTACGGCGTGCTCGAGTGCGAGCGAGTGGCGGGAGGTGCCTCCGGTCGCCCCGATGAGCACCGGCATTCCGGTGAGCGAATCCGGCTCGAGCACATCGAAGAAGGTTTTGAACAGGCCGCTGTAGGAGGCATTGAAGATCGGTGTCACGGCGATGATGCCGTCCGCGTCCGCAACGGTGCCGATCGTCTCTCGGAGACCGGCAGCCGGGAACCCGGCCACCAGGTTCTTGGCCAAATCGAGGGCGTGGTCCCGTAATTCGATGACGTCGAAATGCGCGGCCCGACCGGACGCCGTCAGTGCCCGATCGGCCGCCGCGGCGAGACGATCGGCAAGCAGCCGCGTCGAGGACGGTTGTGCCAGCCCGGCCGAGATGACGGCGATCCGAGTCACTGCGTGACCTCCACTCCCGCGCGTCGGGCGGCGACGAGAGCGGCGTGGGTCGGTGCCGAGGGCACGCGCTCCTGGCGCAGCGCGTCGAACTCCTTGCGCAGCACGGGGACCACCTCTTCGCCGAGTAGATCCAGTTGTTCCAGCACCGTTTTCAACGGCAGACCCGCATGGTCCATCAGGAACAGCTGGCGCTGATAGTCGCCGAAAGAGTCGCGGAAGCTCAGCGTCTTGTCGATAACCTCCTGTGGGCTGCCCACGGTCAGCGGTGTCTGCTCGGTGAAGTCCTCCAGCGACGGGCCGTGGCCGTAGACCGGCGCATTGTCGAAGTATGGACGGAATTCGCGCACCGCGTCCTGGGAGTTCCTGCGCATGAACACCTGACCGCCGAGGCCGACGATTGCCTGGTCGGCGGAGCCGTGGCCGTAGTGCTCGTAGCGCCGCCGATACAGCTCGATCAGCCGCTGGAAGTGTCCCTTCGGCCAGAAGATGTTGTTGGCGAAGAACCCGTCGCCGTAATAGGCGGCCTGTTCGGCGATTTCGGGGCTGCGGATCGACCCGTGCCACACGAACGGCGGCACACCGTCGAGCGGGCGTGGCGTCGAGGTGAACGACTGTAGCGGCGTACGGAACTTGCCTTCCCAGTCCACCACGTCCTCACGCCACAGTCGGTGCAGCAGATGGTAGTTCTCGATGGCGAGAGGGATGCCGTCGCGAATGTCCTTGCCGAACCAGGGGTAGACCGGCCCGGTGTTACCGCGCCCGAGCATCAGGTCGACCCGGCCGTCGGCCAGGTGCTGCAGCATCGCGAAGTCCTCGGCGATCTTCACCGGATCGTTGGTGGTGATCAACGTCGTGGCGGTGGACAGTTGCAGCCGCTCGGTCTGTGCGGCGATATAACCGAGCATGGTGGTCGGCGACGACGGCACGAACGGCGGGTTGTGGTGCTCGCCGGTGGCGAACACGTCGAGGCCGACCTCTTCGGCCTTGCGTGCGATCGTCACCATCGCCTTGATGCGCTCGTGCTCGGTCGGCGTACGACCGGTGGTCGGATCGGTGGTCACGTCCCCGACCGTGAAGATTCCGAACTGCACGACACCTCCTCAATCCAAGTTGTACATCCAGTTGGTGGATGTGGCAACCAATGGAACATGAACAGCGTGCCCGCTATTCCGTCGAACGGGAACGTGGCTCACGTCACTGGAGACGTCCGCGGATAAGCAACTCTGGTTGACTGAATTGGATAGTCAACTAGGGTTGCTTGTATGGCTGCTGTCGATCCTCCCGGTACCCGGGGCCCTGCCGATGCGCTTGCGTCGGTTGCGGCCTTGCGTCGCTTGGCCGATCAGGTCGAAGACGCTGCCGTCGAACGCGCGATGCGGGAGGGTTGGAGCTGGCCGCAGGTTGCCGAGGCGCTCGGGGTCACCAGGCAGGCGGTACACAAGAAGCATGCCAAGCGGCTCATCGCCGCTGGAGTCGAGCTGCGCAGGCGCAACGCGTAGTCGTGGTCCGGGCGGGGCCGTGTGCGCTCGCGGTGGGATCGGCGAGCGGGCGCGTACCAGCGCCTATGCGCCGGCGGCTTCTCGCTCGATCTGCTCGGCGGCCTCGCGTTGGATCTGGTCGAACTGGGCGCCCATGGCCTCGGCGAGCGCATTGGCCGCCGACAGCGGGCGGACCATGACCATGAGGTCATCGATCTTGCCGTCGGCATCGAGGTGGATGAAATCGCAGCCGGTGAGCTGCTTGCCGTCGACCTTCGCCTCGAAGACCAAGGCGTGGTCGAGCCCGTTGATGTCGGCGATCTCGCGAACGTAGCGGAAATCTTCGAAGACTCGCATGACGCCGCGGATGATGGCGGCGGTGATGGCTCGGCCCGGGTACGGCTTGAATGCCACCGGGCTGTTGAAGACGACGTTGTCGGCCAGCAGTGCTTCGACGGCGGCCGCGTCGCCGGCTTCGACGGCATTCCGGAACGCGTGCATGCCCCACCTCTCGAGGTCGATTTGTGAGTATTCGACTCGAACGCTATCGGGCGCTACCTCCTCAGGCGACTGCAATCGATAACCTCGACGGGGGCGCGCGGCGCTGCACGCCTTCGCGGTCGATGTACCGAAACGGCCCGCGTTCCGCGACCAGCTGCTGGCGCCGGGCCGAGCTCCGAAAATGCCGACGCGATCCGGCCCTCGATCGCCGCGCGCCGGCAAGGGGAGTAGGCCGAGGTTGCGCGTTGCGGGCGACTTCGCCTCCGGTTGCTCGACAGCCGGAGCGAACAGGCGTACCGTGCCGAGGCCGAGTGGGCGGGGCCCTACCTCGGGCCGACTTCGAGCTGGCGCCATCGACCGCCGCGTCGCTGTCAGGTCTTGGTGCGCACGCTCGGTGATAGCGTTCGAATATGCACGATAGCGTGACAGTTCGGATGGCTGCGCCTGCCGAAGAGATCTGGGAATTGGTCAGCGACATCACCAATACCGGCCGGTTCAGCCCGGAAACATTCGGCGCCGAATGGCTCGGTGGCGCGACCGCACCCGCCGTCGGCGTCAAGTTCCGTGGCCACGTCAACCGCAATGGCTGGGGTCTGAAGTATTGGACGGTCTGCCGGATCGACGCCTGCGAGCCGGGCCGTGAGTTCACCTTTACGGTGCTCGGTCCCGGCGGGATGGCGGTCAACACCTGGAGCTACCGGTTCGAGACGGTCGATGGCGGCACCGACGTCACCGAGTCGTTCCGGCTCGCCGACATCCTCGGGCTGCGGCTGTACTGGCTGGTGGCCGGTCGGGCCCGCGGGAAGACCAATCGTGATGGCATGCGGAAAACGCTGAACCGTATCAAGGAGTTCGTCGAGCGGAAGTGAGACCGCATTGTCGGTGGTTGCAGTACGGCGTCGGTTCGAACCGAACGGGACCCGTCCGGGTATTGCCTCATGCAGTACTCGAACTCCAGCCACGAATGGTCACCGAGCAGCGGGATGGTCACTGGCCGAGCAGGATGGGGCCCGATGAGACGGTTGGCGATGACGGCGGTTTCGGCTGTGGTAGTGATGGTTTCGCCACTGGCACTGACATCGGCGTCGAGTGCCGACCCGGAATTCTCGGTGCGAGCGCAGGTGCTGCAGGTCGGTCTGGACGAGCTGGTGAAGGACACCTTGGTGCCCGGTGCGCAACTGGTGCTCACCGAGCACGGAACCGACACCCAGATCAACAGCGGTGTGGGAGATGTGGCGACCGGCGCGGCTTTTCCGGATAACGCTCAGGTACGGATAGCCAGCAACACCAAGACTTTCGTCGCGACGGTCGTGCTGCAATTGGTGGCTGAACATCGCGTGGAACTCGACGCTCCGCTGGAGCGGTATCTCCCGGGGCGGGTCTACGGGCCAGGTGGCGACGGCCGGGTGATCACCGTCCGGAATCTCTTGCAGCACACCAGTGGTATTCCCAACTATTTCCGCTACCTCGACCTCGATTCCGCAGACGCATTGCGGCGGTCTCGGCCGGCCGATGAGCTGATCCGGCTCGCTCTCGACCATCCGTCCGATTTCACCCCCGGCTCGGCCTTCGGCTACTCCAACACCAACTACCTGTTGGCAGGGGAGTTGATCGAGCAGGTCACGGGGGCTCCGGTCGGTGTCGAGGTCACCCGCAGAATCCTGGTGCCGTTGGGGCTGACCAGTACTTACTGGCCATTGTTCCCGGTGGAGAACGTGATTCGGCAACCGCATCCGCGCGGGTATCACAATTTCAGCGGCACCCGCGTCGACATCACCGACATCGACCCGAACTGGGGCCTTTCCGACGGCGCGCTGGTGTCCACCGGTGCGGACCTGAACCGATTCTTCATGGCCTTGGTATCCGGGCGGCTGCTGCCACCCGAAGTGCAGGCCGAGATGACGCGCACCATCCGCACCAACCATCCGGCCCGGCCCCCCGAGGTGGGTCTCGGCCTGTTCCGTCGCATCAACAGCTGTGGCATGGAAACCTGGAGCCACGGTGGCGCGATGAACGGCTTCCTCGTCTTCGGCGCAGCGACCACTAACCGGGCGGTGACCATCAGCACGAACGAGCTCACCGTCTTCCTGGGCATGGGCGTATTCCTAGGGGCTATGAACGCCCTGGTCGATGCCGCCCTCTGCGGGTAGCGGCGGTATCAGGACTTCGGCGCCGCGCGCAGCCGCGCTTCGAGGCCGTCCATGACGCACAGCAAGCCGAAGTCGAAGGCCATGGCGCGGGCGACATCCGGGTCGGTCGGCACGGTCGTGCGGTAATCCGCCATCATCTCGGGGTAGTCGTGGCCGATCTGCTCCATCAACTCCATCATGTTCGCTGTGTTCAGGTCGCCGTCGAATGCCTTGTCCGTCGCGATCGCCGGAATGACTTGGCCGAGAACGTAACTCATCACTGTGCTGGTGGCGAGGTGGACGTCCACGCCAGCGAAGCCCGCACGGAGGAAAGTGCGGCGCAGCCGGTCGCCGAGGCGGAGCGAATTCGGGCCGATGCTCGGCATCTGGACTGCCATGGACGCCACCCACGGGTGGGCGAGCATGGTGACGCGCAAGCTGTAGGCGAAGGTCGTCACCACTTCGCGCCACGACGAGGCCTCGTCGGGTTCCGGAGTGTCCACCAGGCCCCAGATTTCGTCGAGGGCCAGCTCCAGTAGTTCGTCCTTGTTCGCGACATGCCAGTAGAGGCTGGTCGCGCCCGCGCCGAGTTTGGCGCCGAGCTTGCGCATGCTCAGCGCCTCTCGCCCCTCGGCGTCCAAGAGTTCGACTGCGGCAGCAACGATTTGGTCGCGACGCAGGCCTGCCGTTTTGGGTTGGCGAGGTTCGCGGGTCCACACCGAGGTGAACTGCTTGGTCATTGGGCCAGCATAATTCGCTCGCACACTGTTCGATTCTATCGTACGGTGTGCGAGTGGAATCGAACGTTGTACGAGACCCCCGCCGTTGGTGGATTCTCGGGGTCCTCTGTCTGTCCTTGCTGGTGTTGATGATCGACGGCACCGTGCTCAATATCGCTATCCCGTCGCTCATTCGCGAGCTCGGCGCCTCGCCGTCGGATGTGCAGTGGATTCTGGACGCCTACGTCCTAGTGTTCGCCGGTTTGCTGCTCACCGCGGGCAGCCTGTCGGACCGATTCGGTAGGCGTCGAATGCTGATCGTCGGCCTTGCGGTGTTCGGCGCGGCATCCCTGTTCGCCGTGCTGGCCACCCAACCGTGGCAGGTCGTCGCCGCACGGGCGGCCATGGGCGTCGGTGGCTCGCTGCTGATGCCGTCGACGCTGTCGATCCTGATGACCACCTTCGCCGAAGACGAGCGGCGCAAGGCGATGGCCGCCTGGTCCACCGTCTCGATGGTGGGCATTGTGCTCGGGCCGACGCTGGGTGGCTTCCTGCTGCAACACTATTGGTGGGGCTCGGTGTTCCTACTCAATATTCCGGTCGCGGCGGCGGCCATCGTCGCCGCGATCGTGCTGATGCCCGAATCGACAGGAGAGCAGCGCCCGGTGGATCTGCTCGGCGTAGTGCTGTCGATCACCGCGCTCGGCTCGACGGTCTACGTGATCATCGAACGTGAGTGGAACATCGGGATGATCGTGCTGGCGATCGCGGCGTTCATCGCTTTCGCGGTTTGGGAGGGCCGATCCGCGCACCCGATGCTGCCGCTGGCGGTCTTCCGTAAGCGCGACTTCACCGGCACGGCACTCACACTGCTGCTCATGGTGTTCGGTATGGGCGCGAT
Source organism: Nocardia sp. NPDC051463 (assembly GCF_040681975.1). Lineage (NCBI taxonomy): Bacteria > Bacillati > Actinomycetota > Actinomycetes > Mycobacteriales > Nocardiaceae > Nocardia > Nocardia sp. NPDC051463. Next base: position 29,518 of record NZ_JBFBAB010000032.1, read on the forward strand.
CATGCTGATGCTCACCCAGTACCTACAGTTCGTACTCGGCTACTCGCCGATGAAGGCCGGTCTCGCGCTGCTGCCGTACGCCGTGGCCGCCGCGGTGTGCAACGGTCTCGGCGCGACGCTGGGGCAAAAGCTCAGCAATAAGACGCTCATCGTGGCAGGGCTGCTCGTGATGGGCGTGGCCTTCGGCATCCTGGCCCTCGGCACCGGATACTTCGCGGTGCTGGGGAGCATGCTGGTGATGGGTATCGGCGGCGGCCTCGCCGGTCCGGCCGCCTACGCCGCCATCATGAGTGCGATCCCACTCGAGCATGCCGGCGTCGGCTCGGCGATGAACGACACCCTGCAGCAGGTCGGCATGGCGATCAGCATCGCGATTCTGGGCAGCGTTCTCGCAGGGGTGTTCACCTCGAACATGCCTGCGGATGCCCCGGACGCGGCACGCGAATCCATCGGCGCAGCTTTCCAACTCGGCTATGTCGAGCCGGCGAAGTCGGCCTTCACGACCGCTATGTCCACCGGAGCGTGGATCAGCGCGGGCTTCAGCATCGCCGCCGCGTTGCTCGGCCTGGTGCTGCTGCGGTCGCGCTCTGCCGAGTCGCCGAAGGAAACGGCGCAGGCTACCGTCGGGTAGGGCGGTGCCCGGCCGGTGCCGTTCGTCGAACGGTACTGGCCGACACCGCGAATCGATCCGCCGTCACCGGTTCTCTGGGGCGTAGCCGCTCGCATCTCGCGGGCGGCGTAGCCGCTCGCATCTCGCGGGCCGCTCGGCTATGCTCCCCTCTGCCTCCTCGTCGTGCGTGTCGGCACAGTCGATTGGGGAGTATCGCGAGTGCGGAACTGGTTCGAGCATCGGTGTGCAGGAGCAGCAAATCAATTGCCCCTGATGACGGAATGGAAACCGAATGAGGCTTTGCGACAGCACAACAGCGGCTGCCCTGGTTATCGGCGCCGTGACCCTTGGTACAGGCATCGTCCACGCCGAACCCACCGTGGAGCCTGCACAGCCCGACATCACGTACTCGGTCAAGCTAGTGGACAAGGCCGTGGTGACCACCGTGAAGGGCGGCACTTTCGAACTGTCGAAAGCGCTCGCGGGTGTGCTGGCCGCAGGCGGTGACGGTCGTCTTGTCGAGCGGGACGGCACGCTGGTCGACGCCACGGGTAAGGCCGCCGATATCGCCGACGTGGTCGACGTGGTCGACCTCGAGGACAGCACGGGTCGCACCGTGCTGACGCTGCCGCTCGACTTCCGTATCGCGCAGACCGGAATCCCGGTCGAACCGGCCGTGCAGAAGGACGGCACGGTGCTGGCGTTGACGCCGAGGAAGCCGGCGGGGCTGGCCATCTCGCAGCCGGTTGCCGTCAAGCCGGTGGCTTCGATGCTCGAGAACGAGCGTGCCAGAAACCAATTCGCCAGCCAATTCGGCCTGGCCACCGCGATCGGCGGTTTCATCGGGACCGCGGTCGGCGCGACCATCGGTTGCGTGGTCACCATTGCCGCGGGCTGCATCGCTGGATTCCTCACCGGCGCAGGGATCGGCGGGATCATCGGAACCATCGCTGTCGGTGGTCCTGTTCTGCTCGCCGCGGGTGTCGATCTGGTCAGCACGATCATGGCCGCCGATGGCACGACGCATTGGGCGGACCGACCCAAGTTGGTGCAGCCGCAGCCGGCCCAGGCGCAGCCACAGCCGGCCCAGCCGGCCCAGGCGCAGCCGGAGCCGGAACAACCGCGGTAGCTACATCGTGTCGCCGACCAGCTGAACTGCCAGCGCGCGACCTGCGGCTCGCAGGGGCTCGGTCGAATGCAGGGTGCGGCTGAGGATGAAAGCCCCCTCCAGTGCGCTCAGGAGTGCGAGCGTGAACTCGCGCGCCTGCAGGACATCGAGCCCACGCAGGACGAAGTATTCGGTGCCGCGAGCGATCCACGAGTCGAGGATTTCGGCGGTGACCGCACGCAGTGCTGGTTCGCTGTCGGCGATTTCGCCTGCGATCGTGACGACCGGGCACATATTGAGCCAGCCCGCCTGTTCCATCTGCGCGGCGGCATCCGTGAAGGCGGCGGTCACCGCCGCGCGCAAATCCTCGTGCGGATCCATCAGCATCGGCAGTAGTTGGATGTAGGCGGCGCCCGCCGCTCGCAGTGCTTCAGCCGCGATCTGCTGTTTGCCCTGCGGGAAGTGGTGATAGAGCGAGCCCATCGGTGCCTGCGCCAGCTCGCTCACCTGCTTGACGGTGGTCGCGCCGTAGCCCTGTGTGCGCATCAGCTCCGCCATCGCCGTGCGGATCCGCTCCCTGGTGCTGGTTGACATCTTCTCGGCCACTCCGTAAGACTAGAGCAAATGCTCTAGAGCGACTACTCCAGCGGAGGTGCTGCGATGCCGGCAGTCGATATTGCCGCTGGTCGGATTCACTATGTCGAGCGTGGCGAGGGCCCGCCCGTGGTGCTGCTCCACGGTCTTTTGATGAACCACACCGTGTGGGATCGCGTGATCGACCTGTTGCCGAGCGGATTTCGCTATGTGCTGCCCGATCTGCCGCTCGGCGCGCACGCGACGCCGATGAATCCCGGCACGGATCTCTCGCTGCGTGGGCAGAATCAGATCATCGCCGACTTCCTCCACGCGCTCGATCTGCGCGAGGTGACATTGGTGCACAGCGACTGGGGTGGTGGACTGTTCCTCACCGCATACGGTCTCGATCGGCGGGTGGCCCGATTGATCGTGCTGCCGTGCGAGGCGTTCGACAACTTTCCGCCCGGACTGCCGGGCAAGATGGTCGCCATCGCGGTCGCGATTCCCGGCGGGGTCGCCCTGGCGTTGCGGCAGTTGCGGATCCGGTTCTTGCGCAACTCGCCGTTGCTGATGGGGTTGATGGCGCGTAATCCGCTGCCTGACGACCTTATGCATGGGTGGACCGAACCGGCGCTGCGCGACAGAGCAATTCGGCGGGACCTGATCAAGTACGCCAAGTCGGACTTCCATGGACCTGAGCTGATCGCAAATACCGAGGCATTGCAGCACTTTTCCGGTGACGCCCTGGTGCTGTGGTCGTCGGCGGGCAAGGTGATGCCGAGGGACCACGGTCGTCGGCTCGCGCAGTTGCTGCCCAAGGGCAGGCTCGTGGAGATCGATGATGCCTATGTCTTGTCCATGCTCGATCGACCCGCCGCGGTCGCCGAGGCGATGGCAGCCTTCCTGGCCAACCAGCGGACCGGGGCGGTCTGAGGCGCGAGTCACCGCACCACGCTGTCGAAATCGGCATCGCGATTGTCGTCGAATTCCGCAGTGGCAAACCCGGGCGGGCAGCCGCGGCGCAATTCCCGGACCGACAACCCCCCGGCCGCCGCGAACGCGGACGTGCCGGATCGGGTGTGGCGCGCCGCCGTACTCTGATTTCATGTCGGTAATCGCGGAACCGAGCATTGATGCGGACTTCGACCGGCTGCTCGAGCTGCTCAACGGCCGCCGGGTGGCGGTGCTGACCGGTGCCGGCGTGTCGACCGACAGCGGCATCCCCGACTATCGTGGCCCCACCTCTCCGGTTCGCAATCCCATGACCTACCAGCAGTTCGTCGGGGATCCGGTCTTCCGGCGGCGGTATTGGGCCCGCAACCACATCGGCTGGCGTGCCATGGACGGCTCCCGCCCCAATCCCGGGCATCGCGCGCTGGCCCGACTCGAGGTGATGGGCATCGTCACCGGGTTGATCACCCAGAACGTCGATTTGCTGCACACCAAGGCGGGCAGCCGTCGGGTGATCGACCTGCACGGGACCTACGCGCGGGTGCGCTGCCTGGGCTGCGAAGCGCTTATCTCCCGCATGACGCTCGCCGAGCGATTGGACGCGGCGAACCCGGGGTTCGCGGCCGATGCGACGGCCAGTGGAGTCGAGGTGGCGCCGGACGCCGACGCGGTGATCGCCGACACCGAAAGCTTCCGCATGGTCGACTGCGCCCACTGCGGCGGCATGCTCAAACCCGACATCGTGTACTTCGGCGAAAGCGTCCCCAAGGATCGCGTCGCCGCCGCCTTCGACCTCGTCGACGAGGCCGAGGTCCTGCTGGTCGCCGGTTCTTCGCTGACCGTCATGTCGGGCCTGCGTTTCGTCCGGCACGCGGCGAAACACGGGCGGCCCGTCGCCATCATCAACAGAGGTGGGACCCGAGGCGACGAATTCGCCGCGCTCACTCTCGATGTCGGCTGCTCCACCGCGCTGACCGGCCTCGCGGACGCGATCGCCGCTGTCACCGGTCTGCGCTAGCGTCGTGGGTATGCGGCTTCACGTGGGATGTGCGATGTGGACGCACGCCGCCTGGCAGGAACGGCAGCCCATGGCGAGCGAGAAGTTGCGGTCCTATGCCGAGTGGTGCAATGCGGTGGAGGGCAACACCACCTTCTATGCGACACCGCAGCGACGGACGGTGCAATCGTGGGCCGAACAGGTCGGGCCCGACTTCCGGTTCGTGGTCAAACTGCCGAAGACGGTCACCCACGAGCGCAGGTTGGCAGGGGTCGACGTCGAGATGCGCGCGTATCTCGACGCCATCGAGCCGCTCGGGGCGAGCGCGCACGCGCTGTGGGTGCAGTTGCCCGGCTCCTTCGGCCCGAACGATCTCGGCGCGCTTGCCACGTTCCTGCGCAGGCTCCCGCGCGCATATCGATCAGCTGTCGAGGTTCGGCATCCGGCTTTCTTCGAGAGCGATTCCGCCGCACGGCAATTGGAAAGCGTGCTAGCACCTGTCGATGCGGAGTGGATACCTTTCGACACGACAGTGCTTTTCGAGGGCCCGTCGACCAGTCCGGCCGAGGCCGAGGCGCGGTCGAAGAAGCCGCGCCTGCCGCGTCGTATGCGGGCGCTCACCGAGTTCCCGATTGTTCGGTATCACGGGCGGGATGCGGAAGAACGCACGATCGAGGGCTGGCAGCCGTGGCTCGATACGGTTGTCGACTGGTTGCGAGACGGTCGATCGCCGACCGTCTTCCTCCATACCCCGGACAACGCAAGCTCTTTGGATCTCGCGCGCCGGTTCTACGACGAGATACAGGCGCGGCTCCCGGAATTGGCGCCGCTGCCCGAGCCGCTGCCGGTCGAACCGATGACCTTGTTCTGACCGGCGATTCCGGCGATCCATCGCCGGAGGATCTGCTGGTGAACTGTGACCAATTGCCCATCCTGATAGGCGGTTTCGTGATCAGCAGGGCGCCGAGCACGTCGATGATCATCGGAATCTCCGCGGTCGCATGAGCAGTCCCGCGAGGATCAGGATGTGGCCGAACCGGTGACGAATTTGCGGCGGACGGTGTAGATCGCGGCGCCGACGGCTACGACGGCCGTGCCTGCCAGGACCGACGCCATCGGCAGGGTGAAGGCGAGGAGGAGACAGCCGAGCAGGCCGATCGCCGGGATCAGCCGCACCGGCCGCCCCTCGGTCGGTGTCAGTGTCCAGGCGGCCGCGTTCGCGATGGCGTAGTAGAGCAGCACGCCGAAGGAGGAGAATCCGATGGCGGCACGGACATCGGTGGTCGCGGCGGCGACGGCTACGATGACCCCGACGGCCACTTCGGCGCGGTATGGCACCGCGAACCGGGGATGCACTGCTGCCAGTGCGTGCGGCAGGTGCCGGTCGCGTGCCATCGCCAGTGTCGTGCGCGAGACACCGAGGATCAACGCCAACAGCGATCCCAGCGCAGCGATCACAGCTCCGACCCGCACTACCGGTACCAACTGCTCGACGCCGGCCGCCCGGACCACGTCCGACAGCGGCGCGCCCGCCTCGGACAGTCCCCGCGGCCCCAGCGCTACCAGTGACGCGACCACGACAATCGTGTAGACGAGCAGGGCGCAGCCCAACGCGAGTGGGATCGCGCGGGGAATCGTGCGCGCCGGGTCGCGAACTTCCTCACCGAGTGTCGCGATCCGCGCGTATCCGGCGAAGGCGAAGAACAACAGACCCGCCGCCTGCAATACCCCTACCACGGTGATGTCGGAACCGAATTCCAGCCGTGCGAGGTCGGAGGCGTGGGAGGTGAACGCCGCGGCAACCACCGCGGCGAGCACGGCCAGCACGATCGTGACGATCGCCCTGGTCACCAGCGCCGATTTCTGTATGCCGCGATAGTTCACCGCGGTCAGCGCGACGACCGCCGCGACCGCGACGGCGTGTGCCTGCTCCGGCCACGCGTAAGCGCCGACGGTCAACGCCATGGCCGCACAGGAGGCGGTCTTGCCGACCACGAAACACCACCCCGCGAGATACCCCCAGAAGTCCCCGAGCCGTTCGCGCCCGTACACATACGTGCCGCCGGAGGCCGGATACCGCGCGGCCAACCGCGCCGACGAGGTCGCATTGCAGTACGCGACCACCGCCGCTATCGCGAGCCCGAGCAGTAGCCCCGATCCCGCCGCTCGTGCCGCTGGAGCGAGGGCCGCGAAAATCCCGGCCCCGATCATGGAGCCGAGCCCGATGAGGACAGCATCGGTCACTCCCAGGCTCCGGCGGAGCTCGTCCGGCGAATCCGTCGGCATTGTCTCGGCCACCACGCTCCCGTCACAGACCCGATTCGGCCGGTTCGATCACCCTCTTGCGATCTTTTCGGTGCTACTGCTCATGACGCCTTCCCGTCAAGCCGTCCCAGCGTTCGTTCCTCCGTTGTGGTCGCGGCTGTCGACCGAACTGTCCGAGGTCTGACCCGACTGCGGCGACGATCCGCGGTGGATCCATTGGAGCATCCCCGATCCGGCGGCGTCGGGCGACACCGCCGGGGACCTTGTCGCGGTACGGGCAGGCGATGGCACGATCATCGCCGATGCTGTGCTCGACTCGTCGTGGGGGCTTGGAGGAGATGGCTGTGGATTACTACGATCTCGGGACATATACGCGACCGGTGAGGACGCCGTCGGCCGCCGCCCAGCGATGGTTCGACCGGGGGCTGATCTGGACCTATGCCTTCAATCATGAAGAAGCGGTTCGGTGTTTCTCCCTGGCGTCCGATGAGGATGCGGGTTGCGCGATGGCACAGTGGGGCCTGGCCTATGCGCTCGGCCCCAACTACAACAAGCCGTGGGAGTTCTTCGACGAGGCCGAGTTGGCCGACATCGTCACCCGCACGTTCGAGGCGACGCGGCGGGCGCTCGAACTCGGGGGCTCGGTGGCGCCGGTCGAACGTGCACTCATCGAATCGCTCGCCGCGCGCTACCAGTGCGACCGGCCCGACGGCGACGGCTCGGCGTGGAATCGCGACTACGCCGACGCGATGCGCGCGGTCTACGAGCGGTTCCCCGACGACATCGACGTGGCCGCCCTCTTCGCCGATGCCTTGATGAACTTGACACCGTGGGGCCTGTGGGACCAGCACACCGGCGAACCGGGCGCGGGTGCGGTGGAGACCAAGGCGGTGCTCGATCGGGCATTGCGCAGCGAAACAGGCCGGGCGCACCCTGGTGTGCTGCACATGTACATCCACCTGATGGAGATGTCGGCGACGCCGGAAACCGCGCGGCCTGCGGCCGATCGGTTGCGCGGGCTGGTGCCCGATGCCGGTCATCTCGAGCACATGCCCTCGCACATCGACGTGCTGTGTGGTGACTATCGGGCCGTGGTCTCGTCCAACTCTGCGGCCATCGTCGCGGACCGGAAATATGTGCAGCAGGCAGGCGAGATCAACTTCTACACGTTGTATCGCGCCCACAACTATCACTTCAAGGTGTACGGCGCGATGTTCCTCGGGCAATACGAAGTAGCACTGGACACGGTGGCGCAGCTGGAGAACTCGATCTCCGAACAACTTCTGCGGGTGCGGGTTCCGCCGATGGCCGACTGGCTTGAGGGCTTTCTGTCGATGCGGGCACACGTGCTCGTCAGGTTCGGCAAATGGCCGGAGATCATCGACCTCCCGCTCCCGAAAGACCAGGACCTGTACTGCGTCAGCACGGCAATGCTGCACTACGCCAAGGGCGTCGCGTACTCGGCGACCGACGACATCCCGCAGGCACACCAGCAGCAGCGCCTGTTCCATGCCGCGCTCGACCGAGTCCCCGAGACCAGGACGTTGTTCAACAACACCTGCCGCGATATCCTCGCCGTCGCCTCGGCCATGCTGGAGGGCGAACTGAACTACCGAAAAGGCAACTACGACAAGGCATTCGAAGCTCTGCGGCGATCGATCGAAATCGACGATCATCTGCCCTACGACGAACCGTGGGATTGGATGCAGCCGACCAGGCACGCTTACGGCGCGCTACTGCTCGAACAAGGTCACGTGCGCGAGGCCGAAGCCGTCTACCGCGCCGATCTCGGCATCGACGACAGTCTGCCGCGCGCCGCACAGCATCCCGCGAATGTGTGGAGCCTGCACGGTTATCACGAGTGTCTGAGGCGGCTCGGTAAGACCGGCGAAGCCATGGTCATCGGCCAACAGCTGAAACTGGCAGCCGCCATGGCGGATGTTCCGATCGAAGCCTCGTGCTGTTGCCGATTGTCGGTCGCTTCGGACGAAAGCCGGGAGTCGGCCACGGAGCACTGCTGCGCGCCTGCCGTCCAGCAGCCGTGAATACGGTTGTCGCTCAGCGCTTGCGGCAATCGTAGTGACCATCTGAAACAGAACACTCCGCCGTACCTGGACCGGGGGGTCAGTCGACCTCGGCGACGAGTTCGATGGCGCGGCCGAGGGTGGCGAGGCGCTCGGGCAGGGTTGCGCCTGCGGGATACAGCCGGACGGTATCGATGCCCGCGTCGCGCCAGACTCGGAGTCGGCCGCGGACCATGGGTTCGGTGCCGATCAACGTGGTGGCCAAGACCATGTCGTCGGTGATCAGGGCGGTGGCGCCGTCACGGTCACCTGCCTGCCAGCGTTCGCGGATCTCGCCGGTGACCTCGGACCAGCCCTGCCTGCTGTAGGCGGCGTTGTAGAAGTTGGTGTCGGCGCTGCCCATGCCGCCGATGCTGAACGCGAGTTCCCCTTTGCGGCTATGGATGTGGGACCGCAGCAGTTCTTCGTCGTCGAAGAGGGCGACCTCGGCGCCCTGGCAGGTGTCGAGGTCCGCGCGGGTGCGGCCGGCGTTGGCGAGTCCGGCGTCGAGGTGGTCGAAGTAGGCGGCGGCACCTTCTGGCACGAAGCTGGTGCCGAGCCAGCCGTCGGCGATTTCGCCGGTCAGTTCCAGCATTTTGGGGGAGAGGGTGGCGAGATAGATGGGGATGTCGGGATTCGCGGCCTTCGACAGCCGCATCGGCCGGGCCGTGCCGGGCAACGGGATCTGGAATACCTTGCCGGAGAACGCGATCTTTTCCCCGGCCAAGGCGCGGCGGATGATCTGCACCGTCTCGTGCATGCGGGTCAGTGGCCGGTCGAAGCGGACGCCGTGTAGGCCCTCGATGACCTGCGGACCCGAGGCGCCGAGCCCGAGCAGGAATCGCCCATCGGACAGGTCGGCGAGCGTGAGTGCGGTCTGGGCGATGACCACCGGTGTTCGGGTGCCGAGTTGAATGATGCCGGAGCCCAGGAGGATTCGGTTGGTACGGCCGGCCAGGTAGCCGAGCACCGACGGTGCGTCCGAGCCCCAGGCCTCCGCGACCCAGCAGATGTCGAGGCCGAGCTTCTCGGCCTCGAGCACGAAGTCCAGCGTCTGCCCCGCGGCGTCGGACGCCTCGATCGTGGTCGCGGTCCTCACCGGTCACCCGCGGATTCCGCGCGCTGCTTGACGGCGGCGACCGTTGCGGTCATCGCGGTTTCGAACTCCCGCATCCGTACGAAGACGATCTTTTCTTCTTTGTCCGGCATCTGGTCGATCGCTTGCGAGAGCCCGGACCGACCGGGACCCATCCGGACCCACTGGCGCAGCTGGGTGCCGCCGTCGCGGGCCTGCAGGGTGAAGCGCCAGGTGGCTGTCGGATTGTCGGGATCCTGTACCGCCCAGGCGAATACCCGCTCCGGGTCGCATTCGACCACGTAGGAGGTTGTCGACCACTCGCCGAGCGCCGGGTGACTGTTCGTGCCGACGAACGCGCTGCCGACGGCGGGCCCCACCGCGTCGAGCCAGTTCGCTGCTTGCAGTTCCTGGCTCATCTGCGGCATCGACTCGACATCGGTGACGATCTCCCAGACCCGCCGTGGCGGAGCTTCGATCCACGTCTCGACCTCCGCAGTCGGGCAGTCGGCGTACTTGGCGCCCGTCCACTCCATAGCAACCACCTCTCTGTGACATGCCTCGCGAGGGATAGTCCCGTAGATAGACTTAGCATGTCAAGCGGCGAAAAATGGGTTACTCCTCTGCGAACCGCCGGGCGATCTCGGGCCGCTCGGCCAGATGCGGTGGATATCCGGGCCCCATCCGCATGCGGGACTCCTCGACAGGGACCGGGTCGCCGCAATGTGCGCAGACGACGTTCACCTGGGTGTCGTGACCGCACCGGGTGTGGTGCAGGACGACCGGTGGCCCCTCCTCGGAGGCGAGCCACCGATCGCCCCACTTCGACATGGCGAGCAACACGCTCCAGAAGTCGGCGCCCTTCTCGGTGAGCAGATACTCGTAGCGCACCGGCTCGTGCTGGTATGCCTGCTTTTCCAGCAGTCCTTCCTCGACCAGCCGGTGCAGCCGTTCGGAAAGGGTGGTGCGGGCGATCCCGAGCTCGTGGCGGAACTCGTCGAAGCGCCGAATCCCGTAGAACGCTTCGCGCAGTACCAGCGGCGTCCACCAGTCGCCGAGCAGGTCCATGGTCCGTGCGACCGAGCATGGCCAGCGTGCGAAAGAAGTCCGTCTCATGACCTCAGCATAGGGGTCCTATGTTGAGACTCTGCTGATAGAAGTACTGCGGAGTGTCAGTTCGGCGTGATGGCCTCGGCGTGATAGCGAGTCGCGGCGTTCCAGAGGAAGAAGCTGTTGTCGCCCGCGGCCGCGGCGGCATCGATCTGCGCCCGGACCTCGGCGTCGCCGTAGTTCACCCCGAGGCTGAAGTCCTGCAACCATGGGATGACGTCCGCGTGTGTGCCCGCGGTCAGCGTGTTGAAGTCCGCCAGTGAGCGGAACACGATGTCGTAGGGCTGTGCGTTGGGGTGCGCGACATCGTATTCACCCGGGTTCCAATGCGACGGGTAGAGCATCGGCGCGACGTAGTCGACGTACTGGGCGATCAAGGGAATGTCCTGGGCGATCGCGTCCGGCCGGGTCGAGGCGATCCCGAAGACCGCGGCACCGAGATGAGCGCCCCTGTCCTGCACCGGGTCACGGCTCTCGTGGAGGAACTGTGCGATCGACGTGCTGGGAGTGTCGGTCAAGCCGGGGAATTGCATCTGCGCCAGGGCGCCGTCCGGACGTCGGACGTAGTCGTACATGATCCCGTCGAAGCCGAGTTCGGCGGCTTCGGCGGCGAGGTCGATGTTGTATTTCCGGATCTCGGGATTGGCGAAGTTGGTGAAGGCAATAGGGCCGTAGTGACTGGAATACGGCTGGCCGGAGGGGTTCTGGATGACCCAGTCCCGATGTCCCGCACGCCAGGCCCATTCCGCCATCGTCGGATCGCGGAATGCCACTATTCGGCCGACTACGCTCAGGTTCATGTCGTGCAGCTCCCGTAATGCCGCGCGGGCGTCGTAGATCCCGGCGGTAGCGCCCGATTCCCGGGCCAGCGGCACCTGGGAGTCGTAGCCGACGACGCCGTCCTCGTCCTTGATGTCGAGTTGGACGGTATTGATGCGTCCTTCGCGCGCCATGTCGAGCACGCCCGCGCGCAGACCCTCGTGCATCCACGCAAGGGCGGTGACGTGCACCGCCTTGATTCGTGGCATGTCGAGAGCGGCGTTGATGGCCATCGACGCTGTGTTGCCCGCCGCGTCGACGGCGACTATCTCCGCGCCGATCGGTGCGCGCGGCAACGTGATCTCGAAAGACCCATCCGTGGCGGTCGGTGCCGACCGATCGCCGACCGAGACGTGGTGGGCACCGGTTGCCCTGCCGCGCAACACGACAGCATGGCGGTAGGAGGGCACACTCGCGGGCGGGCTGAGCTCCAGCGCCGGTGGCTCGGTGTCGACGGTGAATGTCTTGGTGACGCCGGGGCCGGCTTTGAAGAAGCCGGGCAGGCCGCCCGACCGGATCTCCGCGGTGAACCTGTGGGTGCCGTCGGCGAGGTCGCCGGGCCGGTAGCTGACGGTAGTGCCCGCGACCGCGCCGGTGACGGGTGTGCCGTCGAGCTCGAGTCGCACGTCCTTCGGGTCGTGACCGAGGGCGTCTACCCGCAATTCCAGCGCGGCCATGGCGCTCGCGCCGACAACGCCCTGTGGGAGCCCCGTCAGCGTCAAACCCTCGGGTTCTGCGCGGAACGCGCCAAGGGTTACCGAAGCGACCAGAATTGATAAAGCTGCGATAACCGCTATTGCCAGCAGTCGACCTCGTCCTGTAGGCAAGACCAGTTTGTTCAACGTGCGCACCAACTTTCGTTCCTCGCTTTCCCTCACTATCCACTCTGGACACCGAAAGCAGGCACGTATTTCCGCGTTTCTCGAAGCCGAACTCACCCGCCGCCACGTAATGTTGGATCGGTGCCGCGGAATACTCGCATCGGACTCATCATTATCGTGTCGGTCGTGGCATTCGCCGCGATCATCGCCTGCGAAACGCCGACAGATCCCGGCACCGCTGTCGTCGAAAGTATGCCGCCGCCGACGAGTTCGTTGCCCGATGCGGCAGCGGTTGCGGCGAACGAACTCGGGCTGGTGCCCGTCCTGATGTACCACCAGCTCACGTCGTCACCGGTCAGCGAATACGACCAGACGGCAACAGAATTCGGCCTCGAACTCGAACGACTCTACCGAGAGGGCTACCGCCCGGTGACCGCCGCCGATTACATTTCCGGCCGGATCGACCTCCCCGCGGGCACTCATCCTGTGGTACTCACCTTCGACGACTCGACCAGCAGCCAGGTCCGGTTCGCCGACGACGGCACCATCGCCCCGGATACTGCGTTGGGCATTCTCACGGAATTCGCCGCCAGGAATCCGGACTTCACGCCAAGGGCCACCTTCTACGTCAATAACGAGCCTTTCGGCGATGACCCACGAGCGCTGCCGTGGCTGGCCGAACACGGATACGAGATCGGTGCGCACACCGCGACCCACGCCAACCTGGCGAGTCTGGACGTCGTGGGCGTGCAGCGCGAATTAGCGGAAAACGTTCGCGCCATCGAATCCGCCGCACCTCGGAATAACATACGCACCATGGCATTGCCCCTCGGGATATTCCCGGCCGAGCACTCGCTCGCCGCCGGAGGCAACTGGGACGGCACCCTGTACACATTCGACGCCGTGATGCTGGTCGGAGCCGAGCCCGCCCCCTCGCCGTTCGGCGCGATCGACCCCATGGGCGTTCCACGTATCCGATCCGGCAAAGGCGAGGTCGCTTTCGACTCGGTCTACTGGCTCGACCGGCTCGCCGACCACCCCGATCAGCGCTACACCTCCGACGGCGATCCGAACACGGTCAGCTTTCCCCACAGCCTGGCAGGAGAGCTGAGCTCACCGCGAGCGCGCCGCGTCAACGCCTATTGACCGGTCGATCCTTTCCGGCCTGAGGCTGGTCGATCAGCTTCGCATGCCTTCTCGAGATCAGGGGCCGTGCGTCTCGATGACTCGGGAAGTGCTCCCGCCTGGCGCCCTGCGGCCGGGCGGATGGAGGGATTACGGCCCAAAGCCCATCCGTTGACCGGTCAATGCGGGCCGCGTAACGTCCAGGTCTCCAGATCGTGCGGTGTATCTGCAATCGGGAGCGTGAAATCCTCATGGGTGCAGTTGAACTCGTCAGTTCACTGGTCGGCAGCCTCGCGTGGCCCGTCTTCGTGGTGATTATCGTCTGGATGCTGCGCACACCTATCACCAGAGCGCTCACCGCCGGACCGATTGCGCGGCTCAAAGCGGGGGCGACTGGTGTCGAGATCGAATGGGACCGACTGGACCACGCACGCACCGAGGTCGGCGAGCCTGCTACCGGGCGGTCGGCACGCGCCGACGACGCCGCGCCGGCGGCACCCCGCGATGTCTTCGAACAGGCACACTTGGTGGCCGACATCGAGCCCCGCGCTGCGATTCTGACCACGTTTGCGAGCGTCGACATCCTGTTGCGTGAGCTGATCGGCAAGGTCGATGACCCCAATGTGGGCAGGCTCCAGCGGCGGGGTGGCACCAATCAGGTGGCACGTTTCGCTGTGGAACGAGGTCTTCTGAGTCCTCCCGAGGCGGATGTTGTCTACGAGCTGTCACTGCTGCGTGGCCAGATCGCCCATGCTGACGACGTCGATGTGAGTGGTGAGCGCGCACACGAGTACATCGACCTCGCACGTCGGATCGCGGACGCAGTGGCTTCAACTCTTCGAGTACTGACTCCAACTCTTGACTCCGGCGCCGGAGCGGGGTCTACAGCGCCTGCGACTTCCACTCAGTGAGTCTCCGTGATCAGGGACAGCGAGACGACCCGATTCGACATCGCGCAGAAACCCTAGGCGCGCTTGCGAATCCGCCTACGTCCCTGCGTCGATCGAGCTGCCGCGGCGCCGCCTTCGCTGTCGAGTCAACTGGCGTCACCGACGGTGTGAGTCAGCAGCCGTGCGTGGCTCAGAGTTGGGCCCAAGCTCCGGTGAGCGCGTGGCGCAGGATCTGTTCCATCTCGTCGAACTGAGTCTGGTCGCAGATCAGCGGCGGGGCCAACTGGATGACCGGTTCGGCGCGATCGTCGGCGCGGCAGTGCAGGCCCGCCTCGAACATTGCCTTGGAGACATAGCCCTTCAGGATGCGGTTGGCTTCCTCGTCGGTGAAGCGCTCCTTGGTGTCGCGGTCCTTGACCAGCTCCACCGCGTAGAAGTAGCCGGTGCCGCGGACATCGCCGACGATGGGCAGGTCGGAGAGCTTTTCCAGGGTGGAGCGGAACGCGGACTCGTTGGCGAGCACGTGCTCGTAGATGCCGTCGCGTTCGATGAGATCGAGATTGGCGAGCGCGACCGCGCAGGAAACGGGGTGGCCGCCGTAGGTGGAGCCGTGCATGAAGGTGGCGCCGTGCTGGAACGGTTCCATCAGCCGGTCGCTGACGAGCACCGCACCCAGCGGGGCGTACCCGGACGTGAGTCCCTTTGCGGTGGTGAGGATATCGGGCTGGTAGCCGAAGCGCTTCGCGCCGAAATCGTGGCCGAGGCGACCGAAAGCGCAGATCACTTCGTCGGAAACGAGCAGTACGTCGTGCCGATCGCAGATCTCGCGGACGCGCTGGAAGTATCCTGGTGGCGGCACGAAACAGCCGCCGGTGTTCTGCACCGGCTCGAGGAAGACGGCGGCCACGGTGTCGGCGCCCTCGAATTCGATGGCCTCTTCGATCCGGTCCGCGGCCCACCGGCCGTAGGCCTCGTAGTCGTCGGCGTGTTCGGTGGCGCGGTAGAAGTTGGTGTGCGGAACGCGCTGGGTGCTCGGCACCAGCGGCTCGAAATCGGCCTTCGCGCCGGGGATTCCGGTGATCGACAGCGCACCGAGCGAGGTGCCGTGATACGCCATCGAACGGCTGATCACTTTGTGCTTGGTCGGCTTGCCGACGAGCTTGAAGTACTGCCTTGCCAGCTTCCATGCCGTCTCGACCGACTCGCCGCCGCTGACGGTGAAGAAGACCCGATTGAGATCGCCGGGTGCGGCGTTGGCGAGACGTTCGGCAAGTTCGATCGCTGTCGGGTGGGCGTAGCCCCAGATCGGGAAGTAGGCCAGTTGGCGCGTCTGGCGGGCCGCCGCCTCGGCGAGTTCCTCGCGGCCGTGGCCGACCTGGACCGCGAACAGGCCCGCGAGTCCGTCGAGATACCGCTTGCCGTGCGAGTCCCAGACATAGGCGCCGTCGCCGCGCACGATCACCGGCACGTCCGCGCCGGTCAGGCCGGTGTGCGGGGTGAAGTGCATCCACAGGTGGTCACGGATGACGCGCGAGGCGTCCGGGGCGGCAAGGGGATGGAAGTCGATCGTGGCAGTCATGTACGGACTCCTCGGAGGCGGGACTGGTCCACTCGGTTATTCCACACCCTCCGGCGCATTGCAACTAAATCTGCTGTCACACGCGTCATTGGCAACTAATAAAGATCATCTATGTCGATATGGCTGCGGATTTCGTTGTTCGATCAGCGAGTGCTCCACTTGTAGGTCTGCTTGCGCAACTTGAGGTAGACCATGATCTCCGCGTGCCGCACGCCGGGCAGCGTGCGCAGCCGGTTGGAGGCCAGGTCCAGCAGTGCCGCGTCATCGGCGCAGACCGCTTCGCACAGGATGTCGTAGCGCCCGGCGCACTCGACCACGTAACTGATCTCGTCCATGGCGGTGAGGGCATCGGCCACCGGCTGCAACGGTCCATCGACGGTGATCGCGATCATCGCTTGGCGAAAAAGGCCGACCTGCAGGG
The DNA here is from genome assembly GCF_040681975.1 of Nocardia sp. NPDC051463. Classification (NCBI taxonomy): domain Bacteria; kingdom Bacillati; phylum Actinomycetota; class Actinomycetes; order Mycobacteriales; family Nocardiaceae; genus Nocardia; species Nocardia sp. NPDC051463. Next base: position 45,928 of record NZ_JBFBAB010000032.1, read on the forward strand.
GATCCGAGACGGCGACGATCTGGATGACGCCGGCGTCCGACAGCCGCTGCACCCGCTGCCGAACGGCCGCCTCCGACAGTCCGACCGCTTTGCCGATGGTGGCGTAGGCCCGGCGACCGTCCTCCTGGAGCTGGGCGATGATCCGCTTCGAGATGTCGTCGAGCACCGGCGCGGGCCGGTGGTTCTCCTGATCGCTCACACGCTGCGTCCTTCCTCGGGAGTTGTGGTGAAAACATCGGATGCGTCGAAATTCGACGCTGCGAACAACGAAATCCGTCGAATTCTATGATCGAAGACCTTATATCGCAGTGATGCCCGAGAGTCGGGCCGTCGTGGTTCAGGATCCGCGCGCGAGTAGCGCGAGCAGCAGCTCCGCGCGCACCCGGGCATTGTCGAGATCGCAGCCCAGCACAGTCTGTGCGGTGGCGATCCGCTTGCGCAGCGTGTGCCGATGCGCACCGGTCACGGCCGCCGCCGATTCCCACTGTCCGTTGGACTCCAGGAACGCGCGCAGCGAGCTCAGCAGATCGGTGCCGTGTGTGCGGTCGTAGTCGACGAGTGGGGTGAGTAAGGTGTCGGCCATCGCGTTCAGCACCTGCCTGGTGGCGTCGAACGACAGCAGCGAACGACCGGCCAGTTCGGTGAATTCCGCAGGGGGCCCGCCACGTTCGGCTGCGGCAGCGGCGAGCTCGGCATTCGCCAGCATCTCGGTGAGATCGTGCAGGGGATGCGCGCCGCTCAAACCGAGGCGGACCAGCTTTCTGGTCGCGGCGTCGATCTCGGTCGTGAGCCTGCGGGCCGGCGCCGCGCCCTCGGCGGCGGGCAACACGACAAGCACCTGGCGCTCGCGGACGTGCATGAACAGGGGAAGCCCGGCTCGGACGAGTGCGCCTTCCAGCGCTACCCCTACTCCGGCGACCGCGCCGGCGGTGTCGCACTCGGCGACCAGGGCACGGATGCGGCCTTGTGCGTCGGCGGCCTGGGCCAGCTGTGCCCACGCCGGAGCGAGGTCGGCGTCGGTGCCGAGCAGCAGCCCGAGCGCGGTGCTATTGAGCAGGTGCTGTGCTGCTTGCAGCCGCGCAGGCTTCTCGAAATCGAGCGCGAGCAGCGAGTTGGCGTGCCCGAGCAGGATCTGATCGACGGCGCCGAGCGGTGCCGGGCTGACCACCACCAGATCGCCATAGGAGCTGCGGCCGACGCTGATGCGCTGGTGGGTGATCGACATCCCCGACGTATCGGTGTGGACGCTGCTAGCCGATGCGGCAGGGTCCGCGGCCAGCGCCGCGCGCACTGTACGCAGCAGGTCGTCATCCGGCGCGCCCGGATGGCATTCGGTGACGGCGCCCGTCGAATCCAGCATCAGGACCTTCGCGCCGAGAGATCCGGCCAATTCGCGGACGATGGCCTGTGCTCCTGCCTTGACCAGCGCTCTCGTCATGCGCGGTTGGGCGCGCGAGGCGCGCAGCAGTGCGTCGTATTGCAACTGCGCCAGCCGCGCGGTCACACGTTTGACGATGGCTGCGAACGGCGTCGGCAACGGCACCTCGAAGAGCGGAAGGCCGATCGCGTCGGCCGCGTCCGCGAGATCCCCGGGCACCTCGGCGTGGGTCAGCCCGGTGCCGAATCCGACTGCGGCGACACCGCATTCGTCAAGGCCGCGCAGATACTCCAGTCGGTCGCCTCGCGCGGCAGGCAACCGCATCCCGGTGGTGAGCAGTAGTTCCCCGCCCGATAGCCAGCGGAACGGGCTTTCGAGTTCGGAGGTGACGACGAGGTCGATCTCGCGGCCGACGCCTGCCGCGCCGCCTGTGAGCCGCACCGCGAGATCGGGCTGGGACAACACCCAGCTAACAGGAACCGCCATCGCCGGTGAGTGTACAGAATGTCGAAGAACCGCCGTCGTCTTATCCATCTTGGCAGGGTGTCCATGGATGTGTCGCGGGGCACACTTGACCTAGGCAAACCCCGGACAACGCACCGAGAGATGGACGGAAAACAATGTCGAGGCCTGCGCTCCAGAACTACATCGACGGCGAATTCGTGGCTTCGTCCGCCACCGAAACCCTCGACCTGGTGAATCCGGTGGACGAAACCGTCATCGGGCAAGCCCCGATCTCCAACAGGGCCGACATCGATGCCGCGATGGCGGCCGCACAGCGAGCCTTCGAATCCTGGGGCCGGACCACCCCGAGCGTCCGGCAGGCCGCCCTGCTGAAGCTGGCCGATGCCATCGAAGCGCACAGCGATGAACTGGTGGAGGCGCAATGCCGCAACACCGGGCAGCCGAAGGCGGTGATCGCCGCCGAGGAGATCGCGGTGAGCGCCGATCAGATCAGGTTCTTCGCAGGCGCCGCCCGGATGCTGGAGGGTAAGTCGGCCGGCGAGTACATGGCGGGCTTCACCTCCTACGTGCGTCGCGAGCCGATCGGTGTGGTCGGTCAGGTGACACCGTGGAACTACCCGTTCATGATGGCGATCTGGAAGATCGGCCCCGCGCTGGCCGCGGGTAACACCATTGTGCTCAAGCCGAGCGACACCACCCCGGAGAGCACCTTGGTGCTGGCCCGGCTGACCAAGGGCATCCTGCCCGATGGCGTGTTCAATGTCGTGCTCGGCGACGGCGGCACCGGCGCCGAGCTGGTCGGCCACCCGACGCCGGGTCTGGTCTCGATCACCGGATCGGTGCGCGCGGGCATCGCGGTCGCCGCGACGGCGGCACAACAGGTCAAACGCACGCATCTCGAGCTCGGTGGCAAAGCACCCGCCGTGGTGTTCGGCGACGTCGATATCGAAACGGCCGCAAGCGGTATCGCCGAAGCGGCGTTCTTCAATGCGGGCCAGGACTGTACCGCGGCCACCCGCGTGCTGGTGCACGAGTCGATCCACGACCAGTTGGTGGACGCATTGGTGAAGAAGGCGGAAATGCTGAAGCCCGGTCTGCCCGAGGATCCGGACACGTTCTACGGCCCGCTCAACAACATCAACCACTTCACCGAGGTACTGCGCAAACTCGACGCACTGCCCGCGCACGCGAAGCTCGTCACCGGTGGAAAGCGCTCGGGCGACAAAGGCTTCTTCGTCGAGCCGACCATCGTCACCGAGGTGCACCAGGACGACAGCATCGTCCAGGACGAGACCTTCGGCCCGGTACTGACGGTGCAGCCGTTCCGCGACGAAGCCCAGGCCATCGAATACGCCAACGGTGTCCGCTACGGGCTCGCGGCGAGCGTCTGGACCAAGGACCACGCCAGAGTGGAACGACTCACTCGCGCACTGGATTTCGGTGCGGTATGGGTGAACTGCCATATCCCGCTCGTCGCGGAGATGCCGCACGGCGGGTTCAAGCACTCCGGCTACGGCAAGGATCTCTCGGCCTACAGCGTGGAGGAATACACCCGCGTCAAGCACGTCATGAGTTCGCACGAGTAGGGCGGGCACGCACATGAGGCTCGTCGTCGGCTACCTCGCCACCCCGAGCGGCGCGGACGGTGTGGCGCTCGCTGTTCGGCTTGCTCGGACCTTGGACGCGCAGCTGGATATCTGCATGGTGCTGCCGCCGGACCAGGCAGCGGCGGGCGCGGGGCCGACCGGCGGATACGAGGATGTGCTCGTCGGGCAGGCGCACCGGTGGCTGGCCGAGGCTGCGGCGGCGGTGCCGAACGACATTGTGGCCGAAACGCATATCAGCTTCGACGAATCGTTTGCCGCCGGTCTGATCGAACAGGCCGAGAAATTGGAGGCCACGGCGATCGTCATCGGCGCGGCGGGCGATGGACTGATCGGCCGCCACTCCCTCGGTTCTGTTGCCGGTGACCTGCTGCATTCGGCGCCGGTCCCGTTGGCCTTGGCGCCGCGCGGCACCCGTCATTCGACGGTCGATCGGGTACGTGAGGTGACCTGTGCCATCGGCGACCGCCCCGGCGCGGATCTCCTGTTCGACATCGCAGTGCGCGCCAGCAGAGCGGCGGGCACGCCGTTACGGCTGGTCTCACTGGTCGCCCTGGATCCGATGCATGGCTCCCGCCGGGCCGACGATCTGCCCGCCGCGGTCCGCAACCGCGCGCTCGGACACGCACGAGAAACCCTGGACAGCGCGAAATCCGAACTACCCGACGATTTTCCGGTGACGTCCTCGACAACCGACGGTCCGACGATCGAAGCCGCCGTCGACAAGCTCGAATGGCACGACGGCGACCTGATCATGGTCGGCTCCAGCCGACTGGCCCAACCGCGCCGCTTGTTCCTCGGCTCTACCGCCGTGAAGATGCTCCGGGTTCTCCAGGTGCCGATGGTGGTGGTTCCGAACGCGGGGGTGAACGACGATGGCCGGTGACACTGCTATCCCGCCGCCCGTCGCCTCCGGTCCGACCGCCGCCGAGCCGTTCGTCGACAAGGGGCTGGCCGCGGGTAAGGTCGGCACCTTGGCCGGTGCGGTACTAGGTATTTCGTGCGTAGCGCCGGGATACACGCTGACCGCGAGCATCGGCCTGATCGTGGCCGCCGTCGGCTTGAAGATGCCCGCCATTCTCATCGCGGGCTTCATCCCGATGTTCTTGACCGCCTACGCCTACCGCGAGCTGAACTCGCGGGTGCCCGACTGTGGTGCGTCGTTCACCTGGTCCACCAAGGCCTTCGGTCCCTATACCGGGTGGATGTGCGGCTGGGGCATGGTGATGGCCTCGATCATCGTGCTGTCCAATCTGGCCTCGATCGCCGTGGAATTCTTATATCTCTTTCTCGCCAGAGTCCTCAGCGATCCCGGCATTGCCGATCTCGCGGATAACAAGGGCATCAACATCGCGACGACCCTGCTGTTCCTCGCGGTCGCCACTTTCATCGCCAGTCGCGGCATCACCACCAGTCAGCACGTCCAATACGTGCTCGTCGGCTTCCAGATGGTCGTGCTGCTCGCCTTCGCGGTGGTCGCGCTCGTGCACGTCGGCCGGGGCGCGGCACCGGGATCACTCAGCTTCAGCTTCGACTGGTTCAACCCGTTCACCGGAATCACGGTGAGCGCGTTCGCTATCGGCCTCACCGGCTCCATCTTCGCCTTCTGGGGCTGGGACACCTGCTTGACCCTCGGCGAGGAATCCAAGGATCCGACCAAGGTGCCCGGGCGTGCGGGGCTGCTCTGCGTGCTCTCGATTCTGTTGACCTACTTGCTTGTCGCGGTCGCGGTGATGATGTACGCGGGCGTCGGTGACAGTGGTCTCGGCCTCGGCAACGAGGAGAGTGCCGACAATGTGTTCGGCGCGCTCGCCGATCCGGTGCTCGGCGGCTGGGCCGGGCCGCTGTTGATGCTCGCGGTCCTCGCTTCTTCGGCGGCGAGCCTGCAGACGACGTTCCTGCCCGCCGCCCGCACTATGCTCGCGATGGGTGCCTACGGTGCGTTCCCGAAGAAATTCGCCGAGGTCAGCCCGCGGTTCCTGGTGCCGTCGTTCAGCACCGTCGTCGCGGGCGTTGTTACCGGCGTCTTCTACACCGTGGTCACACTGCTCTCGGAGCACACACTGCTGGATACCGTTGCGGCATTGGGCATCATGATCTGCTGGTACTACGGCATCACGGCCTTCGCGTGTGTCTGGTACTTCCGCGAAGAGCTGTTCGGCAGTGTCCGCAATGCCGTCTTCAAACTCCTGTTCCCGCTGCTCGGCGGGCTGATGCTGGCGACGGTGTTCGTGATCTCCGTACGCGAGAGCATGAACCCGGACAACGGCAGCGGCGCATCGGTGGGCGGCGTCGGATTGGTGTTCTTCATGGGCTTCGGGATGCTGTGCTTCGGCGCGGTACTGATGTCGGTGATGCGGTGGCGCAACCCCGAGTTCTTCCGTGGCGACACGCTCTCCAGGCAGACTGCGGTCATCAGCGATGACGCCGCATTGATCCAGGTGGACAAGCGGTAGACCCGGCATACCGCGGCCCATCGGCGCAGTCGACGAAATGGCGCGTGTGGGGGGTGGCGGATGGCCGAAGTGGCGCTGGTTCGGGCAGCCGATTGCGCCGAGACTCGACACAGATATTTCGACTGGACAGGAGCCCGAAGATGATCGCCATCGACCACCGACTGGCGCAGCAGCGCACCATCGTCACCGCCCTGCCGGGGCCGCGGTCGACGGCGCTGGCCGACCGCCGCAAGGGCGCGGTCGCGGCGGGTGTCGGTTCAGCGGTGCCGGTGTATGCGGCCGATGCCGACGGCGGCGTCATCGTCGATGTCGACGGCAATTCGTTGATCGACCTCGGTTCCGGCATTGCCGTCACCAGTGTGGGTGCCTCGCACCCCGCGGTCGCCGCGGCGGTCGCCGAGCAGGCGGCCCGGTTCACCCACACCTGCTTCATGGTCACGCCGTACGAAGGCTATGTGCGGGTAGCGGAGGAACTGAACGCGCTGACACCCGGTGACCACGAGAAGCGCACCGTACTGTTCAACTCCGGTGCGGAGGCCGTGGAGAACGCGATCAAGGTGGCGCGCTTGGCCACCGGACGCACCGCGGTCGTCGCCTTCGACCACGCCTACCACGGGCGCACCAATCTCACGATGGCCTTGACCGCGAAGTCGATGCCGTACAAGACGAACTTCGGGCCTTTCGCTCCGGAGATCTACCGGATGCCGACCTCCTACCCGTACCGCGACGAGGCCGGGCTGACCGGCGCACAGGCGGCGCAGCGCGCGATCGCGCGCATCGAGGCACAGCTCGGCGCCACCTCGGTGGCCGCGCTGATCATCGAACCGATCCAGGGCGAAGGCGGTTTCATCGTCCCGGCACCGGGTTTCCTTCCGGCACTTGCGGAGTGGGCGCGCGACAACGGCGTCGTTTTCATCGCCGACGAGGTGCAGACCGGGTTCGCGCGCACCGGCGCCTGGTTCGCCAGCGAGCACGAGGGTGTGGTGCCTGACATCATCACCATGGCCAAGGGGATCGCGGGCGGTATGCCGCTCGCGGCCATCACCGGACGGGCCGAGCTGCTCGACGCGGTGCACCCCGGCGGTCTAGGTGGCACCTACGGCGGTAACCCGGTCGCCTGCGCGGCCGCGCTCGCCACGCTGTCGGTGATGCGGGAGCTCGATCTGCCCGCACGGGCGCGGGCCATCGAAGCCACCGTCGTGCCGCGATTGCGTGCGCTGGCCGAGGAGGTCGGCGTGATCGGCGAGGTGCGCGGCCGCGGCGGCATGCTCGCGATCGAGATCGTGCGGCCGGGCAGCACCGAACCGGATCCGGTGCTCACCAAAGCCGTTGCCGCGGAAGCGCTCGCCGCCGGTGTCGTGCTGTTGACGTGCGGGACCAACGGCAATGTCATCCGGCTGCTTCCGCCCTTGGTGATCGGCGCCGAGCTGCTCGCCGACGGCATCGACGTGCTCGCGGACGCACTGCGCCGGCTGGCCGGCTGATCGAAGCCGCGCACTGACCACGAACCCTTTCGATGTGATCGAGGAGAACCTGACGATGCGTGATGTGGCTGCTCTGCTCGCCGCGGTGCCGACCGGACTGTGGGTTGCCGGCGAGCAAGTGCCCGCGGCAGGTGGTCGTACCTTCCCGGTGCACGATCCGGCGACCGGCGCGGTCCTGGTCGAGGTGGCCGATGCGGCCGCCGCCGACGGCGCACGCGCGTTGGAAGCCGCTGCCCGTGCGCAAAAAAACTGGGCCGCAACATCATCCCGGTCACGCTCGGAAATCCTGCGCCGCGCTTGGGAATTGGTCATCGAGCATCGCGACGATTTCGCGCTGCTGATGACCCTGGAGATGGGCAAGCCGCTCGCGGAGAGCTACGGCGAGGTCACCTACGGTGCGGAGTTCCTGCGCTGGTTCGCTGAGGAAGCGGTCCGGGTGAACGGCCGCTACACGCAGTCACCCTCGGGCGCCGGCCGCATCCTGGTCACCAAGCAGCCGGTCGGTCCGACCCTGGCGATCACGCCGTGGAACTTCCCACTCGCTATGGGCACCAGGAAGATCGCGCCCGCCCTCGCCGCGGGCTGCACGATGGTGGTCAAGCCCGCCGCCGAAACCCCGCTGACCATGCTGCTGCTCGGACAGGTGTTCGCCGAGGCCGGACTGCCCGCCGGTGTGCTGTCGATCCTGCCGACCTCGCAGGCCGCGCAACTCACCGACCCGATGTTCGCCGACGATCGGCTGCGGAAGGTGACCTTCACCGGCTCGACCGGCGTCGGGAAACTCCTGCTCGCCCAGTCGGCGACGGGCGTGCTGCGCACCTCCATGGAGCTCGGCGGCAACGCGCCGTTCGTGGTGTTCGCGGACGCCGATCTGGACGCGGCGGTGGACGGTGCGATGGCAGCCAAGATGCGCAATACCGGCGAGGCATGCACCGCGGCGAACCGCTTCCATATCGACAACGCAGTGCGCGCACAGTTCACGGCGATGCTGACCGCGAGGATGCGCGCACTGAAGGTAGGGCCTGGCCATCTCGACGGTGTGCAGGTGGGGCCGCTCATCAGTGAGAAGCAGCGCACCACGGTGGCCGAGCTGGTGCGCGATGCGGTCGAGAAGGGTGCGGTGGTGACTACCGGCGGCGCGAATGCGGAAGGAGAGGGCTACTTCTACGAGCCGACGGTCTTGGCGGAGGTGCCCGCCGACGCGCGGATCCTGCGCGAGGAGGTATTCGGGCCGGTTGCCGCGATCACCGGATTCGACGGCGAAGCCGAGGGCATCGCGGCGGCCAATGACACCGAATTCGGTTTGGCCGCATACATTTACACCGCAGATCTGGACCGCGCCTTGCGGGTGGCCGAAGCGCTCGAATCCGGAATGGTCGGTGTGAACCGTGGCATCATCTCCGACGTCGCCGCCCCGTTCGGTGGTGTGAAGCAATCCGGCCTCGGCCGCGAGGCGGGCAGCGAGGGCATCGAGGAATACCTCGAGACCAAATACATCGCATTGCGGTAGCGATCGGCGGGGTCGGCCCGCACCCGCGGCGAAGATGAGGGGCCGCGGGAGCGTTTCTGGCGCGACCCCGCCGAGCACTCGATCGGCGGCCGGTGTAGTCCTGCCGATCGGCGGAAGGTGTTTTGCATCTTGCGCGCGCACCCGAAACTGTGGCCGCCCGAGCAGACCGTCCCCGCGTTTTTATGGCGCGCCAGTGGATGCGCTCATGTACTACCGCGGCGGTAGGAATCCCGATGCGATGAACTCCCTGATGTAGATGTCGAGTGTCGGGCGTGTGAGGGGCGGGCACTCGATGCCGGTGTCCGCCAAGGCGGTACGGCTGTGGTTGTCGTCCCAGTCGAGGTGTCCGGCGAGCCCGGCGAAGTTCGCGCTGAGCAGCGCCGCGCGGACGAGCGAATCGTCGCCCGCGTCGTTGCGCAGGCGGGATTCGCGGTCCAGCTCGGCGCGGACGGTCTCCAGCGGGGCGGTCTCGACCGGGAGGCCGTGGTCGCGCAGCGAGTCGAAGATATCGCGTACCGTCACCGGGGCGCGGTTGACCAGGTGATAGACGATTTCCGACGCTGGATGGGCCGAGATCTCGACAAGCGCGCTCGCCACGTAGTCCACCGGAACCAGTGACACTGTCGCGTCGCCGACATCGGGGGCGATTCCGAGGATCGCGGCGGCGCGGATCATGTTCCAGATCGAATCGTCGGCGCTGTTCACACCGATGCGCGTGTCGCCGCTGATGGTGCCGGGACGATAGACGGTGACCGGCACCCCACGTTCGCCCGCTTGCCGAACCAGTTCTTCGGCGACCCACTTGGAGGTGAGGTAGCCGTTGTCGGAGACTTGGTCGGCTCGCAGCCGCGTGTCCTCTTCGACGACGCGGGATTCCGGCGCGGTCGAGACGGCGGCGCCGATAGTGGACACGAAGTGGACGGGCTTGGCCCGCTGCGTCGTCGCCAGCCGCAGTATGTTCCTGGTGCCTTCGACATTGGCGGCGCGTAGTCGAGCATAGGGGTCGAGGTGATTGACGCGAGCGCCGTTGTGATAGATGACGTCGACGGTTTCGGCGAGGCGGTCGTAGTCGGCGTCGGAGAGGCCAAGGCGCGGTGCGGCGAGGTCGCCGGGGACCGCGATGATCCGATCGGCGACGGCCTCGTCCCACAACCGGTAGCGGTGCAGCGCCAACCGAATTCGGTTGGCGCCCTCGACCTCGGTGTTCGCCCGGATCAGGCACGACACCCTGGCGTCGGTGCGGTGTAGCAGTTCGCGCAGCAGGTGGGCGCCGAGGAACCCGGTGGCACCGGTCAGCAGCAGCTCACGCGGTGGTGCGGTATGGGCGGCGGCGATCCCGTCGACGGTGATCGCGGCGTCGAGCACGGCGTCCTCGGCCGGCGACGGTAGGTCCGTTCGTGTCGGCCCCGTGGCCGTGGTGAGCTGCGCGGCGAGGCCGCCCACCGTGGGTGTGGTGAGCAGCACCGACATCGGTACCTCGCGGTCGAGGCGGGACGAAAGTCGTTGGTGCAGTGTGAAAGCCATCAACGAGGACCCGCCGAGCTCGAAGAAATCATCTTCGACCCCGATCGGTGACACCGCGAGGACCTCGGCGAATACCTCGGCGATCGCGTGTTCGAGCGCGGTCGACGGCGCGATACCGGCCCGTGCGGCGAACACCGGCAGTGGCAGCGCCGGACGGTCGAGTTTGCCGCTGGCGTTGACCGGCAGCGCATCCAGCGGCAGAACCGCCGACGGCACCATGTACGAGGGCAACACCCGAGATACCGAGCGCCGCAGGGCATCGGGGTCGACTGCCGCACCGGGCGCTGTGACGACATAGCCGACGAGCTGGTCCCCGTCCTGCGCCGGTTTCACCGCGGCAGCCGCTTGACCGACGGTGGGGTCGGCGAGCAGTGCGGCTTCGATCTCGCCGAGTTCGATGCGGTGACCGCGGACCTTTACCTGGAAGTCGCTGCGCCCGATGTAGTCCAGTGCGCCGCGCGGCGTCCACCGCACCAGATCGCCGGTCCGATACATCCGATCGCCCGGGCCGCCGAGCGGATTCGCGACGAATCGGCCCGCCGTCAGAGCGTGCGCGCCGTGATAGCCGCGGGCGAGTTGGACTCCGGCCAAATAGAGCTCACCCACCGCGCCGACCGGCACCGGCCGCAACCGGGTGTCGAGGACGAAGCTGCGGGAGTTCCCTTCCGGTGCACCGATCGGCACGCGCACGGAGGTCAGGTCGGTGGCCTCGACTCGATGATGGGTGATGCTCACCGCGGCTTCTGTCGGACCGTACAGATTGTGCAGTTCGGCGCCGCAGACCGCGGCGAACGCCCGTGCGGTCTCTGGTGGCAGCGCCTCGCCGATGACGAAAACCGCACGCAGTGAAGTCAATTCGGCCGAAGTGGCGTGCGCGGCGAACATCGAGAGCATGGCGGGCACGAAATCGGTGAGCGTAACCCGGTGCGTTGCGATCAGCTTGCCCAATGCCGCGGGGTCGCGGTGCTCGCTCGGTCCGGCGAGCACCAGCCGGGCGCCGGCACGTAGCGGTAGGAAATACCCCCACAGCGAGACATCGAACGTCGCGGGAGTCTTCTGCAGGTACCTGTCGGCAGCACTGACACGGTACTGCTGCTGCATCCACGCGAGCTGATTGACGATTGCGTCGTGGCTTACCACCACACCTTTCGGTCGACCGGTTGAGCCGGAGGTGTAGATCACGTAGGCGGGATGGTCGCCGCGCAGTGCCGCGCCGCGCTCGGCATCGAGCACCGGTTCGGGACTCAGTTGCGAGAGATCCAGGGTGTCGACCGCGTGCGCGGGAGCAATGGTGAATGCGTCACCACTGGTGGTCACGACACATCGCGGTGCGGCGGAATCGAGCACCGACCGGATCCGCTCGGCCGGATGATCCGGGTCGATCGGTACCCAGGCCCCGCCGGCTTCGACGATCGCGGTCAGTGCGACAACCTGATCGATGGACCGCCGCATGGCTACCGCCACCACGCTGTCGGGTCCAACGCCTTGCCGAATCAGCCATCGGGCCAACCGATTACATCGATCATGCAGCTGTGCGTAGGTCAGCGCCTCCGCTGCGCAGACCACCGCGACGGCGTCCGGTGTCGCGAGCGCATGCCGCCATAGCGCGGTGGTCAGGGTCTCCGGCGCCACCGGGAGGTCCGGTCCGGTCGACCAGAACCGGATTCGCCGCCGTTCGAGCGGTTCCATGATGTCGATATCACCGACCGCGCCGACCGGATCGGCGGCCACCTCCTGCAGGATGCGCAGATAGGCGGCGAGGAACCTGCGCACCGTCGTTTCATCGAAAAGATCTGTGGCATAGCCGAATCGGATGAGGATCGGGCCCGCTGCGCCGTCCTCGTCGTGGGTGTCGACCACGGCGATGTGCAGGTCGGTCTTCGCGGTCGTGATGTCCGCGTCGTAGGACGAGAACGTCAGGCCCGACAGTTCGACAGTGGCCTCGGCGAAGTTCTGGAACGCGAAACCGACCTGATACAGCGGATGCCGTCCAGGGGACCGCACCGGGTTGACGGCATCGACGACCAGTTCGAACGGCACCTCCGAGTGCGCGAAATTCACCATGTCCCGATCGCGGGTCCTGGCCAGCAGATCCGCGAAGCTCTCGGCCGGGTCGATCCTGGTCCGCGACACCGTGGTGTTGACGAACATACCGACGACATCCTCGAGGGCGGCCTCGGCGCGATTGGTCATCGGCACGCCGATGGCGATGTCGGTGCCACCGGATAGGCGGGCCAGCAGGACGGCCAAGGCTGTCCGCATCACCATGAACAATGTGGCCCGATGGGCCCGCGCGACGGCGAGCAGGTCGCGATGCAGCGCGGCGGGTACTGTGCGCTGCTCGCCGTCGCCGCGCAGTGAGGCCACCGCCGGTCGTGGGCGGTCGGTGGGCAGGTCGAGGTCGTCGGGCAGCTCTGCCAGTTCTTGTGTCCAGTAGGCGAGTTGCCGGGAGATCGGCGAGTCCGGGTCGTCGCGTGAACCGAGCACGTCCTGTTGCCACAGTGCGTAGTCGGCGTACTGCACCTCCAGCGGCGGCCAGGTCGGTGCGTTGCCCGCGGCACGCGCGGCGTAGGCGATGGCGACATCGCGCGCCAAGGGGGCGAGGGACGAGCCGTCGGCGCAGATGTGGTGGGTCGCGCAGGCCAGCACGTAGGCGCCGTCCACCCGGAGCAGCCGAGCTCGCAACGGCACTTCCGCCGACACGTCGAAACCGCGCCACAGCGTCTCGCGCACCCGCTCGTCCACCGCGTCGGGGTGCGTGTCCTCCGGCGCGAAATTAGAAACCGCACTTGATGTTTCGAGTATCAGCTGGTGTGGGCCGATGGCGTCGGCCGGGTACATCGTGCGCAGCGTTTCGTGCCGCTCGACGGTGTCGGCGAACGCGGCACGCAGCGCCTCGATATCGAGGTCACCCGACATTCCGAGTGCGAACCCGACGTTGTCCACCGACGTCGTGGTGTCGAATTGGTTGCGCAGCCAGAACCGAAGTTGGGCGGGGGACAAGGGAATCCGCTCGGGTCTCGCGCGAGCGACCAAGGCCGGTCCGGCCGTGTCCAGTCGCTGCGTTTGCAGCGCTTTCGCCAGCAGGGCCACTGTCGGGTGGTCGAACACCAGCCTGGTCGGGATCTGGGCCTGCCATGTCTCGCTGAGCCGGGCCGCGACCTGAGTGGCGAGCAGCGAATTGCCACCGGAAGTAAAGAAGTCCGAGTCCGGCCCGAACTGTTCGTGCCCGAGCACCCTGGCGAACACCGCGGCGACCAATTCCTCGCCGAGACCCGACAACGGTCGATAGACGAGGCGGTCGTCGGATCGGGCACGCAGCGCTGCACGATCGGTTTTACCGTTGGGGGTCAGCGGGATTCGGTCCACGATGGTGATCGAGGTCGGCAGCATGTAGTGCGGCAGCCGCTGCGCCACGGTGTCGGCGAGGGCGGCGGGGTCGGGCGATCGCCCTGGTGCGGGCACGACATAGGCCGCCAGCGTGGTTTCGTTCGCGGCGGTCCTCCGGTCGACGGTGACGGCCGCGTGTACCTCGGGATGCGTGGTGAGAATCGCGTCGATCTCGCCGAGCTCGATCCGGAAACCACGGATCTTGACCTGGTCGTCGGTGCGGCCGAGATAGTCGAGGTCACCGCCGGTGGTCCAGCGAACGAGGTCGCCGGTCCGGTACATCCGAGTGCCCGGTGCGCCGTGCGGGTCCGCGGGAAAACACTGTGCGGTCAGCCCGGCGCGACGGTGATAGCCGCGGGCAATGGCGAGACCGGAGATATACAGCTCGCCCGCGACGCCGACGCCGACCGGGCGCAGTTGCCGGTCGAGCACGCGCAGGCGCAGGCCGCGCACCGCCGATCCGATGGTCACCGGCGTCTCGGGCGACAGCGGTGCACTGATGGTCGCGACGATGGTGGATTCGGTGGGCCCGTAGGCGTTCCAGAATCGCCGTCCGGCCACGGCCCAATGGCCGACCAGCGCGGGAGGACACGGCTCGCCGCCGACGATGATGCCCTGCAGCAGGTCCAGTCCGGTCGGCTCGACCGAGGCCAGCGCCGACGGGGTGAGGAAGGCGTGGGTGACCCGATGGTGTGTGATGAGCCGCGCCAGCTCACTGCCACCATAAATCGTCGGCGGGGCGATCACGATCGTGGCGGCCGCGCCGATGGCAAGCAGCAGCTCCAATATCGACGCGTCGAAGCTGGGTGAGGCGAAGTGCAGGATCCGCGCGTCGCGGGCGATCGAGTGCCGCTCGGTGAGTTCGGCACAGAGCCCGGCCAGGCCGGCGTGGGTGACCGCGACCCCCTTGGGCAGACCGGTCGAGCCGGAGGTATAGATCAGATAGGCAGGGTTGGTGTCCCGCATCGGGGTCCGGCGGTCGAGATAGGAGATCGGCGTCGGTGACTGCGCAGACACCTGTGTCTCGAAGTCGGGAGCGTCCAGCGCGAGCCACCGAACCTCGCCCGGCAGTACCGCGGCGTACTGCTGCTTGGTCAGTCCGAACTGTGCACCGCAGTCGGTGACCTGGAACTCGATGCGTGCGGAAGGGAAGCCCGGATCGATGGGCACGAACGCCGCGCCGGTCTTGGCGACCGCCCAGACCGTGAGCACCGAGTCGATCGACCGTGGCAGGGCCACCGCGACGGTGATTTCCGGGCCGATCCCCATTGCCAGCAAAACTCTGGCCAACTGCGAGGAGCGCGCGTCGAGGGCACGATAAGTCAGCGTGGCATCGTCGCACACGACGGCCGCGCCGTCGGGATTGTGCTCGACGGCCGCGGTGAGCAGCGTCGCCAGCGTGGGCGCGCTCGACCCGGACGCCCGACGTGAACGTCCACGGCGTGAAGACGAGGAAGCCTGCCGGGTACCACTGGTCAAGTTCTCGTCCTGCCGCGCGAAATGAACAAACGGGCCCGATGCTATAACGCGATACGCAGCTGCGCCACCGGTGGGGATTATGGGTACGCCTGTCTCGGCTCTCGGGCTTCGCGTTCGGCCTTGCTTCGCTCGAGGCAGAACTCGTTTCCCTCGGGATCGAGCAGCGTGACCCAGCCGAGCCCGTCGGTGGTTCGGTGGTCCTCGTGCAGCGTCGCTCCCATGCCGATGATGCGCTCGACCTCGACCTCACGCGTACGCTCGGTAGGCATCCAATCGAAGTGCAGACGGTGCTTCACCACCTTGCGGGCCACCCGGTGACGGCGCTCCGAAATCGGTGAGGATCTGCAGCCACCGGAACTGGGCACCCAGCTCGATGCGGCCGGCCCGATCGCGGTCCACATCTGCGGTAGCCATTGCTACTCAACCATTCTCGAAGATTTCCGGTCTCGACAACGGCGCATCGATCTCGTGCCATAGTGAGTCGGTGTTCTGGCTTCGTCGTGTTGTCGTCGCCATTGCCTGTTGTGCCTTGTCGGTCCCGGCCTGCCAGAGCCTCGCCGTGCCACCGATATCGCCGATCCCCGCCGCCCCTGCGCAGGACGACAAGCCCGGCTCGGGTGATCAGCGGATCATCATCGAATTCGGTGGCAAGACCCGTTCCGGTCAGCGGGGGTTTCATCGGGTCCGCCGCGGCGCAGCCGTCCTACAAGCCGACGACATCGGTATCGGTGATCACCTTCCTCGGTGGCAAGGACCGTTACTTCGGTCGATTCGACACCGGGATCACACAGTGGCAGGAGCGACTCGCCCGCGCTCCCGAGGCAGCGCGGGCCGACCTGGCCAATGGCATCACCGTCACGACGGCGACCTGCGGCGACGGCAGCACGGTCGAGATCTACCGGCTTCCCGAGATGGGGCACTCGTGGCCGGGCGCCGCGCAGGGCGAACTCTCCGATGCGCAGGCCGGGGTGAACGCGACCGACCTGGCATGGGACTTCTTCACAGCCCACACAATCCACGGTCGATGAACCGGATCATCCAGTCGAAGCTGACTTCCGGATCGCCGGTCCACTGGAAGCCGCGGGATGCCTGTAGGGACGCGAATCCGTGGAACATCGAGCGCAAGGTGCGCAGGGCGTGATCCATCTCGACGTCGGGAATGTCGTAACCACGCAGCACGGCCACCATCGAATCGAGCACGCGGCCACTGGATTCCAGTAGGGGATCGTCGGGGCCGGTGAACTCGGCTCCGACGGTGGCGGCGTAGCGCCCGGGGTGCGCGACCACGTAGGCGCGGAATGCGCGGGCGAAGGCTGCCAACGCTTCGGTGCCCGAGCGGCCGTGCATCGCGTCGCGAATGGCACGGTCGAGTTCGGACATCGCGAGCACGGCGATGCCGTGCTGCACATCGGCCAGGTTGGCCACGTGCTTGTACAGGGAAGGTGTTCGGACACCGAGCTTTTCGGCAAGCGGACCCATGGCCAGGTTGTCGTAGCCGACGTCGTCGGCGAGTTGGGCACCCGCACGGACGACGTCGGCTGTGGTCAGCCCGACCCTAGGCACGGGCATGCTCGGTGAGGAACCGCACCACCAGTTCGGCCACCCGGTCCGGCGCGTCCGCGTGCGGGTAGTGCCCGGACCCCTCCACCACTGCGACGGTGCCGAGACCCGCGGGCATCAGCGCGACGATGGCGTCGCCTTCGGCTTCGGGGTTCGGGAAATCGGGGTCCTCGGCGCCCATGATGATCAGCGCGGGGCTACTGATGTTCGGCAGCTGCGCCTCGGAATCGGCGGGAGTCGACTTGCCGGTCTTCATGAATTCCGCGAACCGGCCCGGTTCCTGCAGCTTCGTCGACAGTTCGGCCATGTACTCGTCGTAGTCGGCGGGCTTGATCGGGTAGGCGACGTTCAGGTAGCGCATCCACTGTCCGAGGCTCTTGAAGATCATGGTGTTCATCAGCGGCACCAGCCCCTTGCGGTAGCGCGGGACGGTGAACAGCGCGCCGGCGGCGAGCTTCTGGGTCTTGGTGAACGGGTTGAGTTCGATGATGGCGCTGACGAGTTCGGGCGCCTGTGCCGCAGCGATGGTGGCGGCCCCGCCGGAGATGGAGTGCCCGATGATGACCGCTGGAGCGCCGAGGTGGCGGATCAGCGCGAGCAGGTCGCCCGCGATATCGGTCCGCGAGATGGCGTCACTGCCGTCGTGTGACTTCCAGTTCATGCTGGACTCTCCGTGTCCGCGCAGATCCGCCGCCGCGACCCGGTAGCCGGCGGCGACCAGCTTCGGCGCGAGGAACCGGAAAGCCTGGCGCCGGTCGCCGATGCCGTGCGACAGCACGACCAGTGGGCCATCGCCGGTCACGTCGTAGGCGATCTGTCCACCGTCGATGGTCAGGTACTCGGTCATGTCGAACTCCCGTTGTGCTGGTAGCTAATGCTGATAGCCATAAAGCTAATCTAATTAGCCTTCGGTGTCAACACTCGCCTCGGGCCCTCGATGTGACCTTCGGCGTCGGTGGGGAGTGGGGGCAGTACGGAATGGTCGCGGTGATGGCCGCGGCGACGAGGGCGACACCGCAGCCGATCGGCAGGCCGGTACGGAAGCCGTGCTTCGACGGCCGAGTGTGGTCGCCGAAACGAATGTTCTTCTGGGACAGGGCAACACCGCCCGCCGCGGCCGCGAACGAGGTGTCGATGGAACGCATCGGGGTGTTGAAGCTATTGGCGGCGGTCTCCGACTGCCGCACCACACTCATGATGAGGGCTGTTACGGCAGGCTGTGGCCGCGCCTTACGTCATCGGTGCTGGAGCGATAAGCGTTCGATGCCGGCTCGTTCCGGAAACGGCAACGATAGTTGCCGGTCTGTCAGGACGGAGAACACCCTTGGCGCTGTGCATGAAGAAACATCAGCGGTGAAACAAATGGCCGTCATTTATCACAGCGGCCACGGGCGGACGGAATACTTCGCGAAGCATGTCGTCGCAGGCGTCAGGAATGTGGCGGGCGCAGAGGTGAGTCTGCTGAAGGCTGACGAACTCGTCGCCACACCTGCCCGGTTGGCCGCCTACGACGGCATCATCTGGGGTTCTCCCACCTACTTCGGGGGAGTCTCCGGGCCCTTCAAGTCGTTCATGGATTCGACATCGCCCCTTTTCCGCACCCAGGAGTTGCGCGGAAAACTTGCCTCCGGCTTCACGGTCTCGTCGTATCCATCGGGAGACAAACAATCAACCCTGATGTCCATGGTGGTTTTCTCGATGCAGCACGGGATGCTGTGGGTCGGCAATCCGCCGAATCTCGAAAACAATGCCGGCGCGACTCCGGACGCGGCTCTCGATCGACTCGGATCATGGACCGGCGCAATGGCGCAAATTCACCATAAAGCTCCCGTGGATTCCTTCGACAAGGGGGATCTGGAGACGGCGAAACTGTTCGGGGCGAACTTCGCCAGAACGTTGCGTCGGATCTGAGGTCACACTCTCGGCGGCTCGGCGGTCAGGAGTCCGAGGCCGAGTTCCGCAGCCATCGCGTCGCTCTTGACATGGAGTGCACTCCAGGTCGTAGCGTCGGTTCTTGGTAATCACGACCCGGACCTGCCGCTGGACATCGCGTCCGGTGTACTGAAGGAGGAGATCCCGCAATGATCCCGACCAGGAAACTCGGCGGACTGACCGTAGGTGCGCAGGGACTCGGCTGTATGGGGATGAGCCAGGCCTATGGCGTGCGCGATAACGACGACGAGTCCATCGCGACGATTCATCGCGCGCTCGACCTGGGCGTGACCATGCTCGACACCGCCAATGTGTATGGGCCCGAGACCAATGAGCGGCTGGTCGGGCGCGCTATCGCCGATCGGCGTGATCAGGTGGTACTCGCAACGAAGTTCGGGATTGTGTGGGGCGAGGGCGGCACCATGAACGCACGCGGTGACGCCGCTTATGTCAAGCAGAGCTGCGACGAGTCGCTGGCCCGCCTCGGCGTCGATCACATCGACCTCTACTACCAGCATCGGGTGGATCCGAACGTCCCGATCGAGGAGACCTGGGGCGCGCTGTCGGACCTGGTCGCCGCGGGCAAGGTGCGCTACCTCGGCATCTCCGAAGCCGCGGCCGCAACCATCCGCGCCGCGCACGCCGTGCACCCGATCACCGCGCTGCAGAGCGAATGGTCGCTGTGGTCACGGGACATCGAGGCCGAGGTGCTGCCGACCTGCCGCGAATTGGGTATCGGCATTGTGCCGTTCTCCCCGCTCGGCCGCGGCTTCCTCACCGGCGCCATCACCTCCACCGCCGAGCTCCCCGCCGACGACATGCGCCGCCAACTACCGCGTTTCGCCGACGACAACCTCGACCGCAACCTCGCTATCGTCGCCACCCTCCGTGACCTGGCCGCCGAAAAGGACATCACCGCAGGCCAATTGGCCCTGGCCTGGGTCATGAGCCAGGGCGAGGACGTAGTCCCCATCCCCGGCACCAAGCGCCGCACCTACCTCGAGGAAAACGTCGCAGCCACCGGCATCACCCTGACCGCAGACGATCTCGCCCGCATCGACGCCGCCGCTCCCTCGGGAGCTTTCGCCGGCGCGCGCTATCCGGAGCGTCTCGCCCGAGTCGTCGGTCGCTGACCTGACCGCACCGGTCACTGCCATGCGGCGACGAGATCTTCGGGGCCCCAATGTGTCGCGAGTGGAAGATCGGATTCGATGCCGGAGCGGGACACGGCCACGAATGGCGTGTGTATGTTGGTGCCCGGCACCGACAGGATCGCTCGGGTGAGAGCGTCGTAATCATGGCGGTCGAAGGTGCGGTCCTCCAGCCATTTGATCGAGCCGACGAAATGCACCGCGCCTGCGACCGGTTCGTGGTCGGCGCCGACGAGGTCGATTTCCGGGTTGTTCTGCCGATTCCACCAGCCACCGATCGCTTCGGTTTCGGGCCAACGGCCGTCGGGCAGCAGGCGTATCAGGGATTCCCGGATGAGAGGTTCGACGGCACGTCCGCGCCAGGCGGTCCAGGAGCGCTCGATGCGCGTGAGTGCAAGGTCTCCGCGTCCGCGTTCGATGAGCGGAATACCTCGCTGGAGAAAGGCAAGCCAGAACCGGCGGTAGGAATCGGCGATGCGGTACCGCTTATTCCTGGTGTCGGGCTTGGTGGACAGCGGTAGGTCCGTGGCGACAATTCGCTTGGCCTGCAGGGTGTTCAGCAAGGGTGCCAGGGTTCCCGAGGGCAATGCGCCGGTGCCTCCGGCCTGCGCGGCGATGGTGCCGAAGGTGCGCTCGCCACTGCCGACGGCCTCCAGTACGGCACGCGAGCGTGATGATTCCGGAAACTCGCCGAGCATGGACAGCTCACCGACTATCAGCAGTGGTGACAGGGGGTTCGCCGCCGAGGCTCGGAGGAAGTCGGTTCTGTTCATCCCCGGCTGCCACGACTGGACGATCTCCGGGAAACCGCCGGTGATCAGCCGGGCGTCGACCGCGTTGGCGGCGTCGAGATCTGTCATTGTCTGAACATCGGCCAGGTTCAGTGGCTCGACAGCCATCTTCGTTGCGCGCCCGAAAAATGGGCGGTCGCGGGACTGCAACGCTTCCATCACCGAGATGTCGCTGCCGACCAGCGCGAGTAGCACCGGCTTGCTGGATAGCTGGCGATCCCACACCGTCTGCAGTGCGCCTTCGAACTCCGAGTCCTGTTCGGTGAGCCAGGGCACCTCGTCGATAACGGCGATACAGGGCACGTCGTCCGGGAGGGCGATGGCAAGCGCGCGTAAGGCCTGGTTCCAGTCGGATGCGTGCAACCCGGCAACCAACTCGGCTCCGCCTAAAGCAGAGTGCGCGATGGTGGCGATGAAATCGTCGCGTTCGGCCACCGGGTTGCGTGCGCGAGTGGCCTGAAAAACGACGTACGCCCGGCCTGACCGATCACAGAACTCCTGTATGAGCCGCGATTTACCGACCCGCCGTCGACCGGTCACGATCACTGCCCGTCCACGCGTCGCACCGCGTCTCTCTGTCACCAGGTCCAGCTGTTGGGTGAGCAGGTCGAGGTCGGCAGCTCTACCGGTGAACTCCATCGCCAACTCCTCGGCATAAACGTAGATCGACTCTTACGTAGATCTAATCTAACTTAGATTCAATCTAAGGAGGTGGGTCCGCCCCGCCAAGTCCGCATGACTCCCGTTCGCTCGATCTTCGGATCCGGTCGCGGTAAGGCGCGCGTTTCGGTGAGTCGGATGTGCCGTCAGCGAGTGAGCTGGGATGCGGCGGCTTCGGCGCTGAGGTCCGAGAGCGACAGCAGGTGGGCCGGTGGGCGATCGAGTATCGGTCTGCTGTCCATGTGCAGATCAGGGTGGATATGCAGTAGCTCACCGGGAGGCATGCGACGCCAGCCAGGGTTGGTGTCCATCGGCTCGCTGGCGATGACCACCGTCGGGGTTTCGGCCGAATCGGCGGAGTGGACGCGGACGGTTCCCGCGCTGCCCGCATGCCGGAGGTGTTCTCCGGCTTCGCGTTTCAGCATGTAGAGCTCGTGGGTATCGGGGTAGCGCAAGGCCCACAGCTCGGCGGCGGTGGTCAGGATCAGGTTGATCGCGAAAATCGGCAGCTGGTCGGCGATCCATTGGGTGGCGTCGGTGATTCCGGCGGTGATGTCACCGCCGTGCGCATCGATGTGTTTGGTGATCAGCGCGAAGAATCGTTCCGAGTCGGTGTCGCCCTGTACCAGTGCGCGGTAAGGGCCCAGTTGCTCGTCGAGTCGTGGGAGATCTTCGATGACGCCGTTATGAGCGAAGATGCGTCCGTTCTGGGTGAACGGATGGGTGTTGTTCACGGTGCGGGCACCGGTCGACGCGTGGCGGACGTGGGCGAGGAAGGTCGCCGACTCGCGGTGTTTGGCTTCGGTTGCGAACTGGCGGTCCGCGTAGGCGGCCAACGGCTGCTTCTCGACCAACGGCCTGCCATTTGTGCCGAAGGTGCCGAGTCCGGTGCCGTCGGGATTGGTCTCGCTCTGGTGGTCCAGACTGTCTACGGCATCGAGAAGCCAAAAGGTCGCGGTGACTCGCCGCGGCGACGCTGTCATTCCGAACAGTCGGCACATGCCCCTGTCCTCCGTTATCCGCGCGCCGCGGCCGGTTTCACGGCGACGTGCCCATAGCGATCCGACAGCGCATTGGGCCATAGCGGTTCGGCCCATTGCGCGGTCAGATCGAACTCCTCGGCGGCGGAGGGGTACCGTTCGGCCATTCGCTCAGTCTCGCCCTCCCCGCCGCCGTGTCTCGATCGACACGCCCGACAGGTGTTCCCCGGGCGGATGCGAATGACAGACCTTGCTGGGTCGGCTACGACTCGATGCGATCCAGGAGCCAGCGTGGACCGACCGTCGCGGCCCCGAGTGCCTCGACTCGATCGCGTAGTCCCCGATCCGCCGTCACGACGGTGATCGACCGACTGCCGTCCACCGCAACGGCTGCTGCCACCACATCGACGATCGCGTCATCTCCTGATCCGTCCGCCAACATCACACGAAAGCTGTCCGGGTCTGTGCCCTCGGCGACTGCGCTTTTCGCTGCCCCCTCGAGAACGACTACGACGTCGGATGCCTGCTCCAGGCATTCCTGCAGCGAGGTCAGCTTCGTGAGCAATCGCCGGGCCGCGCCCGAACGGTCGCGCCACCAGCCATCGGGCCGCGAGCCGACGACATTGGCAGCGTCCACCACGATCAGCTGGATTCCGTCCTTGGTCACGGCTCCAGTCTCCACGCACAGGCTGCGTGCCGCGGCTCCATGAGCCGTGCAATGACGACAGCCTGCAGCGATAGCTGCCCATGATCTATCGCGGTGCGCATTCCTTGAAACGGACTGCATTGTCTGTTTCCCTTAAGGGCAGGTAGTCGGATCGAACCGGGCTACGGTCGTGGAGGTGAGGGCGATGGCCGACGAGAGCCCAACCCTGATGGTTTTGTATGACATCGGCTCGTCGAAGCCGCAACGAGTCGCGGAATTCCGGCTGACTCCTGCGGGTCGAGTGGCACTCGCGGTCATCGATCCTGCGGGGTGCCCGCTTGCCGAGGAGTGGCACGACGATGGCATAGAGACCTTGGGCTCCGCACACCGTGTCACTCCCGATGATGGGCACGCATTCATGCGTGCTCTAGTGCAGCTCTTCGAGATGAGCTACTACCGGCTGGTCGACGAAAGTGTGGGAGAGTCCCGAAATCCGGCGACTTCATCGCCTTGGGCAAAGATTGTGCAACAGGGGGCGCACAACGCCTCGTCGGCAAATCCGAGTTGACAGGTAGCTTGGGCCCGTTGGGCCGTGGAATTGCAAAACAGGTCGCTGACGCAGTCGACGGTGCCAGCCATGCCATACGCCGATCGTATGATGACTACGTCGGCACACTGGATTTGGGTATCCGAGATTCAACAACAGGGGACCGGCGGATTGCGAGCGCGTTCGATGAGGGTGCGGGCCGTACGAGGCGGCAAGTATTTCCCGACCTGGTCGCACGAAGGCGAGACGCAGGGTATCGGCAGAGCCCGATCGAAGCGAATATGAGTGCCCGCATTTTTCGGGATCGCGTAGATCCGACCGGTGATATGAGGGAAGATGTCAGGCGTAGCTCCACGAGTGTTGAATTAGTAAGGTCTACCGACAATGAGTTGAACATCTATAAACCGATCCGTGGCGAGAACACCGTCGACGGCAAGGGGGAAGATTTCTTCAGGCTGCGTCCATACATGAAGAAGCCAGGTGCCATGACGAGCCGAGAGATCGCGGCGTTTCGGCTCGATGAGCACCTCGGCTTCGGGAGGATACCGCCGACGGGCAGGACGAAAGGCCGGTGGGTCGACGGCAGATCGGGTGCTGAAGGAATGGTGCAGAAATTTGTGGAGTCGACATTCGGGCGAAAGGATATACATGCCTATCCTGAAGTTCAGCAGCAGCAGATGGCGGTGCTCGACTATGTGATGGGAAATATCGACCGACATCCTGGTAACTATCGTTCGGTTCAAAAAGGCGATCAATTGGATGTGGTTGCCATCGACCATGGTAGATCGTTTCCGCATGCCCGATACCCTCTCGACATCGACATCCGCTCCGAGTTCGTCAGGGAGCATCGAGGCAAAGTGCTCGATGACGATATTCTGCACAGTATCAACAATGTTGACCAAGAAAGTCTCCGCGCTGCACTCACGGACGCCGGTCTCAGTGACAATGCTGTAAACGGGGCGCTGGCAAGGCTGAATGAAATCAACGCGACGCGTATGATCCCCGGCGATACCATCGTATTGGGGGTTGGAAGTTGAGGAAGAATTTCTGAGCCGGATATATCTTGCGGATCACTCATCGGAGATCGCCAGCAGCCGAGCGCTGATCGCCAGCAGCGCCCCATCGACAGCGGGGCGGGATCGCAGGTGGGGCATGAGCGCGATGTCGTTCATCATGGTCTGCACCGCCTGCACCCGGATTCGGGCACTGATCGGATCCCAGTCGGGGTGCACCTGCGTGGCCAGGTGCACCCACTCCGCGATGTAGGAGTGCTGAGCCGCTCTGGCTCGGTGCCGGTCGGCGTCGGGTAGGTGCATGGATTCCGAGACGAGCAACTGGACCAGGTCGGGGTCTTCGAAGGCGAACGCGCGGTAGCTGCGCAACAGTCGCAGTAAGCCGTCGCTGGCGTCCGCGGCATGCGCGAACGTGCGGTTCATTTCCCTCTGCATCCATTCGTCACCACGGAACATCGCGGCGATCAGGATGTCGGATTTGGTCGGGAAATGGTTGTAGACGCTGGGGCCGGAGATGCCGACTCCGGCACCGATGTCCTCCATGCTGACGCCGGCGAATCCGTTGTCTGCGAAGAGTCGTGTCGCCTCGGCCAGGATGGCCTCGCGCCGTGATTGCCGAGTCAAGGACCCCGGGTGCTCCGCGCGCTCGGCGGACCGATCAGGCAAGGCGATCGGCGCGTCGACGATGGTCGTGATGAGCTGCTCGATCAGGGCGCTGAACCCGGGCTCCGGAAGCGAAAGACTATGGAACGAGAGGCTGTTGCCGGTCGCGAGGGCGCACCAGCCCAGTAGATCGGACGTCGCCGCGTCCAGCCCGGGCCTGCGTTCGCCGATCAGCTCGGCGAATCGCGCGCCGATGCGTTTGGTGACCGTGCGTAGCGCCGCGCGATCATCGACGGACAACTGGCGAGATTCGCGGCGCACCAACACACCGACCCGCCTGTTCTCCAGCATCGCTGTCACCACCGTAGCGATGAGGTTGTCGGCGGTGGCCGTCGCCAACGCGCTATCCAGAGTGTTCAGCGTTTCGCCGACGACGGCGGCCAGCAGGGCCTGCTTGCCCCGGAAATGCCGGTACAGCGCCGAAGGGCCGATGGCCACCGCCTCCGCCACCTCGCCCATACCGACCTTGGCGTAGCCCTTCTCGTAGAAGAGATCCGTTGCCGCACGCAGAATCAGCTGACGCCGATTCGCGGGCCTGGTGCCGCGGACGGGGTCACTGAGCGTGCGCTCCTGTGACCCGCGCACCATGCCCTTTGCCTCCGTTCATCGCCATACGGCGAGCGTGTGATGTTACCGCGTCGGCCCATTGCGTGAGGCCCTCGACGCTGCGAAGCGCTCGCTGTCTGCGGGACCTGGGGGCTACCGGGCAAGTGTCGAAATGCAAGTCGCACATATCATGCGGCTCACCATCGAGACCCGATGGCGAGGGGTTGACCGTCGCGGTCGGTATCAAGCCGGAGATCCGCGCGGCGTCGGAGGAGCGACCTGCCCGCGGCAGGGCCTCGGCCTGCCGCCCGACGACCGGTACGTCGTCACCGGCGGCGGACTCCAAGACCAGCGGGGTAACTTCACCCGCGACGAACACGGCGCGATCGGCGGGTCCGACCTCGCGGGCGACTGTTCACCCGCGGGCCCGACGCCGCACCGTCGGCGATGCACGGCGATCCGACCCGATAAGACCAACGGGACTTGGCGGCGAGCACTTTCGGGTGCTGACACCAGGTCTCGTCGATCATTCTTCGGGTCAGGATCGGGCGGCCGATTCGGCGACGGCAGTACCGCGCGGACGGCCCGATCGCCTTCCGGTCTTTCCCACGTACCCGGCATATCCATTGCGGCGGAACAGCTCCGCTGCGGCCCGGCGAACAGTCGACTTCGGTTCGCTGGACGGGCAGGCTCGTCTGCTGCCGGTCCGGCCGGTCCCGCACACCTAGATGTCGAACCCGCCGCCGCAGATCAGGGTCTGGGCGCTGACATAGTCGGATTCGGGGGTGCAGAAGAGATAGACGGCGCCTGCCGCTTCCTTGGGCGTGCCCGCGCGGCCCAGTGGGATCATCTGCTCCATGGCGGCGAGCAGGTCGGGGTTGACTCCGACCTTGATCTCCTTGCCCTGCACGTCGATCGTGCTGTCGCCGTCGGCCGACGCTTCGGTGAGCCGAGTCTTGATGAAGCCGAACGCGACGGTGTTCACGGTGACGTTGTAGCGGCCCCACTCCTTGGCGAGAGTCTTGGTCAGGCCGGTGATGCCCGCCTTGGCCGCGGCGTAATTGGCCTGTCCCGCATTGCCTCCCGTGCCCGCGATCGACGAGATATTGACGACCTTGCGGCAGGGGATCGGCTCGCCCGCCGCTGTAGCCTTCTTGGCGGACGCGGCGATCACCGGCTGTGCGGCGCGCAGAATCCGGAACGGTGCCTTGAGATGCACGTCGAGGATGGCGTCCCACTGCTCGTCGGTCATCTTCTGGATCACCGAATCCCAGGTGTAGCCGGCATTGTTGATGATGATGTCCAAGCCGCCGTAGTTCTCGACCGCGGTCTGCACGAAGCGCTCGCCGAAGTCGGCGTCGGTGACGCTGCCTATACACGAAACAGCCTGTCCGCCTGCGGCTTCGATCGCAGCGACCGTTGCCTTCGCCGGTTCGGCATCGAGATCGTTGACCACCACCTGCGCGCCTTCGGAGGCGAGCTTCAGCGCGATCTCACGGCCGATGCCACGGCCGGAGCCGGAGACAATGGCGACCTTGCCATTCAGAGTGCCCATGTGTTGCATGTCCTTTCGAGTGATCAGACGGCGACGACAGCGTCGCCGGTCAGCGTGACGGTGCCGTCGGGGAGTGCGACGGCGAACTCGAGGGTGGCACGGTGTTCGCCGTCGACCCGGTTGATCGAGGTGACTGTGCCGGTGGCCGCGGGAGTTGCTCGGCGATCACGTGGGTCCACCGGCATCGGTCAGCTCACCTTCTCGTACAGGGTGACGACCGCTGCTGGGCGGCGGCCTTGGACATGTCGTAGCCGACGATCTTCGTCATGTCCTGCTCGGTGAACGTCGACGCGAAGTCGGTGGCCATCGCCTGTGCTTTGATCACGACGGAGCCGTCGAGACCGTTCCTGCGTGCGTACTCGTCGCTGACGATGACGGCGGCGGCCGCGCCACAGGTGGGCGGGCAGCATTGCAGTCGGGTCAGTGGGCCGTAGATGTGCGGCGCGGCCAGCACCTCTTCCACGGTGACCGCGTCAGCGAACACCGCGTACGGATTGTTGGCGGCATGCTTGCGCGACTTCACCGAGATCTTCGCAAATGTCTCGGGCGCGGTGCCGTACTGCTGCGCGTACTGGCGCCCGGCCCCGCCGAACATCTGCGCGGCGAAGGGGGATTCGTCGCGCTCCTGAATGCGATCCATCACCGCGTTGAAGCGATCGAACGGCGTCGGCCGATCGGTGTAGCCGATGGTGAGCGCGCCACGCTGCATCTGCTCGAACCCGACGGCCAGCACGATGTCGGCCGCGCCGGATTCGACCGTCTGCCTGGCCAGGAACAACGCGGTGGAACCCGTCGAACAGTTGTTGTTGACGTTGACCACCGGAATCCCGGTCTGGCCGAGCCCGTAGACAACTTTTGATATTCACTTAGTGAACACCAGGACGGTTTGGTCGTGCAATGGCCCGGCCTGCCCCCGCGCACTCCACGCGGCAGTTGTGACAGTGCGGCCGAGAACGCGGCGGCCCGGGCCCGAGGTGAGTACGGTCGAATGCACCACAGAGACGGATGGAGCAGACAACGTGACGAGTGCCGACGTACTTGCCGACGCTTACGGGCGCATTCAAGAGGTGGTGCACGAAGCGGTGGACGGTCTGACCGAGGACCACCTGGTATATCGGATCGACCCGGGCGCGAACTCGATCGCCTGGCTTATCTGGCACCTGACCCGGGTGCAGGACGATCACGTCGCCGACGTGGCAGGCGTGGAGCAGGTGTGGACCGCCCAGGGCTGGTACGAGCGGTTCGGTCTGCCGATCGACCGGCGCGCGATCGGATACGGCGACCGTCCTGAAAACGTCGGTGTCATCCAGGCCCCGGCCGACCTGTTGCTCGATTACTACGACGCGGTCCATGAGCAAACCCTGCGGTTCGTCCGAGATCTCACCGACGAGGACCTCGGCCGGATCGTCGACACCAGATGGGACCCGCCTGTCACCCTCAGCGTCCGCCTGATCAGCGTGATCTCCGACGATCTGCAGCACGCGGGCCAGGCCGCCTACGTTCGCGGAGTGATCGAGCGGACGAAGTAGAGCATCCGGTGCGCCCTACTCGGCGTTGAAAATTCCGTGCTCGCCCTGCCGAATTCGAGGGCATCAGGCCGCCGGTTGCGCCGACCCGGGTGGTGTGGGCTTCGGTCGATCCGGCGGTGGTGGGTTCGTCGATGATCCAGCGGTCGGTCCGGCTTTCGGCGGTGCCGATCTCGACCCGTCGTGCCATTGTGGTGCTGGTCGCGCCGGCCGGGCGGTTGCGTGGGTCGATGCTGCGCTATCGGGACCGCGCAAAGGTGCTGGCAGGCACCTGCATCAGCGCCGAATCCATGTGACGCACAGTGGAATTGACCTTGCGCGTGCTCGAGGACGCGGGTTTCTCCAAGGCTGAAGGCGGCCGCGTCTTCCCGATCATGCTGCACTACACCGTCGGCTTCGTCATCGAAGGGCAGTCCCGCACCGGCATCGAATACGCCGATGCGACCCATACGAGCCCGACCGCCGGAGCAAGCCGTCGAAGCCCCGTTCGCTACCCTCGAACCGCTCAGTTGGTGTCCGGCCGCTTCGCGGACGACGCCGACGAGGAGTTCGATTACCGCCTCCGTGTCATCCTCGCCGGAATCCTCGCCACCCGAACGGTTCCCGAGCGCCCGTAACCAGATGCGATCAGTACCAGTGGTGTTCCTGCCAGAATGCCCACGCGCCCGCGGGGCTGCCGTACGCCTTGTTCATGTAGTCATAAGTCCAGCGGATTTGGGTCACTGGATTGAACGGCCAATCCGCGCCGTGGGTAGCCATCTTTTGCGGCGGCAGGGCCTGGCCGAGGCCGTACGCGCCGCTGAGCGGGTTGACGGCCGAGAAGTCCCAACTGCTTTCGCGCATGACGACGTTGTCGAAGGCCCAGAAATCGCGCAGCGGCACGATCGACATCGCCATCAGTCTGGTGGCGGCACGGACCGGCGCTAACCCGGAGCCGACCGGCATTTCCGCGGAGCCGGACGGCAACGCGGAATCTGTGTAGGGGACGGTGGCATCGAACTGTGCGGGTGCGGCAGTGGCGGGAGCGGTCCCAATGGCGAGCGCGCAGCCGACCGCTGCGACGGCAGTTTTGACGTGCGGCATGGCATGCTCCTTCGCGTTCGTTGAGTGAAGCTCGAAGCTGGTAACGCCACAATCAGCAAATCACTGGTCGGCGCGACTGCGTGGCATACCGTCCGGAGTGTCGGCGAAGGAGACGTATGCGGAAGTGGGCTAGCGGTAGTCGGGGTTCTCGAAGTCGAATCGGCATCCCGCGTCCCACTCGGAGCGCTGATTACCGTGCGCGGGGATGCCGCCGCTATCTTTCAGCATGCGGGCAAGGTGTAAAAGATTCCAGGTCATGAAGGTCGTATTGCGGTTGGTGAAATCATTGTCCGGGCCACCTGAACCGGGGTCCAGATAGGACGGCCCCGGTCCCGCTTCGCCGATCCAGCCCGCGTCGGCTTGCGGTGGAATGGTGTAGCCGAGGTGCTGGAGGCTGTAGAGGATATTCATCGCGCAGTGCTTGACCCCGTCCTCGTTGCCGGTGATCAGACACCCACCGACCCGGCCGTAGTAGGCGTACTGGCCGCGTTCGTTGAGTATCGACGAATTGCCGTACAGCCGCTCGATGACCTGTTTGGTGACGGAACTGTTGTCGCCCAACCAGATCGGTCCGGCCAGCACCAGGATGTCGGCGTCCATCACCTGCCGTTGCAACTGTGGCCACTCGTCGGTGGCCCACCCGTGCTCGGTCATATCCGGCCAGACCCCGGTCGCGATGTCGTGGTCGACGGCGCGAATATGCGAAACCTGGACCCCGTTCTTCATCATGATCCGGGCGCTCACGTCGATGAGTCCCCGGGTGTTGCTCGGCTCGGGTGAGCGCTTCAGTGTGCAGTTGATGAACAGTGCCCGTAGATCGTCGTAGCTGGTCATAGTGGTCTCCTCGGGTACCACGACAGCGGAATCAGCCGGATAGTCACAAGCCGGCAGGGTGTCGGCCTGAGAATCGAACGATAACCCGCTGCGTACCGGTCGAGTGGCACTGCTGCCATTTCGTCGTGGATCTACCCGTCGGTCCCACAGGGCACGCCGAGCGGGGTAAGGGGCGGATGCCCGCGAGGTTAGAATGTGCACTTTGTTGACTTGATAGTGCAAGAAATGCACTATTGAACATAGATGGTGCATTCAGCGCGCTGGATGATCGAGAATCTGGCGGTGACAGCCGGGAAGAATGTCGACGGTGAACAGGAGTCGAATGCCTTCGGTGCGTGTCGCAACGCGCGAACTGGTCCGCGAGCGAATCCTCGCGGCCGCTATCGAGCTGGCGAGCACCGCCGAGTGGAACAGCATCCGTATGGTCGACATCGCCGAGCGTGCGGGGGTGAGCAGGCGGACTGTTTTCAATGAATTCGAGTCCAAGAGCGGTGTGCTGGAGGCGATGGCCTGGCACAACACGTCACGGTATCTGGAGGGTGTCGCAGCGCGGCTGGCCGAGCACGGCGCCGATCCGGTGGCGGCGGTGACAGCGGTGACGGAATTCGTGCTCACGACCATCGCCGCGGATCCTTTGGCGCACGCCGTGCTCAATGCCCCGCCGGGCACGCCCGATGACCTGCTCGCGTTGGCGACGACCCGATCCGCGCCGTTCATCGAGGCTGCGACCCAACTGAATATCGCTTTCGCCCAAGAACATTGGAGCCGGTTGATTCGCGTCGACGTCGACGTGCCGTTCGTCGCGGAAAGTCTGGTCCGGCTGCTGTTCAGCCACATGCTCCGCCCGTCGGGACCGCCGGAGCGGATCGCGCGATCTTTCGGACAGCTCGTGCAGGCCCTGCTCACGTCCTCCGATCCGCCGAGAACCGAATGAGGTTCGGCGGCAAGCCGACTCAGAAGGGATGTGTCGACGATGACTACATCTGATCAGGCGCTACCCGCATCCGCCGCGCATTACCGTGGCGGTCGCGGTGCACCGCTGGTGCTGTTGCACGGCGGCACCAGCTCGTGGCGGTGCTGGGAATCGTTGCTGCCCAGACTCATCGACAAGCACGATGTGCTCGCACCGAACCTACCCGGGCATGCCGGCAGGCCGAGCAGCCCTCTGCTCGCGATCGACAGTCTCGCCGACGCGGTCGAAACCGCTATGGACGAGGCTGGATTCGACACCGCGCACATCGCGGGAAACTCGCTCGGCGGTTGGGTGGCCATGGAACTCGCACGCCGCGGGCGCGCCCGCAGCGTGGTCGCGCTCTCGCCTGCGGGAGGCTGGCTGCCGACGGAAACCCGGGTTCCGAAGATCTTCGTATCCATGCGCAGACAACTGCGGTTCGGCTACTTCGCGATTCCACTGGTCATGCGCGCGCCGACGCTGCGGCGGATGTTGATGCGCGTGGTCTGCGAGCACGGTGATCGGCTCTCGCCCGGGCAAGCGGTGGGCGTGGCCCAGGACGCGCTCGCCTGCACCCTCGTGGACGATCTGGTCCATCCGGTACCCGCGCAAACCGAACCCTACGGCGATCTCGGCATCCCGATTCTCATAGCGTGGGGCGAATGCGATCGCCTCCTCACCGCACCTGGATACAGCGACCCTTGGCGTCGACTCGTGCCTGCCGCCAGCTGGCGCACTCTTCCCGGCGTCGGCCACGTCCCCATGTTCGATGACCCGGCTCTGGTCGCGGACACCATCCTCGGCTGGGCACTGCGAGCCTCGGCACCGCGGCAAACCGGGTGACCTGCCCTGATCCGGGCCCATCGCTGTGCACGCGAGCAGTGAGTTCGCGGGCGGGCGACGGTGTCGTACCGTCCCGCTAAAGTTTTACACAGGTGTCAGGGTCAACCTGCTGTGAGGTGGATCGAATGCGAATCGGAGAACTGTCCGCACGAACCGGAGCCAGCCCGCGCCTGTTGCGCTACTACGAAGAGCAGGGCCTGATTTCGGCCGACAGAGAAGGCAACGGATACCGCAATTATGGTGCCGATGTGCCTGGGGTGGTGCGGCAGATTCGTGCGTTGTTGGCGGCGGGGCTGTCGACCGAGGTGATTCGCGACATCCTGCCGTGCGCGCACGGGTCTGCACCGCAGTGGGAACCACATCCCGACATGCTCGCGTTGCTGCGCCGGGAGCTCGACGCCCTCGAAGCCAAGATGGATTGCCTTGCCGAAACGCGGGACATCCTGGCCTGCTACCTGAATGTGACTACCGCACTGCGTGATCGGTGCTGACCCGATCGGCGGTGCGATCGGCCGACAATTGTCTGGATCGGGTATGCGCCCAGGCGGAGCCGACGCCGGAGCAGGCAGTGTCATTGCCGCCCCCGATCCAGGTTGTGGTCCTCCTACGCCGTGGTGGGTTGGGCCGGACCGCGCCGAATCCGCCGTGCTGGATCGGTGCGCGACGGGTTCGCCGCGGATCCGCGCTCAGGCCACTGGTTCGAGGCGGGGTGGTGTCCAATCACCCTTGGTGGCAGCGGGTTTCGGTGCGTAGAGCCGCAGCGTGAGGGAGAACTTCCCCGATGTCGGTATAGGCAGCCAGTTGCCGGTGGGCACACTCGGTCCCGGGTCGGCGTTCTGGACGGCGATCTCGACCGAGCCGTCCGAGCCGGGCACGACGGGCACCTGGTGGCCGACCGCGTAGATATTGTCCGGGTTCGGAATCAAGAAGCTGTCGGCGTCGTAGGCGGTGATGGACCAGAATGCCTCGGCCGGCGGCAATTGTCCTGCGGGGAAGCGGATTCGGAAGCGACGCGGGGTGCCGTCGCCATCGGCGTTGCCGAAAACTGTCGGGTAGATCGCGTCCTGCGGCAGGTTCGCGCCGAGACCCGACAACGCGATGGAGGCGCGCTGCTTGTAGTCGGTGCCGTAAGTACCGACATTGGTGGCGAACTGCCAGCCGTTCTCGTCTTTGATCTCCGGGTTGACGTAGTCGGCGATCGAGCGCTTCGCATCGTCGACCGCGGCATCGAGATCAGCGGCGGCGAGCATGTCGACGTTGCCGCCGGGCGTGATGCCGATGCCGGCGAAACGCTTCATCGCGTCGGCATCCGCGGCGGCGGGCGGGTCGGTCGCCATCAGCGCGGTCATTCGATCGAAGAACGCGCGCCCGTCCATGGCGGCGACCTGCTTCACCGGCGGGATCGCGGTGGGATCGGTGATGTGGGTGCGGCTGACGGTGCCGCCCTCGTTGCCCTGGGCCCACTCACTCAGCGGCACCAGCTTCAACTGCTGCTGCAGTGCCTGCACGGCCGCGGTGTCCGCGGCGCCGTTGATCTGAATCCGGCCGATGATCCAGACCGTCGGTGTCGGCATGGACAACTGGGTGGTGTTCGCGGGCAGCGTGCCCGACCAGCCGGGACCGGTGATCACGTAGGTATAGGGCGGAGACGTTGTGCCGGAGGCGGTTCGGGGTTCGATGCTGCTGGGATTGTGGACGGTGTTGCTCCACGCATCCAGGATCTGCATCAGCCAGTAGCGTCCGGCGTCCATGGCGGGAACCTGCAAGACCATCGGCTCCGAACGCACGTCGAGCCAGGCCTGCGAATACAGCGTGTCGAGGTTCAGCCGGACCACATCTTTGTCGGCAGGATCGGGCACGACGGCGTGGTCGAACGAATTGACGGGCGCGGCGGCCGCCCGGGTCGCATCCATCAGCACGAGCGGGTATCCGAAAATGTAGGCGTCGGTCGCAATCGCCTTGGCATCACCGGCCGGCGCCGAGCCTGCTGTGGTCGAGCTCGCCGTGGTCGAAGATGTCGAATTGCTGTCGTCGCCGCACGCGACCAGGCCGAGCCCGGCCACCGTCATCGCACCGATGCCGAGCATGGAGCGGCGGGAGAACTGTCCTGCACTGTGGTGTTCGAAGGCGTCCTCGCGATTCATAGCACTCCCGGGTTCGATCCAGCGGAATGAGACACGAGACATGAAACTCGCCAGAAATTAGCTAAAATCTTGAACGCACTTGAAAATATCTCATCCAAGCATGTTCCGCGCGAGACTCTTCGGTAACTCTACTTTCGCTAGTCGATGGAATGCTCGGCGTGGACGCGCCGAGTCGAATGGGACAATCGCGAGATCGCCCACTGTCGGGTCCCCTTCGAGTCGGATAACTCGGGCGGCTCAGGAGAGGCAGAATTCGTTGCCCTCCGGGTCGGCGAGGGTTATCCAGGTGTGCGGGCCTTGGGCGCCGTTGTGGAGGAAGGTCGCGCCGAGGGTGGTGAGGCGTTGGAGTTCTGGTTGGAGGTTGTTCGGCCCTACTCGAATGTCGAGGTGGATGCGGTTCTTGACCGTTTTGGGCTCGGGGACGAGTTGGAAGAGGATGCGCCTGCGTGGGGCGTCGTCGGGGGTGTCGGGATGCAGGATGGCGGCGCCGTCCTTCCAGACCAGGACGCCGCGATGGATCTTGGTGTCCTCGTCCTTCGCGTAACCCTTGGCGATCATGCTGCGGATGAACTCCTCGTCGGAGGGTTCCACCGCCCAGCCGATCGCTTCGGCCCACCAGTCGGCGAGGGCGTGCGGATCGGCGCAGTCGACGGTGATCTGAAAGTCATGTGCCATGGTGCGGATGATAGGGAACGGCACCGACAGCAAGCGGTTGCCGAACATGCGGGGCGATCAGCTGGACGACTGCCAGGTGCCGGACAGGCCGCAGTCGTCCAGGATCGGTGATCATGTCAGCATGTCGAGGACCTGTCGAGTGGTCTCGGCGACCAAACCGTTGTCCGCTTGCGCCTTCGGATCGGAATGTGTTGTCAGCACCGCTATTACGATCGGCGCGGTGCCGCCGACCGGCCAGGTGACGGCGACGTCGTTGGCCGACCCGTAGTCGCCGGTGCCGGTTTTGTCGCCGGTCTTCCACCCGGCGGGCAGCCCGGCGCGGATGCGGGTTGCGCCGGTGGCGCTTGCGAGCAGCCAGGCCGTCAGCTGTCCTCGCTCCGGCTCGGCGAGTGCATCGCCGACCGTCAGCGCCCGATAGTCGGCGGCGAGTGCGGCGGGGGTCGTGGTGTCACGCTCATCGCCGGGTATGGCGGTGTTGAGGTCCGGTTCCCAGCGGTCGAGATGGGTGACCTGATCTCCGAGGGTCCGGAGGAACTGGGTGAGGGCCTGCGGGCCGCCGAGCAATTTCAGCAACTGGTTGCCTGCGGCGTTGTCGCTCTTGGTGATTGCGGCGTCGCACAACTCCGATACCGACATGCCGCTGTCGACCCGGGGGCCGGTGACCGCCGAACCTCCTGCGGTCGCGACCTCTGCTTCGGTGAAATGAATGATCTGATCGAAGTATCCGGTGTCGAGCGGATGTTCACGCAGCAGTGCGGCGCAGGCGAGTGTCTTGAAGGTCGACAACATCGGAAACCGTTGGTCCTTCTGGTATCCGAGGGTCCTGCCCGAGCCGGTGTCGATCGCGAACATTCCGAGCCGGGCCTGGTGCTGCTGTTCGATGTCTGCCAGCCGGGTGTCTGACTGCTGGACGGTGGGTGTGGGAGCCGGGCTCTGCGTGGCGGACTCGCATGCGCCGAGCACTGGCAGCAGTGCTGACGCCAGCACGGCAATCCGCGAGCGGACCGGTGCACTCCTCTTGAGCTGTCTCATGGGGGCACAACATCACAGAGCTGGTACGGCTGTCCAAGACCAAAATGTGCGAGAACCGATATTCCTGTCGATATCGTTGCACGTCGGGCGGCTCGTTTTTTCGGGAGGCAACAGCTTCGGCCGGTGATCCGGTATGCCGATCTCGCAGCCGCCTGCCGACTTCGCGAATGCGCCGCGCTCCCCGGCTGCCACCACCTCGCAGTCCGGCGCCGAGTGGGCGACCTGAGTACACCGTTCATGAAGCGGTCGGTGACACCAGGTGCGCGCAGGGTCGGATCCGCGAACGGGTAGGCGAAGGAGCCGTCGGCGTCGAAGGAGCGATCGGCGATCAGCAGCGGGATATCCCGGTCGCCGGACGGCAGCGGGAGTGCCTGCTCTTCGTCGTCGGTGATCAGATGGAATCCGGCAAGCCCGTGCCAGACCGCGGGAGCGGTGAAACCGTGCCGGTGGTCGTGGTACCAGAGTGTTGCTGCGCGTTGGGCATTCGGATACAGGTAGTCCCGCTCACCGTGGGCGACCATGCCCGGCGCGGCCGCCGTCGCATGGTGGCCGTGGTGTGCCGCCCTGGGCGCGGTGCTACCGCGCGGGAGGATGACGTCCATCGGATATACGTCGCTGTCGGCCGGGGTGTGCCCGCCGTGCAGGTGTACCCCGCACGGCGAGATCGCGGAGATGATCGATCGCAGTCCGACCGCGGTCCGTCAGCTGGCCTACCGAGCCCGCCAGCACGTGCACGCCCGGCGACCGCGGCGGCAGGCCGACCCCCGGGTGCGCAGGGCGGTCACCGAGCGTTTCGTCGCCGCCGCGATGGGCGGCGACCTCGAGGAGCTGCTCGCGGTGCTCGCACCGGATGTGACGTTGTGGACCGATGGCGGGGCGAAGGGGCCCGCGACCAGCCTGCGGCCGGTGCCCGGACGGGCAGAGGTGATCGCGGTCTTCCTCGCGGTTGCCCGCGGACTACCAGATCACCTACCGGGCGGTCAGCGGCGATCCGTGCGCCGTTGTCTTCGACGGCGCCGCGCCGCTGGCTGTCGTCGTCCTCGACGTCTCCTCGGACGACACCGTCCGTGGCATCTACTCCGTGACCAACCCGGACAAGCTCACAACCATCCGATGACCGAATCGCCCGGCGGCCGTGCCGACGCGCATCCCCGATGCGGGCTCGGCAAGGCCGCAGGCCCGAGATTGTGCTTTCAGCGGTGCTCGAGGTCGGCGTGTTCGGCTGCGGGCGCGTGGACGTCCGCGCCACGCGTCGGGGCGAACCAGGTGGTGTAGAAGGTGATTGCCAGTGCGGCGAAAGCGCCGAGGATCGCGATGCCGAAGGGGACCGGGTAGTTCGCCATCGGGAGGGCAAGGTAACGGATGCCGAGGAGTACCACGGTGAACAGGGCGATACCGAAGGCCAGCAGCCGGATTCGCGCGCGGTCCCAGCCCCGGTCCGGGTCGCGCAAAGCGGACTCGACGGTCAGGCACAGCGTGGCGCCGACGACGAGGTCGATGCCGTAGTGCGCGCCTAGCCCGAGCGTCGCGATCAGGGTGCACACCAGCCAGAACGCGCCGCCCCAGCGCAGCCACAGCGGCCCGCGTCGGGAGTGGATGAACAGCGACAGCGCCCACGCGGTGTGCAGTGACGGCATGCAATTACGCGGCGTGAAATTGTCGAAGGGCATGGCTTCGACCGAAGCCGGTACCGGCGGAATGCTCTCGGGCCACACGTTCGCCAGTTCCATGCCGTGGCCCCAGGACCCGAATGCGAGGATCGGCCCGACGACGGGGAAGACCACGTAGAAGATCGGGCCGACGAGGCCGAGTGTCAGGAACGTGCGCACCAGGTGGTGCTGCGGCCACAACCCTGTGGTGACGCCGCGCAGCTGCCAGATGGCCACGACGATAGCGGCCACAGGCAGCTCGAAATACACCCAGCGCACCAGACCCAACGGCACCGGTCCCGCCACGTCGAGGGCGTGGCCGACGAGCCACGACGGACTGCCGAGCGCGCGATCGGCCAGTTGCACATAGGGATCGAGGACTTGCGGGCACGTCCAGGCGGTGATGTCCAGCCAGATCTCACCGACCTTCGTCGCGAGAATGAGCAGCGCGCCGAGTGCGATGGTGTGCAGCGCCGTCCGACGCCGTGTGCCGGTCCACCGCAGGGCGGCGATGATCGCCAGGAGCGTGAGCACGATGGTCGGGCCATTGCCGACAGTGAACGGTCGGCCCTCCAGCGTCCGGATGGTGACGAAGACCAGGTCGAGGGCGACCGCGGCGGCGAGGGCGGTGACGCGGACCCGGGTGGTCATGCCGACCAGCGCGAGCAGGAAGCCGGCCCATGGTGTCGTCGCGGACTTGGGCGTCCCGGCGTAGTCGCGGAAAAGACTGGTCAGCGGTCCGAGAGCGTGGATATGTGCGGCCACGATCTGGCCTGCGACGAGCACCGATATCGCAGCGACGATGCCGCACCAGACGGCAGGCGCTCGACGCAGCTGGAACCGCGCAAGACCCACCCGCTCGGGAGGTGAGGTCGAACGGCCCTGCGCGTCGTGAATAAGCATTCGGTCATCGTAAACACGATGTGAACACGGCCATGCGGGCCGGTGAACGGAATCCGATCCCATCCGCGATCGTGAAAACCCGTGGCTGCCTGCCGAAGCTGGGTCACCTGCGAGCCTACCGGGAACCGCGCGGTCGTTGTCTCGGTGACCCGGATCACGATCGGGCCGCTTCGACACCGGACAGTGTGACCCGGTGCCCAGGGGCGATGCCACTGCCCGCGGCGTATCCGTGGGCAGTGGCCGGCGTCGCGCCGACCGGCGCGGCCGGCGCGCTTTGCGTGCGCTACACGTCGGCGGTGATCAGCTCACGCTCCGGTTCCTCGGCCGGACAATCGTCGGGCGGGAGCAGCGGGCGACGGCGCGTTCGTCGGTATGCCCACTGCAGCAGAGCGATTCCACCGATTCCGGCCACCGCGGCCGCGATGCTGACCTGCCAGCCCGGCGGGGCCCAGGTGAGCGACAGCTCGGCGTTGTCGGTGCCTGCCGGAATGTCGGCGGCGAGGAAGGTGCGCGCCACCGTGGTCGTCGGGATCTCCTTACCGTTCAGAGTGATTCGGTGGCCGGGCCAGGCGAGCCGCGCGAACACCACCCGGCCGCCGCCGGGGGAGGACACTCGGGCATCGCTGCGGAAACTGCCCTGCGAGATCGACGTGGCGGTCGCGTCGCGGGTATCGGCGATCACGCCGTTCGCGGTGGAGATGCGGCCGTTTTCCCGTTCCAGTACCCAGATGAAGCGTTCGTGGCCCGGATAGTCGACCCACTTCCAGCCCGACGGCGCGGTGTGGTCGCGGGCGTCGGGATATTGAGCGCGTTGCAGCACCACCCGGTCGACCTTCATCAGGTCGACAATCGTTCTGCCGGTGGATGGTTCGGTGGCGAAGGCGCGGCGGAACGCGTCAGCACAGGTGCTGCCGTCCCAGGCCATGCACACCAGGTCGCTGAACGCGCCGTGGCCGATGGGGGTGTAGCCGTTGACATAGTGGAGCCCGAGGTCCTTCGCATAGCTCCCGATGGACAGCGAGCCGTAGGCACCAGCGAGATTCTTGTCCTCCGGTCCCACCAGCACGCGGTCGGCGAGTTGCAGTGTGACACCGTCGAAATCGGGGAAGGCCGCGACCATCTCCGAACGTCGTTCCGGGAAGTTGTAGGACATCGGGGTCGGCGGTGCGCCCTGCACCTGGGCGTAGGCGATCGGGAACATGGCCACGATGGTCAACACACACGCGGGTGCCGCTGCGCGGGTGCGGGCGAGCCACACCACCGCCGCGCCGAGCGCGGCCACCACCGCGACGGCGACGAGATGCCGCACGATGAGTTCCGGCGCGGCCGAAAAGGAACGCACGAGTAGTAGTCCGATCAGGACAGCGGCGGCGATCGTACGCCTGCGCGACGACGCGAAAGTGCCATAGCGGCTGAGTAATACGCACACCAGCACGAGCAGTGTCAGGGCGACCATCGGTAACACGCGGGCCGGCCAGCGCAGCGGACCGATCGCGCCGGGGCCCGCTGTCCACATCAGTACTGCCGTCGCGAAGAACGCGATCCCACTGAACTCCCGCACCGACTGCCGTGCCGCATGCCAGCCGACGAACGCCAGCGCCGGAATCAGGAACCACGCTATGTAGACCATCGGTAAGGGTTGGACATGTCCCCACCAGGCAGTGAACGCGGGCATGGTGCTCGGCAGGCTCGCGTTCAGCGACTCCGACCACGGCACCGTCAGGAATGGATCGTTGTGGATCTCGGCACTGCCGCGCCAGGTCGCCTGCGAGGAGAGGATCCCGGGCAGGTTGGCCACCGCTGCCGCCAGCGCGGCGCATCCGGCCGCCGCGAGCAGTCGCATCGATGGTGCCCAGCGCCGCTGATAGACGATCTCACCGGCGGCGATCGTGACGATCATCAACCCGGATTCGACTGCGGGGAAAGCATATTGGACTGTCAGCGCCAGGTAGAGGAAGGCGAAGACCGGGATCGGTCCACTGCGGCCGCGCGTGTAGCGCACCGCCGATGCCCAGGCATGAATCAGCCACGCTGTGGCGGTGTGTGAGGTCACCCAGCTGGCCTCGTCGAAGAACAGGAACCAGCCGCTCAACGGGAATGCGACACCGGCGACCGCTGCCCAGGGTGTCCGAGCGCCGTAGACCAGGCAGATCCGAAATACCCCCAGGGCGGCGATGATCGAGAAAACAAGCTTCACCGCCGTGGCGTACACGGCGAGGTTGTCCATCGAGGGCGCGAGCAGATAGATCAGCAACTGGGGCGGGTTGTACAGGCCCGCCTCTTCCAGGGCGTAGTTGCCCGCCATCCACTCCCAGGGCACCAGCAGGGGGAAGTGACCCTCACGCAGTTGGTTGCCGAGCATGACCCACATCGGGGCATATTGGGCTTCGGTGTCGTCGGTGTAGAAGTGCCGAACGTTGGCCAGCAGGACCGCTACATACCCGGCGATCACTCCGACTACGGTAACCGCGCCCCACCTGTGTAACTCTCTTCGCGATTCGATTACCGCACCAGCTCTCACGATTGCCGGACCGTATTCGAATCGAGTTAACGGAGCAAGTCGAAAACATGGCCGGGTGTGGGGAGTGGGGGTTGGCTGACCGAGTGCGCACGACTCCTCCGGTTTCCGGTCGAGGATCGTTGCCCGGCGGAACCGGGTTGCGCGTCAGGCTGGTCGGAAAGTAGTTGAGCTCCAGCCTGTTCGACCCGGCAGGGGAGTCGGCCTGCTGCGCGGGTGGTCGTCACCTCCGCGCGGCTGTGCTGTGCGGGTGCCTGGCACGGGGTATCAACGTGTGGACGGTGAACGCGCCGGGGCCGATCACCGCGATGAGGAACAACGACCAGCAGAACAAGACGGCAGTTTCGCCGCCGTTCTCGATCGGCAATATGCCGTGCTTCACATGGACGAACAGGAATGCGTAGGCCATCGAGCCCGAGCACAGCAGCGCGGCAATTCTGGTGCCGAGTCCGAGCGCGACGAGCCCGCCCGCGACGAGTTCGATCACACCGGCCCACCAGTTCGGCCAGCTGGCGAAGGCGGCGACCTGGCCACCGTGCGGCGCGACCGGCCTTGCGAAGAGCGTGGACATGCCGTGGAGGGCGAACGAGAGGCCGACGAGGATACGGAACAGGCCGAGAACGATCGCGCCGCTACTGCCGGCCGCGGGTCCGCTGTTCGCATCGGTGGCTAACAGATGCATGACACAACCTCGACTACAGGACATCGGATGATCGGGAAAATCTCCCGACTCGTCACTACGGTCGGCGGCGGTGAATCGTTCAGTCGAGGTGGCCTCGATCGTGCCGAGTCCGCCGTGCAAGAGGGTCGGGGGCGGCGCCAAGGATTTCGTAGTAGAGCCGGCGGCCATTGATTGCGGCGTAGCGACCTTGCCGCATCCGCGGTGCTCTGCGCCCGCACACCCGCCGCCGGGTAGGCATCCACACCAACCTCATTGCAAAGAGCACCGACGCAAGTTCCATTGCGTTCACGGTCACAATCATTGCAAAACCGATCGAAGCATGGGACCAG
>NZ_JBFBAB010000033.1:0-86235 GCF_040681975.1 Nocardia sp. NPDC051463
GTTCCAGGAACAACCCACCACGATCCCGCCCACAACGGTTCGCTCACCAGTGAACTACCGGGCAGTGCTGGGCGCGTCGGGTGCCGTCCCCGACTTACCTCCCGCAGCGAGGTGCGTGGTGTCGAGTTCCGGCGTGGTCATCTGGCTGTGGTGCCGTTCTCGAGAACCTTTTACTCGAGCGAGCGTAGTCAGATGGTGGTTGGACCTGGGGGTACGAACCACCATTCGACTACGGCCGGTGCCGGGCTGCGCCAATTGGAGTGACTGTGTGTGCGTGGTCGGGGGTGGTGGGTACAACTGAGCGCCGCGGGTCGTGCGGTGCTCGGAGCGTTGGCCCGCGCCGATCGTCGCCTACAGGCGCCGGGTGGTGTCGATGCCGAGGGACATGCCCGCAAGGCCGCGGCGGCGGACGGCGAGCTTGTCGGCGACGTCGAGGAGTGCTTTGCCTGCCGCGCTGTCCGGGGCGCTGAGCACGATGGGGACACCTTCGTCGCCCGCCTCGCGCACCGCCTGTTCGATCGGGATCTGACCGAGGAGTGGCACCTCGGCGCCGACAGCGCGGGTGAGGCGTTCGGAGACGACTTGGCCGCCGCCGGAGCCGTAGAGCTCCATCCGGCTGCCGTCGGGCAGGTCGAGCCAGGACATGTTCTCGATGACGCCCGCGATGCGCTGCCGAGTCTGCAGTGCGATGGCACCCGCGCGCTCGGCGACCTCCGCGGCGGCGATCTGCGGGGTGGTGACGACCAAGATCTCGGCGCCGGGAATGAGCTGGGCGATGGAGATGGCGATATCGCCGGTGCCGGGCGGCAGGTCGAGCAGCAGCACGTCCAGGTCACCCCAGAACACATCGGCGAGGAACTGTTGCAGCGCGCGGTGCAGCATCGGGCCGCGCCACACCACAGGCGTGTTGCCCTGGGTGAATTGGGCGATCGAGATCATCTTCACGCCGTGCGCCTGCGGCGGCATGATCATTCGCTCGACCTGGGTCGGGCGGGCGTCGGTGCCCAGCATGCGCGGTATGGAGTGGCCGTAGATGTCCGCATCCAGCACGCCGACCGAGAGGCCGCGCGCGGCCAG
This sequence comes from Nocardia sp. NPDC051463, assembly GCF_040681975.1. Taxonomy (NCBI): domain Bacteria; kingdom Bacillati; phylum Actinomycetota; class Actinomycetes; order Mycobacteriales; family Nocardiaceae; genus Nocardia; species Nocardia sp. NPDC051463. The sequence goes on from NZ_JBFBAB010000033.1 coordinate 1,078, forward strand.
GGCGGCCGCGAGATTGACCGTGACACTGGACTTTCCGACGCCGCCCTTACCGGAGGCGACCGCGTAGACGCGGGTGAGCGAGCCGGGCTGGGCGAACGGGATCACCGGATCTGCCGAGTCGCCACGCAGCTGCTTGCGCAGGTTGGTGCGCTGCTCGTCGTTCATCACATCGAGCTCGACCGTGATGGCGCCGACGCCGGCGACGTCGGCCACCGCCTTGGTGACCCGTTGCGTGATCTCGGTGCGCAGCGGGCAACCCGCGGTCGTCAAGAAGATCTCGATGTGGACAGTGCTGTCCGCGCCGATCGCAATGCTCTTCACCATGCCGAGTTCGGTGATCGGTTTGCGGATCTCCGGGTCGTCGACCTTTGCGAGGGCTCCCCGCACATCCGCTTCCGTTACCACTGACATGGCAGTAATTTTACGTTGCGTCAGATCCGCGGCAGCTGTCCGGGCTGTGGTGCGACACCGTTGCGGTAGGAAGTCGCCCAGGCCATGACGTTGGCGACGTAGGCCATCGAGTTGTTGTAGCGCAGGATTGCCCGGGACTGCTGAGCCAGATCGTGCATGTCCAATCCGCCGTCGCAGAGGTACTTGCCGGTGGTCAGTGCCGCATCGAAGAGGTTCTGTGGGTCGGCGATGCCGTCACCATTGCCGTCGGCGCCGTAGTGCTTCCATGTTTCCGGCAGAAATTGCATGGGCCCGATGGCGCGGTCGTAACCGGCCAGACCGTCCAGGGCGCCGCTGTCGGAATCGTGAATCACGTTGTTGCCCGACAGGCTGCCGTCGAGCACCGGTCCGTAGACGGGTGTCAGCGGATTGCCCTCCGCATCGGCCTTGCCGCCGAAGGCGTGGGTGGATTCGACGCGGCCGATTCCGGCGAGCAGATCCCAGGGCATCCCGCAGACGGGGTTCTCGGCGGCGAGGGTGCGTTCGGCGGATTGATATGCGGCGATCGCGATGCCAGGGACACCCAGCGGACCGGGTGGCATCGCGGCGGGTTGTCTACCCTCCGGCAGCGCAACGGTTTTCACGATGGGAGGCGTGGCGTGCGCCTGCCTGGCCATGGCGTGAGCGACGAGTTCGGCCGTCGCTGGCGGTTCGGCGACGGCCGCGGGTATGGGAACGTGGTCATCTTGTTCGCCCCCCGACAGGTGCTGCAGGAGCGATGCTGCGGTCTGCTCGGCGGTGCCCGCATCGGGCGCGGCAGTCACTGCCGCGAGCCCAGCGGGAACCAATCCGGTCAATGCGATAACGGATCTGCGTCTTACGTTGGCAGTCGGTGGTTTTCGGTGACGCCCCACTGTGCGGTGACCCTCCCATTGACTCGATGACGAGCCCTTCGTGATGGACGAAGTCGAGGGTACCGCATTCGAGATCTTTTTGTTACTACTTCGTGACCTGCTTTGATGTTTGGCTCAGCGCTGTGGCGGCAGCGGAATCACGATGCCGAACGGCAAGGTGATGCCGGGCTGCTGAGTCGGCGTAGGCGCGGCGGCCCGGTCGGGTTCGGCAGGGCTCGGCTCCGGTGTCTCGGCGACCTCCGGCTGCTCGGTCGGCCGGGTCGATGGTGCTGCGCCAGGCGTTTGCACGGTCACCGGCTCGTCCGGAGTGATGCACGCGGCGGGCAGCTGCGGCTGCCGCGGGGGCTCGGGGACGACCGGTTCGCTCCCGGTGTTCGGTTCGCTCGCGGTGTTCGGTTCGCCTGTGGTGTTCGGTTCGCCCGCTGTGCCGTAGGTCTGCCTCGGACCGGCCGGCGCGGGCCTGGGTAGGCCGGGGATCAGCACCATCGGCGCCGCGACCACCGGCGGCTCACACGGATTCACCGGCATGGGCGGTGCTGGGCAGAAGATGCCGCACGGGATCGGTGGCAGGCCGGGGATATTGATCATCACCTGCGGCGGTACCGCTGGGTAGACAGTCCTCGGGGTCGGCGGCGGCGCGGCGGGCGTGCTCGGCGCGACAGAGTTGGCGGCAAGCATGTCCGGGGCAGGCTGGGTCGGTGCGGTACCCGGCGGTATCAGACCCGGGGGGATGCTCACCTGACTCGGTGTGCCGCCGGTGCGGTAGGCCGCCGACCAGCTCAGCACATTGGCCGCGTAGGCCATCGAGTTGTTGTAGCGCAGCACCGAGCGAAGTTCCTGGGCCGGGTCGCGCAGGTTCAAGCCGCCGGAGCAGAGATACTTGCCCGCGGCGAGCGAGGCGTCGAAAACGTTGTGCGGGTCGGCGACGCCGTCACCGTTACCGTCGGCGGCGTACAACCTCCAGGTGCCCGGCAGGAATTGCATCGGCCCGATGGCGCGCACCGCACTGCCGTCGGGGGCCTTGATCACCTCGTTGCCGGGCAGCGTGCCGTCGAGGGCAGGCCCGAAGATAGGGGTGATGGTGGTACCCGCGGCATCGGTGCGCCCACTGCCCGCATGCGCGGATTCGATCCGCCCGATGCCTGCGAGCAGACTCCAGGACACTCCACAGCCCGGCATCGAGGATTCCAGCGCCAGCTCGGCATTGCGATAGGCGGCCAGCACCACCTCCGGAATTCCGAGTGCGCCACCGGTCCTGGGCAGCACGACGTCGTGCAATGGCACCGAGCCCGCGAACATGGGTAGCCCGTCGGCGGACGGAGTCATTGCCCGAAGTTTGCGGGGCGCGTCCGGCGTGACCGGAAGAAGACCGACGGTCCGGGACAACGGTGCGTCCGCGGTTCGGCTCGCTGCATCACTGCCCGCCCCCGGACCGCCGGACGCCGCGAGCAACGCCTCCGGCGCGTTGGGTGGCGTGGTCGATTGGGTGGTGTGTGTCGCCGATCCGGCGGAGACAAGCCCGACTACGACGAGGGCCGACACGGTTATCGGAGCAGATATTCGCATTCGGCCACACCAATCCTCTACGTCGTGAGAGCATGCTGGTCCGGTGGGGCGTGGCTGGGCGAAAGCCCAACTCGCGCATCCCCTGCCCGTCCGCTCGGGACAACGTGCTCCAGGTTACCCACCAGTCAGGTGAGTTGTTGAGCATTTCCGGTCAATCATGAGCTAGTGGCGGCCATTCCGGGCCTTGCGACGGCTTTCGGCCGGAGCTTTTCTTACGATTCGCCTTGGCGGGTTTTTCGGTCTGCGTGACTCGATCCGAAGACCCCGCAGCGGCTTCGATGCGATCGAGCACTTCCCGCATTTCATCCAACTCCCGACGTAGATAATCGCGGGTGGCCACTTCGCCGACCGCGATGCGCAATGCCGCGAGTTCGCGGGCGAGGAATTCGGTGTCCGCTTTGGTCTGTGCGGCGCGAGTTCTGTCCTCCTCCAACGACACTCGGTCGCGGTTGTCCTGCCGGTTCTGTGCAAGCAGGATCAGCGGCGCCGCGTAGGCGGCCTGAGTGGAGAATGCCAAATTGAGCAGGATGAACGGATACGGATCCCAGCGCAGCGCGATCACGAACACGTTCAACGCAATCCAGAAAATCACGACGATGGTCTGCATCGCCAGGTAGCGTCCGGTGCCGAGGAATCGGGCGACCCGCTCGCTGCTGCGCGCCAGTGCCTCCGCGTCCCAATCGATACGGAACCGGGATTCGACCGGCGTTTCCAGGCGTTGGCGCGCCGAGCTCGGCCCGGCCCGGCCGCTCGTGGATTTGTCACTCATGCCCGGGTACTCCCATGTGCGATTCTTCTTGGTCGCGCCAATCTTCCGGCAGGAGGTGGTCGAGGACATCGTCGACACTCACCGCGCCGAGCAGGTGATTCTGCGCGTCCACCACCGGCCCGCAGACCAGGTTGTAGGTGGCGAAGTAGCGGGTCACTGCGCCGAGTGGGACATCGGGCCGCAGTGGGGCGAGGTCGGTGTCCAGAATGCCGCCGATCAGATGCGCGGGCGGTTCGCGCAGCATTTGCTGGATGTGCACGCAACCCAGGTAACGGCCGGTCGGGGTGGCCGTCGGTGGTCGGACCACGAACACCATCGAGGCGAGTGCGGGCGTCAGGTCCGGATTGCGGACCCGGGCAAGCGCTTCGGCGACCGTGGTCGCCGGGGTCAAGATGATCGGCTTCGGAGTCATCAGACCGCCCGCGGTGTCGGGGGAATGCTCCAGCAACCTGCGCACCGGCTCGGACTCCTCCGGGTCCATCAGCGCGAGCAGCGATTCGCGCTCCCCGGTGGACAGCTCGCCGAGCAGGTCGGCGGCGTCGTCGGGATCCATGGCCTCCAGCACGTCGGCGGCCCTGCGCACCTCCAGGTGTCCGAGCAGTTCGACCTGGTCGTCGTCGGGCATTTCCTGCACGACATCGGCGAGCCGTTCGTCGTCGAGCGCCTCGGCGACCTCGATACGCCGCTTCTCCGGAAGCTCCCGAAGCAGGTGCGCGACGTCGGCGGCTCGCATGCCCTCGAACTGGGAGAGTAGTTGGGTGACATCCTGGCCCGGCCTGCCGACCTCGTACGGGGTCAGGCCGCTGACCCGCGTCCAATCCACCACGTGCACGGTGCGGCGGCGGCCGATGCGCCGGTGCCCGCGCACCGCGACCCTGGTCACCACCCAGTCCCGTGTCCTGGTCTGCTCGATCCCGAGATCGGCGACAAAGACATCGACCTCGGCGAGGTCGGGCAGACCCGGATCGTGCACGCGCACCGTGGAATCCACGATCTGGGCGATCGCGAGCAGTTCGCCGGGCCGCTGCGCGAATCGGCGCAGGCTGACCGTGCCGGTATTGAGCGTCACCACACCCGGCTCGATCGCGGTGACCCGCAGCATCGGTACGAAGATCCGCCTTCGGGTCGGCAATTCGACGACCAGGCCATGGATACGCGGCTGTTGGCCGTCGTAGCGGATGGCCACGACGACGTCGCGGATGCGGCCGATAGACTCGCCGTCCGGGCCGAGCACCACGAGGCCGGCCAGCCTGGCGACGTACACCCTGGTTGCTGCCATGGCTGCCAGGCTAGATGTTCGCGAGCGGGTGCACCCGCCACGCCACGATCGACGGGAGTGATCATGAAGCCGCGCCGTTCGGTGCTCGCCTGTCCGGGCAGCAACCCGAAAATGATCGAGAAGGCCAAGGGCTTGCCCGTAGACGAAGTGTTTCTCGATCTCGAGGATGCGGTCGCGCCGGTGGCCAAGGCCGCCGCCCGCGCGAATATCGTGGCGGCGCTGAACGAACCGGGCTGGGGCACGCAGCTGCGGGTGGTGCGGGTCAATGACTGGACCACCGAATGGACCTACGCTGACGTCATCACCGTCGTCGAGGGAGCGGGCGCAGCGCTGGATGCGATTCTGCTGCCGAAGGTCACCGACGCCGGTCAGGTCAGGGCCCTCGATCTGCTGCTCACCCAACTGGAAAAGGCCTGCGGACTCGAGGTCGGTCGCATCGGCATCGAACCGCAGATCGAAAACGCGCTGGGGCTGCGCAATATCGACGAGATCGCGACCGCGAGCCCGCGGGTACAGACGTTGGTCTTCGGCCCCGCCGATTTCATGGCGAGCATCAACATGCGCACCCTCGTGGTCGGCGAACAGCCGGAGGGCTACGACACCGGTGACGCCTACCACCACATCCTGATGACCATCCTGCTCGCGGCCCGTGCGCACGGCCTGCAGGCCATCGATGGCCCGTACCTCCAGATCCGCGACGTCGATGGCTTCCGCAGGGCGGCGGCACGCACCGCGGCGCTCGGCTTCGACGGCAAGTGGGTGCTGCATCCCGGCCAAATCGATGCCGCCAACGAGATTTTCAGTCCGCGTCAGACCGATTACGACCGCGCCGAGCAGATTTTGGATGCCTACGCCTTCCACACCTCCTCGGCAGGTGGAGCGCGCGGGGCGGTCATGCTCGGTGACGAGATGATCGATGAAGCGAGCGCGAAAATGGCGCAGGTGATCGCCGACAAGGGCCGGGCCGCGGGAATGCAGCGCTCGTCTCAATGACCGGCAGCGGGGCGTTTCACACCACCGAACGATCAGTCGGAATAGCACAATAGGAGGTATGACGAATCCCATGGGGAACGCGAATCGCGCCCGGCAGGGTCTGCCGACGCCGCCGACCGGCTGGCCGGTGGGCTCGTACCCGACCTATGCCGAGGCGCAGAAGGCGGTCGATTTTCTGGCCGACGGGCAGTTCCCGGTACAGGACGTGACCATCGTCGGCGTCGACCTCATGCAGGTCGAGCGGGTCCTATACCGACTGACCTGGGGCAAGGTCATCGGTGGCGGCGTCGTGTCCGGCGCGTGGCTCGGCCTGTTCCTGGGTTTGCTGCTGAGCCTGTTCACCACCAGCGGCGCGCTCGGCCCGCTGATCGTCGGTCTGGTCGGTGGCATCATCTTCGGTGTCATCTCGACCTCGATCCCGTATGCGGCGACCAGGGGCCAGCGCGATTTCGCCTCCACCATGCAGCTGGTGGCCGGTCGCTACGACGTGCTGTGCGACCCCAAATCGGCCGAGCAGGCGCGCGACATGCTGGCGCGGCTGGCGATCTGATCGCATGGAGGTAGTCGATAAGGTCCGCACCGAGGTGCTGGACCATTTCGGTGTGGACACCGCGGGTGTGGATTCGGCGTCGGTGACGTTCCTCGGCTTGGAGCCCATCGAAATACTGCGGATTCCCGGCGAAGATCTGGTGCATTACGTGACGTTGGGCGGATCGCGCCATCCGATGGGTGATCCGACCGACCTGCACGCGGATCCGGTGCGTGGGCCACGGGTCGAGCTGGTGCTCGCCTTGCGGGCCGGGTCGGGGACGAGCGCGGGCCTGGCCAGGACACTCGGCGTGCTCGCCGCGACCCCTGTCGTGGAAGGTGTTGTGCTGCAGGCAGATGCGCTGCTCGACCTGGGTGAGCCGATGTGGCGGGATGCGCCGTTCACCGCGGTGCTGTTGGGCGAGAGCGACATTCCCGCGGTGGTATTGCCCGAGCCCGCCGAGCCGGTCAGGTATCTGACGGTCGTGCCGGTGACCGCGACCGAGGCGGCGTGGGTGCGGGTACGTGGTGCGCAGGCGTTGCGCGACGCGTGGGCCGAGGCCGGAATCGATGTGCACGATCCCGCGCGAGGCGCTGCCTCGCTGTAGCTCTGGTCACAGCCAGTTGTTGCGGTGAAAGGTGACGTACAGACCGGCGCAGATGCCGAGGGTGACCAGCAGCACCACCCAGAAGCCCCAGATCGCTTCCAGCGCGGGCATATGGGTGAAGTTCATGCCATAGATGCCCGCGACCATCGTCGGCACCGCCGCGATGGCGACCCAGGCCGAAATCTTGCGCATATCGGTGTTCTGTTGCACACCGATCTTGGCGAGGGCGGCGCTGACCAGTTCGCTCAGGGACTCGTCGAAGTCGGTGATACGTTCGGAGACGGTGGTGTGGTGGTCGGCCACATCGCGCAGATAACGCCGAATCTCCTTGGGCAGCGGCAGATCCGGCTTGTGGCCGAGTAACTGGAGCGGGATCTGCAACGGATTGACCGCGCGCCGCAGTTCGACGACCTCGCGTTTGAGCTGGTAGATCGATTCGATGGTGATGGCATTGCGCGGAGTGAAGACCGCCTCCTCCATCTCCTCGATATCGTTCTCGACCAAAAGGGCCACCTCGATGTAGGAATCCACCACATGGTCGGCGACCGCGTGCAGCACCGAACTCGGACCGAACATGAGCTGCTCGGGGTGGTTCTCCAGTTCCTTCCGGACGCCGGCGAGTCCGGTGTGCTCGCCGTGCCGTACGGTCACCGCGAAATTGGGTCCGGTGAAGACCATGATGTCGCCGGTTTCGACGATCTCACTAACGCTGTGCATTTCGTGGTCGACGTAGCTGACAGTGCGCAGCACCAAGAAGAGAGTGTCGTCGTAGCGTTCCAATTTCGGTCGTTGATGCGCTTTGACCGCGTCCTCGACCGCGAGGGCGTGCAGGTCGAAGGTGGCGGCGATATCCGCCATCTGGTGCTCGTCGGGCTCGTGCAGCCCCACCCACACGAACCCGTTGCCGCGATTACGGACCTCGGCCATCGCATCGGTATGGCTGAACCGGCCGGGCAGCCGCCTGCCGTCGAGGTAGATCGCGCAGTCGACCACCGCACGTGCGGTGGGAACGGGAATACGGGGCAGTGGTGTCTGCGCACGACCCTGGCCGCGGAAGGACGGCAGCGGCGGAATGGATGGCACCGGTCGATGCTACGTCGCGTGTGGGGCCGCGACGAGCGCACTGTAAGACTGGAGGGCGTGCGCATCGACCTGCATACCCACTCGACCGTGTCCGACGGCACCGACAGCCCTGCCGAACTTGTTCGCAACGCCGCTGCCGCAGGCCTGGATGTCGTCGCGATCACCGACCACGACACCACGGCGGGTTGGTCCGAAGCGGTGGACGCGCTACCGACGGGTATGACGCTGGTGCGTGGCATGGAGATGTCGTGCATCGGTCTGGGCGAGGACGGCTGGCCCGTTCCTGTGCATCTGCTCGCGTACCTCTTCGACCCGACCGATCGGTGCTTCGCCGACGAGCGGGAGCGGTTGCGTGCCGAACGCGTCGATCGGCTGCGCATGATGGCCGAGCGCATGCGGGCCGACGGCCTCCCCATTGATCCCGACGCGGTGCTGGCCTCGGCCGGAACGTCGGCCGGACGGCCGCATCTGGCACGGGCATTGGTAGAGGCGGGTGTGGTGCCGAGCGTCGACGCGGCCTTCACCGAATTGCTGGCGCCACATGGGCCGTATTACGCGGAAAAGGCAGACACGCCATTGCGTCGCGCAGTCGAAATGATCGCCACCGCCGGTGGCGTGAGCGTGCTCGCGCATACCAGGGCGCGCAAGCGCGGACGGTTATTGGCGCTGGACGATATTCGAGAACTCGCCACACTCGGTCTCGGTGGGCTGGAAATCGGCCATCCCGACCATTCCGCGGCCGACCGCGCGCTGCTCGGTGAGCTTGCCGACGAACTAGGTCTGCTCACCACCGGCTCGTCGGATTACCACGGCGCGAACAAAACTATTCGGCTCGGTGAATTCACCACCGACCCAGCCCAATTCGAGGAACTTGCGGGCAAAGCCACGGGGGTGCCGGTGATCGCCTCGTGAGACCGGTGCGCGGGCTGAGCGGTGTGGTGGCCGCCGGGACGTTTGTACTCACGCTCGTTGTTGTCGGCACTGCGATCATTGCTGCCAGGCGGGAGTTTCCCGGTCCGGGTGGTGTATCGGTGACCTGTCATCTGGCCGCGTCCGTGACTGCCGTTGCGGCACAGATTTTTTCGGATAGACATCGGGGTTTCGCCGCTTTTTCCGGATCGATGGTTGTTTTTCTGGCTGCCGGAATATTGCTGTGGACACAGTGGTGGAGCTGAATATCCGGGAATGGTTGCGGCCGGGTGAATTGTGGTCGAACATTTCTCTTTGTGAGTGAAATCGAGACGGAGGTACTGGTTCTGGGCGGCGGCCCCGCCGGTGCCTGGGCCGCCGTCTCGGCCGCCGCAGCGGGAGCCCGGGTCGTGCTCGTCGACAAGGGACGCTGCGGCACCAGCGGGCCCACCGCCTTCGGGACCACCTCGCTGTGGAATATCCCGCCGGGACCGGCCCGGGAGGAAGCGGTGCGGCACGCCTACGCGCATGGTGGTTGCCTCAGCGACCCGGACTGGATGCATCGGGTGCTCGAAGAGACCCATCTGCGCGTCGAGCAGCTGGTGCGCTGGGGGTATAGGTTTCCCGGCGAAGGACGCCATGTCGGTGAGCATGGACCGACGCTCGGCGAGCCGCGCGGAAACGCGCCGGCGGAAAGGCGAACCTCACTGCGGGTGTGCCTGGATGGCGCGAGCTACCTGCGCCGAATGCGCCGCAGCGTGCTCGACGCCGGGGTCCGCATTCTCGATCACCATCCCGCGCTGCAACTGCTCGTCGATCGGGACGGAGTGGTGTCCGGAGCCACCGGCGTCCAATTACACAATAGGTTTCGCAGTTGGACGGTCCGCGCAGGCGCGGTGGTGGTGGCCACCGGCGGCTGCGCCTTCCTGTCCGGCGGCGCGGGCACCGATGTCGACACCGGCGACGGACTGCTGTTGGCCGCCGAGGTGGGCGCGCACCTGTCCGGTATGGAGTTCTCCAGCGCCTACGGGCTGGAGCCAGTGCTGAACTCGGCGTTCCCCTCCGGCTTCGTGCTGCACTTCGCGACGCTCTACGACGAATCCGGCGCGGCCATCACCGGTCAGCGCGCCGCGGCCTTCATGGCGATCGCCGACGGCCACCGCGTGTACGCCGCACTCGACGACGTGCCCTACGCCGCGCGGCGCAGGCTGTCGCAGCAAGGCGTGGTGGACAACACCGAACGGGTCCCGTTGCGCGCGGTGCTCGAGGGCACCGTGCGGGGGACTGGCGGGCTCCGCATCGCCGCCGACTGCGCGACCACGGTGGCCGGACTGTACGGCGCGGGTGACGTGACAACGCGGGAGCCGATCACCGGAGCGGTGAGCGGATTCGGCGGGCAGGGCGGCGCATGGGCCATCGCCTCGGGTGTATGGGCGGGCAGGGGCGCGGCCGGCTTCGCCCGCGCCAGAGGCAGAGTTGGTCAGGCACGCGCGGTACCGGGGGCCGGGCTCAACCCGGAGGCGCGGATCGACCCGCGCGCGGTCGTCGGACTGGTGCAGGAGCACACGCTGCCGCTGCGACGCAGCTACTGGCGCAGCGCGGGCAGCCTGCGCGACAGCATCGGCGAACTCGACGGCATGTGGCCCGGCGCGGAATTCGGCCTCGGCGGCGCCGGTGTGGATCGACTGCGGGCCAGACAGGCGGCCGCACTGCTGGCGGTGGCGCGCTGGACCAAATACAGCGCGCTGGCGCGCACCGAGAGCCGGGGCATGCATCGGCGCACCGACCATCCCGACGCCGCCGCCGATTGGCGTGTGCGGCTCTCGTCAGGCGGCTTCGACACGGTGTGGGTGCGCGCGGACGCCCGTCGATCATCGGCCGACGAATCGGCGCCGATCGTGTCGGCGGCACCGGCACGGCGGGAGCTGGCCAGCACACTGGACGAAGCACTGATAGTCGATGAGGTGACGGCGGAGATGCGCGCGGCCGCACCTGCCACGCGGGAGTCGCCCCCCGTCGTACGGCCCGCCCCGGCCGCCGACCCCACCCTCACCGCAGGCGACCCACTGCCCTTGTGACAGCTCACCGCCGCGACGCGGGGACGTGCGAGTTTCCCCTTACGTCGGGGTAATTCCGCGGACCTATCCTGGCTATATGGCGCTCGACCGGATTCCGACACACCGGTTTGGCAAGTCGTCGACCCGGCTGGCAGAATGTGTCGGATTCCCCGCCTATGCCACCGCCGGGTTCGGGAATAATGGGGATCTCCGCCTCGCAACGCACCGTCGCGACCCGAAGATCTCTCCGCATGTTCCGTCCGGACCTACCCGTCCGGCTCCCGCTCTGCGGATCAGTGCCGCGCCACGTGATCGAGATATCGGCATCCCTTGCACGCGTGCAAGTCACCGCGATACGGACCGGTCAGCGCACTCGATGAGCGGTATGAGTCACCTATTACCTAAATACCCGGCGGTAACCGTTTCCCGGTTGTGCCCGACCCGAGCAGGAGTGAAATCGTGTCACCTGTGACTGACGCACCGAATGCCACTGCCAGCCTTTCTGAGATCACTCACGAAGAGATCTTCGCGGGTCACCTCGGCGGTAAGCTCTCGGTCGAACTCGCCGCGCCGCTGGAGACTCAGCGCGACCTTTCGATCGCCTACACCCCCGGCGTGGCTCAGGTCAGCCGCGCCATCGCAAACGACGAGGCGCTGGCCAAGCGCTACACCTGGACCGACCGGCTAGTGGTCGTGGTCAGCGACGGCACCGCGGTGCTCGGTCTCGGTGACATCGGTCCGCGTGCCTCGCTGCCGGTGATGGAGGGCAAGGCGGCGCTGTTCAAGAAGTTCGCCGGGCTCGACTCGATCCCGATCGTGCTGGACACCAAGGATTCCGACGAGATCGTCGAGACGATCATCCGCCTGCGCCCGAGCTTCGGTGCGGTGAACCTGGAGGATATCTCCGCCCCGCGCTGCTTCGAGATCGAGAAGCGGCTCATCGAGGCGCTCGACTGCCCGGTTATGCACGACGACCAGCACGGCACGGCCATCGTGGTGCTCGCTGCCCTCAACGGCGCTGCCAGGGTGCAGGGTCGCGGCATCGAGGGCCTCAAGGTCGTGGTGTCGGGCGCGGGCGCCGCGGGTGTCGCGTGCACGAACATCCTGCTCGCCGCGGGTGTGCAGGACGTGACTGTGCTCGACTCCAAGGGCATCGTGAGCCGGGACCGCGGCGACCTCAACGAGGTGAAGTCCGAACTGGCCCAGCGCACCAACCCGCGCGGGCTGACCGGTGGCGCCGCTGAGGCGCTGGCAGGCGCCGACGTGTTCCTCGGCCTGTCGGCCGGGCTGATCGCCGAGGAGCTCATCGCCTCGATGGCGCCGGAGTCGATCGTGTTCGCCATGTCCAACCCGGACCCGGAGATCCACCCCGAGGTGGCTCGCAAGTACGCCTCGATCGTGGCCACCGGCCGCAGCGATTTCCCGAACCAGATCAATAACGTGCTCGCTTTCCCCGGTGTCTTCAAGGGCGCTCTGGACGCGGGTGCGCGCCGCATCACCGAGGGCATGAAGATTGCCGCCGCGGACGCCATCCTCAGCGTCGTCGCCGACGAACTCGGCCCGGAGAAGATCGTCCCGAGCCCGCTCGACCCGCGTGTCGCACCGGCAGTGGCCGAGGCCGTCGCCGCCGCCGCGCGCGCTGAGGGTGTCGCCTGATTCAGGTGTAGCAGCAGTGCACGCGATGGCGCCCCGCTCTTCGAGCGGGGCGCCATCTTCGTGGATGGTCGACTCAGCGCGGTGTCCGAACCCGTTGAGGCACTACGGGGGCCGCCGAGATACAGGCAGGAAAGGGGCAACGGTCCGTTGGCGTTGATTCGGTTGCGGTTCGGTGGGCTGCCGGGGTGTGGGCCTATCGCCTGTCGTGAAAGTGCGTGGGCGCGTGGATCCGTGCTGTTGGCTCGGTGTGGTGGGAGGATTCGGGTGTTACGCGAGGTCGGCCGCAGCGTCACCGTCGCCCTGTTGCGGTACCCAGCCGACCCAGCTCTACGCTCCCGCGTCACCGCCGCCACCAACAAGGTCGAGTCCTGCCACGGCCTCGCCGAATGGTTGTCCTTCGACAACAACGGCGTATTGGCCGACAACGACCCCGAAGAGCAGGAGAAGCTCATCAAGTTCAACACCCTGCTCGCCAACTGCGTGAAGCGCTTGGGCGCCTACACCACCGACGAACCCACCCACCAACCCGACCCGTTCGACCCGACGCTCACCGAGGTCGACTTCACCAGTCTCGGCCTCGCTGTCTGAGCGCCCGGTCACGGCGACAGAAAACCCTCGATGGGCGGGTCGGGCCACGGTGCAATCACCGCGGAAATGGTACAGGCAGCCAATCGCGTCGCTGAGGCGCTTGTTTACAAAGCGGCCCTGCAGATCAGCAAAGTGCACCGCGAATTCTCGCACGAGATACCAAACAGCCTCGAACGGTTCCAGCACAAAGACGAGCACCTCGCACGCGAGATCGACAGGATCAGGAACGGCCCGGCCGCACGCACGGACCGCGATACCGTCACCGAACATCCAGAATCGGGCGCAAATACGCGGGGACCGGTTCGCGGGCCGGACCCGACCGCTGAGGACGGGTTTCTGGACTTGCCCATCGAGGATCAGATACGCCGACTCGAGGAGGCGCACGGCATCCGCACCGACGCTGAGCGGGCACTCGAAATCAGCCTGTTCATGGAGGACAAGTTCCGCGACATCGCCTACATTTCCGGTCAGGCGCGACCAGAAACGGTGTTCGATGGGCCCGAGGGGTGGGCGAGCTGGCTCGATGCCCGACTGTTCGCGCGCCGGAACCTCGATCGCGAGATATCGGTGGACCTCATACAGGAAATACACTACAGACTGATAATCCGAAAAAATGCGGCGAGGGCAGGGGAACTCGGGCCCGGCGGAAAAGGAATGGCTGTATTAAGTCAGCCGTTATCCCGGAGCGAGCGGGCTGCCATCGAGGAAAACCCGCTGCTCACCCATGTTCCAGGTCCCTTCCGTAGCGAACCCTATGGCGTCGTGCTGTATCCCAAGGTCGAGGGTCAGCCCGGGCGTGCGGCTCGTTGGCTGACCGAACCGCCCAGCGACGTGGAACTGGCTGCGATCAGAGACGACCCGTTGCTGTCTTACGTGCGGCCGGGTTGGATCCGTTCGAATAATCAAGGCATTATCCTGTACCCGAACTTCGGCAGCGTAGATAATGCGAATGCATTTCATGGGTCGCTGTGCGGCCGGTACAACGATGCGACGGGACGACCCGGGTTCAGCCCGTATCAGTCTGCGGCGGAGTTTCAGAGGCAATTCATTTCTGCGCACGCATGGATCGGCGATTACCACGGCAGGCATTCGCGGATCCTGATGAATCATTTATTGGAGCGGGCGGGCAAGCCACCTGCCGCAGTCGCCGAGTTCGACAACGATATGCTCACTTCTCCATCACAGTGGGCGGACGCGGTCGAGGCCGGAAGCAACCGCTATGGGCATTGGCAGGACAAAATCGAACGATCGGGCGGGGACATCGAACCAGTGGACCTGTTCGATCTGGGACCGATGCAGCAGCTATATCCACAAATGGGGGGCGAGCCTTCCCCATTCGCATCGGGAGAGAAACACGACGTCGCTAAATACGGCGAGCTGCACAGGCAACTGCGCCTCGCGTCCGAGGAGTAGACATCGGTGTATTTTCGTCTGCCTCCATGCAGGGGGCCGAGGAGGTCAGGGATCGAAGCGATCGCGACGAACAGTGGCGGAAAAAGCTCGAACAGTCGGGCAGAGATATCGCTCCGGTGGACTTGTTCGATCTGAGACCGACGATGCAGCGGATCAGCATATAGGTGGCGGGCATGGCTGTCCCTACAGATTATCGACGCCCAGGGGCTGACCAGCAGGTTGCAGGATGCCGGCCGGGGTGACCGGAAGGTGATTCGAGCGGCGCAGACGGCCGGTTCCCGGTGCGCTCGCCCAAACCGTGAAGGCGAGCAGGCCGTCGAGGAACATCGCGAGCACGGCCACCAGCAGGGCGCCGACCAGGACGCGATCGTAGCGGTAGAGGCCGATGCCGTCGAAGATGTAGCGACCGAGACCGCCGAGGTTGACGTAGGCGGCGATGGTCGCGGTGGCGACCACCTGGAGGGTCGCGCCGCGCAGACCGGTGAGCAGGATCGGCAGTGCGTTGGGGACTTCGACCCGGAACAGGATCTGGGTTTCGGTCATACCCATAGCGCGGGACGCGTCGACGACATCCGCGGGCACATTGGCGATTCCGGCGTACGCGCCTGCCAGCAGCGGCGGGATGCCGACGGTGACGAGGGCCAGCAGCGGCGGGACAAGGCCGAGGCCCATCAGCAGCACCAGAAAGGTGAGCAGGCCGAGCGTCGGCAGGGCTCGCATGGCGTTGGCGAAGCCGACGAGCACGGCCGCACCGCGCTTGGTGTGGCCGATGATCAAACCGAGTGGCACGGCGACGACGGCGGACGCGGCGACCGCGAGGAAGCTGTACCAGAGGTGTTCGGCGATGCGGTGTTGGATGCCGGTCGGCCCGCTCCAGTTCGCGCCGTCGGTGAGGTAGTGCCAGGCGTCGAGGAAAAGGTTCATGCGGCAGTGCCTTTCGCTTTCGAAGCCCTGGCGTCGGCGCGCGCCCATGGCGTCGACCAGCGGCCCAGCGCGTACACCAGCCGGTCGAAGATCAAGGCCAGCGCGAGGGTCACGATGACGCCCGCGATGATCTCGTCCGGATAGTCACGCTGGTAGCCCTGGGTGAACAGCTTGCCGAGGCCGCCGACACCGATGAGGGCGCCGACCGAAACCATGGCGATATTGGAGACCACCACCACCCGGAGGCTGGATATGAAAACCGGTACGGCAAGCGGCATATCGACGGTCAAGGTCCGTCGCAACGGGCCGAATCCGACGGCATCCGCGGCATCGATCACGTTGGCGGGCACCGAATCCAGCGCTGTCGGCACCGCGATCACCAGCAGCGCAGTCGAATACAGGGTGAGTGCGATGATCACATTCATCGGGTCGATGGTGGAGATCCCGGCCAGCGGCGGAATGATCACGAACAACGCCAGCGACGGCACCGTGTAGGCCAGGCTCGACACCGTCACTGTGACACGCCGCAGCCAGGACACCCGACGAACCAGCGCCCCCACCGGAATCGCGATCACCAAACCCAGCGCCAGCGGTACCAGTGCCAAGTACAGGTGAGTCTTGGTGAACCCCATGATCTCCGAGAAGTTGTCGATCAAATACTGCACGAGACTGCCTCCCGCCGTAAGCGGGTCGCGACCGACGCGACATTCGGTGCGGCACTCATTGTGCGGCTTCTTGTTCGAAGTAGTGCCGGTTGCGTTCGGCGTCTTCGGCGGCCCGTTGCCCCGCCAGCTGCTCGAGGACTTCGGTGGCGAGCACGCCGCCACGGACGGCGCCCGAATCATCCACGGCGACACCGACTCCGGCCGGTGAGGAGATGGCCGCGTCGAGAGCTTGGCGCAGGTCGCCCGACGGCGTGAACAGCGAGCCGCCCGCCGACATGCTGTTGTGCGGGTCCCGTCCGGCGCGTACGGCCTCGACCCCGGTCACATCGACCCAGCCGACCGGCCGTTTGTCCGCGTCGACTACCAGCACCCAGTCACCGCGTTCCAACCGCAGTTTGGCCACCTCGTCGGCGGTCGCGGTCCGGATCTCGTGCAGCGGAACGTTGGTCGCGGTGCGGAAGGACAGGCCGCGATAGCCGCGATCGCGACCGACGAAGTCGGCGACGAAGTCGGTCGCGGGCTGGGCGAGGACGTGTTGGGGCGGATCGTATTGCTGTAGCACACCCCCGCGCCCGAATACCGCGACCCGATCGCCGAGGGTGATCGCCTCGTCGATGTCGTGGGTGACGAACACGATGGTCTTGTGCAATTCGGCTTGTAGCCTTTGCATTTCGACCTGTAGTTCGGCACGCACCACCGGGTCGACGGCGCTGAACGGCTCGTCCATCAGCAGGACCGGCGGATCGGCGGCCAAAGCCCGTGCCACCCCGACGCGCTGCTGTTGCCCACCGGAGAGTTGGGCGGGATACCGCCCGGCCAGCGAGCGGTCCAGACCCACCCGGTCCAGCACGTCGAGCGCCGCCGCACGCGCGGCGCGGCGCGAATCGCCACGCAGCACCGGCACCGTCGCGACATTGTCGACAACGGTCCGGTGCGGCAGCAGCCCGCCGCTCTGGATCACATACCCGATACCGAGCCGGAGTTCGACCGGATCGATTGTCGAAATATCCTGCCCGGCAATGGTGATCCTGCCGCCGGTCGGGCGGATCATCCGGTTGATCATCCGCATCGAAGTCGTCTTCCCGCAGCCGGACGGACCGACGAACACGGTGAACGAGCCCGATTCGATGCGCAGGTCGAGGTTGGTGACGGCATGGGTGCCATCCGGATAGGTCTTGCTGATACCGCTGAATTCGATATCGGACAACGCGTACTCCTGTGTTCGGCGCGGCGGGGCCTGCCCGCACACGGACGAGCGCAGGCGCTGCCACCGCTTATCCGGTCGGCTTATCCAGTCCTTGGGCGGCGACCCATGCCGCGGCGGCGGCCTTGGGCTCGGTCTTGCTGCTACCGGAGACCGCTTCGTTGAGTTCGATCAGTGCGTCGGTGGTCAACTTCGCGGAAACGGCGTTGAGCGCGGCGAGCGACCTGTCCGACTTCTTGGCCGCATTGAACAGCGGGACCACGTTCTGGGCCGGGAAGTTGTGCTTCGGATCCTCCAGCACCACAAGGTTGTTCTGTGCGATCGCGGGCGAGGTGGTGAAAATATTGGCCGCGGTCACCTGGCCGTCTACCAGCGCGCGCACCGTAGCGGGCCCGCCGCCGTCGGCGATCGGCACGAAGTTGTCGGCGGCGATGTCGAGGTTGTAGTTCTTCTTCAGTCCGGGCAGGCCGCCTGCCCGCTCCTGGAACTCGGCGGGCGCACCGAACTTCACCTCGGCCGAATGCGCGGCCAGATCGGCGATAGTGCGCAGGTTCCAGCGCTCGGCGGTCGCCTTGGTGACGACGACGGCGTCGGAATCCTGGCCGGGCGCCGGGGTGCCGATGGCCAGATCGGAGCCGAGCGCCTTGGTGAGCGCGGTGTCGATGTCGGCGGAGCTGGTCGCGGTCGCGCCCTTGTTCAGGTATTGCAGCAGGTTGCCGTTGTACTCCGGGATCACCGAGATGGCGCACTGGCGAAGCGCCGGGATGTAAGCTTCGCGGCTGCCGATATTGAGCCGGGTGTCCACCTTGAATCCGTTGGCCCGCAGCACTTCCGCATAGATATTGGCGACCGTCTCGGACTCGGGGAAGTTGGCGGAGCCGACGGTCAGCCCATCACCCTCGCAGCTGCCGGTTGCCGCGAGCGGATCGGAATTGCCACATGCGGACAGGATCATGGCGGCGGCCAGCGCTGCTGCGGCGACGAGGAACCGGGTCGCGCGCAGCGTCATGCGCAGCGCCGACCGCCCGTGCCGCGCGGCATCGGGGGAGATCGTGGTTTTCACTGGGGTCCTTCCGGCAAGGGCGAGCGGGTGCGACGGGCCGTGCCTCAACGGCCACCGGTACATTCTGTTAGTTCATACTGCCCGGTTCGTGGTGTTCCTGTTGGCTACGGAGAGTTGGTGTCGCCGGATGTTGCTGGCCGCGTGGAGGCGAGTGCTGGCTCGGGGTTTGGTCGTCGCGGCCCTCACGCTGGCCGTTTCCTGTGGAAACGATGACCAGGGCCCCACAATAGTGGTCGGCGCGGGCAATTCGATGGAATCAAATCTGCTTGCGCAAATCTATTCCGGAGCGCTCTCCCGTACCGGCGTGTCCACCTCCGTCGCACCGCATCTCGGCAATCGCACCGACTATTTCGCGGCATTGGACGCGGGCACCGTCGCGGTGCTCGGCGAACACACCGGCGAGTTGCTCACATTTCTCGATGCCAATTCGAAGGCACGCAAGCCGGTGGCTGCCACCGAGGTAGCGGCCGACGGAGTAAATCGGCAGGTGCCGGAACCATCGGTGCCTGACGCGGTGAACCGGTCGCTGCCCGAGGGGCTCGCGGTGTCGGATCCCGCGGACGGCACGGACATGCGACCGCGAATGCTGCTGACCGAGGCGGCGGCCACCCGCGATCGAGTCCGGTCGATCGGCGATCTCACGGCCCGCTGCGCCGAACTCGAGGTCGGCGTGGCTCCGGTGCCGGAGGTATTGCGCGCGCCCACCGCTACGCTGCGGGTTTCGGGCTGCGGCTTCGCCGGGACCAAGCTGTTCCCCGATGCCGCCGCCCTGCGAAAAGCCTTGCTGGACGGTGAGGTCCAAGCCGGAATCCTGGGTGGTCCGCTCGCACTCGCTCCTGGAGCGACCAACGGACTGACTGTTCTTTCCGACGACGACTACGCATTCCGTGCGGAGAATGTGCTGGCCGTGTACCGCAAGGGCGACCTCGGCGACCGGCAGATCCGGAAGCTGAACTACGTCGCAGGCGAGCTGACCACCGAAGACCTCGTCGACATGATCGGCCGGATCCGCGATGGTGCGGTCCCCGCCGAGGTGGCGCGCGATTGGCTCGATGCCCACGCTCTGTGAATTTCCGGTCGGCGTAGCGAACGTATTCGGCGCCCAGTAGGCTCGCTGCTCGCTGCTCGCTGCTCGCTGCTCGCTGCTCGCTGCTCGCGCCGGTCGGCTTGCCCCCCGCCGGAATCGCGGCCACGCTCACTAGTCCCGAAGTGCTGCTACTCGGTGGCGCTGCGGCCTTGCTGTCCTGGCGGTCGTCCCATACTTCAACCCGGCTTCTGGCATTTCCGTGTCGAACTCTTCCGATGCATCCGAAGCCGTGCCGACGGCCCAGCCGCGTAAACAACTGACACAGATAGTGCCACTTGCGGTGACACTATTCCTCACCGTATATTCCACGTGGAATATTGCAGCGGGGAGCATGTCGGTAGCTGCGACTATCGTGCGTGGTCTCGAGAATCAGTAGGAGGTAGCCGGATGGGTCAGCAGGCGCGCTCAGCGGTAACGCCCTTGGCGATCGCCGTGCTCGCACTGCTCGAAGAGCGGCCCATGCATCCCTACGAGATGTACCAATTACTGATCGCCCGCCGCGAAGACCGGCTGGTGAAGGTGCGGCCGGGCTCGCTCTATCACACGGTCGCGCGGCTGGCCGATCAGGAGCTGGTGTCAGCGGAAGGCGTCGAACGAGCGGGAAATCGGCCCGAGCGAACCACCTATCGAATCAGCGATAGCGGACGAACGGCGTTGCGCACCAGGATCGCCGAGATTCTACGCAATCCCGCACCGGAGTATCCGATGTTCCCCGTCGCGCTCGCGGAGGCGCACAACCTGCCGAAAGCGGACGTGCTCGCGCTGCTGCGGGAGCGCGTGGAGCACCTGGAACAAGACTTGGCCGACATCGAGATGATCGGCCGATGGGCAGGCATGAACGCGGTGCCGCGCCGCTATTGGATCGTGCTTCCGTACCTGCGTGCCACCATCGCCGCCGAGATCGCCTGGGTCGACGACCTCACCGCCGAGCTCGACAGCGGTGAGCTGGAATGGGAGGAATTCGATCCGACGACCGGTGCCCGGATCTCCGACCATCAGCACGCCTGGTCCGGAGGCGCTGAAACGGCGGAAGCCGCCCTGCCGCCGGTGCCTCGGCCCCCGGCGCGGACGAGCCCGACGCCGTGAACCGGTCATTCATCGAAACTTGGTCATCCGGAGACCTCCGAGATAGGAACGAAATCCATGTCCAACCAACGTAATCCGTGGCTGGCGCTCTTCGCGCTGGTCGTCGGCTTTTTCATGATCCTGCTGGACATGACGATCGTCGCGGTCGCCAACCCGGCCATCATGGTCGACCTCGGCGCCGATATCTCCCAGGTCATCTGGGTCACCAGTGCCTACCTGCTCACCTATGCGGTGCCGCTGCTGGTCACCGGCCGTCTCGGCGATCGATACGGCCCCAAGAACATCTACCTCATCGGACTCGCGGTCTTCACCGCCGCGTCGCTGTGGTGCGGCCTGTCCGGAACCATCACCATGTTGATCGCCGCGCGCGCCGTGCAGGGCCTCGGCGCCGCGTTGATGACGCCGCAGACCATGGCGGTGATCACCAGGACCTTCCCGCCGGACAAGCGCGGCGCGGCCATGGGCCTGTGGGGCGGCGTCGCCGGACTCGCCACTCTCGTCGGTCCGATCCTCGGTGGCGTGCTGGTCGACGGCCTCGGCTGGGAGTGGATCTTCATCGTCAACGTCCCGGTCGGCATCGTCGCCTTCGCGCTGGCGGTCTGGTTGGTGCCCGCGCTGCCGACGAACGAGCACAAGTTCGACATTCCCGGCGTGCTGCTCAGTGGAGTTGGTCTGTTCCTGCTGGTGTTCGGCATCCAGGAGGGCAATACCTACGACTGGTCGTTGCGCATCTGGCTGATGATCGGCGCCGGCGCGCTGATACTGGTGGCCTTCGTGGTGAACCAGGCGCGCAATACCGGTGAGCCGCTGTTGCCGTTGCGCCTGTTCCGCGACCGCAACTTCGGGCTGTCCAACCTGGCCATCGCCTCGATGGGCGCGGCGGTCACCTCGATGATGGTGCCGTCGTACTTCTACCTGCAGGCGGTGCGCGAGCTGTCACCGACCAGGTCCGCCTTGGTGTTCGCGCCGATGGCCATCGTGACCGGCATCCTCGCGCCGGTGATCGGCAAGTACTCCGACAGGTTCCATCCACGCATCGTGCCGACCATCGGCTTCATCGGTTTCGCGGCCTCGGTCTTCTGGTTCGCGGCAGTCATGACACCGCACTCGTCGATCGTGTGGTTCCTGTTGTCGGCCGCACTCGCCGGTGTCGCCAACGCCTGCATCTGGGCGCCATTGGCCTCGACCGCGACCCACAATTTGCCGGTGCAGTTGGCCGGCGCGGGCGCGGGCGTCTACAACACCACCCGCCAGGTGGGCTCGGTGCTCGGCAGCGCCGCAATCAGCGCTCTGGTCGCCGCGCGAATGACCGCCAACGGTCTGCACGGCGGCAAGGTCACCGAGGGCGCGGGCGGCCCGGTCCCCGAGGTGGTCAAGGACGCCTTCAGCACCGCCCTCGGCCAATCCATCCTGCTGCCCGCGGGCATCCTGCTGATCGGCGTCATCGCCTCGGCGCTGTTCATCCGCCACGGCGACGGTGCCACCGCGGGCCCGAAGTCCGCACCCGCCGAAGCCGACAGCGTCGCGGCCTGAGTTACCTGTGCCCCGTGAGCAATTCGCTCACGGGGCACACCTGTCCGCGCGCGAGTTCTCCCAGTCGATTGTCACTCGAACCGGTGCGATCAGCTCACCTGGACGGTGATGGTGGGGTAGCCGGTGGCGCCGTCGGGAACAACGTCGCGGCGGTCGGCGGTTTGGGTTTCACCGGTGCCGTCGGTGGCGCGGGCGCGGACGGTGTGGGTGCCGGGGGTGGCGTTCCAGTCGTAGACCCACTGGCGCCAGGTGTCGATGGACTGTTCGGTGGACAGACGGGCGGGTTGCCAGTCGCCGTTGTCGATTTGGATCTCCACGGCTCTGACACCGCGGTGCTGGGCCCAGGCGACACCGGCAATCGGGGTGGGGCCCGCCTTGATGCGGGCTCGGGATCGCGGGGTGTCGATGCGAGACTCGGTTTTGATCGGACCGTAGGCCGACCAGCCGCGGCGGGTCCAGTAGGCGGTGGCGCGGTCGAATCGGGTGACCTCGAGGTCGGTCACCCATTTGGTGGCGGAGACGTAGCCGTAGAGGCCCGGCACCACGAGCCGGGCCGGATAGCCGTGCGCGACCGGCAGTGGTTCGCCGTTCATACCGACCGCGAGCAGGGCGTCGCGGCCGTCGGTGAGGACCGCAAGCGGGCTGCCTGCGGTGAAGCCGTCGACGCTGCGCGAGAGCACCATGTCGGCGTCGGGCTGCGGGCCCGCCTCGGCGAGCAGCGCGTCGAGGCGATAGCCACGCCAGCGGGCATTGCCGATCAGATCGCCACCGACCGGATTCGAAACGCAAGCCAAGGTCACCAGGCTTTCGACGGCCGTCCGATTCGCGAGATCAGCCCAGGTGAGGTGGATTTCGCGATCCACCATGCCATGGATGCGCAGCGACCAATCATCGATGGACACCTGTGGAACGATCAGCGCGGTGTCGATTCGGTAGAAGTCGGTATTCGACGTCACATACGGTGTCAGTCCCGGCAACCGCAGATCCACACCCGGCGCGAGTGGTGCCTGCGGCTCGATCGGCTCCGGCAACTGCACCGCTGCCCGCTCGCCCGAAACATCGTGCCGTCGAGCACCGAGCAACCGCCCACCCACTCCGGCGAGCACGGCACTACCGCCGGTCACGAGAAGCCCGCGCAGTACCTGCCGCCGCTGCGGCGTCCCCGCCGCACCCAGCCTGGTGCGTCCGGCATCGTCTGTGCGCGTATTCACCGACCGTACCGTGGATCCGGGCGGAGTTCCTTCGACGGAGATATCTGTGGATTGTGTTGCGGCATGGGCATTGTGTTCGGTCGCGGCGGGATCTGCGGAACTCGCGGGGCTGGTGGTGCTCGGGGTGGGACCGGAGGCGCCGATGGCGGCCGAGGAAGATGCGGGGGCCATCGATTCGGCGGCCTCGTCGATGCGACGGGTCAGCACTCGCAAGGCGTAAATGCCTGCGGCGACGCCGATTACGGTGGGGACAGCGCCCGCGAGGCCGGTGCGATCGGCGGCGATCGCGGCGGCAACGAGACCGAAGAGGGCAAGCAGGATGGAGCCTGCGGCGCGGGTGCCGCGCTCGATCGCACCCGCGCCCGCGGCGACCAGGATCGCGACCACGGCCATGCAGAGGTACAGCACGGTCTTGTCGTTGGTTCCGAAGGTGGAGATCACCCATTCGCGCAGGCCATCGGGGGTGTGGTCGACGACGGTGGAACCGAGGGCGGCCAGTGGCGCGCGTTCGGGCCCCATGAAGGCGGCGAGCAGTTCGGCGACGCCGAGTGCGAGCCCGGCCGAAACGATCCCCGCCGTTACACGCTGTCCACGCAGGTCGGCCATAAGGCGAGCCTACTGCCGGATTTGCCGACACAGGACGACCTCTCGGTGCCTTACTTCCGCGTCCGCTGTACACCGGATGTTTCGGCCAGGCGCGAGTGGGATTCAGTTCGCCGAACCCTCGGGCTTGTGCCGCTGGTAATAGCGGGCAACGCGCACCCTGTTGCCGCAGCGCTGTGCCGAACACCAGCGCCGTCGGGGGTGAGTGGGCAGGAACAACAGCACGCAGTCGTCGGCTTCGCAGCGCTTGATTTTATCGATTGATGGGTCGGTGAGCAGGTCGATGGCGGACTCGGCCAGCGCCGCTGCGGCGGCGGCGCCGAGTGTGCCGTCGCGGTGAGCGGTCGCGACCACGGCGTCGCCGTTCCAGGTCAGCTCTCGGATGAGCGGTGCCGCGGCCTGGGCTCTTTCCAATCCACGCAGGGCGGTTGTGGGCGGCTGCTGCCCGGTCAGGAGGGCCTCGAGCGCGGCGGCGGTGTCTTCGCGTACCGCGCGGACGGCGATCAGATCGGTCGCGGTCGGCTGCTCGATGCCGACGCCGTGCAGCCGATCCGCTTGCCGCGCAAGCCAGTGCGCCAGCTGCTCCGCCGTGCCGAGCAGGTCCGGCCCGTCCGGTGCGGTGTTGACCAAGTCCAGCGCCAACGGCTCGCCGATCAGCAGGGTGGAATCACTCATGACTCTAATGCTACTCCAGTGGGTTGACGCATTAGGGTGCCATGGGCTAAAACTAATGCAACATCTCATCAAGAAAGCATGTGAACAGATGAACGCCTTGCCTCGAGTCGAGTACCGCAGCACCGACGTCGCCGGAGTCCGGGTTTTCTACCGGGAGTCGATCCCGGACCGCGCCGACGCGCCAGTGCTGTTGCTATTGCACGGTTTTCCCTCCGCCTCGCACCAATTCCGCAGGCTGATCGATGTCCTCGGCAGCCGATACCGGCTGATTGCCCCCGACTACCCAGGCTTCGGCAACACCATCGCCCCGGATGATTTCGAGTACACCTTCGATCGGCTCGCCGACGTGGTGGAGGGCTTCGTCGAACGCCTCGGCCTGCGCCGCTTCGCGATGTATGTCTTCGACTTCGGCGCTCCCGTCGGCTTCCGCATCGCCACCCGCCACCCCGAGTGGATCGCGGGCCTTGTGGTGCAGAACGGCAATGCCTACGAGGCAGGTCTGTCCGATGGCGCAAAGGAATTCACCGCATTGACCCCGCAGCAGGCGGGCGCCGAGGACACCATCCGCGGCTTGCTCACGTTGGAGGGTACCCGCGGCCAGTACGAGCACGGCGTCGCCGATCCCTCCGTGATCTCGCCGGAATCCTGGACTCTCGATCAGCACTTCCTCGACCTGCCCGGCCGCAAGGAAGCACAGGTAGCACTGGCCTTCGACTACAAGTCCAACGTCGCCGCCTATCCGGAATGGCAGGCCTGGCTGCGCAAGTACACCCCGCCGGCCCTGATTGTCTGGGGCGCGAACGACCCCTTCTTCCCCGCTCCCGGGGCGCACGCCTACCTCGCCGATCTCTCGGATGCCGAGTTGCACCTTTTCGACACCGGTCACTTCGCGTTGGAAACGCACCTGGTCGACATCGCACCGCTGATCGCGAGCTTCCTCGACAAGCTCGCCGCCTAGGCGAAAGACGCTGACGCCCAGCCCAGGCGTGCGGTCGTGTCGGGTACTCCACGAACTGCTCTCGCCCGGGCGTGGTCACCGTCGCGATCGGCATCTCGGCGCAGTCGTCTGGGTGTCGTTCGACAAGCTCGCCGAGGCGTTGGACCCAGCCGGCCGCCACGCCTCCGACGGCGGACAAATAAGTGTGGCCCGCGACAGGTACCTGTCGCGGGCCACACGTCGTCCGGAACTACCTCAGCTGTAGATCTTCTCCACCTCGGAGGCGTACTGCTTCATGACCACCGCGCGCTTGAGCGACATCTTCGGGGTCAGCTCGCCGGTTTCCTGGGTCCAGTCGACGGGCAGGATGCGGATCTTCTTGATCGCCTCGGCGTGCGACACCTTCTTGTTGGTGTCGGCGATCGCGGCATCGACCTCCGCGACCAGTTCGGGGTGCTCGATCAGCTTCTCGATCGGGGTGTCCGCGGGCAGGTTGTGGCGTTCCTTCCAGCCCGGAAGCGCCTCCGGATCCAGGGTGATCAGCGCGCCGATGAACGGCTGACCGTCACCGACGACCATCACCTGACTGATCAGCGGATGCGACCGCAGCGAATCCTCCATCAGTCCGGGGGAGACGTTCTTGCCGCCCGCGGTGACGATGATTTCCTTCTTGCGGCCGGTGATGGTGACGTACCCGTCGGCATCGATGGCGCCGAGGTCACCGGTCTTGAACCAGCCGTCGGCGAACGCTTCCTCGGTGGCCGTCGGGTTGCCCCAGTAGCCGTTGAACACCACAGAACCGCGCAGCAGCAACTCGCCGTCCTCGGCGATCTTGACGGCGTGGCCCTCGATCGGCTTGCCGACGGTGCCGACCCGGAGGTTCTCCGGAGTATTGACGGTGATGGCCGCGGTGGTCTCGGTGAGCCCGTAGCCCTCGTAGATGGTGACGCCGACGCCACGGAAGAAGTGGCCAAGACGTGCGCCGAGCGGTCCACCGCCGGATACCGCGGCCTCACACTGTCCGCCGAGCGCGACGCGCAGCTTGCTGTAGACGAGCTTGTCGAACAGCGTGTGCTTCAGCTTCAGCACCAGGCCGGGGCCACCGCTGTCGAGTGACTCGCTCCAGGCGATGGCGGTCTCGGCGGCCGCGTCGAAGATCTTGCCCTTGCCACCGTCGTGCGCCTTCTGCTTCGCGCTGTTGAACACCTTCTCGAACACGCGCGGCACCGCGAGGATGAAGTGCGGGCGGTAGCTGCCGAACTGGTCGACCAGGGTGGACCAGTCGGAGGTGAAGGCGACGATGACCTTGGCGTCGAAGGCAGCCAGCGTGACGCCGCGCGCGAAGACGTGCGCGAGCGGCAGGAACATCAGCGTCTTCTTGCCCGCGGTGACGTACTTGTTCAGCGCGATACGGTCGGACTTCGACTCGGCGTAGAGATTCGAGTGCGAGAGCATGACGCCCTTGGGGCGACCGGTGGTGCCGGAGGTGTAGATCAAGGTCGCGGGCGAGGCCGCGTTGACCTGTGCGCGGCGGGCGTGCACGGCCTCGTCGTCCAGGTCGGCGCCACGGGTGGTGAGCTCCTCGATCGCGCCCTTGTCGATCTGCAGGGTTTCCTTCAGATCGGTCAGCGCGCCCGCGTCGATCTCGTCGATGACCGCGCGGTGTTTGTCGCTGTCGACCACGAGCAGCTTGGTGGCGGAGTCCTGCAGGATCCACTTGGCCTGCTCGGCCGCGGAGCTGTCGTAGATGGCGACGGTGCAGCCACCGGCAGCCCAGATGGCGAAGTCCAGCACGGCCCACTCGTAGCGGGTCGGGGCCATGATGGCGACGCGGTCGCCGAGTTCGATACCCGAGGCGATCAAGCCCTTGGCGACGTCGGTGACGGCCTTCGCGAATTCCGCGGCGGTCACATCGGCGAATCCGCCATTGCCGTTCGGAACGTTGAAGAGCACCGCGCCCGGCGACTGCTCGGCGTGCCGGAAGACGTTATCGGAATTGTTCGCGTCTTCCGGAATGGTGTAGGAAGCCGGGACTTCGAACTCTCGCATCAGTGCCCTTCCACGTGGTTTTACTCGCCAGTAATCTACGACACCTGAGACCGGGCCATTCCCTCGACCACCGAAAAGTGATCCGGTGCGAAAATGGCGGCCGATCGAGGTCTTAATCGTACGCAGCCGGACCCGGCCCGTCCTCGGCTTTGCGTGGGCCGGGACGACGAGGCGGCTGCTTATCCTAGGTCGCGAGCGGACGCCGGTTGGATCGCGTCGCGCAGAAATGCGGCCAGTTCGGTCAGTGCCGCCGCGGCAGGTGCGACGAGCGCGGCCTGCAACTGCGCGACGTGCCACAGTCCTCGCGTCTGGGTGAACTGCACCTGCACGCCCGCGGCCCGCAGTGCGACGACCAACTCGGTGCATTGGCTGTGCAGCAGCTCGCTCGTGTCGACTTGCACGTAGGTCGGCGGCAGGCCGCGCAGCTCGCCGGTCAACGGGGCGTAACCGGGGTCTGTCGAATCGCCGCCGCCGAGATAGGCGGCAGCGCATGCCCGCGACCACGGCCTGTTGATCACCAGGTCGCGGTGGCGCTCGGGGATCTGGTTCGGATCGGCCCAAGGCGCGATCAGTCCGAGCGCCGCGGGCGTGTGCCCGTGCTGGGCGATCAGTCGCTGCGCCGTGGCAAGTGACAGCCCGCCGCCCGCCGAATCGCCGGCGAGGGCGATGTTGCCGGGAGGATAGCCCACGCCCTCGACCAGCTCGAGGAAAGCCAACTCGGCGTCGTCGAGCCCGGCGGGGAACGGGTGCTCCGGCGCCAGCCGGTAGTCGAGAACGTAGACCGTGCAGCCGGTTTCGTGGGCAAGTCGGGCGGCAAGCGAACGGTGCGTCGCGAGCGAACCGATTGCGTAGCCGCCCCCGTGCAGGTAGAGGATCGCGCCTCGCGCGGTCGCGCCGCGCGGAGATTGCGAACCCGCCGAGATCTGCTCGGCGGGCCTGCCACCGAGGCGCAGCTTGCGCACGGCAGTTCCCGCGGGCAGTGACTGCGCGCGGGAACCGATGTCGAGCAACAGCCGTTGCCATCGCCACGGCATCCGCTCGTTCAGCGTCACTCGGAAGATCGGACGCAGCACCGCCCGTGCGACGGGTAGCGGAAGGTTGATGTCGCGCATGGTGTTTCCTCGACTGTGCCTTCTCGTGATCAGAGCTGGAACCGGCGATTCACCACGGCGGCGATGCGCTGGTAACCGGAAGCGGTGACACGGACGAACAGGTCGAGGGCCTTCGCCTCCCAGCCGATCAGCACCCGGCCGTGCCCCTTGCGCACGCCCTCGGTGATGGTCTGCGCGGCCATCTCAGGG
Organism: Nocardia sp. NPDC051463; assembly: GCF_040681975.1. Taxonomy (NCBI): domain Bacteria; kingdom Bacillati; phylum Actinomycetota; class Actinomycetes; order Mycobacteriales; family Nocardiaceae; genus Nocardia; species Nocardia sp. NPDC051463. Next base: position 30,169 of record NZ_JBFBAB010000033.1, read on the forward strand.
GTGTGCATCGCCAGCTTCTTGTCGAACATCGATGCGGCATTCTTGCCGTCGATGCCCTCAGCGTAGGTGGCGTTGCGGGCCACCGCGGTCTTGATGCCGCCGGGATGCACGCAGGTCACCTGGACCGGGTGCCTGCCGACCAGCATCTCCTGGCGCAGCGACTCGGTGAACCCACGCACTGCGAATTTGGCTGCGTTGTACGCACTCTGGCCTGGCACCGCGATCAGGCCGAACAGGCTGGACACATTGACGACATGGCCGGCGCCGGACTCGATCAGCATCGGCAGGAACGCCTTGGTGCCGTTGACGACACCCCAGAAGTCGACGTCCATGATGCGTTCGATGTCCTTGAACTCCGAACGGATCACCTCGCCGTGGTAGGCGATGCCCGCGTTGTTGTAGACCTGATTGACCGTGCCGAAGTGCGCTTTGACGGCGTCGGCGTAGAGCAGCACGGCCTCGCGCTCGGCCACATTGATCCGGTCCGACTTCACTTCGGCGCCGAGCGCTTGGCAGCGGCGGACCGTTTCGGCGAGGCCCTCGGTGTCGATATCGGACAGCGCGAGCTTGGCACCGCGCGTGGCGAGGTTCTCCGCGAGCGCGCGGCCGATGCCGGAGCCCGCACCGGTGATTACACAGACCTTGCCCTTGAAGTAAGCGTCATTGCGCCCACCCTTCTCCCGGTCGCCACCCCTCATCGAATCGCTGCGCGATGCTGTATTCACTGTGAAGCCACCACTTTCAGATCGTTTCGGGAATCATTGCTTGTCGTTTCGTATGCGGCGACATCGAATGTTCTTGTCAGCCTGCGGAATTCGAAAGTGAAGTCGGGCCACAGCGTGGTGTTGTTGCCGTGCTTGTCCAGATACCAGCTCGAGCAGCCGCCGGTATTCCACACGCTGCCTTCCAACTTGCTCTTCAGTTCCGCGTTGTATGCGTCCTGCGCGTCGCGGCGCACCTCGACGGTGCGCAGGCCGAGTCGGTCCACCGTGGCCAGCGCGTCGGCGATGTAGTTGATCTGAGATTCGATCATGAACACCATCGAGGTGTGGCCGAGGCCGACGTTCGGCCCGAGCAGGAAGAACATATTCGGGAAGTTGGCGATCGAGGAACCCTTGTAGCCCTGCTGGCCGATCTCGTCGAACACTTCCGAAAGCGTGCGCCCGTCCTTGCCCGCGATGGTGTTGTAGGCAGGGGAATCGGTGACGTGGAAGCCGGTCGCCACGATGAGGGCGTCGATCTCGCGCTCGGTGCCGTCCTTGGTGACGATCGAATTCTCGCGGACCTCGGCGATGCCGTCGGTGATCACGTCCACGTTGTCGCGGCCGAGCGCGGGGTAGTACTCGTTGGAGATCAGCATGCGCTTGCAGCCGATCCGGAAGTTCGGTGTCACCTTGGCGCGCAACTCGCGATCGCGGATCTCGAGCCTCAGTTTGGCCCGCGCGATCAGCTCGAACGCCTCCATCAACGCGGGAATCTTGGCCAGGCCGACGACCTGGGTCTCGCGGGCGGCGTAGATGGCGGCGCGGGAGAGGCGCTGGAAGCCGGGGATGTGTGTGAAGGCCAGGCGTTCGGGCAGCGTGTAGGGCCGGTCCATGCGGGGCAGCAGCCACGGTGCGGTGCGCTGGTAGACATCGAGGTGGGCGACATGGGGCGCGATGGACGGCACGATCTGGATGGACGAGGCGCCGGTGCCGATGATCGCGACACGCTTGCCGGTCAGTTCCGCGTCGTGGTTCCAGCGGGCGGAGTGGAAGATCTCGCCCTTGAAGTTGTTGATGCCTTTGATATCCGGCAGCGCGGGCTCGCACAGCGCGCCGACCGCCGAGACCACGGTGTCTGCGGTGAAGCTGCCCTTCGCGGACTCGACCTCCCACCGGTTGGTGTCGGTGTTCCAGCGCGCGGAGGTCACATCGCAGTCGAAGAGGTGCTTGTCGAGCACGTTGTATTTCTGGGCGACGCCCTGGATGTACTGCTGGATCTCACCCTGCTTGGAGAACGAGCGCGACCAGTTCGGGTTGAGCGCGAAAGAGTACGAGTACAGGTGTGAAGGCACGTCGCAGGCGGCGCCCGGGTAGGTGTTGTCGCGCCAGGTGCCACCGACATCGCTGCCGCGTTCCAGTACCAGGTAATCGGTGCTGCCCTGCTGGCTCAAGCGAATGGCCAGGCCGAGGCCGGCGAACCCGCTGCCGATGATGATCGTCTTGACGTGACGGGCGGGGCGGTTGGCGACAGCTTTGTCTGTAACCTTGCGACTCATATAGGCGACAGTACGGTCTTATTGAGCATGAGTCAACGGTATTGACTATCGTTCAGTAGGATGGTCGCGTGAGTACCAAAGGCGCCGGAGAGACCGTGAAGCGCACCCGGCTCAGCCCGGACGAGCGCCGCACGCAGTTGATTACCTTGGGTGCCAAGATGCTTGGCGAACGGGCTATCGAAGACATCTCCATCACCGAGATCGCCGAACGGGCAGGCATCTCCCGCGGCCTGCTGTTCCACTACTTCCCGACCAAGCAGGATTTCCAGCTGGCGATCGTGCACCACGCAAACGCCGAACTGCTGGAACGCGTCGCTCCCGACCGCTCACTCGGTACTTTCGATATGCTGCGCGACTCGATCGATCGCTACATCGCCTACGTCAGCGACAACCGCACGTCCTACCTCGCGCTGCTGCGCGGTCCCGCCAGCGCCAGTCCACTGTTGGTCACCCTGGTCGAGGAAACACGCAATGCCATCGTCGGCATCATCCTCATCGAGGCTCCGGTCCCGGTCGATGATGCCGACCGCCCCCGCCTGCTCCTGGCTCTGCGCGGCTGGATCGCCTTCGTCGAGGAAACCACCCTCAGTTGGCTTCGCGACGAACCCATCTCCCGCGACCAGCTGGTAGATCTATTGGTCGAATCCCTTGCGGCCCTTGCGCTTTCGCTCAGTCCCGCGCTTGCCGCCGCGCTTCGTGGGTGACGGATATACCCTGACGTATGGGTCTGTCTCGCCGGGAGCTGTTGAGATTCGGCACCGCCGGATCGGTTGCGGTGCTGGTCGGCGCGTCGGCGGCCGGTAGCGGGCAGTTTCGGACGCCGCGGTGGCCGGGGGACCCGTTCAGTCTGGGAGTGGCATCGGGAGATCCCACCTCCGATGGGGTGGTGCTGTGGACCCGGCTGGCTCCCGACCCGTTCGCCCCGGACGGGCTCGGCGGAATGCCACTCGCTCCGGTGACTGTGGAATACGAAGTCGCTCATGACGAGCGCTTTCAACGGGTAGTGGCCCGGGGTAGCGCGGTGGCGACACGTGCGCTCGCCCACACCGTGCATCCCGAGGTTCGTGGATTGGCCCCGGACCGCTGGTACTTCTACCGCTTTCGCGCGGGATCGGCGATCTCGCCGATCGGCCGGACCCACACCGCACCGCCGCCGGGCCGACCCACCGCACGCATGCGTTTCGCCTTCGCCTCCTGTCAATCATGGACTTCCGGCTTCTATACCGCTTACGAGCACATGAGCGCCGAAGACCTCGATCTGGTCGTGCATCTCGGTGACTACATCTACGAACGCGGCTGGAACCGTGGCCGCGAGGGTATGACAGTCGAGCCGCAGTTCCGTGCCGAAGCGGTCGATCTGGCCGGCTACCGGCTGCGCTACGCACAGGCCAAAGCTGAGCTGCCGCTGCGTGCCGCGCACGCCGCGTTCCCCTGGCTGGTCACCATGGACGACCACGAGGTCGACAACAACTGGGCCGCCGACGCGCCGGGGCTGGGGCTCGACATCTATCGCATTCCTGCGCTGTTCCGCCGCCGCCGCGCCGCCGCCTTCCAAGCGATGTACGAGCACCAGCCGCTGCGGATCGAACAGCTGCCTGCCGGGCCGAACATGCGTTTGCATCGGCGCTATGGTTTCGGCGACCTCGCCGAGATCACCATGCTCGACACTCGGCAATACCGCAGCAGGCAGGCATGCGATGGCAACAATGTCGCCGACTGCGCCGACCGGCTGGCCATCGATCGCACGATACTCGGTGCACAGCAACGTGATTGGCTGCTCAACGGGTTCTCCGACTCCGCGGCCCGTTGGCAGATCATCGGCAATCAGGTGGCGATGAGCCGTTCGGACTACGATCCCGGCCCCGCCACCGACCTCGGCGCCGATGCCTGGGACGGGTACGTCGCCGACCGCAACACCGTGCTCGGCGCCGCCGCCGACCGTGGCGTGCGCAACCTCGTCGTGATCACCGGCGACCGGCACCACAACTACGCCGCCGATCTGCGCCGCGACTATGCCGATCCCGAATCACCCGTCGTCGCATCGGAATTCACCGGAACATCGATCACAAGCGGTGGCGACGGTGCCGACATCAACGCCACCGGCCGCAACCTGCTCGCCGCCAATCCCGACATGAAATTCTTCAACGCACAACGCGGCTATGTCCGCGTCGAACTCGATCAAGAATTGTGGCGCAACGACTTCCGCGTCGTGCCGTATATTCGCCGCCCCGGCGCGCCCATCCACACTCGCGCCAGTTTCGTTGTGCAAGATCGGGCGCCCGGTGTCACCGAGGCAGCGCGCCCCGACATCTCCACCAGCCATACACCGGAACCCGACGCCGCAGGCCGTCCACCCCAACCACGGTGATGTCGCGGGCAGCAGGCATCGACTGCTCAGCACCCCTACACTCGGCGACATGTTTCTCCGACGGCTGATCGCCCTCTGCGTTTTCGCGCTGCTCGCCTCGTTCGGCGCGGCTGCCTGCACCGTCGAAGGGCCGGGCACCAAGTCCGACTGCAATGTCAGCGGCTGCATCGTCACCTTTACCCGCGGCGTGCACGCCAAGGCCACCGTCCTCGGTGTCGATGCCGAACTCGTCGCCGTGAACGGCAATCTGATCACCCTGAAGGTGGCCGGTCAGGAGGTCACAATCCCAGCCGGGCAAACCCAGCCCGCCGACGGGGTCAATGTCACCGTGCAGGAAATCACCGACGAGAAGGTCGTAGTCAAGTTCGCCACCGGCATCACCACCGGCAACTAGCGCCCCCGACTACCGGCCCCTCACCTTTGCCGTCGTTGATGGCGAAGGTCGTTGGCCTGTACCGCACCGGCTCGTCGAATCTCGTGCTCACCTCAGCACTCCTGCTCGGCTCAACGGGGAGGCTGGAGGCCACTGTCGAACAACAACGCCGGGTCGAATCGCTCTGCGAGAGAGGCGGATTCGACCCGGCGTGAGGTCATGGACGTACCGGCGAACTAGCTGGTCGGCTCGAAGGCCTCGTCGATGATCTCCTGCTGTTCCACCGCGTGCACCTTGCTCGAACCCGAGGACGGGGCCGACATGGCGCGGCGCGAGATGCGGCGGAGCTTGGTGAAGCGCTCGGGGAGGAGCTCGGGGAGGTTGAGGCCGAAGAATGGCCACGCGCCCTGGTTGGCCGGTTCCTCCTGGACCCACGCGATGTCGGTCGCGTTGGGGTAGGTCGCGAGTGCCTCGTTGAGGCGGAACTTGGGCAGCGGGTAGAGCTGCTCGATCCGCACGATGGCGATGTCCTCGCGGTTGCCCTTGGTCTTCGCCGCGACCAGCTCATAGTAGAGCTTGCCGCTGGTCATCAGGACCCGCTTGACCTTGTTGCCGTCACCGATGCCCTGCTCGTAGGTGGGCTCGTTGAACACCGAGTGGAACTTCGACTCGGTGAAGTCCTTCAGGTCCGAGACCACAGCCTTGTTGCGCAGCATCGACTTCGGGGTGAAGACGATCAGCGGGCGACGGATGCCGTCGAGCGCGTGGCGACGCAGCAGGTGGAAGTAGTTCGCCGGGGTGGACGGCACGGCGACCGTCATCGAGCCCTCGGCGCACAGCTGCAAGAAGCGCTCGATCCGACCGGAGGTGTGGTCGGGACCCTGGCCCTCGTGGCCGTGCGGCAGCAGCAGCACGACGTCCGACAGCTGACCCCACTTGGCCTCACCGGAGGAGATGAACTCGTCGATGATGGACTGCGCGCCGTTGACGAAGTCACCGAACTGCGCCTCCCACAACACCAGTGCGTTGGGGTTGCCCAGCGAGTAGCCGTACTCGAAGCCGACCGCCGCGTACTCGCTCAGCGCCGAATCGTGTACCGCGAACCAACCGGGGTTGGTGCTGCCGATGTTGTGCAGCGGGGTGTACTCCTCGGCCGTCTTGCGGTCGATGATCACCGAGTGCCGCTGGGTGAACGTGCCACGACGCGAGTCCTGACCGGTCAACCGCACAGCGCGGCCTTCGTCGATCAGGGTGCCGAAGGCCATCAGCTCGGCGAAGGCCCAGTCGACCTTGCCTTCGTAGGCCATCTCGCGCCGCTTCTCCAGCACCGGCTTGACGCGCGGGTGCACGTTGAAGCCGTCCGGCACATTGAGGAAGGCGTCGCCGATGCGCTGCAGCACCGTCTTGTCCACGGCCGTCACGACGGTGGTCGGCACCTGCTGGTCGTCCTCGACCGATTCGCTCGGCTCCGGGACGTACTTCTCCAGCTCGCGGACTTCGTTGAAGACTCGCTCCAGCTGACCCTGGTAGTCGCGCAGGGCGTCCTCGGCCTCTTTGAGGGAGATGTCGCCACGGCCGATCAGGCTCTCGGTGTAGGCCTTGCGGACCGAGCGCTTGGTGTCGATGACGTCGTACATGTACGGCTGGGTCATCGACGGGTCGTCGCCCTCGTTGTGGCCGCGACGCCGGTAGCAGATCATGTCGATCACGACGTCCTTGCGGAACTTCTGCTTGAAGTCCACCGCGAGACGTGCCACCCAGTCGCAGGCTTCCGGGTCGTCGCCGTTCACGTGGAAGATCGGCGCGCCGATGAACTTCGCGATGTCCGTGGAGTATTCGGTCGAGCGGCTGTTCTCCGGCGCCGTGGTGAAACCGATCTGGTTGTTCACCACGATGTGGATGGTGCCGCCGACACGGTAGCCACGCAGACCCGACAGGTTCAGCGTCTCGGCGACCACGCCCTGACCGGCGAATGCGGCATCACCGTGCAGCATCAGCGGGACAACGGAGTAGCCCTCCGGGCCGTCGCCCTTGTCGAGGATGTCCTGCTTGGCGCGGACCAGACCCTCGAGCACCGGGTCGACCGCTTCCAGGTGCGACGGGTTGGCGGTCAGCGAGACCTCGATCTCGTTGTCGCCGAACATTTGCAGGTAGGTACCGTGCGCGCCGAGGTGGTACTTCACGTCGCCGGAGCCGTGCGCCCCCGCCGGGTTCATGTTGCCCTCGAACTCGGTGAAGATCTTCGAGTACGGCTTGCCGACGATGTTGGCGAGCACGTTGAGGCGACCGCGGTGCGGCATGCCGATGATGACCTCGTCGAGCGAGTGCTCGGCGCACTGGTCGATGACCGCGTCCATCATCGGGATGACGGCCTCGGCGCCTTCCAGCGAGAAGCGCTTCTGGCCGACGTACTTGGTCTGCAGGAAGGTCTCGAAGGCCTCCGCCGCATTCAGTCGGTTCAGGACGTACTTCTGCTGCGCGACAGTCGGCTTCGCGTGCTTCTGCTCGACCCGCTCCTGAATCCACTGCAGCTGCTCGGTGTCGAGGATGTGGGTGTACTCCACACCGACGTGGCGACAGTAGGCGTCGCGCAGCACCGAGAGCACCTCGCGCAGCTTCATTTGTTCCTGGCCGTGGAAGCCGCCCACATTGAAGGTGCGGTCGAGGTCCCACAGGGTCAGTCCGTGCTGGGTGACGTCGAGGTCGGGGTGGCTGCGGAACTTGTCCTTGACCAGACGCAGCGGATCGGTGTCCGCCATCAGGTGGCCGCGGTTGCGGTAGGCCGCAATCATTTCCAGCACCCGCGAGCTCTTGTCGACGCCGCGCTCACGGACGTCCTTGCGCCAGCGCACCGGCTCGTAGGGCACGCCGAGGCCGTGGAAGATCTCGTCGTAGAACTCGTCGCTGATCAGCAGCTGGTGGATGGTGCGCAGGAAATCACCGGACTCCGCGCCCTGGATGATGCGGTGGTCGTAGGTGGAGGTGAGCGTCATCAGCTTGCCGATGCCGATATCGGCGATGCGCTCTTCGCTCATGCCCTGGAACTCGGCCGGGTACTCCATGGCGCCCGCGCCGATGATCGCACCCTGGCCCGGCATCAGTCGTGGCACCGAGTGCACGGTGCCGATGGTGCCGGGGTTGGTCAGCGAGATGGTGACACCGGTGAAGTCCTCGGTGGTCAGCTTGCCGTCACGGGCCCGACGGACGATGTCCTCGTAGGCGGTGTGGAATTGACCGAAGGTCATGTCCTCGCAGCCCTTGATGGCGGCCACGACGAGGGTGCGGCTGCCGTCCTTGCCGGGCAGGTCGATGGCGAGACCCAGGTTGGTGTGCGCGGGGGTGATCGCGTTCGGCTTGCCGTCGATCTCGGCGAAATGCCGGTTCAGATTCGGGAAAGCCTTGACGCCCTGCACGATCGCGTACCCGAGCAGGTGGGTGAACGAGATCTTGCCGCCGCGCGTGCGAGCCAAGTGGTTGTTGATGACCAGACGGTTGTCGATCATCAGCTTGGCCGGAATGGCACGCACGCTCGTCGCCGTGGGGATGCTCAGCGAGGCGGACATGTTCTTGACGACCGCGGCGGCCGCGCCGCGCAGCACCTTCGATTCGTCGGCGGCCGCGGCGGGCTTGGGGCCGCCGGAGGTGGGCGCCGCGTTCGAGGTGGGCGCCGGAGTCGTCTGCGGGGTGCGCGCGGTGGCCTTGGCCGCCGGTGGTGCTGCTGCTGCGGGCTTCGCCGGTGCCGGGGCGGGCGCGGCAGGTGCCGGAGCGGCCGGGGCAGGTGCAGCTGCGGCGGGCGCGGGTGTGGCGGAAGTCATAGCCGTCTGCGTGGACGGCGCGGCTTGCGCGGGTGCGGCGGGAGCCGCGGTCTGGCTGTTACCGGAATCTCCAGTGGCTTCGGGGGTGTAATCAGCGAGGAACTCGTGCCAACTCTCGTCTACCGAAGATGGATCCTGTTTGTACTTCTGATACATCTCATCGACTAGCCACTGGTTCTGTCCGAACTGGGAAGTTGAGCTGCTCACAGCAGGTGTTCGCCTCATTTCGTTCTTCGCGCTGCGACGTTTGTGACGTGCCCGGCACGGGGATCAGCGGATGCGCGCCGATGCGCCCTATCTGAGGATAGGCCCAGCAGCAAACCGGCGGATCTACTGACCACCCGACAGTCCCGATCCCATACGTGACGACTCGTCTGTGACCGAGAATATTCCCCCCGTTTCCCGAGCCGCAGCCCATAGCCGGGAATACGGGCCCGCAGCGGCCACCAGGGCCTCGTGTGTGCCGACTTCCGCGATCTTTCCGTGATCGACGACGGCGATCCGATCGGCGCGCGCTGCCGTGCCGAGTCGGTGCGCGACGACGACGGTGGTGCGTCCGCGGGTCAGCGAACTGCTGGCAAACATCACCGCTGCCTCGGTGTCCGGGTCGAGTGTCGCGGTGGCCTCATCCAGCAGCAGCAGGTTCGGGCCGACCAGCTCGGCTCTGGCGAGTGCGACGAGTTGGCGTTGCCCCGCCGAGAGTCCGCGTCCGCGCTCGCCGACCGGGTGGCGCATGCCGAGCGGGAGCGCGGCGATCATGTCCGTGGCGCCGACCGCCGCGGCGGCCGTCGCGATCTCGGCCTCGGTCGCGGACGGCTTTCCGAACGCGATGTTGCTCGCCACATCGCCGGTGAAGAGGTGCGCCTCCTGCGGGACGATGCCGAGGCGGGACCGGTAATCGGTGAGGCGGTAGCGGCGAATGTCGATACCGTCGACGCGGATCGCGCCGGTTACCGGACTTCCAGTCGGGTCGCCGGCGGTGTCGTCGTCGAGATTCCGGACACAGTGTTCGGAATCATAGTTCACGTCGTGGTCGTGGGGCAGATCGTAGAGGCGAGCGAGCAGCTTGACGATGGTGGATTTTCCCGCGCCTGTCGGGCCGACCAGCGCGAGGGTCGAGCCCGCCGGGATATGGAGCGATACGCCGTCGAGGGCGGGTGCGTCGGTGCCCGGGTAACGGAAATGAACGTTGTCGACGGCGACCTCGCCACGCAGACCGTCCGCGATCGCGACCGCCTGCGCAGGATCCGCGGCGATCGAGGACGGTGTGCGCAACAGCTCCCCGATCCGCCGCAGGCCCACCTTGGCCTGCTGATACCCGTCGAATACCTGCGAGAGCTGCAGAATCGGCCCGAACAACAGCTCCAGATACAGCACGAAAGCGATCAGCGTCCCTGGACTGGTGGTGTTGCCCGCAACCGCATGGGCGCCGACGAACACCACCACCGCCAGCGCCAGATCGGCCCACGCGGTGACGAACGCGAAGTACATCGAAATCGCGCGCTGCGCCCGCATCCGGCTGTTGCGGTAGCGCGCAGAGTATTCCGCGAACCGGTGCGCCGCGAACGGTTCGTGGCGACTGGCCTGCACCGCGCGCAGACCGCTGACGTTCTCCTGGAAATCGGCGTTCACCGCCGAAACGTCTTCGCGTGACACTGTGTATGCGGTCGAGGAGACACGACGGAACAGCCAGGTCGCGACCGCGAGCGGCGGCAAGGCGACCAGCACCGCCGCGGCCAGTGACGCATCGATGATCAGCAGTGCGACCGCGATGCCTACCAGGGTCAGACCGCCGATCAGCGTGGTCGCCAGACCGGTCTGTAGGAAGGTCGACAAAGCGTCGATATCGGTGGTCATCCGGGTCATGATGCGGCCGGACAGTTCTCGTTCGTAGAAGTCGAGGCCGAGCCGTTGCAGGTGGGCGTAGCTGCGCACGCGCAGGCCGTAGAGCACCCGTTCGCCGGTGCGTGCGGTGAGCACGGTCGCTGCCGCGGCGACCGCCGAGCCCGCAAACACCAGCAGCGCACCGAGTGCCGCCGCGGTGAGCAGGGCGCCGGAATCCGCATGGCCGACGCCGGAATCGATCGCATAGCGGACGATCGGAGGGAAGGCGACGCCGATCAGTGCATCCAGCGTCAGCAAACCGATCACGAGGAGTACCAGCCAGCGGACCGGCCGCAGCAGCCGAGCCAGCCGGAAACCGGGATCGGGCTCCCGCAGCCGCCGCTCGTCCAGGCCGGGTGCTTCGGTGGCCGGTGGCAGCCGTTCGATATCGCGGCGCAACTCGGGTGTTTCGCTGAGATCGGCCGCCGCACCCGACGCGGGTCCGCCGATCCCAGCGGACCGATGCCCGCTGCGGATCGGCACGGCAGCGACATCCAGATGCTCGAGGTGATGCGTCACTGTGGGAGCGGGCAGGCGGATCACCCGGTCGGCGTGGGCCAGGGTGGATTCGCGGTGCGCCAGGATCACCGTCGTGCGCCCGCCCTGATCCGGCAGTGTGTCGAAGATCGCAGCCTCGGTCACGGCGTCGACCGCGGAGGTGGCGTCGTCGAGCACCAGGATCCGCGGCCGTGCCAGCAGCGCGCGTGCCAGCGCGATCCGCTGGCGCTGACCACCGGACAGCGTCAACCCGCGCTCGCCGACCACAGTGTCATAGCCGTCGGGCAATGCGGTGATGAAGTCGTCGGCCGCGGCCAGCTCGGCGGCGCGGCGGATCTCGGCGTCGGTGGCGTCCGGATTACCGAGGGCGATATTGGCGGCGATGCTGTCGGAGAACAGGAACGGGTCGTCGAAGACCACACCGATCGCACTGCGCAGGTCGGCGGCTCGGACGTCCGCGATATCGATGGCACTCGGATGTGCGTGGTCTGCCGTGGGTCGGCTGGTCGCCGACACACCCGACGGCCGGTGCGATGGGTCGATTCGCGGCTCGGTGCTGCGTGTCTCGACGGCGTGATCGAGTTCCGGAATCGACGCCAATGATGGGGCAGCGGTGGTGTCGGTTTCGGTGCCGAACAGGCGGATGGCGCCGGCGTTGGGTGTATAGAAGCGCGGCAACAACAGCGACAGTGTGGTCTTGCCGGAACCGGCGGGACCGATGATCGCCACCGTCTCGCCGGGGTGCACGATCAGGTCGAGGTCGCGCAGCACCGGGCGGTCGCTGTCGAATCCGAAGGTAAGGGAGTCTATTTCGATGCCGAGCGGGCCTTCGGGCAGCGCGACCGGGTGGGTGGGGTCGGCGATAGTCGGCGCGGTGTCGATCACCTGGTAGACCCGTTCGGCCGCCGCACGGGTCAGCTGGGCCATGATCACCACCGAGGTCATGGTGCGGGTGGTTGTGGTCATGGTGGCCACATACGCGGCGAAGGCGAAGAAGGTGCCGATGCCGATGGCGTCGTGCTGTGCGAGCCACCCGCCGAAGGCGACCACAGCGACCAGACCTGCCTGCGGGACCGCCGATACGGTCGGTGCGAACCGCGCGTTGATCTTCGCCGCGCGCATGCGCTCGGCATACAGGGTCCTGCCGTGCCGCTCGAGCACCTCGACCATGCGGGCTTCCTGCCCGAACCCCTTCACCACGCGAACGCCGGTGACCGTCTCCTCGACGTGCTGGGCGACCTCGGCGGCGCGCTGCTGCGCGGACCAGGTCGCGGCGTACAGCCGGGGCCGCATCCGATAGACGACCAGCGCGATCACCGGAACAACCAGCAGCGCGGCGGCCGCGAGCGGCGGCGACAGCCACACCATCACCGCGGCTGCGAGCAGGAACTCCAGCAGTGCAAGCCCCGACAGCGGCGCCATGGCCAAGAGGCCCTGCACCAATTGCAGATCGGTGATAGATCGGGACACCACCTGGCCGGTGCGCATCGCGTCCTGCCCGGTCCCGTCCAGTCTCTGCAACGACCCGAGCAGTTGCAGCCGCAGGCTGTGCTGCACATCCAACGACAGCCGTCCCGCCAGCATTCTGCGCCCGAACGCGGCCACGAACCGTCCCACCGCGAGCACCGCCAGTAGCCCTGCGACCACGCCGATGACGTCGGTATCGCCGACACCCGCCGCATCCAGCGCCCGCTTGGTGAGCAGCGGCGCCGTGATCTCCACTACCGCACCGACCGCCAATGCGGCTGCGATCCCCGCGAGCAGCCCGCCGTGCGACCGGCTCTCGGCCCACAGCCTGCGCATCCAACCGCGCGGACCCACGCCCATCAGCTGCTCACTCACATCAGGTGCTCACCCATCTCGATCGTCTCGGTCGACACCCGAGTCGACGTTAACGACGCGAACCGGCACACCGTTGTTCCCAGTGGCAGCTATCGGATCGCCGATCACAACTCGCGTTGGCGCACCGACCACCAGCCCGCGCCCGCGACGCCGATGGTCCACAGCAGCAGGACAACGACGGCCGCGGGAGCAGGGGCGAGGAAGTCGCTGTCGGGGAAGGAACCCACGACCACAGTGCTGACGGTGGCGGCGCCGGGGAGCATGGTGGCGAAGCCCGCGATACCGAGGCCTTCGGCGACGAGCCAGCTCAGCGGTTCCACGACGACGAGCCAACCGAGCAGCGCGGCGACCGCGCGGGTCGGGGTACGTAACAGTAGTCCGAGGCCTGCGCCGATCAGTGACCAGCATGCCGCGGCGAGCAGGCCGCCGCCGAGCACGGTGAACAGCCGCAGGCCGAAGTCGAACTTGCCATGCCCGAACCCGATCAGGCAGGCCATGGCGATCAGTTCGACGAGGAACGTGATCGCCAGCGCGAATCCCGCGGTGACGACGAGTTTCGCGGTGACGAGCCGATCGCGGTCCGCGGTGAACAATTGGGTCACCGACATGGTGGCGTACCGGTATTCGGCACCCGCGCCCGACGCACCGAATGCGCCGGATACCAGGATTGCCGCCACGAGGCCGAGGTACAGGCCGATTGTCGCGGCGCCGGTTGCGGGATCGCCCTTCGGGTCGGCGGGCCCGGCGAGGATGGCGGTGACCGCACTCGCGACGAGCGCGACCGCGGCCACGCCGATGCCGAGGATCTGGCTCGCACGCAGCGTGATGACCTTGCGGACCTCGGAGTTGACCGCAGGGACGAGGTCTGCGGGCAGGATGTCGATCATCGTGGAATCCCGTAGGGCGTCGGTGTCGGAAGAGGGGCGGCGACTCCGGGATACGGAGTCGGCTGTGGACGAACTTTGGTCAGCGCGGCCAGCACCCGATCGGGATGGATCGGGTCGGGGGTGATGCTGTCGAGGCGTACGCCGGCGACCTCGGCCGCCTCGTGGATCTGTCTGTCGGTGGCGTCGGCCACGGCCAGCCGGCCGTCGGGGCGGATCACCGCGTCGGTGAAGCCCTGTGCGGCAAGCGTTGTCGCCAGCGCGATCGGCGTCGACGATGCGACAACGAGACGATCGGGGTGGCCCCGGCGCAGTTTGGTCGGACTGCCCTCGTACACCACCGAGCCGGCACTCAGCACAATGATGTTGTCCACCATCGGGATTACCGCGGCGAGACTCTCACTGGACAACAGCACTGTGCCGCCGCGCCGGGTATGCCTGCGCAGAAACTCTTGTAGCCATACGCGTTCCGCGCTATCGAGGCCGACGGCGGGCTCGTCGAGAACAAGCAGCGGTGGATCGCCGAGCAGCGCGGTCGCCAAGGCCACCCTGGTCTGCTGTCCTGCGGTCAACGCACCCGCTCTGGTGTTCGCTGTGGCGTCGAGGCCGACGAGTTCGATCACCTCGTCCACCCGGTCGTCCGCGACGCCGACCGCCGCGGCGTACACCAGCAGGTGGTCGCGCGCTGTGCGGGCGGGATGCAGTCCGCGCGGTTCGAGCATGCCGCCGACCGCTCGCGCGGTGCCCGGTAAACCTTGTCCGCCGATCGCGATCGAGCCTGTGGTCGGTTCGAGCAGGCCGAGCAGGATCCGTAGGATCGTCGTCTTGCCCGCACCTGCGGGCCCGACCAGTGCGGCCGCGGTGCCGGCGGTGACGGTGAAGCTCACGTTCTCGACGGCCGCCACCAGGTTGTACCGCTTGCCGATGCCGCGGACGGCGAACGCGGGTCCTCTGCTCGCACTCATCGCGGGGTGGCCGGGGGTTGCGGCTTCGCCGGGTCGATGGCGGTGAGCTGATCGGCTTCGACGATGAGGTGCCGATCGGCAGACCACACCTTCGGTGCGGGCCCGAAGGCCTTGCGCGCGTTGTTGATCGTGGTCTTGCCGAGGGCCCGGTTGCCGACGCCGCCGATCACCGCGCCGATACCCGCTGGGACGATCTTGCCCGCCATCAGCGCCGCACGCTTGGTGATGAAGCGGATGATGAACCGCTTGAGCAGCGAGTCGTTCATGCTCGACAGCCCTGGGATGCGGTTGGCGAAGACGGTGCCCCAATTCTTCGCGGAGTGGCCGACCGTCTTCTCGACGATCTCCATCCCGCTGTCACCGAGCACGACCGCGAGCACCAGCGCCCTGCGCTGTTCTTTGTCGCTGGGGGAGACGCCGTGCACGGCCGCCACCGCAAGGGTGAACACCGCGGAGGCTTCCATGAAGAAGGTCGTTTCGGCGCTGACGGCGGCGATGGCCGCGACGGTGCCGACACCGGGCACCGCGGCCGTCGCGCCGACCGCGCCGCCGCTGCCGGTCACAGCGAGCAGGTACTGCTTCTCCAGCCGCTCGATGATCTGCGCGGGGCTCTCGGCCGGGTGGGAGCGCCGGAGTCGGTCCACGTACTTGGCGACGGCGGGCGCCTGCAGACGCGACCCGGAATCGAGCAGCTCGACGACCGTCTTCTCGAACGCGCCTTTGAACACGGCGTCATCCTCCTCTTCCACCTGTGTTGGGTGAACTGTATGGCACCGATTGCCCTCAGCTCGTCATGACAACGAACTACCCGGCCGGATCGGTTCCGATCAGGATCCGGCAGGCCGGGTGTTCGATCATGCCGGTTGGTTCAGCGCGGGCACCCGTTCGGCGAGCACCGGAGGCGGCGGTGGGGTGCCGTCGCCGAAAGGTCTGCCGCCCAGCGCTTCCCGGCCGTGCGGGGTCAGCCAGTCGGTCAGGTCGGGACCCTTCGGGACGATCATGGTCGGGTTGATGTCGGTGTGCACCACGTAGTAGTGCGTCTTGATCTGTCCGAAGTCGACGGTGTCACCGAACCCCGGCGTCTGGTAGAGGTCGCGTGTGTATGCCCAGAGGACCGGCATCTCACTCAACTTGCTCCGGTTGCATTTGAAGTGGCCGTGATACACCGGATCGAACCGGACCAGCGTGGTGAACAACCGCACGTCGGCCTCGGTGATGGTGTCGCCCACCAGGTATCGCTGTCCGGCCAGCCGCTCCGAGAGCCAGTCGAGGCGGGCGAAGAGTCGATCGTAGGCCGTGTCGTACGCGTCTTGGCTGCCGGCGAACCCGCAGCGGTACACCCCATTGTTGACATCGCGGAAGACCGCGAGATTCACCTCGTCGATCTCGGCGCGCAGCGATTCCGGATAGAGCGCGGGGGCACCGGGGCGGTGGAATTCGGTCCACTCGGTGGAGAAGTCGAGGGTCAGCTGTGCGTAGTCGTTGGTCACCACCTCTCCGGTCGGCACATCGACGATCGCGGGCACGGTGATGCCGCGCGGATAGTCGGGGAAGCGGGCCAGATATGCGTCGCGCAGCCGCGGAATACCCAGCACCGGATCGACCCCGCCGGGATCGAGATCGAAGGTCCAGCTCAGTTTGTTGTGTGTTGGTCCGCACAGTCCGAGCGAGAGCGCGCCCTCCAGCCCGAGCAGCCTACGCACGATCAGCGTGCGATTGGCCCACGGACAGGCCCGCGCCGCAACCAGTCGATAGCGGCCTGCTTCGACCGGGAAGCCATCGCGGCCGTCCGCGGTGATGCGGGTCTGGATGTAGTTGGTGTCCCGTTTGAACTCGCCAGGCTCTACGTAGGAACCGTTTTCGGATACCGACTTGGTCACTCGGACAGTCTCGCAGACGCGGGTGACACGACCGTGCCCTTCCGAGCGGCTGCCTCGTCTTCACTCGGCCTGCCGCGGGCTGTGGGTGGATGGGCGTCCGGGCGGTGTCGCCAGGCGGCTGCCTTGCGTTCGCTCGGCCCGGCGCGGGCGATCGACCGACTGCGTCCGACTGCGGCTCTAGGCTGGCCGAATGAGTGAAACGAAGGCAACCCGTCTGGAACGCGACACCACCGACGGCGGCGCGGAAGTGGCCATCCTCACGCTGGCCAATCCGCCGCTGAACCTCTTCGACCAGGCCATGCTCGATGCCCTGGTCGCCGATCTCGCCGAGTTGTCGGCCCGCCCGCCGCGGGCGCTGCTGCTGCGCGCCGAAGGCAAGCTGGTGTCCGGCGGCGTCGATGTCCACGTCTTCGACGGTCTGTCCACCGAACAGGGCGCCGAACTGTGGCGCAGCCTGTTCGCCCAGATCATCCATCCGCTGGAGGCGCTGCCGTGCCCAGTGGTTTTCGCCGCGCACGGGCTCACCCTGACCGCGGCCTTCGAGATGGCGCTTGCCTGTGATCTGATCCTGGCCGCGCCGAAGGCCAAGTTCGGACTCGTCGAGACGGTGGTCGGCCTGACGCCCTCGATGGGTGGCCCGCAGCGGCTTGCCGAGCGCGCCGGATCCGGCCGGGCCCGCGAGTTCGTGATGACCGGTGATCTCTACGACGCGGTGACCATGGCCGAATGGGGCGTGGTGAACGCTGTGCACGACGACGTCGACACCGCGGCCCGCGAACTGGTGCACCGCCTGGCGCAGGGACCGACGAAGGCACACGCCGCGACCAAACAGATCATCGAGGCCTGGCGCTCCGGCGGTGTGGCGCATGCCGATTCGGTGACTCCGGAGGTTTCCGGAGCCCTGTTCGGCACCGCTGACCTGCGCGGCGCGGTGCGCAGCTTCCTCGAGGCCGGACCGGGCAAGGCGACCTACACCGGCGCGTGAGGATGACGAATATCGAAAAGCGGGGCATGTTCACCGCCTAATCGCAGAAAATATGTGACCGGCGTCATATAGTTCGCCTATGCCTGCCGGATCCAGGCGTGCGGAGGACCCATGTCACAGCTCCTGGTCGAGTACCCACTGACCCGTTCCCAAGCTTGCGACAACCCGCTGGCTCGCGGTGCCGACGGAGTGCTGCGCTACGGGAATCTGACGCCCGCGCTCACCGAACTGCTCGATCTGCAGGTGCACGCCTTCGCGAGCCGGGAGGCCGTCGTGGAAATCGGTGGTCCCCGGCTCACCTACCGTGAGTTGTGGCATTCCGCCTCCCGGATCGCGGGTGGCCTGCAGGAGCACGGCATCGGCTACGGCGACCGGGTCGCCGTCCACATGCCCGCGGGCGCTCGGTGGGTGCAGGCGTTTCTCGGCGCGCTGCTCAGCGGCGCGGTGCCGGTGCTGGTGCACGACGGCCTGCCCGCCGAGGTGGCCGAGCGGGTGATCGCGGACAGCAGTACCGATTTCGTGCTCGGCGCGGGCAGTGCGGCCGGATCGGACGCGCCGCTGCCCGATGGGGCCGCGTTCATCGATGACGGTGCGGGACTGGGCGATCTGGCGTTGCTCTGCTACACCAGCGGCACCGCCGCGCCGATGGGCGTCGAGCTGACCAACGAAAACTTGTTGTCGGCAATCCGTTCGGTGGTCGCGGCGCTGGATCTGCCGACCGACGGCCTACGCAACCTGCTGCTGCTGCCGCTCGCCCATGCCAGCGGATGCGTGGATCAACTGCTGCCGACCTTCGCGGTCGGCGGCACGGTCGTGCTCGCGCCGGATACCCGCAGGCTCGCCGAAACCCTGGTGGCCGAACGGATCGACATGGTGTCGGCGACACCGCGCATCTTCACCCGGCTACTACCGGAACTGGCCAGGCTGCGCACCGATGGCCTCGATACCGAGGGCATCACCCGTGTCAGCAATGCCGGACACCGTGCCGAGCGGGCCGCCGCCGCTGTGGAACCCGCGAGTTTGGCGGCCGCACTGCGGGATATGTTCCCCGCGGCACGGCGCTGGTCGGTGTGGGGCGCGACCGAAACCAGCGGCATCGGTCTGGCCGTCGACGACGACACCGAGGCACCGTCCGGCGCCGACGCGGTGCTCGGATTCCCCTTCGGCGGTACGGAATTGGCGCTGTGGGGCCCGCAGGCTCAGGTCGGTCACGGCGAATTGCTCTGTCGCGGACCGAACGTCAGCCGCCGTTACTGGAACGACCCGAAGTCGACCGCGGATCGCTTCACCGGAAGCTGGTTCCACACCGGTGATCAGGTGACCATCGATGCCGACGGCCTGGTCCGCAGCGGGCTGTCGGCTTAGTCAGCGCTCATTCCAGCAGTCGCTCGCGCAGCCCGGTGCGCAGCTCGTGGGTGAAGCCGATGGCGTCGAGGTACACCTCGAACTCGCCGTGCCGATCGCGCACCGACTCCAGTGCGACCGTGAGGTATTCCGCGCGGACGCCGAGCAGGTCATCGGAAAGCTCCTCGCCCGCAGCCAGTTTCGTCGCCATCATGGCGCGCAGCGACGGCACCGCCGCATTGCTGAGCAGGAAGTCGGCGAGCACGTCTTCCTCGGTGACCGCGACCGCTCGCAGCAGCGTGGCGATTGCCCAGCCGGTGCGGTCCTTGCCCGCGGCGCAGTGCACCAGGACCGCGCCGTCGCCGCGCACAATCGATTCCGCGATGGCGACGATCGCGACGTGCGCCTCGGGCAGTGCGGGAAACATCCGATACACCTCGAGCATGTGCGCGAACGCGGAATGGGTCTGTGCGTCGTGCGGCGGTGCTTCGCCCATCCGTGAATCGAAGGGTGTGATGTTCAGCCGTACGCCTTCGGGCAGGTTGTCGTGCCCGATGTGGTCGATCTCGCGGACGCCGCGCAGGTCGTGCACCTCGGTGACGCCGAGTTCGCGCAGGATGGCGTGGCCGGGTGCGTCCAGCCCGCTGAGTTGGGCCGAGCGCAGCAGCACGCCGGGACGAACCTTCGCGCCGTCGCGGGTGCGCAGGCCGCCGACGTCGCGGAAGTTGAAGGTGCCGGCGAGAAAGAACTGGTCGGCGGGGGGCGAGAGAGTCACCGATCCAGGCTATCGCCCCGTCGGGTGAGGCGAGGGTGTCGTTCCCGGATCGAACACCGAACGGCCTGGTGGTCGATTTGTGAGGAATTATTTGTGTGTTCCGTCACATGCCGGTGGGTCGCTGTGGAGCTGTCCGTACTGTGGAACATCGTGTGTCCAGAGACGGTAGTGGTCGAGAGTCGCGCCCCGGGAGGCGATTCCGGCGGACACCGGGCGGTCGCGGACCTATTCCGTTTGGGTAACAAAACATTCTTCCAGTCTGGTAATGCCCGCCGAACCTATTCTTAAACCCCGATAAGCCCTTACTATTGCTGGATGTTGGACCGGGCAGCCAGGGAATTCCCTAGTGGAGGGATTCTCGGGAGCGGCCCGCCATGTTCAGCGAGTCGCGCCGACGTTGGTGCGCGAGTTCTTTCGCCGAGGGAGTCGTCGTTGAGCGTTCGTGGAGAAATAGCGGAGGGCCGGTTGCGACCGACCATCTGCGAGGCTGTCGAGAAGGCGGCCGCTTCGCTCGATATCACCGGAGTGCGGGCGTTGCGGGTCCTGCTGCATGCCGGAGTGAGCGCGTATTGGCCGGTAGTCAAGGCCACCCCGACCAGGCAGATCCGCGCCTATGAAGTAACCGTGCAGACGCTGCGGCAGCGCTGGGAGTTGCAGACCGAATGCATTCCTGATCCGACCGCGTCGGCGGTGTATCGCGAGATGGACACCGAGGTCGCGGTCTTCCTCGACCTGTGTGCCGCGAAATCCGGCGCCCAGTGGTTGGAGCCGGTGGAGGCCATCGCCGCCTACGCGGTGTCGGTACTGCAGGGAACCGTGCTGCGTTGGCTCGCTGACTGCAATGACGAGACCACGCTGGTGGTGCTCGACGACCTGGTCAGCAGCTTGGCCACCCGGGCCGCCGAAGTGTGAGGACTGTCGGCGACCGCGTGTCGGTCGCTCGGCGGGGCCGCGACTGGCCATCGGCCATTACTGGACGTGTGACCAGTTTGGTGGTTGAGTTGTACCGGTGACCCCGACGTCGCCGATTGTCGCGCTGGATACCGCCACGGCCGAGCTCGACCCGCCGCTGGCCGCCCTCGACCTGACCGCACTGCGGGCCAACGCCGCCGACCTGGTGCGCCGCGCGCGTGGCGTGCCGGTGCGCGTGGCCAGCAAGTCGGTGCGGTGCCGGGCCGTGCTCGAGCAGGTGCTCGGGCACGGGTTGACCGCCGATGGCGGGTTCGCGGGCATCATGTCGTACTCACTGGCCGAAGCCATCTGGTTGGTTCGCCGCGGCGCCCGTGACGTGCTGCTCGGCTATCCGGTCGTCGACCGCGCCGCGCTTGCCGAACTCGCCGCCGACGACACCCTCCGACAATCCATCACTCTGATGATCGATGATGTCGCGCAACTGGAGTTGATCCGTGCGGCGGTCGGCAGCGAGCGTGTTCGCCCACGGATCTGTCTCGATGTGGACGCCTCGTTGCGGATCGGGCCGCTGCACCTGGGCGTTCGCCGCTCGCCCATTCGCACCCCCGATCGGGCGGCGGAGCTCGCCCGGGTCGCGATAGGGCGCGGCTTCGAGGTGGTCGGCGTGATGACCTACGAAGCGCAGATCGCTGGGCTGCCCGACTCCAACATCGCGGTACGGCTGGTGAAGAAGGCCTCTGCGGCCGAAATAACCAAGCGCCGCAAGCGGGTTCTCGACGCGGTCCGTTCGGTGGTCGGCACGCTGGAGATCGTCAACAGCGGCGGTTCCGGATCGATCGAGGTCAGCATTGCCGACCCCGAGGTCACCGAGGTGACGGCGGGCTCAGGTCTGTACGTGCCGACGTTGTTCGACCACTACCGCTCGTTCACCCCACGCCCCGCGCTGTACTTCGCCACATCGGTGCTGCGCAAGCCGACGCCGTCCATTGCCACCGTCTTCGCGGGTGGCTACATCGCCTCCGGTCCGACGGGTGCGTCGCGGGTGCCGAAGCCGGTGTGGCCCAGTGGGTTGCGGCTGATCGGCACCGAGGGCGCGGGCGAGGTGCAGACGCCGCTGTCCGGCGCTGCTGAACTGCGGATCGGTGACCGGGTCTGGTTCCGCCACGCCAAGGCGGGCGAGCTGTGCGAGCGCTTCGAGCGCATCCATCTGGTCGACAGCGACGGCACCAGGACAGCGGTGCCCACTTACCGCGGTGAGGGTAACTGCTTCGGCTGAGGTCGCCGTCCGTTGCTCTTCGGGATGGCCAACAGGATTGCCGACTTTCGGCAATTCCGAGCCTCCGAATTGCACATTGAATACCAACCGGTCTGGCTGTAAATTCGTCTTGAGTACTGGCCGGCGTTTATGGAATTGGTTTCATCCGATGAATTCGATTCGCTAATACCCATACTCCGAATAGGTATTGGAGACGACCGGATCGGTGCGAACTGTGCGGACGGCCACGGGATTACGACAAGACCCGCATTGCGCAGCGTGTACATCGATGGCCGTGTGCCATGACCTCGCGTGCCGCGATTCAGCTCAGGTGCAGGAAGCTCGCCAGGTCCGACAGATCATCCGCGGCAGCGGGCAGGTACTCGGTGAGCAGTGGCGAGCGGATGATGGTCGCCTTCCACATGGCACGGCAGAGTGCGGCCTGGATCAGGCTGCGTGACAACAGATACCCCATGCCGTATGGCGCGTCCGCTGGGCTCGAGGTGGTCATCGAGAGCAGGACGACGGCGGCCTCCCTGCCCCGGAAGCGGTCGGCCGTGCCGACCAGAACATCCTCGATCTTGGCGCGCGCGAGCAGCGTCCGGATCAAACCGACCTGGGCGCTGTAGGGCGCGACGACGAAGATGTCGTGCGGATGCAGCCGCCTGGTCATCGCGCCGGTCGTCCACGGCAGCCCGAGTAGGGCGCGCACCCGGCGGACCACCTCGCGCGCCTCGGCCACCGACTCGATGGAGTTGCCGGTGTGTTCGACGAGCACGGTGTCGACGCCGGGCGCCACGTCGTCGAGCTGTCGTGCGAGCGTGACGGTTTCGTTGGAGCGCAGCCTGCTGTCGTAGTACAGGCGGGAAATCGGTTCACAGACCCGCGGATGCATCCGCCAGGTCCGGTCCAAGAAGTAGCCGCGTTCGGCGGGCAGGGTGTTGCGTCCCTCGGTGAGCCAGCCGAGCACCGACTCACCGACCGGCTCCGGGTGGGCACTGCGCGTTGTCGACGGCGCCGGGTCGCCGAGCAGCAACAGGTTGCGCGCGCTGACGGCGACCGCGACGGTGTCGGCCAGCGGAAAGCTGCCCGCGTCGGCGATCACGAGCAGGTCGAGACGCTCGTGGGACACCAGCGCGTCGTCGGCGAAATCCGCCGGGCTGCCGCCGAGTACGCACCCGTTGACGGCGTTGTCCAGGAATCGCGGGTACCGGGCGCCCTCGATCACCGCCCACTCCGGCGCCACCGACCGCACGTCCTTCTTCGCGACGAGTTCGGGCAGCACCCCGATCTCGACGATCAGGTCGAGCATGTTCTCGACGGTCGAATGCGTGGGCGCGACAATACCGATCCGCCACCTGTGCCGGGTGACGAGGCGTTCGATCGCGCGGGCGACGGTGGAGATCTTGCCGGTGCCCGACGGGCCCTGCACCGCGAGATAGGAGTTGTCGAGGTCGCGCACGGCGGTGGTGATCGCCGCGGCGTGGTCACCGTGCACATCGGGCAGGCCGCCTGCGCGCTGCGAGCGGGGCGGGCGGCGGGCCAGGATGTCGAATATCGCGCCGGACGGGATCTCGGGCAGTGCCATCAACAGCTGTTGGGCGACGAATTCGACGGCGGTCTCTACGGTTTCGTCCCAGACGGGTAGTCCCGGCGCGATGGCTGTCGGTAGCTCGTCGTAGGGCTCGCACCCCTCCGACAGCAGTTCCTCCAGCCGCACGGTGTCGTCGAAGTCCGCGTCCACCGAACAGCCGAGGACGGTGGCGACAGCGGTAGCCCGCCGCCCGACCGCGGTGACCATGCCGGCGGCGACAGGGCGATCGTAGAAGGTGTACACCATGGTTCCCGGTGCCAGCACGGTGTGCGCCGCCACCGCGCCCGCGGTGTGTGGTCCCGGCCCGGAAGCGCCCGCCGCACCGCTACCCGCAGCGCTCGAACCCGACGCCGCACCCCAGCCGATGCCGATGCGTCCGGTCAGCGTGAGGTATCGGCGCATGGTCGCGCGGTGCGGGCTGCGATGCCATTTGGTGTCCACCGTGCCCCAGTCCGCGACGAGAACACCTGGGGCGTCGGCCCATTCGTCGACCGGATGGCTGAGCCGATCGGCGTGTGCCCACCACAGCGGTTGGCGTTCGCGCCGGTGATAGCCGAGCGCCGCGGCCAGCAGCGCGGCCGGATGGTGGGGCTGCTGATGTGTCACAGCGAATTCCGCGAGCGCCGCCTCGATCGAGGAGGGGCGCGAGGGTGGCGCGAGATCCGCCTCGTCGGGTTCGGTCACCAGGCACCACGAACTCGCGCGCTCGAGCGTCACCGCCTGTGGGTCGATCCGCTGTTCGGCGGCCCGGTCCACCAGCCAGTCCCGCAGGCGCAGCACGGTCAGACAATCGCGTTCGGTGATCGAGGAATGCGCCTCGCCCGGAAGCAGCCGCCGGAGCCTGCTCAGTCGGTAGGACCGTTCGCCGATGAGCAACGCGTTGCGCACGATCGGATACAGATCCACCACAATGCCCGCGCGCAGCAGGTCGTCGACGATCTCCTCGCCGCTGCCGTGCGCGCCGGTCCAGCGCAGCAGCGCGGACCTGACCCCGGAGGAGTAGTGGTAGACGTGCATGTCCGGGTACATCCGCTTGCGCTGCGCCAAATAGCCGAGCACCTCCTCCAGCACACGACGCTGTTCGGCGACATCGTCGGCGGCTGTCATCCGGAAGGCCAGATGGACGGTGCCCGGTCCGCCCACCTCGACGCCGATCGGCTGCCCGCCAGGCCCTTCGTCGATGGTCAGCGAGAGGTCCCCGGGCGAGGGAGGCGGCAGGGCGCCGAGTGCGATCACGTCGACGAGGTGATGCGTCGGCTTCCCGGAATCCTCGCGGCGCAGCTGGATTTCGGCTTGTTTGCGCAGCCCGCCGAAGGTTCGTGGTGGTAGGCCCGCCACGGTGGTTTCGGTGACGGCGAGCCGATCGATGGTGCTGACACCCGCTTCGCGCAATCGCGCACGCGCGGTGCGCGGCATCCCGGCGACCAGGAGTAGATCGCGCGCGGCCGCGAGCGCCGTGGTGCAGGTCGGGCAGTGCCCACAGGCCAGGTAACGGGGATCGCCCCACTGGACAGGAAGCAGTTCGCTGAGCTTGTCGTCCAGGATGCGTTCGACCCGGCGGCGGCGCGCGAGGTACACCGGCACCAAGTCGGCGAGTGTGTGGGTCGTGCTGTGTTCGCCGATGTACAGCCGGACCAGTGGTGCCGTCAGTGCGCCGGAGCCGTCCAAAGCTTCGGCGCACGCGGCTAGTTCGAGCGTGGCACCCACATGATCCGGCGGGCTCGCGGCGGTACCGTGCACGGTGTAGCGGACCCGATGACCCGCCCGCACCAGGAAATCGCAGGAGCAGGCGAACCGACCGTCGAAAAAGGTCGCGCCGTGGATCACATGCACGCCGGCCCGCAGCGCGGCGACCGTCCCGGCGTGCGCTTCCCGCAATGCGTCGATGCGAGCCGACGATCCGTCGAGTTCGCGCCCCCCACCTTCGGGCCCGCGCGCCCCGCATTCGACTTCGACCATCGAGCTACCGAACCGGTCTCGGAAGTCCGCGAGCCTGTGTGCCCTCGCATCGTCGAACCCGCCGCGCAGCCGCGCAACCGGTTCCGGTGCGGTGTCCGCGACGGGCACGAGATTGCCCAGTTCGGCATCGAGGGCGCGTAACAGCGCGAACTCACACTGCGCCGCGCGCACGAGATCGACGGCGGAGCAAACGACACGATCACCGAACACGAACAATCGCGGCCCTCCTGTGTCTTTGCGGGACACCGCCCCCGGGTCTTCGCGGGACTCCCGCTACCGACTAGCGCTGCAATACACGCTGGACGGCAACACTGTAGCTAGCGCGCCTGACCTCGATGAACCCTCCCCGGTTCAGGAGCGTGGCTGACGCCGCTCCGGGCGCTTGCTGCTCGCGCCTTCGCGGCGCGGCGCGCGGTTGAACGGCCGCTGTCCGGGCGGACCGTAGTCCGGCGTCAGCTGGATGAGCTGACCGCTGATCCTGGTGCGGCGCAAGGCTTCCAGCGTTTCCGCAGGGAGGTTCGCAGGCAATTCGACCAGGCTGTGGTCAGGCCGGATGCTGATGTGCCCGAAGTCGCTGCGCCGCAGTCCGCCCTCGTTGGCGATCGCGCCGACGATCGCACCGGGCACGACGCGATGCCGCTTGCCGACACTGATTCGGTAGGTCACCAATTCGGCGCCGGTTGCCCGCTGATGCGACGGCCCGCTACCGCGCGGTCCTTCGTCGTCGAAGCGACGCGGTGCGCGTTCACGCGGTTCGCGGCGCACGCGTTCGGGCTCCGGCGGTTCCGGCTGCATCAGGAAGTTGTCGCCGTCGCGGGAGAGCACGGCCAGCGCCGCCGCGATGTCGACGAGCGGAATGTCGTGCTCGCGTTCGTAATCCTCGATGAGCCTGCGGAACAGCTGTAGGTTCGACGAGGCCAGGCTCTCGGTGATGTCGTCACCGAACTTGGCGACGCGCTGGGCGTTCACGTCATCCACACTCGGCAGCTGCATCTCGGTCAGCGGATGCCGGGTGGCACGCTCGATCGACTTGAGCAGGTGCCGTTCCCGCGGCGCGACGAAAAGCAGTGCCTCACCGCTGCGCCCGGCGCGCCCGGTGCGGCCGATGCGGTGCACGTAGGACTCGGTGTCGTGCGGAATGTCGTAGTTCACGACATGCGAGATGCGGTCCACATCCAGACCACGCGCGGCGACGTCGGTGGCGACCAGGATGTCCAGCGCACCGGACTTCAGCTGTCCGATGGTGCGCTCGCGCTGGTTCTGTGCGATATCACCGTTGATAGCGGCCGCGGAGAAGCCACGGGCGCGCAGCTTTTCGGCAAGCTCCTCGGTGGCCTGCTTGGTCCGCACGAAGATGATCATCGCCTCGAACGTCTCGACCTCGAGGACCCTGGTCAACGCGTCCAGCTTGCGCTGGTGGGAGACCTGCACCCAGCGTTGGGTGATGTTGGTCGCGGTCGAAGTCTTCGACTTCACCGTAATTTCGACCGGATCGTTCAGGTACTGCTTGGAGATCTTGCGGATCGCCGCGGGCATTGTCGCGGAGAACAGCGCGACCTGCTTGGTCGACGGAGTTTCCCCGAGGATGCGCTCGACGTCCTCCTGGAAGCCCATCTTCAGCATTTCGTCGGCCTCGTCGAGCACCAGGTACTTCAGCTGCGACAGGTCGAGCGTGCCCTTCTCCAGGTGGTCGATCACCCGGCCGGGCGTACCGACGACCACGTGTGCGCCGCGACGCAGGCCCGAGAGCTGGACGCCGTAGGCCTGGCCGCCGTAGATCGGCAGCACGTGCAGCCCGGGAATGTGAGTGGCATAGCGGCCGAAGGCCTCGGCGACCTGGATCGCGAGCTCGCGGGTCGGGGCCAGCACAAGGGCTTGTGGAAGTTTGCCGGAGGTTTCGAGACCCATCAGGATCGGGATCGCGAACGCCGCGGTCTTACCGGTGCCGGTTTGGGCGAGGCCGACCACATCGGCCCCGGACAGCAGTGGCGGAATCGTCGCAGCCTGAATCGGCGACGGCGACTCGTAACCGACATCGGCGATGGCCGCGAGAACGCGCTCATCGATGCCGAGATCGGCGAAAGTCGGGCCGTCGTTGTCCCTGTCGTTGTCGCCAGGAACGCTGTCGACCTGATTGGTACTCATTGACCAGGAGTTTACTGCCTCCCGGTAGTCGTCCCGGCCACCGGCCCAATACCGTGAGATCTATGCAACCCGATAGTGCGTCCGTGCATCAGAGCCTGGCGACGTCCGCGCTGGATGTCGCGGTCGTTCAGTTCGCGCCGGGAACCGATCCCGCGGCGAACCTCACCGCGCTGCGTGAGCACGTCCGCGTGGCTCGGGAACGCGGCGCAAGAGTGGTGATCGCACCCGAATACTCGATGTTTGCCGTGTCTCGCCTCGACGAGCGCGTTGTGGCCGTCGCCGAACCGTTGACCGGGCCGTTCGTCACCGGCCTCGGCTCGATCGCCCGCGAATTCGGTGTGCATCTGGTGGCCGGAACGGTGGAGCAAGTGGCGGCAGGCGCGGACCGGATCCGCAATACCCTGGTGGCCTTGGCGCCCGATGCGAGTCTCGTCGCGAGGTATCGGAAGGTGCACCTCTACGACGCGTTCGGACACCTCGAATCCGACATCGTCGAACCGGGGGAGATCGAGACGCCCGCCACATTCGTCGTCGACGATGTGATGTTCGGCATGCAGACCTGTTTCGATCTCCGGTTCCCCGAGGGCAGCCGTCGCGTCGCGGCGGCGGGCGCCCAAGTGTTGGTGCTGCCCGCACAGTGGATTCCCGGCCCGTCGAAGGTGGATCAATGGACGACGCTGCTGCGCGCCCGCGCGATCGAGAACACCGTGTACGTCCTGGCCGCCGATCAGTGCGCGCCGCGTGGCGCGGGCGCGTCGATGATCATCGATCCGACCGGCAGCGTGCTTGCCGAACTCGGTGATGAGCCGGGTGTGCTGAGCGCCGGCATCGACCTCGACTACCTGGCCACAGTGCGCACCACGAACCCGAGCCTGGCATTGCGTCGATTCACCATCGCCGAGCGGGTACCGGAGTAGCGTTCTATTGGATGATCTACACCGATCGGGCGTCGGCCGGTCGTGCGCTGGGTGCTGAGTTGGCGCACCTGCGTGCGTCGGACCCGCTGGTGCTCGGGCTGCCGAGGGGCGGCGTTCCGGTGGCCGCCGCGGTGCGAGAGGTGATAGGCGGCGATCTCGATATTCTGCTGGTCCGCAAGCTCGGTGTGCCGTGGCAGCCGGAATTGGCGATGGGCGCGATCGGTGCGGGCGGGGTTCGGGTGCTCAACCCGGATGTTTTGGACCACGCGGGGATCACACCGCGGCAGCTCGCCGAGATCGAGGACTTCGAGCGCGCCGAACTCGAACGTCGCCGCCTGGTGCTGCGCGGTGACGCCGAGCCGATCGCGATGGGCGGGCGCACGGTGGTGATCGTGGACGACGGTATGGCGACCGGAGCCACCGTCGTGGTTGCCTGCCGCATCGTGCGGCAAGAACAGCCCGCGCGAATCGTGGTCGCCGTGCCGGTGTCCTCGGTGGAGGCGCTGCATCGCATCGAGGCGGAGGCCGACGAGGTGATCTGCCCGCTGGTGCCGCGCACGCTCGGCGGGGTCGGCGCTGCCTACCGTGACTTCCACCAGCTCGAAGACGAGGAAGTCACGGCCCTGCTGTCCTGACCGTGCGTCGGTCAGACCTCGGTGATGCTCTTGCGATGACGCTGGGCCAGGTCTGCGTAGAAGCCGGGGTTGAGCTTGACCCAGCCCTCAGCGGGGGTGCCCGTGATCGGCTTCTTGACCTGGGCGGGTGCGCCTGCGGCAAGGACACCCTCGGGGATCTTCGCGTGCGCGGGCACCAAGGAGTGTGCGGCGATCATCGTTCCCGCACCGATCTCGGCCATGTCGAGGACGGTGCTGCTGTTGCCGACGATGGCTTCCGCACCGACCGACGCACCGTGGAATACCACGCTGTGCGCGATCGTCGCGCCGGGGCCGATCTCCATCGGCACGTCCGGTGGTACGTGCAGTACCGCGTTGTCCTGGACGTTGGCGCGTTCCCGGATGATGATCGGGGCCAGATCCGCGCGCAGCACCGCGCCGTACCAGATGGAGGCACCTGCCTCGACCCGTACGTCACCGATCAGCGTCGCGTTGGGCGCGATGAATGCGGTCGGATCGACCTGAGGTCGTTTGCCTTCGAATTCGTAGAGGGGCACGTGCCCACCGTAACGAAGCTCACCAGCGTTCGGCGTAGGCGATCCGGCGTTCGGCCGCGGTGACCATCGGGCTCAATTGGGCGGTGAACACTTCCGCGGTCACCGGCACGATGTCCACATCTGTGCCTGTGCGTACGACGTATCGGCCGTCACCGACCACATCGATCCAGCACAGCACGCCGAACGGGCGCAGTTCGTCGTCGGCGCGGCGCAGCGAGACCACGATCTGGCCGATGCCCTCGCGCGGCCGGTTGAGCAGCCGCCGCATGCGCGACGGCGTCGATGGCCCGGCGACCGGTACGGTCACCAGGTCGCGGCTGTCCTCTTTGACCCGGTTCTGTGGCGCGGTCATCCGGGAAATCATGCCGGGGGTGTTCTCCGGCAACATCGAAACCACCCTGGCGGACAGGTTTTTCGCGGCGCCGACGAACAGCCGGATGTCACCGCCGCGGTCCGGTGTCGCGGCGGGGCGCTGCGCGGCGACCACAGCGATCTCACCGGTGGACACGCCGAGCACCCGAACGGGCCGGATCGCGGCGGCTTCGGAACTCGTATCGTCGCGCTGCCCGAATACTTCGACGCGGACCGTCGGCCGGGCCAGCAGTCGCAACGCCGCCTCCAGGTCGGCGTCGAGCGTGCGGTCGCACCACCGATTCAGTGCGGGTAGTTGCGCCGCCCGCTCAGTGGTGTCGCGGGCCGAGAGCCGGATAGCGAGGGGATAGGGAATCCGATCGCCGTCGGTGCGCGACCAAGCCAGCGCGAACTGGTCGGGCGTGAGCGTCCAGCTCACTCGTACTCGCTCCACTCGCCGAGCACCGGCGGCGTCGTCGGATCCATCGCACCGATCAATTCGCCTGCCTCGTCGGCGGGTTCGAGGAAGGTGAGATCGTCGTCGACGAAATGCAGATCATCGTCGTCCTCGTAGTCCGATTGCGCGGCCCGCTGCGGCGAGCCCGCGGATTGCCTGGGCGTTTCGGCGGCCGCGAGCGCGCCGCCCATCATGCCGCCCATCGCGCCCGCGCCTATCCCGGTGACCGCATCGCTGTTGGAGTCCTTGCGGCGCTCCTCACGCTTGCGTTCCTCGTCGGCGGCCGTGGCGTTGCCACCGGAACCGGGCACGGTCGGTGCTGCCATGGTCGCGGCGGCGACAACCGGTATGCCGGAAGCCGTTCGAGGAGCTCGGTCCGGGGTGATCGCCGCTGGTTGCTTCGCTGCTGCGGCGACGACCCCCCGCGCGGCAGGTGTCGTGTCGACGCCGCCGGTGGCAGCGGCGGCGGCGCTGCCGAGCGAACCGGCTGCCGGGGAAACCGCGGCGGGGGTCGTCTCGGCGGTTGCCGCCGGTGCGGTCTCTTCGGCCGTCCTCGACTCCGGAGTCACAGCAAGGGGAGCGGCCGTTGAGCTCTGCTGTCCGGCAAGCGTTCCCATGAGGCGGTCGGCAGCGGACGCGGGCACCCTCTGCTGCGGAGTCGATGCGTTGCCGGGTTCCTCGGATGCGGCGCCTGTCGCGTCATCAGGGAAGGCCGGTATTCCGGATCCACTGGGGATGAAGGCGTTCGCGTAGATGCTGTCCATCGCCTGCACCACATCTTGGCGTGAGTGCTCGGTGGCCTTCTGGGTGGCGGTATTGCTGGTGGCCTGCGTCGGATCGAGCAGTGCGGCCGCGAGATCTGGTGTGGCACTGGAGGGTTCGACGACCGCGGCCCGCAGGGCCTCGGCGGCGTCGCCCGCTTGGCCGAGCCGCTGCGCCACCGTCGACATCACATCGGCGAGCTGCTGTCCGGACTGCTCGAACTGGTGCACGGCATCGGCGGCCTGCTGTGCGGCACCCCCGCGCCAGCCGTCGGCGATGGTGGCGCGAATTTCGTTGTGCGCCTGCTCGACTGCCTCGGCGAGTCCGGTCGCGGAACCCTGCCACGCCTGCTTGCCCGCGGACAGCGCCGCGGGGTCGAGCAGCTGGACGCCTGCGTGGATGTCCTGATGCGTCAGGTTGTCGAAGATCTCGACGCTCGGTGCGTAGTCGGGATCGGTGCGGTGGGCTCCGCGCTCGGCGGTGCGCGGCAACTTACGCATGGGCGATCCCCGCCACTTCGGTCCGGTCGACCGCGACCGCGAGCTCGTCGTCGGCTTGCGTGTACGCCGCACCGGCCGCGCGGAAGGTGCGCGCGAGTTCCCTTGCGGCGTCGGCATAGCGCTGCAACCTGGTCACCGCGCCGTCGGCCTTGGTTTCGAAGCCGCGGCGCAGTGCGTCACCGGAGCCGAATCCGCCGAATCCGGGTAGTGAGGTCGCTGCGGTGAGCACCCGGATCTGCGCTTCGACCTGATCGGCGAGCTGTTCGTAGCGCAGGGCGCACCGTTCCGGCGCGCCCTCGGCGACCAATAGCCCGTCGATCCACAGTTCACCCTCCTCGACAGCGGTGTCGAGGGCTGTCGCTTTCGACTGCATCTCACCGTCCCCCTTCCTCATCGTGCTGCGTTCAGCTCATCGGTGTCGTGCCAACCCCACGACGACACCCTGCGCCCACTCCGTGATGTCGGCAGCGACCCGCGCGTGCACCGGCTCGTGCAGCAAATCGTGCCCGGCGTCGGCGTACTCGCGTAAATCTACCGATTCGTGGCGTCGAGTCCAGACCCTCATCGCATCGATCGGTGCGCGTCGATCCTCGACACCGTGCACCGCCAATACCGGAAGCGAACCGGGCAATGGCGATCCCGGCGCACCCGGTGCGCCGCCGCCGAGTGCGCGCTTGGGCACCCCGGACAACACCAGCCCGGCCAGTGCGCTCGGCGTCAGACTCGGAGTGCGCGGGTAGTCCGCCTCCACCGCGTTCAGATCATCGGCAGCCGATGCTGGATCGGGCACCGCCGCGCCCAGTGCGCCGAGCGCCGTGACGGCCCCGAGTGAGTGGCCCATCAGGATCAGTGGCGTGCCGGGTAGCTCGGCCCGCACCAGCTCGATCAGCATGGTCGCGTCCGCGACCAGTTCGGCCAGGGTTCCCGGGTTGTTCGGGTCGCCTTCGCTCAGCCCGTAGCCCGAGGTGTCCAGCGCCCATGCTTCTATCCCGGCGGCGCGCGCCGTGCGCGCGAAGCGGTGATAGTGCCCGCTGTGCTGCCCGATACCGGGCAGTAATACGATCACACCCGCTCTGTCGCCGTCGTTTTCGACCGGCCACTGTCGATAGTGCATACGGCCACGAGCGCCGACGAAAAAGGGCATCCACAAATAGTGCCAAATCTTGTGCGAATCAGTCGACTTCATGGCCGAATTCGCACGGTGTCTAGACTGCTGGGCGATCAGTGTTCGTATCGAGAGCCGAGGTGCCCGGGGTGCGTAGGATTCATCGTTGGTGGCCGATCGCCGCACTGGTCGCCGTCGCCTGTGGTGGGGTGCTCACCCCGTCCACGGCCGCCGCCGAGCCGATTGCCGCGTGCGCTCCCGCGCAGGCCACAACCGCCGTGCCCGCCGGTGTTCCGATCCTCGACTGGTCGGAGAACGTGGGCTACGACGCACAGGGCAATCTGTGGGTATCGCGCCTCTACCGCAATGAAGTCCAGCGTTACGACAGCTCGGGCGCGCTGACCGCGCGAGTTCCCGTCGAATATCCGGGTGCGGTGCGTCCGGGACCCGACGGACTGCTCTACGTCGTGTACGGCGATTCACCCACCAGCGTGTTGCGACCGGGCGGCGTCGTCCGCTTCGATCCCACCGCTGCCGAGCCGAAGCCCGAGACGTTCGCTTCCGGTTTCACCATGCCCAACGGTGCTGCCTTCGATCAGGCGGGCAATCTCTACGTGGCCGCGACCTCCGGTGTGATCCGCATCCGCAGGGATGGCGTCCTCGACACCGAGTGGACCGCGCGGGCGGCCGCGGCCACTGTCAACGGCATCGTCGTTCGTGATCGCTCGCTCTATCTGACCTCGAACGGCAATCCACTCGGTCGCGTGCTGCGCATGTCCATCGACGATCCGTCCGATCGATCGGTCGTCGCCGATCTGTCCTCGACGCTGCCCGGCATTCCCGACTTCGGCGACGACCTGGTCGACCGGGACGGCATTCTGTACGTCACCACCATCTCCGGCCAGCTGGTCCGTATCGACCCGGACACGAACGCCGCCTGCACGGTGCTCACCGACCAGCCCATGACCTCGGTCGCGGCGGCGCCCGGTCACCCCGACGAACTGCTTGCCGGCACCGAGGGCGGCGCGATCCTGCGCATCCGACTCTCGCGCTAGACCGAAAACACCCGCGGCAAGGTCAGCCGATCGGTGTCCATGGTGGCGCGGGAGCCCTCGCGCCGGGGCCGGGACGAAGCTCGATGTCGTGTGGGTGCAGCTCGTCACCGCAGCAATCGCACACCACTTTGGCGTGCGTGACCGCGCCACAGGTGTGGTGCACCAGTTCGGTGGGGGCGCCGTTGATCAGGCCCGTATGCTTCTCGCCCCAGGCGAGGATGGCGGCGACGACCGGATAGAGATCCATTCCGGCCGTGGTGAGGCGGTATTCGTGCAGGGCACGATGCGGGCCGGAGGCGTACTGGCGGCGTTCCATGATGCCGAAGGCGACCAGGCGATTGAGCCGTTCGGTCAGGATGTTGCGTGCGATGCCGGTTTTACGCTGATAGTCCTCGAAGGTGCGGGCGTGGAGATAGGCTGCGCGCAGGATCGCAATCACCCAGCGCTCACCGAGGACGGCTCCGGAGCGTTCGATCGCGCAATTACTCGCCAGCAGATCGTCGTGTTTCATCACCTCCAGCCTAGCCGTTGCAAAATGCAACGACGCCGCTTAGCTTCTACGCATGTTCCAAAGACGCGCGCTGGCGCTAGCGGCCATCTGCGGGAGCGCGTTTCTCGCCTTCCTCGACACCTCGATCGTCAACGTGAGCTTCCCCGACATAGCGGCGTCCTTCCCCGAGGCCGGCCGGGCCCAGTTGAGCTGGGTGCTGGATGCGTACTTCATCGCGATGGCCGCGTTGCTCGTTCCCGCGGGTGGACTCGCCGACCGGCTCGGTCACAAGCGCGTGCTGCTCTGGGGTATCGGCCTTTTCGTGGTCACCTCGATCGCCTGCGCATTGGCGCCGAACTGGCAACTGCTCGTCGGCGCCCGCTCGCTGCAGGGCGCGGCCGCGGCCGTCATCGCGCCGGTCTCGTTGGCGCTGCTGTTGCCCGAGTTCCCTGCGGAGCGACGGGCCGCGGCCGTCGGGATCTGGGGTGCGGCGGCGGCGCTCGCGGCCGGGGCCGGACCGCCGCTGGGTGGTCTGCTCATCGAGATCGCGGACTGGCGCTGGATCTTCCTGATCAACATTCCGTTCGGGCTGCTGATTCTCGCCGCGGGTTGGTCGGGGCTGCGTGAAAGCAAGGACGAGAACGTGACCGGCCTGCCCGACCTGCTCGGCGCGGCGCTGTCCGCGGCCGGACTCGGTCTGCTCGCGCTGGCGATCATTCAGGGTGACAGCTGGGGTTGGGGCAGCCTCGATACGGTGGCCTGTTTCGTCTCCGCGGCCGTGCTGATCGGCTGGCTGGTGCGCCGGTGCCTGGTTCACCCGCAACCGGTGGTCGATCCGGCGTTGATGCGGATCCCGAGCTTTGCGGTCGGGAACGTCGGTACCTTGCTGTTCGCGGTCGCCTTCTTCTCGATGATCCTCGGCAACATCCTTTTCCTCACCGGCGTATGGCAATACAGCATTCTGAAGGCGGGCTCGGCCGTGCTGGCCGGCCCATTGCTGACCACCGTCGTCGCCATCCCCGCGGGCCGCATCGCCGACCGTTTCGGCCACCGAGCGGTGATCGTCCCCGGCACCGTTGTCTATGCCATCGGCCTACTCGTCCTCCGTAGTAGCGGCGCCGAGCCCGACTTCCTCGGCACCTGGCTCCCCGGCCAGTCGCTGGTCGGCATCGGCATCGGGCTGGCGTTCCCGGCCCTCGGCGCCGCCGCGGTAGCCAATGTGCCGGCCGACCGCTACGGCTCCGCCAGCGCGGTCGGTGCCGCCTTCCGTCAGTTCGGCGCAGTGCTCGGCACCGCTATTCTGATCGCCATCATCGGCTCGCCGACCACCTTGCAAGCCGCACTGAACGCCTCGCACCGAGCATTCCTGCTCGGCATCTTCGCCGGTCTCGCCGCGGGCGTCGTCGCGTTGGCGCTGCGTCCGACGCGAGTTCAGGAGTCCGCGCCGGTGCCGGTGTCGTCGTCATGACCTCGCGCGCCGAATGCGGTTCCGCCGCAGTGGCATCAGTGCTGCGGCCGAATATTGGACAGCTCGACCACCGTGCACTCGTTCGCGCCGTCCGGTCGACGTAGATTCGTGCCGGCACTGTAGGTGGCCGCGGGTGCACCATCACTGTCGGGTGATCGGCTTGTCCGATCGCACCATTGACGCAAGTCGGATCGTCGCATGGCCACGAAGCGACGAGGCCGACCATCGGTGGCGAGACCAGCAGCCGGTGTCGGATGGCAACCACCGTGTAGCCGGGTCCACGATCACGCGGTGATGGCCGTGGTGATGCGAGCGCGGATAGTGCGCAGGTATGCGACCAATACCGGTGGCTCGTGTACCTGGAAGTCGACGCCGAGTCCGATCAGGCGGTGTGCCAACCACTCCGGGGAGTCGTCGCGGGTGGCCGCGAGCCGGCAGCGGTCGTGATTGATGACGACCACGTCGCCCGGGGCATCGCCCAGTCGGCCTGTGACCTTTTCGGCCGACGCGTGGATTGTCACGCTGACGCGGTAAGTGGGCGTGCCCCAATCGGTTCGGCGCCCGGCCACATATGCGGCGGGATCGGCCGCGGGGAGTTCGCGCGGGGTGTAGCGCGCGCCGGTGGCCTGTGGGCGTTCGATCCGATCGAGGCGGAAGACGCGCCAGTCATCACGTTCGATGTCGTGAGCGACGAGGTACCAGCGGCGGCGGGCGGCGACGAGCCCGGCCGGTTCCACGTGGCGGCGGGTTTCGGCGGTCGAGCCGCTGCGGTAGGTGAAGCGCACGCGCTCCCTGTTGGCTACGGCCGAGGCCAGTGTCGTCAGCACATCGGGGTCGACCGACGGGCCTGCGTCGTTCGGCAGCGTCATCGCGGCGCCGAGAACCCGAACTCGCCTGCGCAATGTCGCGGGGAGCACCTGCTCCACCTTGGCCAGCGCGCGCACCGACGCCTCCTCGATGCCCGCGACGGCGTATCCGGCGGCGGCTCGCAGTCCAACCGCGATGGCGACCGCCTCGTCGTCGTCCACCAGTAGTGGCGGCATCGCGGTGCCTGCGACCAGCCGGTAGCCGCCGAGCGCGCCCATCGTCGCTTCGACCGGATAGCCGAGTTCGCGCAACCGTTCGATATCGCGGCGCACGGTGCGATCGGTGACGCCGAGGCGGTCGGCCAATTCGCTGCCCGGCCATTCGCGAGGTGTCTGGAGCAGCGAGAGCAGCCGCAGTAGGCGAGCAGGGGTGTCGTTCACGATTTTCAGGATTCCACAGAGCTAGGACACAGATTGTCCTAGATGGTCCCTACCGTTCATCACGAACCGACCGACCGACCCGCAAGGAGTCAGCCTGATGGACATCGACCGCACCGCCATCCGCCCCTTCCGCATCGACATCCCGCAGGCGGATGTCGACGATTTGATCGAACGGCTTGCCCACACCCGCTGGTCGGCCCAGCTGCCCGGCGTGGGCCGAGAGCGCGGAATCCCTGTCGACTACCTGAAGGAACTCGCCGAATACTGGCGCACCGGATTCGACTGGCGGGCACAGGAAGCGGCGCTGAACGAGTTCCCTCAGTTCGTCACCGAAATCGACGGCCTCGACGTGCATTTCCTGCACGTGCGCTCACCCGAACCGGAGGCGCTCCCGCTCATCCTCACCCACGGCTGGCCGAACTCGTTCGTGGAGTTCACCAAGACCATTGGGCTGCTGACCGATCCGCGCGCACACGACCTCGATCCTGCGCAAGCGTTCCACGTCGTTATCCCCTCTGTCCCTGGTTTCGCCTTCTCCGAAGCGCCACACGAGACTGGAATGACGGTGCGCCGGGTCGCCGAGATGTGGGTGACGCTCATGGACCGCCTCGGTTACCCGCGCTACGGCACGCAGGGCGGTGACCTCGGCGCCTACGTCGCGCCGGAAATGGCGATCGACGCGCCCGCTCGGGTGGTCGGGGTACACGTCGACGGCGGCATCGGGCTGCCGACCGAGGCCGACGTGCCGACCATGTCCCTCGATGAACGGGCCGAATGGGATCAGATGCAGCAGTGGATGTCCGGCGGTATCGACCACCACGTCCTCTTGCGGGCGGCTCCACAGACTTTCGCGCACGCCTGGACCGATTCACCGGTCGGCCTGCTGGCTTGGCTCATGCAGAAGTTCGACGAATTCACGCCGCTGGCCGACCGGGCCGAAGACGTGATGGACCGCGACCACCTACTGACCAATATCAGCCTGTACTGGTTCACCAACACCGCGGGCACGTCGTCCTGGCCGATGTACAACGGTCTCGACGGCAAAGGCGCATTCACCTGGCCCACCGGTCAGCAGTTGGTCCCCACCGGTGTCTACGGCGGCGGCTCGGCACTCATGCGGCGACTTGCCGAGCGCGACAACATCATCACGCACTGGCCGGAAGGCAACACCGGCAACCATTTCGTCCCGATGGAACTTCCGGACATGCATGCCGCCGACATCAGGACCTTCTTCGCGACGCTGCGCTGAAGGCAATGGAATCGGGTGCGGTCACCACGACCGCACCCGAATTGCTACGCGGGCAACAAGATCGGAGTCGGGCGATGCGCTGATCGACCGTGTCGCCCGGCTCGATCAAGCCGGTGCGGGCGGCGCGATGCCGGGGACCTGGGAGTCGGCGGGGGCGGGTTGCGCGGCGCCTGGGTTCGGCGGCGTGCGGTCGGGAACGGCGGGCGCGGCCGGAGCGGGCGCGGGAGCATTGGGGACGGTGAAGATCCCGACCGTCGGGGTCATCACGCAGTGTGCGAACGGGTAGTCGATGATGCCCCACATCGAGGCCAGGACAGTGCCCGATCCACTCGCCACATTCTTCGACAGGCTCGGCAGGCCGTATTCGGTCCTGTCGTCGAGCACGTCGAGACCGCTGGCGCCGGTATTGATGTTGATCCAGGCGACCGTCAGTCCAGAGGCCAGTGGCGAACCCGAGTGCGCGGGCGTTGCGCTGAACCGGAGGGTGCCCGGGCTGGGGTTTGCGCCCTCGTTCTGGGTGGGCCCGTTGGCGGTGGCCGCGGCGATGATGGTGGTGATGGGCCCGTTGCTGCCACAGCCGAAGGTCGGCGCCGCATACGCGAAAGGAATGAATGTGCCCGCGACGTGAACCAGTTCGGCTACATCGACGAGCTCGGTGTACTGCTGCAGAGCGGCGACGCCCGCCTGCGCGACCGTGTCGGTTCCCGCGGTGTCGGCGAGCCGGCCGAGGCCGACGTCGACCGGCGAGGGCGCGACCGGCCCGGCCGCCGCGGTCCCGGTGAGCGCCAGCACCGCACCGATGCCGAGGGAGGTCATTGCCGCGGCCGCGCGTGCGATGGGTCTGCCGTTCACTCGTTACTCCTAGATACCGATCCCCGGGGTTCCCCTACCCACGCCCAGCAACGTACCAGCTCGGTGTTTTCGTCGGCGAGCTAACCGGTCACGGAGGTCGGGCGGGTGCGTGTCCTCCCGCTGTGACCCAGTCGGCAATGAGAGATTACCGGGGGGTAGGTTTGACTCGGACGTACGAGACACACCGGGAGATGTGTATGAAAATCAGTCTGTCCCCCGACGAGGTGGCCTTTCGCGATGAGCTGCGAAAGTTCTACCGGACCGAGATTCCCGAAGACATCCGTGAGCGCGTGAAATACGGCCGCGAACTGTCCCGCGATGACATCGTCACCGCGCACAAAATCCTCAACGACCATGGTCTGGCCGTGCCGAACTGGCCGGTGGAGTGGGGCGGCAAGGACTGGACGCCGATGCAGCGCCACATCTGGCAGGACGAGATGCAGCTGGCCTCGGTGCCGGAGCCGCTGACGTTCAACGCTCAGATGGTCGGCCCGGTGATCGCGCAGTTCGGATCGCAGGAGGTCAAGCAGCGCTTCCTGCCTGCGACCGCGGCACTGGACATCTGGTGGTGCCAGGGCTTCTCCGAGCCCGACGCGGGCTCGGACCTGGCCTCGCTGCGCACTACCGCGGTGCGCGACGGCGATTCCTACATCGTCAACGGCCAGAAGATCTGGACCACGCTCGCGCAGTACGCGGACTGGATCTTCTGCCTGGTGCGCACCGATCCGAACGCGCCGAAGAAGCAGGCGGGCATTTCCTTCCTGCTGTTCGACGTGAAGAGCCCCGGCGTCACCATCCGCCCGATCAAACTCATCGACGGCGGCTACGAGGTGAACGAGGTCTTCTTCGAGAACGTCCGGGTGCCCGCCGATCAGCTGGTCGGCGAGGAGAACATGGGCTGGACCTACGCCAAGTTCCTGCTCGGCAACGAGCGCACCGGCATTACCGGCGTCGGCCGCACCAAGGTCAAGATTGGTGTGGCGAAAGACTATGCACGCCAGACCAAGTCGGGCTCGGGCACGCTGCTGGAGGACCCGGTCTTCGCGGCGCGGATCGCCGAGCTGGAGAACGAACTGCTCGCGCTGGAGATCACCCAGCTGCGCGTGGTCTCCAACTCCGTCGAGGGCAAGCCGAATCCGGCCTCGTCGGTGCTGAAGCTGCGCGGCTCCGAGCTGCAACAGGCCGCCACCGAATTGCTGCTCGATATCGCGGGCCAGGACGCGGTGCCGGTAGACGCCGACGACATCGCCTCGCCCGGCTGGGCGCAGCGCACCGGCCCCGGCTACCTGAACTACCGCAAGACAACCATCTACGGAGGTTCGAGCGAGGTGCAGCGCACCATCATCGCCTCCACGATCCTCGGATTGTGAGGCGACACCATGGATTTCGAACTCACCGATGAACAGGTCATGCTGCGTGACACCGTCCGCGATCTGCTGGCCCGCAACTATGATCCCGAATCCCGGCTGAAGGTCACCGACACCGAGCTCGGCTGGAGCCGCGATGTGTGGCGTCAGCTTGCCGAACTCGGCGTGCTCGGCCTGAGCTTCACCGAGGAGGATGGCGGCGTCGGCGCCGGACCGGTGGAGACCAACCTCGTGCTGGAGGAGGTCGGTCGCAGGCTCGCACCGGAACCGATCCTGGACGCGGTGCTGGTGCCCGGCGGCCTGATCGCCAGGGTCGGTAGTGCCGAGCAACGTCAGCGGATCCTGCCCGAGGTGGTCGAAGGCAACAAGCTGCTCGCCTTCGCGCATGCCGAGCCCGGGGTGCGCTGGCCGTCCATCGAACTGAGCACGACTGCGACGGCGCAGGGCGATTCCTACGTGCTGACCGGCATCAAAAACCCGGTGCCGCACGGCGACTGCGCCGATGAGCTCGTGGTGAGTGCGGTGCTGCCCGGTGGCGGTGTCGGTCTTTTCCTGGTCGGTCTCGACGCCACCGGAGTGGTCCGCAAGTCCTACCGGACAGTGGACGGCCAGCGTGGCGCACAGATCGAGTTCGACAAGGCGCCCGCAGAATTGCTCGGTGACAACCTCGACGCCGCGTCGGCGATCGAGTCGACCATCGTGCACGCCCAGGCCGGGCTGTGTGCGGAGTCCGTCGGCGCGATGGAAGAGGCACTGCGGCTGAGCGCCGAATATCTGCGTACCCGTAAGCAGTTCGGTGTCACGCTGTCGAAGTTCCAGACCCTGACCCAGCGGGCGGCGAACATGTACGTCTCGCTCGAGCTCGCGCGCAGCATGAGTCTCTACGCGACGGCATCGCTGGCCGACGGCGGCGATGACGCGGTGGTCGCGTCGCGGGCCCGGTTGCAGGTCGGTCGGGCCGCGCGGCACGTCGGTCAGGAAGCGATCCAGATGCACGGTGGCATCGGAGTCACCGCAGAATACCCTGTCGGCCACTACGTGGCCCGGCTCACCGCCATCGAGCGCACGCTGGGCGGCGGCTTCGAGCACCTGCGGGTGCTGACCGCGGGGGTCGGCGACTACGACCTGGCCGAACTCTAGAACCCGGATGGCGGTGCGTGGTCGGTGAGCTCACGCACCGCCGCGGGGTATCGGATTACTCGTCGCTGTAGGGTTCGGCGGCCGGCGTTGTGGCAAGCGGCGGCGTAGGTTCGGCCGGCGGCGTAGTCGGTGCGACCGTGGGCGGCGGCGCGGTGACCGGTTCGGGGGCCTCGGTCGGGACAACCGATGGTGGTGGCGGCAGTGGACTCGTGCCGGCGTGCAATGTCGTTGTCAGCGGCGGCCGGGTGGTCGATTCCCCCGGTGCCGCCGTCGGCGGCACGGTGAAGGCCACATCCCTACGCGGTGCGTTCGGGGCAACCTTCCAGGTGGGCGAGGGCGGTATGAAGACCTTCGGCACCGTCACGCTGGAGCCTTCCCGCATTATCGGTGCGGCGTCGGCGGCGGACTTGATCGGCGGTGGTGCGACATAGGTGTCGTGTTTACCGACACCGCAGGCGCCGATCAGGACGAGTCCGAGGGAAACCGCGCCCGCGGCGACCGCCGGACCGGCGATCTTGGCCCTGCTGCTCTCCATCGGTGACACTCCTCGTGCATATCGAGTCGGGCTCACCTTAATCGAGGCCGGGCGGTCCGGCCACAGGTGAGAAATTCGCTGGCGATGCGCGGGACGGGCGCATCGTAAACATCTGTGGTTCAGATATCGAATTGATCTACTTAGCGTGTCGCGGGCACGTGTCGCGGATGAACCACGTTCCGTGGCCTAGCGTGTGATCAAAGTTACGCGTGAGGCGCCTGTATCCAGATGAGAGACGCGCGGTGCAATTTGCGCAACAGCAACACTCTGATCGGCGTCATCGAGGAGTAGATGATGGGAGCTTACTCGACAACTCCGCTGCATGCCTCGTCCGCAGCCGCTGAACCAGCGGCCCCGGCAACGGCGCAGCATATGGTGTCGAACCAGCCGGTGCGCACCCTGTCCACGATTCTTTTGCGGATATCGGGCTGGCTGATTTTCGTCGGCGGAATTGTCGGGGCTGCCCTCGGCATTGCCGGCTTACATGTCGAAATCACGGTTGCTGGACTGATTCTGGCGTGCACGGCGGGCCTGGTCCTGCTCAAGCTCCGTGCCGAAGGCGCACGGGTGGGCGAAACCGGTTGAAACGTGGAGACTTCGGTACCTGTACGGTGTGGTCGCGAAAATTACGAGCGCACATCACGTTCGGAGCTCTAGCCTGATCCGATGAAGATCGAGATCACCACGGACCCCGCGGAGTTCCGATCACGGACGGAGAAGTTCCTGCGCCGTGCCCCCTTGCGGCACACAGTGATCACCA
This sequence comes from Nocardia sp. NPDC051463, assembly GCF_040681975.1. Lineage (NCBI taxonomy): Bacteria > Bacillati > Actinomycetota > Actinomycetes > Mycobacteriales > Nocardiaceae > Nocardia > Nocardia sp. NPDC051463. The sequence goes on from NZ_JBFBAB010000033.1 coordinate 73,333, forward strand.
CCGGTACCGCGAACGCCGCCAGTGGCCTGGACGGCTCGAACGAGCCGTCGCGTTTCCTCTCGGCGCACGCCGAGGACGGCACAGTGCTCGGCGTGGCGATGCGCAGCGCGGGTCGCGACCTCTACCTCGGTGAGCTCGCCGACAGCTGCGTGGACGTCGTCGCAGAGGCGCTTGCCGAGATCGCGCCCGACGCAGGCGGAGTCGAGGGATCTTTCGAGACCGCCACTCGGTTCGGTGACCGCTGGAGTGCGATGCACGACGTCGGGTATCGGCACGCTTACACCACCCGCCTGTATCGACTCCGCACACTCCGGTTCCCCGAGGCCGCCGGTTCCCCGCGCCGCGCGGTCGAATCCGACATCGAACTGTGCCACGATTGGTCGCAGGCCATGCAGGTCGAGTCGGGTATGAGCCCACAGGGGTGGACCGCCACGCTCGTGGGTAAACGGATCGCGGCGGGGCGGTGGTGGCTGTGGGAGAACGAGGGCAGGCCGGTCTCGTTGGCGGCCCATCAGACGCCCGTGTTCGGCTGGTCCCGCATCGGTCCCGTCTACACGCCGCCCGCCGACCGTGGCCACGGGTACGGTGGCATTCTCACCGCTCATGTGGCGCACACGCTGCGCGCCGAGGGCATCGACGTCTGCCTGTTCGCCGATATCGACAACCCCACCTCGAACAAGATCTATCGGGCCATCGGTTTCGAGCCTGCCGGTGAATTCGTGCACTACGCATTCACCTGATAGCGACTGCGCACTAGTCCCCAATCCTGGGGAACCCTATTGTTATGGGGTTAACTCGACTGGGTGAGTTGCGATTTCGGGGTAGCCCCGGCCGCCGATGTCGATACCGCCCTCGACGCACTCGAGCGCTACCGGCAGATGTGGGCTCATCCCTACAGCGGTGCCGTCTCGCCCGACGTGCATGAGTTCGTGGCCGAGGCCAACGGCCGCAGCAATGCCGATGATCTGGTCGTCACCATTGCGGACTCCCGCGGAGCGGTCCTGCGCGCCACCGGGCCCGGCCGCAACCGGCATCTGCATACCGTGCTCGAGCTGACCAAGGATCGCGACCTGGCGGTCCTCGACGTGCAGACCGGGCATCTCTACGACCCACGCGGGCACGTCGAGGTCATGGTCACCGTCGGTGACGGGCGGACGCTGCCGTACCTCACCGCCGCGCTGCTGGAAGACCTCGTGGTCGCGGGCACCGATCCGGACGACCCCTTTCTGGTCGTAGCGCGTGACGACGACAACTACATCGGGGCGCGCCGCTACGAGTGGGTGTACGAACTCGAACACCGAGCGGGATCCGAGGCGGAGCATTTCCGGGTCTACACCACGATGCACACGGTGGTCCGTTCCGTCCTGTGGGCGTGGGCCTGCGGCGATCCCGCGTGGTCGATCGCCCTGCCCTGGCGTCGGGTCGACCCGGGATCGCCCGGGATCGAGGTGGCGTCCGGAGCGGAGATCCTGTTGGACGAACTGTCGTCCATGACAACCGGCCTGACCGTCGACCGCCTCGCGCTGCTCGATACGTTCCTATCGATGCGAGCCACTAGGGTGCCGACCCTGGATCCGGAATCGCACCTCCCGGATGACGATGCGACACAGTAGAAATCGGCCGTCATGTGGGGAGTCGTTGGAACATCGCGGCTCCCCGCATCGCCACCGCTGGTCGGTGCTGAGCACGGGCCCGCACCGCCGGTGCGCCCGCCCTCGCGGATGACGAATCCGCGTCCCGGCTCGACTCGGCCCGGGTGGCCCAGCCGCACGGTCAGTTCGACGGTGTCGCCGGGGATCGCCATCCCGATGTCCTAAGGCAGGGTCACGTCGCCGCCGACATCGCCGGTCCGTCCGGAGAACCGCGGCCTATAGCCGGAGGCGATCGGTGTGTGCGCCGACCACCCTCGGCCGTGCCGAGCAGGTACACGCGGGCGGTGAACCGGGTGTGCACCGCCGTGCTGCCCGGCTCGACGACGACCTGGCCGCGACGGATCTGACCGCGCTGCACGGCTTCGGCGCGAAGCGATTTCGCCTTTCGCCGCGAGCCGAGCCCGAGCACCGCAGTATCCGAGGGTTTCGCGTCAGTTCAGTGGTGTCGTGCGCCACCAGCGCATGGCTTTGTCGATGCTGCCCGCGAGACCGTCGGTGTACATGGCGAACTGGGCGCGATCCTTGTCGCCGGTGAAGACGGTGATGATCTTGGGTCCGTCGTTCGTGTACTTGTAGTTCGTGTACGACATGCCGCCGTTGGTATCGGTCGACTTGGTATTCGTCGGCAGGGCGTTGACCATAGCCTGCACATCAGCGGCGGATTCGTAGACGAAGATCGTGTAGAAGGGGTCGGGGTCGGTGGTCTCACCGCCGCCGTAGCAATCCCACTCGTAGAGCCACTTGCCGAAATCCGGTGAGCCGGTGGTCGGCGGCGACGGCGAGGTCGAATCGGCCGCGATGCAGTGAGCGCCGTTGTAGCCGGTATCGCCAGACTTGGACGCGGGGACCATGCGCCCGAATTCGGTGCTGATCGCTTCGATACTCGGCGTCACCGTGCCGTTGTTTCTCGACGAGGGCGACGTGGGTGTGCTGGTGCTGGCGGTCGAGGACGAATCGTCGGTGACGGCGCCGATAATGCCGAGAATCACCACGATCAGCACCACCACGCCGAGGCTGATTCCGATGATGAGTCCGGTGTTGGACTTCTGTCGCGGCGGTTGACCGTGTGGGAACGGTCGCACGCCACCACTATTCGACGGTCCGGGCGGTGTGTGGAAACCAAAGGCGGGCTGCTGGTTGGTCGGCTGCTGGTACGGGTTCGGCTGCTGGGCGTGGCCGGTCTGCATGGGCGGCGGCACCTGCGTGTGCGGGGTGGCGACGGGTGGTCCGGTCAGCGGGTGTGCCCCGCTCGTGCGCGGCCCCGGCCCGTTGGCGACCGGAAACGGTGTTGCTGTCACGGGAATCGGCGGCGCGGTCTGCGGGCGAGGTCCGCCGGTCAGGGGAACGGCGGGCCCGGTGACCGGGCGTGGCCCGCCGACGACAGGCATCGACGGCACGCTCGGATTGGTCAGGGCATGGCGTGCGGCGGCCGCGAACTCCGAACAGGAGGCGTACCTGTCCTCCGGTCGCTTGGCCATGGCCCTGGCCAGGACACTGTCCAGCGCGTAGGGCAGTCCGGGGCGGGCGCTGCTGAGCGCGGGCGGCGCGGCCTGCAGATGTCCCTGGATCACCGCGGCCGGGTTGGTAGCAGCGAATGGGCCGGTGCCGGTGAACAGCCAGAACAGTGAGCAGGCCAGCGAATACTGATCCGATCGGTGATCCAGGGTGGCGCCGGTCAGCTGCTCGGGTGAGGCATAGGCAAGCGTCGCGGTGAAGGTGCCGGTCTGGGTGAGGTGGCCGGTGTCGTCGCGCAGCCGGGCGATGCCGAAGTCGGTCAGGTACACCCGTTCGCCACGTCCCGCGCCCGAGCGGGCCAGCAGGATGTTGGCGGGCTTCACGTCCCGGTGCAGCACGCCCATGCCGTGGGCGTAGTCGAGCGCGTCCGCGGTCTCTTTGATGATCTGCACTGCCCGCTCCGGCGGCAGTGTCTTGGGATCCACGGACGCGGCATCGATGCCGTCGATGTACTGCATCGAGATCCACAGCTGCTCGTCGTCGAGACCGCGGTCGTACACCGTGACGATATTGGGGTGATCGAGCTGGGCGACCAGATCCGCCTCCCGTTCGAACCGCGCCCGCACCTCCTTGTCGAAGAACATCTCCCTGTTCAACAGTTTCAGCGCCGTCATCCGCGGTAGCCGCGGATGCTTCGCCAGGTAGACCGAACCCATGCCACCGCGACCCAGTTGCCGATCGATGACATAGCCGGCGAAAACGTCACCGCTGGCCAGCATGTCTGCTCCACTTCCCGCCACGCGCCGGGACCCACCGATGCGCGGACGTACAGCATAAGAACGCGCGATCGGCCCGACCCGTGCGCGAAAAACATCGAAACCTTAGCAGTATTCGGGCAGCTCGAGCCCGCCCATTCTATAGCGAGAAGCTATGGTGGAGGGGGTGGTTCGGGCGGGAGCCGCCCGCCGCGCCGCGCCGAATCGGGCGGTGTCGACCTGGCTGGTCGGGCTCGAATATCGGGTAGGGCAATGGTTCCCGGACGCGGCGTCCGTCGCGGTGGCAGCGGCATGCGCGGTGCCGCCGAACTCGGCGGTGTGCCGGCGGGTCCGCCTGGCATGGTGGTCCCGGCCTGCCCCTGTTGCTCCGGCGATACCTCGGTGCTGGGTGAGGTGGAAGGTGTCGGGGATGTCGTCCGCACCGCGGCCTGCGGCGCATTCTCGGTCCCCTGCGGTGCCGAATGGTTGTCCGGCACCGAATTATCTTGTGGAGCCCGGGTTTCGGGTGGCATCCGCCCAGGCCGGCGCGCGGCAGGAGACGCGGGGCGCGGTGGCTCGGACTGTGGGTGCGCGGCGTATGCCGTTGTGTTGTGCGGCGGTGTGAATTGCTGCGCGGTAGGAGTCGCGGCGTGTGGCGGTAGAACCTGCGGGTGCGCCGGATACGGCGGCGTGGGGTGTGGCGGCATGGATTGCTGTTGCGTGGCAGCAGATGCGGTGTGCGTCGGTGCGGCCTGCGGTGGTGCTGTGGATGGCCATGCAGACGGTTGCGGTACGTGGTGTGGTGCGGCGTGGTGCGGCGGTAGGCCATACGGTGCGGCCTGGTGTGATGGCGGGCCGTGCTGTGGTGCGGGGGGTGGTGGCAGCTGGTTGGTCGGCCCATGATGTGGCGGCGTCGTCCCGACGTGCGACCGGCCAGGTACGGGGTGTGCGGTGTGCGCCGATCCGTTCGGATGGTGCGGGTGTTGCGGTCCGCTGGACGAGAGTGCCCATCGGGCCGCTGCCGCGAACTCCGAGCAGCTGCCGAACCGGTCTGCCGATCGTTTGGCCAGCGCCCGCGCGAGTACCCCGTCCAGCGCGGGTGGAATGCCCGGCCTGGTATGGCACACGGACGGCACCGGTCGGTAGAGATGGCCGTTGATGACCGCGGCCGGATTGCCACCGGAATACGGGCCGACGCCGGTCAGCATCCAGAACAGGGTGCAGGCGAGCGCGTATTGATCGGCCCGATCATCCAGTGGCAGCCCGAGCAACTGTTCGGGTGCGGCGTAGGCGAGGGTCGCGGTGATCGAGCCCGCCGAGCTCAGCGTGGTATCACTGTCGCGCACGCCCGCGATGCCGAAATCGGTGAGCAGCACCCGTTCGGGCTGTCCGATCGGAGCCTTGGCCAGCAGGATATTGGCCGGTTTCACGTCACGGTGCAGCACGCCGTTCGCGTGCGCGAAATCCAAGGCCATGGCAGTGTCGTTCACGATCTGTACTGCTCGACCCGGCGCGAGAACGTTCACATCCGCGCAGGACGCGTCCGCACCGGGAACGAATTGCATGGAGATCCACAGCTGTTCGTCTTCCGCGCCGCGGTCGTAGACGGTCACGATATTGGGATGATCGAGCCGGGCGACCAGGTCGGCCTCGCGCTCGAAGCGGCCGCGGATTTCGGTGTCGCTGTAGAGCTCCGGGTTCAGCAGCTTCAACGCGGTCAGCCGCGGCAGCCGCGGATGCTTGGCCAGGTAGACGATGCCCATGCCGCCTTGGCCGAGCACGCGCTGGATGGCATAGCCCGCGAAGACGTCGCCTTTGCGCAACACAGTGGATTCACCCCCCTCATCGGGTCGAGCACCTGGATCCTACCGATGTATCTCTGTGTGCCACCTCGATGCAACAGACTCGTTGCGCGGGCATTCGGCCATCGATTCGGCCCAGGTGTCGGTCGCTCCCGGCTTGTCGGTGCCAGTCGATACAGTGACCCCATGCGCATTGGAGCACACGTCCGGCTCGACAGCGATCCGATCGGTTTCGGTGAGAAACTCGGCGCCGATGTCATCCAGCTGTTCGTTGTCGATCCGCAGAGCTGGGACAAGCCGACCCCGCATCCGCGAACCGAGGAGATCCGCGCGAGTCCGATTGATGTGGTCGTGCACTCGTCGTATCAAATCAATGTCGCGAGTCTGAACAACCGGCTGCGGATGCCCTCGCGCAACGCGGTGGCGCAGCAGGCGAAGGCCGCGGCGGATCTCGGTGCCTTCGGCCTGGTCGTGCACGGCGGCCACGTCCGGTCCGACGTCGAGATCGACACCGGAATCGATAACTGGCGCAAGCTGTTCGAACGCCAACAAGACAAGGGTGGCTTTGCGGTGCCCATTCTGATCGAGAACACCGCAGGCGGAAACCATGCCATGGCCAGGCATTTCGATTCGATCGCCCGGCTGTGGGACGCGGTCGGCGACTACGGCGCGGGCTTCTGCCTCGACACCTGCCATGCTTGGGCGGGCGGCGAAGAGCTCGTCGGCGTCGTCGAGCGGATCAAGGCGATCACCGGTCGAATCGACCTGGTGCACTTGAACTCTTCGCGCGATGAATTCGACTCCGGCGCCGACCGGCACGCCAATTTCGCCGACGGCACCATCGACCCGCAGCTACTCGCCGAGGTGTGCCGCACCGCCGACGCCCCGGTAATCCTCGAAACGCCTGCCGAAGGCGTCGCCGACGATCTCGCCTACATGCGTGGACAGGTCGGCTGAGGTCGCGCGGGTGCCTATTGCGGGCTCGCGACTGCGCTCGCTGCGAGTCGGAACGGAGCCCTACCCGCGGGATTGAGCAGGATGTCGACTCCGGGCGGAACGGCATCGACCAATTCGGCCCCGTGGAGAGGTACCCAGCGGTCGACGTCGATTCGGCCCTTCTGTAGTTCAGCGGTAGCGATGACGGCGCAGTCGACTCCGTCGGGGCTCTTGCCGGTCAGGGGCCGTCCCTGTGCGTCGCAGCCGATCTCGACCACAGTGTCGCGGATCGTCGCGACCAGCTCGTCGCCGAGCTGATTTTCGCCTGCGGCGATGCGTCGCAAGATGGCGTCGACGGGATCCGTCGGAACGGTCTCAGCGCTGGGCCGGAAGTGTGGGTTCGGCTGAAACGGACCGATGGAGCCGTCGTCGTTCAGCATCCAGCCGCCTACGATCATCTCGGAAGGTGGCGAGGTCATCGAACTTGTGTCCCATGTGGGATCGGCCAGTACATACCAGTTGCTCTGCCTGATCATCGCGAAAGTCGAATCCTCCACCGAACCTCCAATGTCTGCCATCGATTGTCATAACTGAAGATTATCGATTACTTATTGTTATCCGTAATCAGATATTGAAATCTAGCGTACCAACAGCGATCCTCATCGGATGGTTCTCGTCGCCGAAAATCCGCTAGCACTGTGGCCGGTATGATTGGGCCGGGCCGAGTGTTGAGGGGCATTGCGGACAAATTAAGGATCGACCTGCCTCTTGCTGCGAGAACTGCGGCTGACCGTCATTCTGGCGAATCGGTCCGCAAGCTTGTGGTGCACGTCACCAGCGGTGACCAGCGTATGGGTCGGGAGATCTACGAAGGCAACGTTCTCGACACCAACGACCGTCACTCGTTCACGATCGGTGATGTCCGCAGCGTCCCGCTATCGGATGCTCACGGAAACCCCATCGGGGTGGTCTTCCCATCGCTGGACGACAATCCTGTCGAGCATGTCCATTGGGCGCGCGCCGAGCCAAGGTTCAGCGACCGTGGCTATTCGGCCGAGGAGCCCGCCTTGACTGTGGATCCCGTTACGGGAAGGCAGCGCTGGGGTTTCGACAACCTACGAGCTGCCCCCTGGGATGAGGGTGATGGCCGGGTACCGACATATGTTTTTGCGCACGGCGACGAATTTGGGCATGTTGCGGTAGAGGCTCATGGCAAAACCGTATTAGTCGACGGCGCGAATTTTGGTCGAATTCTCGCAAGTAATGAGCATTATCTCGCGGCGGTGAATGGGGGCAGCGGAGGTTCGACCGTGTCTGTCATCTGTTTCGGAGACTCTGCGGCGGAAGGGTTGACGAAATCCCTCTGGGCGGCGGGAATAGATACGAAGGTCTACACATTCAAGACGCTCGTCGGATACAGAACTGCGATGTGGACAGATGGTGCTGTCAGCTCGGGAATGACGATCACGGCTCGTAATGCGGTAGAAGAAGAGTTGCTGAAAGATCCCATCGGTCGCTATGAGCCGCCACGGCCGACCGGCGACGTGGGCGATTGACCGCGAGCCCCGCTATGAGCCGAGGAGCCTATTGCGTGCGCACGGCGTTTGTGATCACAGCGACGGAAACCCTGGTTGGCGCGGCAGTTCGAGTGATGTGCTCGACGGCACATCAATCAGTCTCGAACAGCGAAGGTGATCTCATGACGGTCGACTACGCCACTCCCGCTACCACGTCGGTGACCAAGCTCGGTGCCCACATCGGCGCTCAGGTCGACAATGTCCGGCTCGGCGGCGACCTGGACTCGGCGACGGTCGAGGTGATCCGGCGTGCACTGCTCGAGCACAAGGTGATCTTCTTCCGCGGTCAGGAACATCTGGACGAGGATGGGCAGTACGCGTTCGCGCAGCTGCTCGGCAGCCCGACCACGCCGCACCCGACGGTCACCTCGCACGGTGTCAGGAGCCTGGACATCGACTCCGAGCACGGCCGCGCCAACAGCTGGCACACCGACGTCACCTTCGTCGACCGGATCCCGAAGGCCTCGATCCTGCGCGCGGTGCACCTGCCCCCCTACGGCGGTTCGACCACCTGGGCCTCGACCGTCGCCGCATACAACTCGCTGCCCGAGCCGCTCAAGCGGCTCGCCGAGAATCTGCGCGCCGTGCACACCAACGTCTACGACTACGCCGCGCGCAACCTCGACAAGTCGACCCCCAACACCGAGGCCTACCGTGCGGAGTTCCAGTCGAGCTACTACGAGACCGAGCACCCGGTGGTGCGGGTGCACCCCGAGACCGGCGAGCGCGCCTTGCTGGTCGGCCACTTCGTGAAGCATTTCGTCGGCCTGTCCAGCGCCGAGTCGCAGGCCCTCTTCCGCCTGTTCCAGGACCGGGTGACCCGACTGGAAAACACCACCCGCTGGAACTGGGCCCCAGGTGACGTCGCCATCTGGGACAACCGCGCCACCCAGCACTACGCCATCGATGACTACGATGACCAGGCCCGCAAGCTGACCCGCATCACCCTCGCCGGTGATATCCCCGTCGGCGTCGACTGCACCACGAGCACCATCCTGGCGGGCAACGCCGAGCACTACTCGACGATCGACGAGCCGGTCCGCCTGGCCTCCTGACAGGCGCGATCAGGGCCACGCCCATCCGCTCGCCCGGTGCAGAGCCCGCGTCGATCGTCGAGAGGTACATCGTCGAGCGGGCCGCTCGACGTTCGGTGCGTCTATTACGCCCTCCTGCGGCGGGTGGGCGGGTCGTGGAGATGGGCATAGGCCACACTGGTGGCCATGAGTACTGGGCCGTTGGACGGGGTGCGCGTCCTCGAACTCGGCAATTACATCGCCGCGCCGACTGCGGGGCGCATCCTCGGTGACTTCGGTGCCGAGGTCATCAAGGTGGAGCGGCCGAAGGTCGGGGACGAGTTGCGGAACTGGCGACTCTATGGCGGCGACACCTCGATGCTGTATCGCACCGTCAATCGCAACAAAAAGTCGATCACCCTTGATCTACGCACCGAGGCGGGGCGTGGCATCGTGCTCGATCTGATCCGCCGGTGCGATGTGCTGCTGGAGAACTTTCGGCCGGGCATGCTCGAGAAATGGGGTCTCGGGCCCGAGGTGTTGAACGAGGTCAATCCCGACCTGGTGATCACTCGCATCTCCGCATACGGGCAGACCGGGCCGATGGCGTCGCGGCCGGGCTTCGCCGCCGTCGCCGAGGCCGTCGGTGGCCTGCGTGAACTGGTCGGCGACCCCGATCGACCGCCGGTGCGTACCGGCGTCTCCATCGGTGATTCCATCGCGGGAATCTACGCGGCGTTCGGCACGGTGATGGCGCTGTTCCAGCGCACGCAGCAGGCCGAGTCGATTCCACTCGGGGAACGCATCATCGATGTCGCTCTCAACGAGGCGATCCTGTCGGTGATGGAATCGCTGGTGCCGGACTATCTTGCCTACGGCATCAACCGGGAACGCGTCGGCGGCCGGATGGAAGGCATCGCACCGAGCAACGCCTACCCGTGCCGCGACGGCGTCAGCATCATCATCGGCGGCAACGGCGACGCCATCTTCCAGCGCTATATGGCCGTGATCGGCCGCCCGGACCTGGCCGCCGATCCCGACCTGCAGGACAACGCGGGTCGCTGGCGCAACCGTGAGCGGCTGGACGCCGCTATCGCCGAGTGGACGGTCACGCATACCCGTGAAGAGGCGCTGAGGCTGCTCGAGGCGGCCGCCATTCCGTGCGGCCCGATCTACACCGCCGCCGATATCGTCGCCGACGAGCAGTACAAAGCGCGCAACATGATCCAGTCCTTCCCGGTAGATGTCGGCGCGTCGCAGCCGAAAACGGTCGGTTTCACCGGCATCGTCCCGGTGATCGGTGAGCAGTCGCTGCCCATCCGCAATGTCGGCCCCGATCTCGGCGCGCACACCCGCGAGGTGCTCTCGGAACTGCTCGGTATGAGCGACGCCGATATTGATGCACTGGAGGCATCATGACCGCCCCGGGTCCCGGATGCGCGAGGGAAGCGTGCTCGCCGAGCGGATGCGGCCTACCGGCCGCCGGATACGGATGCCGCGTCCGATGGTGCGTGTACGCGACAAGGATCGCCGAGCCTGATCGATCGCTTTCAGCGGGTGTCGGCCGGTGGCTTGCTCGCCCGCTCGTCGACGCGGACCCCTCATCGCACCCCCGCTCCCGCCGAATAGGCCGACCGCGAGCCGTGCGCGAACGTGCGGTGTTCATGAGAAATGCTCACGCAACGTCGATGGTGCCGGCCGGGCGCGGGACCTCCCGCGCGACACCGGCAGGTGTCGTGAGGGACAATCGCGCAGTGCTTGTACTGGAGGCCTCATGACGCGTCGGGTGTACGGCCGAAGGCGGCCACCAGGGCGTTCGGCATATGAGCCGAGCGCCCCGACACCTCGCCGACCCACCGTGCATCCCAACCCGGCGGTGGGGAACGGGAAGCCGTGCGGTGGTGTGATGTGCGTGCCGCAGGAAGTGCGCGAGAAGAAATGACGGTGCCGACCGAGTCGGTGTTGCGCGATGTGACGTTGCGCGACGGACTTCAGCTCACCGGCAAGATGCTGCCGGTGGAGCGCAAGGTCGACATCGTGCGGCGCCTGCTCGCACTCGGTGTGCCCGCGCTGGAAATCGGCTCCATGGCCCGCCCGGATCTGGTGCCACCGATGGCCAACACCATGGACCTCATCGCCGTGCTGACTCCCGAAGAGCTGCGCCGCTGCTGGGTCTGGGTGGCGACACCCCGGCACGTCGAAAAGGCGGCGGCCGCCGGCGTGCGCAACTTCCAATACTGCTTCTCCGCGTCGGATGCGCACAACAAGGCCAATATCGGTCGCAGTACCGAGGACAGTGTGGCGGCCATGCCCGACGCGGTTCGCCTCGCCCACGAAGCGGGCGGCGAGATCCAACTGTGCCTGGCCACCAGCTTCACCTGCCCCTTCGACGGCCCGGTAGATCCCGAACGGGTCCTCGCCATCGCCAACGACCCGCGCACCGAAGGGTCCACCGACATCGTCATCGCCGACACCCTCGGACAAGCCGACCCGGCTCGGGTAACCGCCCTCATCTCCGGGGTCCGCGACCGAACCCCGCACCGCCGCATCGTCTTCCACGGCCACGACACCTGGGGCATGGGCGTCGCCAATACCCTCGCGGCGCTCGCCGCAGGCGCCACCATGGTCGACGGCTCCCTCGGCGGCCTCGGCGGCTGCCCCTTCGCTCCCGGCGCCAGCGGCAACACCTCCACCGAAGACATCCTCTTCGCCACCCGCCCCGCCTGGTTCACCCCCACCACTCTGGCCGCCCTGGTCGAACTCTCCGAAGATCTCCTGACAGACCTCGGTGAACCCAACCGCTCCCGTACGGTCGAGGGAGCTCGCTCGAAGGCCGAAGCCTTCGAATGGGTGATCTGACGCGTAGCGTGAAACAGCGGCGCGAGTAACTCGCAGACCGCGCTGCAACTCGCGAACAAGAGTGCGCACGGCGGTGTCCGCCGCAAGAACCGCGAAAGCAGGCGCATTCACCGGCGGCAGTGGCAGCTGATCTGCTGCCGCATTCGGTTTCGATCAGGTTCGGTAGGTCCATCAGATCTGCGAAGAAAGCTCGGTCCCGTGCGGTCGCCTCGGCACCGGTCAGGAGCACGAGCAGCAGGGCTTTGGTGAGCATGCCGGCGCCGTCATCGCCGGTCCCGCAGCACCCGCGCGTAGACGGTCTTTCAGCGCGTTGGCTGCGCGTCGCCCTCGGCCAGCCGTTCGCCCAAGCACCAAAAGCCCCAACGCGGACGCATGCCCGGAGGCGACGCATTTCGGCGTGGGCATGGTCGGCGTATGTGATTCCGAAACTCGGGCGGACCGGCGCTGGTGCTCGCCAGGCGTGAGTGGGACGCTTTCGTCGCTGGTGCGGCGGCCGGAGAGTTCGACCGACGGGACCGACTCCGAGGACCCGGTTGCGCCGATTCCGAGCGGTTGAATGACACCCTGCGCCGGCCTGTCCGAGGAGGCTGTGCCGCCCACTGGTTTACCAAGCAGCGCTGGGCGCGCCGTGTGCCGTACCCGACTTTCTCTCCCGCAGCCCGCGTAGTCAGGCACACAACTTCCAGCGTGAGGACTGGCTGTGGTTGCGCTCCAAACTCTTTGGCGATCGAGGGTAGTCAAATGGCGGCTTGGAGGAGCCCTGGGTTCAAGGGGTGGATGCAACACCCACCCCTTGAACCCCGTGGAGTGTTGCGATGGCGCTGCCGCCGTTGAATGTTGTGACTTGCTTGTTC
>NZ_JBFBAB010000034.1:0-78920 GCF_040681975.1 Nocardia sp. NPDC051463
GCTGATCACCGAACCGGGCCAAATCCTCCTGAAACGACACGATCGCCGCAACCTCTCAAATCGAGAGTGTTGCGACGATCGCGTGAACCCGCCGAGTTCGATACGGGCCGCTGCGGATATGCGATGTTCGAGCCCGATGACTGCCGGATCACTTGTCCCGGTCGCCGAGAACGGGTTCGAGCGCGCCGAGCAGTGCGCCGATGCAGACTTCGCGGAGTTCGATACGGGAGAAAGCCCGGTTTTCCAGCCACTCGATGGACAGCACGCGGACGAAGGTGAGCCAGCTCATCAGGATGGCGGAGGTTGTTTCCCGGGTGGCGCCTTCGACGCCGATCAGCTCGAGCAGGCGGTGGTGTAGCTCGCCGAGTTCGCCGGTGATGATGGCTTGGATGGTGGGGTCGCCTGCCAGCACCTTGTTGGCGGTGACCACTGTTGTGCTGTTGGCCTCGAAGTAGTCGAGGTGGGCGTCCAGACCCGCTGAGAGTTGTTCTCGCAGTGGGGTTTCGGTGTCGAGTGTCGTTGCCACGAGCAGCCGGTCCGCGGCCAGCTGGTAGACCCCCGCGAACAGATCTCTCTTGGTGGGGAAATGTCGGTAGAGCAGGGCCCGCGACACCCCTGCTGCCGCCGCGACGTCGTCCATCAGCACGGTGTCGTACGCGCGTTCGGCGAACAGTTTCGCGCCGGCTTCCAGCAGTATGCGGCGGCGTTCGTCGGGGGAGAGTCGGCGGCGGGTGGACACCATGTCAGCTTAGTTGACGTTTGTCTACCAAGCGTCGTAGGGTCGGGATTAGTAGACAAACGTCTACTAGGGGCTCGTTGTCCGAAGATCGCCGTGCGTCGGCGTTGTACGCTTCGCGCATCCGGGAGGAATTCCATGACCACCGTACTCAAATGGCTCACGATGGCGATGGGTGTCGCCTGTGTGGCGATCGGCTGCTTTCACCTGGGATTCGGCATCGACGGCATACCGGATATGGGTTCCTCCGGCGTGACCGCCGACAGCCAGACTCGATTCTTCGGCGCAATCTTCGTCGGTTACGGCGCCGCATGGATCTGGGCCGCTCGGCAGTCGCCGATCGCGGCGGTGGTCATCCGCTGGCTCGCCGGAATCTTCCTGCTCGGCGCGGTCGGACGCGGGATATCGCTGGCCGTCTACGGCTGGCCACACTGGTTCCAGATCGTGCTCACCGCAATCGAGCTTGTGCTCCCGCCCGTGTTCTTTGTGCTGTCCAGGGGCAATGAAACGCGCGTCGAACGCGGTGCCACTGCTGCGGCCTGAGCCGGAGGCGCCGGCACGGACTGGGGGTCTCGGGATCGGTCGCCCGAATTCAGGTAGTCCCTTGGCTCGTAGCGGACATCGGCTGATGGCGACCAGACCGCTCGCCGACGTCGTCACATCCCCGCGGTCGGGGGCGGCGGGGCCGCTCGCGGGCGGTCCGGAATTCCCCGGTGATGTGCCGCCGAGACACCATCGCCTGATGCGGATCGGCCGGTGTGCACCGTGATGCCGCTGTTGCCGGCGTAGTGGGTGGCCGGTCTGCGCCGCTCACCCGGAAAGGCTCTGGTGCAACGGAATCCGTAGAGTGGCCCGTGACCGGACGCAGGCACTCGGATCGGCGGCGGTGGGAAGGCATGAGCGATGAGTGAACGACCGGTCGACACATTCGAACTGTGGGATCGTGACGGCGACGGGCTGGTTTCGGTGGACGACATCACCGACGGCATCCGCGCCCTCGGACTGGACGTCGATGCCGAGGCAATCGAACGGCTGGTCGCCGCCGCCGACACCGATGGCGACTTCCTTGTCTCCAGGGCCGAATTCGACGCTGCCCTGGTCGCGGGCCGCATCGAGGTCACCGATGCCGACGCCGCCTTCCGCGTATTCGATATCAACGGCGACGGCCGCATCTCCGTCGACGAACTCGAATCCCTGATCCGCCAGGTCGGCGCGGGCCGCATCGACGAACCAGCCGAATCCCTCCTGGCCGCCGCCGACACCGACGGCGACGGCTACCTCTCTCTCCCAGAATTTCGAGCCCTCCTCGACTTCCTCTCCCGCTGACCCCGCCGGGCGTGTTCGCGATCCACCGAGAAGTGGACAGCCCATCAGGTCGGCTGCAGATCACGGACGGGACTGCGACCTTGCCCATGCGGGGTGATCTGGGTTAACTCCGGCTGCCGTCTATGCGATAGTTCAGGTGTCAGGAGGAACGGTCGATCGGAAGGCCGATGGCCATGGGGATGCGTGTCGTCCAGCGGGCAATGGTGTGCGCCGCGGTGGTGGTGGCCGCCGTTGCTTGCGGTGATGGCAACGAATTGTCAGAGCCGTCGCGTGGGGGTTCGGTAGCAGTGACGACTACGGTCGCAGCGCCGCCGATCCTCCCAGCTCCGGACAACTCGACGTTGGTCATCAAAACACTGACCGTATCGGGCGGCGCAGTTCCGAACGTGCCGGTGGCTATTGGGCTGATGCGGCCGTGCGACCCTGCGCGGCATGATATTCCGGTCGGCGAGGCGACCGAGTCGCGGCAATGGACCGGGACCACGGATGGGAACGGCACCACCACCTTCGCCGTGCCGGTCGGCTGTTACCTGTTCACTATGCGACCGCCTCCGGGATCGTCGCCGGTGCCCGAGGGCATGCACAGCGCCTTCGTGAGCGCACCCGGCCAGATCGTATCCGGCGTACTGCGATTCGAGGATCCGGTGCCGCCACCGTGCACCGCGGCGGCGATCGTCGATGACCTCGACGTTGCGCCCTACCTCGCCGCCGCCCATGCCACGGTTTCCGAGTGCGAGGGCGGCTGGGCCGTCATCGTCTGGGACGTCCCCGGTGACTCCCAACGCATTGTCGTCCACAACCCGGACGGCTGGACCACCTACATCGGCTTCCCGCACGACGCCTGCTGGACCGAAGCCCTCGCCGACGGCGTCCCCGCTCGTCTACAGCGGTACTTTCTACCGTGCTGACGTCCGCCTGCTGCCCACAGAGGTGGGGGGGTACCGAGCTGCGCGACCTCGACCGGCGACGCCGCCCGCGAGTGCCGCGAGCACGGTGATCATCGCTGCGGCGGCGAAGCTGTCACCGCAAGATCGAGACCAGTTTCGCTGCAGTGAGTTTCACCTCGACAACTGCGGAGGCCAACTGCTCTCCCCGGATAGCCTCTGCGCGCAGGCCACGAGATGTCTTCCTGCAAGAACATTTTCATTGCGGAGCGCCGGGAATCTTCATCCGTCTGATGTCGGAGAAGGCTGCGGTCCCCGAGTATCCCAGAGGTACTTTCGTCGAAGTGGCGCTGAGGGGAGTCCCGGAGGATTCGCGGTCAGTCGGCGGTGGTGAGCCAGATGGCCTGGGCGGCGGGGCTACCGAGATCGATGGTGCGGTCCTCGATGCGGATGGCGATGGTGCCTGCGAAGTCGCGACGTTCCACGACGGCAATCGGGGTGTCGAGGGCGATGCCGACGGAGTCGAAGTAGCGCAGCATGTCGGGGTCGGCATCGGAGATGCGGGCGACGCGGCCGGATTCGGCGGCCGAGAAGTCGCTGAGCTGGCGGGCCGGTGGGGTGGGGACGGCGCCGTCGACCGAAGGGATGGGGTCGCCGTGCGGGTCGCGGTCCGGGAAGCCGAGTTTGGCGTCGATGCGGGCCATGAGAAGTTCGGAGACGGCGTGTTCGAGCACCTCGGCCTCGTCGTGCACCTCGTCCCAGCCGTAGCCGAGCTCGCTGACCAAGAACGTTTCGATCAGCCGGTGCCTGCGCACCATGGCGATGGCGGCGAGGCGGCCGTCCTCGGTGAGCGTGATCGAGCCGTAGCGGGCGTGTTCCACCAGACCTTGATCGGCGAGTTTGCGGACCGCCTCGGAGACGGTGGAGGCCGAAACGCCGATCCGCTCGGCGAGCAGCTTCGTCGACACCTTCTCCTGCGACCACTCCTGCGCGGTCCAGATCACTTTGAGGTAGTCCTGAGCTACTGACGAGAGCACCGGCGCCATCGTTACGGTGCTGCGGTGCGGCTCGCCGTGCGTCGAGCCGCCCACCTGCTGCGCGGCGTCTCTGAGCTGCGCCGAGGTGTCGGCCAGCTCACGTCGGGTGGCGATATCTCGTTTACCGGGCACATACCCGAGCTTAGGCATATGCCTGCCGATTCACACATCGCGCCGCACGGGCGAACGCAGTCTTCACCCTCCGTATACGACACCGGAAGCGTTGTGTGACATCGGCGCCTCTCGCCGCCTCGCGACGCAGGATGGGCGGCCGCCTTCGGATTTGCTGCGACGCGGTGCCTGCTTCGATCGGTTGTATCGGAGGCGGCTGTTTGCGGCTTCGTTCCGGCGCGGCGCGGACTTCGGTCGAACTGGGGTTGTGCGAGATCGGCGGCTCCCACCCGATGTAGGCGGGCGGAGCCGGACGCCGCCGGGCCGGCTGAGATCGGCGGCTGCGCCTGGCTTTGCTCCGGCGCGGCGCGGAGTTCGATGGGACTGTCGCGGGTTGTGCTGGATCGACGCCTGTCTCCGGCTTCGCTCCGGGCCCGGCGCGGACTTCGGTCAGGCCATGTTCGGCTGTGCAAGATAGGCTGCGGACTGTGCAGAGATGGCGAAGTCTCGACGAGGTGCCCGCGGACTGGGGGCGGTGTGTGCTCACGATCGGTGTGTTCGACGGTGTGCACCGCGGTCACGCGCAGCTGATCAGCCGGGCCGTGAAGGCCGCTGCCGCGCGTGGTGTTCCCGCGGTGCTGATGACCTTCGACCCGCACCCCATGGAGGTGGTACGGCCCGGCTCGCATCCCGCGCAGCTGACCACGTTGACCCGGCGTGCGGAGTTGGCCGAGGAACTCGGTGTCGATGTGTTCTGTGTCATGCCGTTCACCCAGGAATTCATGAAGCTGACACCGGCTCGCTACGTGCACGATCTGCTGGTCGAGCGGCTGCATGTGGTCGAGGTGGTGGTGGGGGACAACTTCACCTTCGGCAAGAAGGCCGCAGGCACTCTCGACACCATGCGCGAGCTCGGTGATCGGTTCGGTTTCGAGGTCGACGGTGTGAAACTGATCGGCGAGCACGCGGTCACCTTCTCCTCCACCTACATTCGTGCCTGCGTCGACGCGGGCGATATGGGCGCGGCCGCCGAAGCGCTCGGCAGGCCGCACCGCGTCGAGGGCGTGGTGGTGCACGGCGACGGCCGCGGCAAGCAGCTCGGTTTCCCCACCGCGAATGTCGCGCCGCCGATGCACGCGGCCATCCCCGCCGACGGCGTGTACGCGGGCTGGTTCACCGTGCTCGGCCCCGGTCCGACCATCGGCACCGTGACGCCGGGCGAGCGCGCGATGGCCGCGATCTCGGTCGGCACCAACCCCACTTTCTCCGGCCGGGCCAGGACGGTCGAGGCGTACGTGCTCGACGGCGAGGCCGATCTCTATGGCCAACACGTCGCGGTGGACTTCGTGGAGCACCTGCGCGGGATGCGCAAATTCGATTCGATCGAAGAGCTGCTCGAAGCCATGGGCCGCGACGTGGACAACGCCCGTAAGGTGCTCGCCGCCGCCGACACGTCGACAGCGCCCGAGGCCTGAGCGACCGCGATTCGGTGCGCCGGAATTCATCCGGTAAGGTGGATCCTCGGGTTTGCTGCGGTCCGCGGTGGCGCCCAGCCGGGTAACCGGATTCCGAGCGCGGGACTGAGAAAATAGGAGTGGATGCCCCATGGCACTGACCACCGAGCAGAAGTCGGCGATTCTCGCCGAGTACGGCCTGCACGAGAAGGACACCGGTTCGCCGGAAGCCCAGATCGCGCTGCTGTCCAAGCGGATCTCCGACCTCACCGAGCACCTGAAGGTGCACAAGCACGATCACCACACGCGCCACGGCCTGCTCGCGCTGATCGGCCGTCGTCGTCGCCTCTCGAAGTACCTGCAGAAGAGCGACATCGCGCGTTACCGCTCCCTCATCGAGCGTCTCGGCCTGCGTCGCTGATCGCTCGACACACCGGCTACCGGAGGTAGTCGGCGAACCGGCCAACGGGGAGGCATACAATCTCCCCGTTGGCTATTTGTGTGTGAGGGGTAAAAGTTGTCGCGACCGCTTGTTTGGTTGCTAGAGACAGCATCACCCATCTACACGACAACATTGCACAGCCGTATGCACCCGCCGCGTGGCGTCGGTCTTCGGTAGTGGCCTCCCGGCAGGTGAAACTCCGCCGGCGGGCTTCGATCGATGACCGCCTCCGCGTCGCCGTATCCAAGGGGATCTGGCCGGGTGCGCGCGTGGCAGCCAGGAGGGTTGCCGCGCGCCCGTATCCGGTACGGCTGACGAATAGCCGAGTCGCGCCCATGACGCGCTCGACTCGGCGAAGACGAGAGGTTGAGAGAAGAAAATGACCGAAACAACTGAACGCACGTCCTCGGCCGTAGAGGTCGAACCCGGTGTGTTCGAGTCTGTCGCGCTGATCGACAACGGCAGCTACGGCACCCGCACCGTCCGCTTCGAGACCGGTCGTCTGGCCCGTCAGGCCGCCGGCTCGGTCGTCGCGTACCTGGACGACGAGACCATGCTGTTGTCGGCGACCACCGCGGGCAAGCACCCCAAAGACCAGTTCGATTTCTTCCCGCTGACGGTCGACGTCGAGGAGCGGATGTACGCCGCTGGTCGTATCCCCGGCTCGTTCTTCCGTCGTGAGGGCCGTCCGTCCACCGACGCGATCCTGACCTGCCGCCTGATCGACCGGCCGCTGCGTCCGTCGTTCGTCGACGGTCTGCGCAACGAGATCCAGGTCGTCGTCACCGTGATGAGCCTGGATCCCAATGATCTCTACGACGTGGTGGCCATCAACGCCGCGTCCGCGTCCACCCAGATCGCGGGTCTGCCGTTCTCCGGTCCGGTCGGCGGCGTGCGTGTCGCGCTGATCGAGGGCCAGTGGGTCGCGTTCCCGACCGTCGAGCAGCTCGAGGGTGCCGTGTTCGACATGGTTGTCGCCGGGCGCGTCGTCGAGTCCGGCGATGTCGCGATCATGATGGTCGAGGCCGAGGCCACCGACAAGGTCATCGCGCTGATCGAGGGTGGCGCGACCGCGCCGACCGAGGCCGTTGTCGCCGAGGGCCTGGAGGCTGCCAAGCCGTTCATCGCCCGTCTGTGCAAGGCGCAGCAGGATCTCGCTTCGCTGGCGGCCAAGCCGACCGGCGAATTCCCGTTGTTCCCGCCGTACGAGGCCGACGTCTACGAGGCCGTCGAGGGCACCGCCAAGCGCGAGCTGGGGGAGGCGCTGTCGATTGCCGACAAGCAGCAGCGCGAGGACAAGATCGACGAGATCAAGGTCGACGTGCTCGCCCGCCTCGGCGACGATTTCGTCGGTCGCGAGAAGGAGCTGGGCGCCGCATTCCGCTCGGTCACCAAGAAGCTTGTCCGGCAACGGATTTTGTCCGACGGCTTCCGCATCGACGGCCGTGGTCTCGCCGACATCCGTGCCCTCTCCGCTGAGGTCGCCGTGGTGCCGCGGGCGCACGGTTCGGCTCTGTTCGAGCGTGGCGAGACCCAGATCCTGGGTGTCACCACACTGGATATGGTGAAGATGGCGCAGCAGGTCGACTCGCTCGGCCCGGAAACCAGCAAGCGCTACATGCACCACTACAACTTCCCGCCGTTCTCGACCGGTGAGACCGGCCGCGTCGGTTCGCCGAAGCGCCGCGAAATCGGCCACGGCGCGCTCGCGGAGCGGGCCCTGATGCCGGTGCTGCCGAGCCAGGAAGAGTTCCCCTACGCGATCCGTCAGGTGTCGGAGGCGTTGTCCTCCAACGGTTCTACCTCGATGGGCTCGGTCTGTGCCTCGACCCTGTCGCTGCTCAACGCCGGTGTGCCGCTGAAGGCGCCGGTCGCGGGTATCGCCATGGGCCTGGTGTCCGACACCGTCAAGAACGACAAGGGCGAGGACGAGGTCCGCTACGTCGCGCTGACCGACATCCTCGGCGCCGAGGATGCCTTCGGCGACATGGACTTCAAGGTCGCGGGCACCAGTGAGTTCGTCACCGCGTTGCAGCTGGACACCAAGCTCGACGGCATCCCCTCGCAGGTGCTCGCCGGTGCGCTGGCCCAGGCGCACGACGCGCGCACCACCATCCTGGAGGTTATGGCCGAGGCCATCGCCACCCCGGACGAGATGAGCCAGTACGCGCCGCGTGTCACCGCGATCAAGATCCCGGTCGACAAGATCGGTGAGGTCATCGGCCCCAAGGGCAAGGTGATCAACCAGATCACCGAGGAGACCGGCGCCAACATCTCGATCGAAGATGACGGCACTGTTTACGTCGGTGCGACCAATGGCCCTGCGGCGCAGGCGGCGATCGATATGATCAACGCCATCGCGAACCCGCAGCTGCCGAAGGTCGGCGAGCGCTTCCTGGGCACGGTCGTCAAGACCACCGCCTTCGGCGCGTTCGTCTCGCTGCTGCCGGGTCGTGATGGCCTGGTCCACATCTCCAAGCTGGGCAACGGCAAGCGCGTCGCCAAGGTCGAGGACGTGGTCAACGTCGGCGACAAGCTGCGCGTGGAAATCGCCGATATCGACAACCGCGGCAAGATCTCGCTGGTGCCGGTCGACGAGAATGCTGACGAGCCTGCCGCTGACGACACCGTTGATGCGGGCGCGGCGGAGACCGAGTAGTACTTGTCTTTGTGACGAAGAAGAAGACGACAACCCCTCTGCTCCGCGGCGAGCAGGGGGGTTCGTCACTAGAGCTACGGGCGGACAACGCGCGGATGACCGACTCGGGTGTGCGGCGCACTGTCTTGCCCGGCGGACTGCGCGTGGTGACCGAGCATGTGCCCGGCGTGCGGTCGGCCTCGATCGGTGTGTGGGTCGGAGTCGGTTCGCGCGACGAGGGGCCCACCGTCGCCGGTGCCGCGCACTTCCTGGAACACCTGCTGTTCAAGGCAACTCCGACGCGATCGGCGCTGGACATCGCCCAGGCGATGGATGCCGTCGGCGGCGAGCTCAACGCGTTCACCGCGAAGGAGCAGACTTGCTACTACGCGCATGTGATCGACGAAGACCTGCCCCTGGCTGTCGACATGGTCTCCGACGTGGTGCTCAACGGTCTGTGCCGTGCCTCCGATGTGGACGTGGAACGACAGGTCGTGCTCGAGGAAATCGCCATGCGCGACGACGATCCGGAGGATCTGGTCGGCGACGCGTTCCTCACCGCGCTATTCGGCGGTCACCCGCTCGGACGGCCGGTGATCGGTTCCATCGAGTCCATCGAATCGATGCAGGCCGCGCAGTTGCGCGGATTCCATCTGCGTCGCTATCGGCCGGATCGGATGGTCGTCGCGGTGGCGGGCAATGTCGAGCACGAGCACACGGTGGAACTGGTGCACCGTGCGTTCGCCGATCGGCTCGATCCCATTGCGGTCCCCGCGCCGCGACGCGAGGGACGGTTCCGGCCGCAGAGCGCGCCGGGACTGCAACGCAGTCACCGCGACAGCGAACAGGCGCACCTGACCTTCGGCGTGCGTGCCTTCGGGCGGCACGAGGGTGAGCAGCGCTGGCCGCTGTCGGTCCTCAACACCGTGGTCGGTGGCGGGTTGAGTTCCCGTCTGTTCCAACGGATTCGGGAAGAACGCGGGCTGGCGTACTCGGTGTACTCGAGTGTCGATACCTTCGCCGATACCGGAGCGTTCTCGGTGTACATCGGCTGTCAGCCCGAGAATCTCGGCAAGGTGGCGTCGCTGGCCCGCGGTGTGCTGGAAGCCGTTGCCGCCGACGGGATCACCGATGCCGAGTGTGCGCGGGCCAAGGGATCGCTGCGCGGCGGTCTGGTGCTCGGTCTGGAGGATTCCGCCTCCAGGATGAACCGGATCGGGCGCAGCGAGCTCAGTTACGGCAACCATCGGAGTGTGTCGGAGACGTTGGCGCGCATCGATGCGGTGACCACCGACGAGGTGTCGGCGATCGCGGCCACGCTGTTGGCCAGGCCGTTCGGCGCTTCTGTCGCGGGGCCCTACCGTCGTACCCGTGAATTGCCCGCTGCCGTACGCCATTTGGTCGACGGCTGACGGGTTGGTAGCCGGGCAGGCCGAGCGTGGGCGGGCTCTCGTCAGGCTTCGCGGGCGCGGTTGGCGGCGTCGACGATCGAGGGGAGTACACCGGGAAGTGCCGTTTCCAGGTCTTCGGTGCGCAGCCGCTGACAGGTTTGACCGTCGATAATCAGTCGTTCGATGACGCCCGCTTCGCGCAGAATCTTGAAATGGTGCGTTGCGGTCGACTTGTTGATCACCTCGTAGAGCGCGCTACAGCGCACGGCGTCGCCTGCGTTGCTCAGGCGGCGCACCATCTCGAGCCGCACCGGGTCCTGCAGCGCGCCGAGCACCGTGGCCAGGGCGGCCACCGGCGGTGTTACGGTCTCCGAGGCCAGTTCCTTAGCTCCGGTCATGATCTGCCTCACTGGTGGGTTTGACGATCATCATACCGGATGTAGGCTGATCAAGTTCGATGAGGATCAAACTTACCTGATGGGAGCTGCGATGGCAGCGACAATGGTGGCCGCCGACGAACAGACTTCACAACGCTGGGCCTATGCGCTGGTCCTAGCGGCCAGTGGTGTAGCGCTCGGCGTCTCAGGGGTCCCCGCACCCCTCTATGGCATCTACGAGAAGGAGTGGCACCTCTCGCCGCTCACCACGACCATTGTTTTCGCCGTGTACGCGGTCGCCGCGCTCGGTGCGGTGCTGGTGTCGGGCCGGATCTCCGATGTCGTCGGGCGCAAGCCGGTGCTGCTCGGCGCGTTCGCCACCATGATCGTCGGACTCGTGGTGTTCATGCTGGCCGATTCGGTGCCGATGTTGTTGCTGGCTCGGGCACTGCACGGTATGGCGGTCGGCTCGACGGTAGTGGCGGGTGCGGCGGCGCTGCTGGACATGCGGCCCACTCGGGGTGCGCGGTCCGGCCAGCTCAGTGGTGTCGCCTTCAATATCGGTATGGCCGTGGCGATTCTGGGTTCCGCGCTGCTGGCTCAGTACGCGCCGAACCCGCTGCGCACACCCTATGTCGTCATCACCGTGATCTGCTTGATCATCGGTGTCGGCGTGCTCGCGCTGAACGAGCCGCACAACGCCCGCGTCGCCGGCCGGATCAGGATCGCCAAACCAGCTGTCCCGCAAGAGATTCGAGGTGATTTCTGGTTCTCGGCGATCGGCGTGATGGCAGCATGGTCGGTGCTCGGTGCTCGGTGTGCTGTTGTCGCTGTACCCGTCGCTGGCCGCGCAGAAGACCGGCATCCACAACTTGGTGTTCGGTGGCGCGGTGGTCGCCTCGACCGCGCTGTCCGGAGCCACCTCGCAGTTGTTCGCGACCGGAGTTCCCGCGCGCAGGGCGGCGATCATCGGTGACGCAGGTATGGCGATCGCGTTGCTGCTCACCGTGCCTGCTCTCGACACCCACAGCTGGGTGATGGTCATCGGTGCCGGCGTCTTGCTCGGCACGACCTTCGGTCTCGGTTTCGGTGGTTCGATACGCCACCTGTCCGAGGTAGTGCCGCAACATAAGCGCGGTGAAACGATGTCGGCGTACTACCTGCTTGCCTACTCCGCCATGGCGCTGCCGACCATCCTGGCCGGATGGGCGGCAACTACCTAGGGCCTGACCACGGTCTTCCCATGGTTCGTCGGTGTGGTCGCCTTGGCCTGCCTCGTCGCCGCGGGCTTGGGCCTGCGGCGAAACCGGGAAGCGCGGCAAACGGCGGCGTGAGCGAACCGGGTCCCCGTGGCAGCCGGGCTTCGGGGACCCGCTTCGACTGGGTGTATTCCACGCGGGACCGCGATTCCCGATTCCTCGGCGGTGTCCGGTATTGTTCTTTCTCGCGCCACGACGGCAAGATTAAGCCATCGGGACGTGAATGCGGATGTAGCGCAGTGGTAGCGCATCACCTTGCCAAGGTGAGGGTCGCGGGTTCGAATCCCGTCATCCGCTCTTTTCGAACAGTCCCGCGCGTGCGCCGGTGAGCGCCAGTCGGGCGGCGGCGTCGGCGGTCGCGGCGGTTACCGACTCCCGAGTGATGAGTGCACGGAAATAGATCGGGGCGACGAGCGCCTTGACGAGTTCGGCCGCATCGGTGCCTGCGGGGAGTTCGCCGCGTTGGATGGCACGGCCGACTACGGGAAGCGACGTGCGGATGCGATCGCGGAAGACGTGCCTGACGGCATCGGGCGGTCGGGCGGCACCCGTCGTCTCTGAGAGCAGTACCGACAAAACCGCCTGTCCGCCTGAGCTTTTCACCCAGGTGACCAAGCCTCGTGCCAGTCCGCGCAGGTCCTCGTCGATGGAACCCGTATCGGGAATGGGGATGTCGGTGGTGACGCTGTCGCCGAGTGCATCGGCGATCAGCGCGTCGCGATCGGGCCACCGTCGGTAGACGGTGGTTTTGTGCACGCCTGCGCGGCGGGCCACGTTCTCCACCGTGAGCGCTGCGTAGCCGTGCTCGGCGAGTTCCTCGACGGTCGCGGCCAGCACGGCGGCACGCACCTTCGGGCCGCGTCCGAGCCCTGCGGTGGAACTCATTGCAACTCCTTGTTGCGATATCGGGTGAATCGAGGCAGACTCGATGCTATCGCAACTTGGAGTTGCAATAGATTGAGATGGGAGTTCCCCTTGCTGTCGAAGCTCGTTCGATCAGCGGCGCTGTTGTTTCCAGGCCTGCTGGCAGGGGCCTTCGGATACGGTGCGGTCAATGTGCTGTATGCGTTCCGCGCGGTGCCGTTGGATGTTCGGTTCACCTTTCACACCACACTCATGAGAGTCAACGGCCCGGTCATGCAGATCCTCATGGGGCTGACTGTACTGAGCACGCTCGCCCTCGCCGCGCGGTCGACATCGCGGTCGCGCTGGACGGCCGCCTGCGCCGCGGCGCTGGC
The DNA here is from genome assembly GCF_040681975.1 of Nocardia sp. NPDC051463. Taxonomy (NCBI): domain Bacteria; kingdom Bacillati; phylum Actinomycetota; class Actinomycetes; order Mycobacteriales; family Nocardiaceae; genus Nocardia; species Nocardia sp. NPDC051463. The sequence continues at coordinate 12,894 of NZ_JBFBAB010000034.1, forward strand.
GGCCACCTCGTTCCTGGTCACCCGTCTGGGCAATGTGCCGATCAATCAGCAGATCAAGGGGTGGATGGTCAGCGGCCCACCCAGCGACTACGCGGCAATCCTGCGGCGTTGGGAGCTGTTCCACTTCACCAGGACCGGATGCGCGCTGGTCGCCTTCGTCCTGGTGATCGCCGTGGTAGTCGGATCATCGACCGATGCCGGGCGAGCGGACCTCAGGTAGAGACCTCGGTCTCGTGCACGGTGCGCCAGCGGAATTCCGGGCCCTCGGCGACCAACACGGCAGTCACCTGTCGGCAGCTGCCGGCGCCTGCGAGGCGATGCATCTCCAGAAATCGGACCACCACGGTATTGCCTTCCCGAGCCAGCACTTGCACGTCGGAAATTTCGATCTTCAACCCCGGCTGGATATTTCGGGCGACACGCAGCCCTGCGAGCAGCTCGGTCCGGCTGAGTACCTCACCTGATGTGGTCACCATCGAGAATTCCTCGTGCTGGGCCGCGGCGAAACGATCGAAGACCTCAACGGCCGCGTCGGAACCGAGCCACGCGGCGAGGTCGGCGTGCAGCGTCTCTACCGCTGCCACCGGATCACAAGAGACGTCAGCGAACATCCGCGAATCATAGGGCCGCGCTGCTCCTGGCTCGTTTATCGGCGAGCTGTGCGCGTGTCGGTGCTATGGATGGGCGCACAGTCGAAAAGGTTTGGGGCGCAGCGGTCACCGATCCTTCCGGTAGTCGGGGAGCGACAATCCCATTACCATGCGGAGATGCGATGGGGGAGGTTGGGCGACCGACTCCGCCGCGCGGCATTGCTGCTGGCGGTGGTGACGGTCGTGGTGTGTGGCTTGGCGATCGCAGGTCTGACCTGGTGGTTGTTGTGGTGGGCGCTGGGTGCGAAGGCGGAGACGCCGAATCAGCTGGACCTCACCAAGATCGCGTTGTCGGTGGCGGCGGGAGTTGGTGGCGCGGTCGCCTTGGTGGTGGCCTACCGGCGGCAACGGGATCTCGAGCGTGGGCGGTTCGCGGAGTTGTTCGGGGCGGCGGCAAAACAGCTGGGTGATGCCGATGTCGCGGTCCGGATCGCGGGGGTCTACGCGATGGCCGGGGTCGCCGACGAGTTCTCGGCGCCGAGTCGAAGACAGCAGTGCATCGACGTGCTGTGTGGCTATTTGCGGCTGCCGTTCGGCCTCCATGGGGCAGCCGATCACCTTGTGTCGCGGGCGGAGTCGACCGAGGAAGCCGGCGTCACGGTCGAACGGGTATATCACTTCCGGCAGAACGACGGCGAGGTGCGGCGAACCATCATCAAGGTGATCGCCGACCACCTGCGGCGCTCGGCAGACATCTCCTGGTCGGATCGCGATTTCACCTTCAATGGGGCGGTACTCGAGGAGGCGGATTTCCGATACGCGGTATTCGCAGGTCGACACACCTCGTTCGCGCGCGCGGTTTTCGCCGGCACCACGACATTCGAACGCACGACCTTTGCGGGTCCGCATGTCACCTTCCGTGATGCAACGTTCCAGAATGGTTCCGCACTGTTCGACCACGCCGAGTTCGGGTCGACTCGCGTCGAGAAGAACGAGTTCGCCGGCTGCGGCACTACCTTCGACGGCACCACCTTCGACTGTTCGGCGTCCTTCGAGAGTGTCACCTTCCGCGGTCCGCGCACCACGTTCCGCGGTGCCCGTTTCCTCGGCGCGCGAACATCCTTCCAGGAGGCGAAGTTCCGTGCCGAGCTCACCTCGTTCGAGCGCGCGGCACTGGACGGCGAGCGGATCGCCTTCGCGGGGGCCGAGTTCGTCAGCGCGCGAATCGCTTTCACCGCCACGCAGTTCTATGCCGCAACCATCGACTTCGACGACGCCCAGTTGGGCGCGTCATCGCGATTGCGCGCCAGAGGAACTCGCGAAACAGACTTCACGCAAGCCGAATTCCACGGTGGCGTCACCTTCGCCCGCACCACCCTCGGCGGCCGCACCGTCGACTTCTCCCACGGCGACTTCTTCGGCGATATCTCCTTCCGCACCACCAGATTCGCCGCGAACGAAGTCCGATTCGACGATCCCAGAGCCTGGGTCGGCGCACACTTCGACTGGGACGACAACACTGTCCGCAAGCCCACCTGCGTCAAGCCCAACCCCTGGCCTCCAGCACCAGTTCAGCCCGCTGCACCGACCCGGTGACGAGGCTCGGTCGTCGTTCTGTGTCGTGTGACGGCACGGAGTTCGGCGGTGCCGTCGCAGTCGAACTCGCCAGACGGATGGCTCTCCGATAACACGGCTATCGGTGATCTCCTGCACATTGTTGAAGGCGCATTCGACGACTGTGCTCGTGGACCGTCCAGCCGTGGCATCGAACAGAGCGGCGCAATCTCGAGCACCTAGGTGTCGAGGCGCTCGATTGTGCTGACGGCCGCTTCGATGAGTGGGCCGTCGACCAAGCCGACCGGGGTGGCGTCCCGGTTGGACGCCACCCCTTGTCGTTACGTCGGCCAGCCGCCGTAGGGGACGGTGATCAATTCCATGAAGTGGCCGTTGGGGTCTGTGAAGTAGACGCCGCGTCCGCCGTCGTTGTGGTTGATCTCGTTGACGCCCTGCTGGCGGGGGTCGGCCCAGTGGTCCAGTTTGTCGCGCTGGATTTTGGCATAGGCCGCGTCGAACTCGGCCTCGGAGATCAGGAATGCGTAGTGCTGGGGCTGGATTTCGATGTGGGGAGGGGGAACGTTCGCGAAGTCGAAGGTGACTCCGTTGCCCGTGGGAAGTGGGATGAACGGGCCCCATTCCGGGCCGAGTTCCAAGCCGAGGATGTCTGCCCAGAATTCGGCGGACACCCGTTTGTCGTGACATCCGACAATTGTGTGATTGAACTGTACTGACAGGGGATTTCTCCTCGAGTAGTGACGGTCCCGACCCTGGGCTCGGTACAAGGCGGCCTACAGGAGCACCGTCACGGCCGAAAACGCTAGCACTGAAAGTGTCGACCGTGCCAGCTGTTCGTGATCTTGATCATGCGTGGCGCGCATTCCCTCGGGCCTGGGTGAGTACATGGTGCGGCGCACGACCCAGGTCGAGATCGTGGCCGAGCACGGACTGATGCCGTTCGCTGACGCAGAGCCGGAGTTGGTGGCGTGGATCGCCGATCAGGCGTGGATTTCCAGCAAGGGCTCGGAGGTGATGGATGCCGGGTGTTGCTGCCGGGTGACGACGTGGGAGAAGTCGGTCGACGCAGGTGGGAATCGACCGTGTGACAGCCTGGCATGGAAAGTTCGGCACCCTGGATGTCGGTCAGTCCGAGTCGTACCAGTGGGTGAAGGGACGGTCCGGGCAGGACAGGCACTCGAAGATGTACACAGCTCCCGTCCCGCATATGGCAAGGCCAGTAGGGTCAACGGCGCCAGGCCGATCACCGTCTTCGAGGGGCCGCCAGGTGCGCCAGGAGTCACCGTCCCATTCCCAACTGGCCACGGTCAGCAGGTGGCGCATCGGCCGGCTGCATTGCTCGCAGTCAGTGTCGCCCGGTCCGGTGAACCAGTCTGGATATCCGCCGAGCTTCGTGCCGGGTGCCTCAGCGTGGTGAGTGCCGTAGGACAGGAGCGGGGCTGCTTCCTTCAGCCGATAGAAATCCTCCTGCCACGCTTCGGCCAGGTCCTCCGGCAGATCCCAGGACGGGTATTCCGTCACGAGCTCGGGGTGGACTACGCAAGACGCCGGCACTTGCGAGTCATCAGCTGCGGGATCGGCTGCAGGTGTCGGAAGGACGGCCCCGACTGTTTGGGAGTCACGCCAGAACACCACAGGCCACGGCGGCGGAAAGTCGTGATTGAACGGGCACCACAGGACCTGCAGAACGTCCTTATCCTGCGGAAAGGACACAACACCAGCCGGCAGATCCGAACGGAAAGCCTGCACAACCGGAACCATCGGCACCTGGGGGGTGCTCGGCGTGCCGCTTCCGAAATCCTGGTGCGGCCTGGTGCACACCGGCCACGCCTCATCAGCCGGCCACAGCAATGGCCCTCCCACGGAACTCTGCCTGCTCGTCGGGGTACCGCGCCTCGGATGCAGCCGGATGGTGTCCCGAGCCCACACCGCGAGCCCCGGTACGAGTTCCGTCACGTCAACCGGGCGCGGGGTGGTCCGTCGAATCGCTCCGCCCGCTGCGGCACCCGAATCCATCACCTGATCAGTCACACAGCGAACCCTGCCAGACACCACTGACAACACCCACAGGCCACCGACCGCGTCGTGCTTCGCCGTAGTGCCGTCCCGTGGTTACCGGGCCAGCGCGGCAGCGCCCGTGCCGTCTTTCTGTGGCCCAGCCACAGTCGAGAAGGTGGATTTCGGCACCAAGGCCATCCAGGTGATATGCCGAACTTCGTTGGATTCTCGGCGATTGCTACCGGAACCCCGGCTCGGCTCAGCTCGGCGGCGATGGCCGACGCCGGAGCGCTTTCGGGTGCATTCGCGGGGCGAGGCAGATCGCGAGCGGTAGCGTCGGCGGCATGAAGATTCGTGGTGCGGTCCTGGAGCGGATCGCAGCGCCCGTGCCGTTTGCCGAGTCGGCACCGATCACCGTGTGCGATCTGGAGCTGGACGAACCGGGTCCCGGTGAGCTGCTGGTGCGGATCGAGGCGGCCGGGTTGTGTCACTCGGACCTGTCGGTGGTCGATGGAAACCGCGTGCGACCGGTGCCGATGCTGCTCGGGCACGAAGCGGCGGGGCGGGTCGAGGCGGTCGGCGCAGGTGAGACCGATATCGAGGTCGGGCAACGCGTGGTGATGACCTTCCTGCCGCGCTGCGGTGCATGTGCGGGCTGTGCGAGCGAGGGCCGGACACCATGTGGGCCGGGCAGTGTGGCCAACAACGCCGGCGAGCTGCTCAATGGCGGGCGACGGCTGCACCGTGACGGCGCAGCAGTACACCATCATCTGGGCGTTTCCGCGTTCGCCAGCTACGCCGTCGTGGATCGCAGGTCGGTGGTTCCGGTCGACGACGATGTGCCACCCGAAGTCGCCGCGGTACTCGGTTGCGCGGTGTTGACCGGCGGCGGCGCGCTGCTCAACTCCGCGCGGCCGGGACCTGCCGACCGGGTGATGGTTGTCGGGCTCGGCGGTGTCGGGATGGCGGCCTTGCTCGTGGCCGTGTCGCTGGGCGTCGCGGAGGTCGTCGCAGTCGATACGGTTCCGGAAAAGCTCGCTCTGGCCAAGGAACTGGGCGCCACCTCCGCATACACGCCCGCCGAGGTCGTCGAGCGCACTGTGCAGGCCGAGGTCGTTGTCGAGGCGGCGGGCAATATTCGTGCGTTCGAAACCGCGGTCGGCGCAACGGCGCCCGGCGGAACGACGGTCACCGTCGGCCTGCCCGCGCCCGATGCCAAGGCGAGCATTTCGCCGCTTGCCCTTGTCGCGCAGGGCCGTTCGATCGTCGGCAGCTACCTCGGTTCGGCGGTGCCTGCGCGCGATATTCCGGAGTACGTCCGGATGTGGCGCGAGGGGCGGCTGCCGGTCGAGCGGCTGGTGTCCGCGCATATCGGACTCGACGAAATCAACCATGCGATGGACGAACTCGCCGCCGGTCATGCGCTGCGTCAGGTGATCGTCTTCGAGTGACAGCGGGCCGCCTTCGACGGCGAGCTTCACTGTGGAACTGATCGTTCTCATAGACCTCGCGTGGTGGCGACGCGTGACCTGATTGCTTACCTCGACATAGGTATTCGACCGAAAGTGAGTGCTTGCCTGCAGTCCGAGCGGTCTCGAAGACTTGGCCTCCTACCGCTGGGGTTCGATGCCCCGGTTCGGATCGTCAGGCGCCGAGCCGTCTTGCGGCGTGGTTGTCGAGCGCGTCGACGAAACGGCCCAGTAGGCGGGCGAATTCGGTGCGCTCATCGGCGGTCCAGTCCGCCATCGCGGTGGCCATGGCGGCGCGGCGGCCGTTGCGCGCGGCGGCCACCAGGCTTGCGCCATCGGGGGTGAGACGCAGGACGGCGCGGCGACCATCGTGTTGGTCGGCTAACCGTTCCAGCAGTCCGGACGAAACTGCCTGCGCGACAAGGCGGCTCGCGCGTGGTTGATCGACACCCAAGGTGGGGGCCAACGTTCCGACGGTGGCGGATTCGGATTCCGCCACGGCATCGAGGACGCGGAACACCGCGATGGGCACGGGAGACTTCCCTGACAACGCGCCGCGGGTCTGCCTGCGTCGGATTCGGACCATCGCTGCTTCGACCGTTGCGGTGACCGTATCGCGCTCTTCCATTGCCCGCACTTTCATGTAAAGCTACATGTAGTTGTAACTATACATGTTTTGGAGGAACGATGGCCGAGAAGCGCCCGATCGGGTACTGGCTCAAGGAACTCGATCGACTGATCAATGAGCGATTCGACGAGGATCTCGCCGTCGGCGAACTCGGCCGCAGACACTGGCAGATGCTGCACTCGCTGGCCGAGGGGTCGCGTCCGGCAGGCGAGATCCGCGATGCTCTCGCGCCGTTCTGGACGCACGCCGGGGAATGGGAGCAGGAGGTCGCGCAGCTGGTGGAACGTGGCTTCGTCGTCGCGGACTCGGGCATGCTGTCGCTGACCGATGCGGGCCGGGCAACGCATGACGAAGCGTTCATTCGAATCGGCCGCCGACGGCGCGCGATGGTCGAGGGCATCACCGACGAGCAGTACTTCGAGACTGTGCGCATCCTCGAAAAGATGGCTGGAAATATGGCTGGTGGTGCGGCTTAGCGCAGCATCGGTCGGATGCCCGCGCACCGAGGGCGAAGGGACGCCGGCGCACGATGGCGGTCGGACCGTGTTCGGGCGCCCCCTTATAGGCTTGCGGAACTGGAGCGGAACGAGGAGGTGCGGTGACCATTCGGGTCGGAGTGCTCGGTGCACGCGGGAAAGTCGGACAGGCGATCTGTGCGGCGGTGGAAGCGGCGACGGATCTGGAGCTGGTCGCGGCCGTCGACAAAGACGATTCGCTGGAGGCATTCACCGAGTCGAACACGCAGGTCGTTGTCGATTTCACCCACCCGGATGTGGTGATGGGGAACTTGAAGTTCCTGGTGGAACGCGGAATCCACGCGGTGGTCGGCACCACCGGTTTCGATGCCGCGCGGCTCGACGAGGTGCGCGGCTGGCTGGCCGCGCGCCCGGAGACCGGCGTGCTGATCGCTCCCAACTTCGCGATCGGCGCGGTGCTGTCCATGCGTTTCGCCGAGCAGGCCGCCCGATTCTTCGAATCGGTCGAGGTCATCGAGCTGCATCATCCGAACAAGGCCGATGCGCCCTCGGGCACCGCATACCGCACTGCCGGGCTGATCGCGGCCGCGCGTGAACGTGCAGGCGTCGGCCGTAGTCCGGACGCGACCAGCACCGAACTCGACGGTGCGCGCGGCGCGGATGTCGACGGCGTGCGGGTGCATTCGGTACGCCTGGCCGGGCTGGTCGCGCATCAAGAGGTGCTGTTCGGCACACAGGGCGAGACCCTCACGATCCGGCACGATTCCATCGACAGGAACTCCTTCGCGCCCGGCGTCCTGCTCGGGGTCAGGCAGATCGCGAACCGCCCCGGCCTGACCGTCGGACTCGACCCGTTGCTGGATCTGTGAGCGCACCGGAACCGGTCGAGTTGCCCGATCCCGGCCGCGGTGGCGAGGTACGCAAGGTCGTTGCCCTGCTTGTGGCGCTGGTCGTCGTGCTCGGGTTCTATTTCCTGCTGCTCGGCCGAATTGCGGTGAGCCTCATCGGTTCCGGTGATGTCGCCGCGATCGCTATCGGCATCGGTGTGGTCATCCTGCCGCTGCTCGGTGTGTGGATGGTGGTGGCCACCGTACGTGCGGCGCTGTCGCATCAGCACCTGGCTCGCCGCGCCCATGACGAGGGTCTGGAACTCGACACCTCCGCGCTACCGCGTCGCCCCTCCGGCCGCATCGAACGCGCGGCAGCGGACGCACTGTTCGACCGCGTCAAGCAGGAATGGGAGGCGGATCCGGACAACTGGCGCGTCTCCTACCGGCTGGCCCGCGCCTACGACTACGCGGGCGATCGCACCCGCGCCCGTGAAACCATGCGCCGTGCGGTGGCGCTGGAGAAGCTGGAACGCGAACACAAAGAGGGGTAACCACCTGCGCTCGCTACCGTCGTGTCCACACGGTGATCTTGCGACCGGCAGGCTCTCGGTCCGGTATCGGTATACGCTCGCCGGGTTCCGACGGACTAAAGTTGACAGCAACAATCCGGCAATCGTCCGGCGTCGACGTTGGGCGTGCACCGGCCGTTCGATTGGTGAGGAGCGCATCATGCGACGAAGCATTCGTGCGATACCCGGGGCGCTGGCGGTAATCGCGATGATCACCTTCGCCCCGACGTCAGCAGCGGCCACGGGCACCCTTGTCGTCGGTGGCTACGTCTACACCGATCCCGCTGGGTGTCTCTATCTCGGTTACGAACAGACGACCACGTTCGAGAACAACACCGACCGCGTCGCCACCATCTACCGCACGGCAGGTTGCAGGGGTGACGCCACCGGGATTCTCACGCCAGGCAACTCCGGCACCTTCACCGGACAATCCGTCCAGGTCGGCTGACAACCGGCCACAGCTTCACATGCGCCGGGCGCGGGCCGCGCTACGCTCAGCGACGTGCCCCGGTTGTTGATCGTTCATCACACACCCTCGCCGCACATGCAAGAGATGTTCGAGGCGGTGGTTTCCGGTGCGACGGATCCGGAGATCGAAGGTGTCGAGGTGATTCGTCGCGCGGCACTGGCGGTGACACCGGTCGACATGTTGGCAGCCGACGGCTACCTGCTCGGAACACCGGCGAATCTCGGCTATATGTCCGGCGCACTCAAGCATGCCTTCGATATGTGCTACTACCCGTGTCTCGACTCGACCGGTGGTCGCCCATACGGACTGTATCTGCACGGTAACCAAGGGACCGAGGGCGCAGAGCGTGCGGTCGAGAGCATCACCACCGGCATGGGCTGGGTCAAAGCCGCTGCTCCGGTGGTTGTTTCGGGGCCGCCGACGAAGAATGACCTCCAGCGCTGCTGGGAGCTCGGCGCGACCATCGCCGCGCAGCTCATGTCCTGACGTGCGTCGCCCGCCACGTCGAGCTCCGGCCCGATTTCGCGAACTCGGCGACGACCGAGCAGAATCCGCCACCGGTGGTACCGGCACCCGTTGGCATCCGGGTGGCCCCCGGTTTTGGTGGCTGACCTCCGGGAGTATCAGCCGGGCATACTCGTGGTGGCTTTGCACCGGTGGGGCTGTGGACGAGTTGTCCGAGATGGGAGTTCGAGGTGACCTGTGTCGAAGGTGGCGAGCGTGCGCCGCGACGGATCGGTCTCGTCGAAGACCACGAATCGGTGGCGATCGGGCTTGCGGCAATGCTGGCACCGGAACCGGATCTCGATCTGGTGCTGACCGCAGGCACCGTGCCGGAACTGCTGGCCGCCGCAGTGAGCGGGGCGTCCGACGGCGCGACACTGCCGGTATCCACGACACCGCCCGCGCTGGACTTGGTGGTGCTCGACCTGCGGCTGGCCGACGGGTCCTCGCCCGAGGACAACGTGCGTGTACTGCGTGACCGCGGGGTCGAGGTCCTGGTGTTCACCGGTGCGGACAACGCCTTTCTGGTGCGCGCGGCGGCGAAGGCCGGCGTACTCGGCGTCGTGCGCAAGTCGGAGGACGTGCCGACCGTGGTCGCGGCCGTGCGCAGGGCGGCCTCTGGCGAGCAGGTGGTGACCACCGACTGGGCCGCGGCCATCGACGGTGACCCGCAGCTGTCCGACGTGGGCTTGAGCCCGCGTCAAGAAGAGGTGCTCACCCTGTATGCCTCCGGGGAGAAGGCTTCCCGGGTGGCCCGGCTGACCGGTCTCTCGGAGCAGACGGTGAACGACTATCTCGGCCGGATCCGGCAGAAGTATGCCGATGCCGGTCGTCCGGCTCCCACCAAAACCGATCTGTACAAGCGGGCGGTGGAGGACGGATGGCTACCAGTTCCCGAGCGGCACCTGCGCGCATGATTGCGTCCAACATGCTGGACAGACCTGCCGACGCGGACTCCGCGACGCTCGACCGTTTCCGGTTCGGCCGTTCGCGCCGTCGCGTTGCCGCGGTCTCCGAGGAAAACCATGCCGAGCCGACGGCCGATCGCATTCTGCGCAGAATCGGCCTCTCTCTGGGTCTCGCCGGGCTGATCGTCGCGGTGGTGGAACTGCCCGACATCGCCGACCAGAGCCGATTCGTCTCGGGTGGCTGGACCGCTCTGACCGTGGTCCTCGCGCTCGGCTGGTTTCCGGTGCTCGCCGCGGTCTCGCTGGGGCGGAGCAGGCGGGTCATTCGCGCGGTCGCCGGTCTCGCGGCGGTGAGTTTCCTCGCGGCCATGGCAACTATCCCGCTCGCCTATGCCGCGCCGACCTCGGATGCGTCCTCGGTGTGGGTGTATCGGGTGCTCGCGCTCGGGGTGCTCGCAGCCGCCTCGGCGTGGCGGCCGCCGCTGTCGATCGCCTATCTGGTTGTCGCGGCGGCGGTGGCGGCGGTGGCGAATCATGCCGTAGTGGCGGGCGGAACCGCATTGTCGCTAGTCGGCGATTTCGCACGGGCCGCAGGACTGTGCACGATGTTCCTGTGGTGCTGCACCTACGCGTTGGCGTCGGCGGCGCGTGTGGACCGGGAGTCGGTGATGGCGAGCAAGCGCGCTGCGGCCGTGGCGGGCGCCGCGGCGCACGATCGTGAGCAGGCCAGATTCGCCGCCCTGATCCACGATGCGGTCCTGTCGACCTTGCTCGATGCTTCCCGGGGCGGCACCGAGTCGCCCGTGCTGCGCCGCCAGGCGGAACGCACTCTCGACCAACTCGACGAATGCCGAAGTGGTGATGCCGAACCCGACCACCTCGACGCGCAGTCGGCCATCGGATTCCTGGGTTCTGCGGTGCACGAGGTGAATCCGAGAGTTCGATTCACCGCGCGACGCTGGGCCGGGCTCGACGATTTGCGGCTGCCGGTGGACGCCGCGGGCACCATCGCCGCCGCGCTTGCCGAGGCCGTCCGCAACAGCCTGCGCCACGCGACGGTGCCTGGCCGATCCGTGCAGCGCATGGTCTCCGTCACGGTGAGCGCGGGCGGTATCCGCGTGGTGTTCCGTGACGACGGCGCCGGTTTCGATCTGGACCGGGTGCCCGCCGACCGGCTCGGTGTTTCGGTCAGCATCCTCGGCCGGATGCGGCAGTTGGCCGGTGGCGCCGGATTCGTGGAATCCCAACCGGGAGAAGGAACTACGGTGACGCTGGTATGGGATGGCGATGGCTGACACCCACACCGAATTCGGGCTGCGCGATCTGCTGGGCCTGCGGGATCGCTGGGCGTGGCTGTTCCTGCTGGTTTTCGAACTCACCATCGTGCTGTACATGCTGCGGAATCTCTCCGATTCCGCGCTGCTACCCGGGCTGTGCGCGTTGCTGATCATGGTCGTGGCCGGTGTCCTCGTACTGGTGATTCCGGTCGATCCGCTGCCGTGGCCCGCCACGGTGTTCGTGACAGTCGCCGGACCGGTGGCGACCGTGCTGACGATCATCGATGTCGACCACGGTCTGACCAAACCGGTGTGGACCCCCTTCGCATCGTCCTATGTCCTGGCGATGCTGGTGCTGCGCGGCCGGTTGGGCGCGGCCTGGCTCGGCGTCGGCGCGATCGCGACGGTGATCGCCGTGGTGGGTGCGATGACTGGCGCGCGGGTCGGTGTGGTGGTCGGATCGGTGGTGCCGGTCGCGACGGTGGCCGGGATCTCGATGGCCGCGGCGATCATGCGGCCGATGCAGCGATCCCTGCGGCTGTTGCGGGAAGTAGCGACCATGCGCGCGGCGGCGGAGGCGACCATGGCTGCGGCGAACGGCGAACGGGATCGACAGCTGGCCAGGCTCGACAAGCTCGCGCGTCCGATCCTCGAACGCATCGCGGGCGGGGCAGAGCTCAGTGCGGCCGAGCGCGAACAATGCAGGCTGCTCGAGGCCGAACTGCGCGACGGGCTGCGCGCGCCACAGTTGGTGACCGACGAGCTGAGCAGCGCCGCCCGCGGCGCCCGCTCTCGCGGTGTCGAGGTGGTGCTGCTCGACGACGGTGGCTTCGCCGGTGTGCCGCGATGGGTGCGCCAGCAGGTCATCGAGTCGGCGACAAAGGAATTGGCCGCGGCAAATGCGGGCTCGGTGACCGTGCGGGTGCTGCCGATGGGCCGCCGGATCCTGGCCACGGTGCTCGCGAACGCGCCCGAGTGCGATCGGCGCACCGAGATCGACACCGCGGGAGAGGTGTCGGTGTCGACCTGACCGCCGTGGGCCCGGCGGCGCTTGTCGGACCGTCGTGGCACAGTGCCGGTCATGCGAAAAATGAGTGCGGCGGCGGCGCGACGGACAGCGTTGGCCGCGCAAGGGTTCGGCAGGCGCAAACCGGTCGCGCCGACCCGCCGGACCGTGCTCGATGTGCTGGGCAGAACGCAACTACTGCAACTGGATTCGGTATCAGCGGTGGTGCGCGCGCACTACGCGCCGGTATTCAGCCGGATCGGCGGTTACGACCGCGCGTTGCTGGACGAGGCTGCCTGGAGTAACGGGGTGCGACGGCCGCGCAAACTCGTCGAGTATTGGGCGCACGAGGCGGCATTGATCCCGGTCGAGGACTGGCCGTTGATGCGGTGGCGGATGGCGAAATACGACCACGGTCGCTGGGAGGGTATGCGCCGGGCCGTCGAGCGCAACCCCACGCTCGGCAGGGACATCCTGGACGTGATCACCGAGGTCGGTGCGGCGACCGCCGGTGAGGTGGAGCGTCACCTGGAGCTGGACAAGCCGCGCCCCAAAGGCTCGTGGTGGAATCTCAGCGATACGAAAATGATCTGCGAGCAGCTCTTCGCCAACGGCTCGTTGTCGGTGGACAAGCGGGTCGGCTTCGCACGACATTACGATCTGGTGGAGCGGGTGATTCCGCCGGAAGTCTTGGCGCGCAATGTATCCGAGGAAGAAGCGATCCGCGAGCTGACGCTGCGCGCGGCAACCGCGCTCGGTGTCGCGACCGAGGCAGACCTGCGCGACTACTACCGGACCCATCGCACCCAGACCGAACCGGCCATCGCCGACCTGGTGGACGCGGGGGAACTGGAACAGGTCGAGGTCGCGGGCTGGGACAAACCCGCCTACCTTCGTGTCGGCGCCGCGACACCGCGCCGGATCGAGGGCGCGGCCCTGCTGTGCCCGTTCGATCCGCTGATCTTCTTCCGGGCGCGCACCGAACGGCTCTTCGACTTCCACTATCGGATCGAGATCTACACACCGGAACCCAAACGGATACACGGCTACTACGTCTTCCCGTTCCTGCTCAACGGTGAACTCGTCGGCCGGGTCGACCTGCGCGCCGAGCGCCCGACGGGGCGGCTGCTCGTTCCCGGCGCGTTCGCCGAGCCCGGTTATCGCACTCCGGAGACGGTGGCCGCGCTTACCGAGGCGCTGCGCGAGATGGCGGACTGGCTGGGACTGGACAAAGTGGTGATCGGTGACCGCGGGGACCTCGCCCCGCTGTTGTGATCAGCCGTCGCGCCTGGGCCCATAACCGCGCATCTGGTCGCGCAGCGCGCCCGACACGACGCCCGACAGCCACGAATTGAGCGACATATTGCTCTGTGCGGCGGCCTCTTCGGCGCGCGATTTCAGTTGCTCGACCAGTCGCAGCGTGACGCGGCTGATGTCGCCGGTCATTTCTTCGAAGCTCGGATGCTCGTTGTCGGCGGTCGTCGCGGAGTTCTTGCGCACATCCACGCTGGCGTCGGTGCCGTCCACGGAGACGTGCACGGTGCGGTCGCCGAGCGCGGTGCTGACCTCAGCGGCCAGGTCGGACAGCGCCGCGAGCAGCGCCAGTCGGGTCGCGCTTTCCGCCGCTGCGGCCAGTGCGGCGGCGGTGGCCTGCGTTTTCTCGTCGCCGAGCGCGGCGGCGGCGATCAGGTCGTCGCGTAGCTGGGTGGTGTACTTATTGAGGTCCATGACATCAGTGTGACGCCATTGGTGATGTCATACAAGGTGTAGTTTGACGCCATTGTTGTGCGGTAGGAGGCGAATCACTTGCCCGGGTAGGCCGATCGGCGGTCAGGGTGTCGAGGGCGTTCCCTGGAGCGGGTAGCCTTTCTGACCATGACGAACGGTGAATCGACGCCAACGGAGCTGCGCGCGTCCGGCACAGTAGGTGTCGCGATGGTGACCCCCTTCAGTGCCGAAGGCAAGCTCGACGTCGATGCCGGCGTCGCGCTGGCGGCCCGTCTGGTCGAGCGTGGCATCGATCTGCTCGCGATCTCCGGTACCACTGGTGAATCGCCGACCACCACCGAATCCGAGAAGGCCGATCTGCTGCGCGCCGTCGTCGATGCCGTCGGCGACCGCGCCACCGTGATCGCCGGTGCGGGCACCTATGACACCGCGCATTCCATCGAACTCGCGCGCAATGCGCAGCGGGCAGGCGCCCACGGTCTCCTGGTGGTGACCCCGTACTACTCGCGTCCCACCCAGGCCGGCCTGCTCGCTCACTTCACCGCCGTCGCCGACGCCACCGACCTGCCGGTCACGTTGTACGACATTCCACCGCGCTCGGTGGTTCCCATCGCCACCGACACCATCCGTAAGCTCGCTGAGCACCCGCGCATCGTTGCGGTGAAGGACGCCAAAGGCGACCTGAACGCGGGGGCGGAGCTGATCGCCACGACCGATCTGGACTTCTACTCCGGCGACGACTCGCTGAACCTGCCCTGGCTGTCGGTCGGCGCCGTCGGATTCATCAGTGTCATAGGGCATCTAGTGCCCGAACGGCTGCGCGCGTTGAGTGACGCGTGGGCCGCGGGTGATGTGGTGCGTGCCAGGGAGATCAACGTCAGTCTGTTGCCGTTGAACGCGGCGATGTCCCGGCTCGGCGGTGTCGCCATGAGCAAAGCCGGGCTGCGATTGCTCGGCGTAAACGTAGGGGAGCCACGGTTGCCGCAGCTGATGCCCACCGCCGAACAGCTCGACGAGCTGTCCGCTGACCTGCAGATTGCCGGGGTGCTCGGATGAGCGAACCACTAGCACGCCGTCCCCGCCGTACCGCCTCCCGCGCCGCGGGCGCCCCCGCGCCGGCCGCGCCGGCCGCGCCCAAGCGCGCCGCACAGCCTGCGCCACAGGCCAGCCCGGTGGAGATCGACAGCATGGTCGAGGCTGCCGCTGCGGCCGAGGTCGAGACAGCCGGGCAGGCCGCGAGCTCCGTGCAGACCGCGGGCGCGACGCAATCCGGCACGCGGCGTGCCAAGCAGGCCGCACCGGACAAGGCGCCCGCCAGGAAGGCCGCCGCCAAGAAGGCTGCCGCCAACGAGCAGCAAACGCCGTCGAAGAAGCCGGGACGTGCCCGCCAGCAGTCCGGCCGAGGTCGCGCCGAACAGGCGCCTACCCGCCCGGTCGATCGTCCCGTCGCCGATCGCCTGGGCGCACCGCCGAAATTGCCCAAGAACGGTCTGCGCGTCTTCGCCCTCGGCGGCATCGGTGAAATCGGCCGCAACATGACCGTTTTCGAGTACGGCGGCAAGCTGCTGATCGTCGACTGCGGTGTGCTGTTCCCCGAGGACCAGCAGCCCGGCGTCGACCTGATCCTGCCGGACTTCCGGCCCATCGAGGACCGAATCGACGATGTCGTGGCGGTGGTGCTCACCCACGGCCATGAGGACCACATCGGTGCGGTGCCCTTCCTGCTGCGGTTGCGCCCCGACATCCCGGTCATCGGATCCAAGTTCACCCTCGCGTTGGTTGCCGCCAAGTGCAAGGAGCACCGTCAGCGTCCGAAGCTCACCGAGGTCGCCGAGGGCGAGCGCACTACACACGGTCCGTTCGAGTGCGAGTACTTCGCGGTCAACCACTCGATCCCGGATGCCATCGCGGTGGCCATTCGCACCCCGGCAGGCGTGGTGCTGCACACCGGCGATATCAAGCTCGATCAGCTGCCCCTCGACGGTCGGCTCACCGACCTGGCCGGGTTCTCTCGCCTCGGTGACGAGGGCGTCGACCTGTTCCTCGTCGATTCCACCAATGCCGAGGTGCCCGGTTTCGTCACGCCGGAACGCGAGATCGGCGGCGTTCTGGACACGGTGATCGGCAAAGCACGCAACCGCGTGATCGTGGCGTCGTTCGCCAGTCACGTGCACCGCATCCAGCAGGTCGTCGATGTCGCGCAGAAATACGGGCGACGGGTGTGCTTCGTCGGGCGCTCGATGGTTCGCAATATGGAGATCGCCCAGGATCTCGGGTATCTGACGGTCCCGGACTCCGTCGTGGTCGATCTCGACGTCGCCGCGACTCTGCCCGGGGACCGGCTGGTGCTGATCTCGACCGGCTCGCAGGGTGAGCCGCTCTCGGCGCTGTCGAGGATGGCGCGCGGCGAACATCGCCAGATCAACATCCGCCAGGACGATCTGGTCGTGCTGGCCTCCTCACTCATCCCCGGTAACGAGAACTCGGTCTTCGCCGTGGTCAACGGCTTGGCCCGGCTGGGAGCCACGGTGATCACCCAGCAGAACGCGAAGGTGCACGTCTCCGGACACGCCTCCGCGGGCGAACTGCTGTACCTGTACAACGCGGTCCGGCCGACCAACGCCATGCCGGTGCACGGGGAATGGCGGCATCTGCGAGCCAACGCCGCGCTGGCCATCGCCACCGGCGTGCCGGAGGACCGGGTCGTGCTCGCCGAGGACGGCGTCGTGGTCGACCTGGTCGACGGTATCGCTTCGATTGTCGGACGGGTCCCGGTCGGACACGTCTATGTCGACGGCCTTTCGGTCGGCGATGTCGGCGAATCGACCCTGTCGGACCGGCTGGTGCTCGGCGAGGGTGGATTCATCTCGATCACTGTCGCGGTCGACTCGTCCACCGGCAAGGCGGTCAGCACTCCCGAGGTGAGCGGCCGCGGCTTCTCCGACGACCCGACCGCCCTCACCGACGCAGCGGAACTGGTCGAGGCCGAACTGTTGCGGCTGGCAGGCGAGGGCGTCACCGACACGCATCGCATCGCGCAGAGCGTGCGCCGCGTGGTCGGGCGTTGGGTCGCCGACGTCTACCGTCGCCGCCCGATGATCGTGCCCACTGTCATCGGCGTCTAGCACACAGAAAACCGCCGGATGATGGTGACATCATCCGGCGGTTTCTTGTCTGTAGCGGAAGCTCTACTTAGCTTGGCAGGCAGCCGAATCCAGCTTCGCCGACTTCACGACGTTGCAGGTGAACTGGTGTGAGACCTTCCACTGTTCACCTTCGGCGACGAACTCGACGAAGGCGTTCTGCACCGGCTCACCGTTGATGGTGACCTTTGCGTCGGCCTTCAGCTTGCCGTCCTTGGGCTCCTGCACGCCGGTGATCTCCACCTTGACGTTCTGTGCCTTCGCGGCTTCGACGAGCTTGTCGACCAGCTGGGGATCCCGCTCGGCGTCCTGCACCCAGCTGATCTTTTCCTCGCTGCTGACGCTCGGATCGAAGGCCTTGGTGATGCGCTCGTTGAGCAGACCGACGGCCGGCTTGGCCAGGTTCGGCGGCGTCGTGGTCTTCGCGGATCCCTCCGCGGTACCCTCCCCGCTCTTACCGCTCTCGAACTTGCCCGGCGCCGAGGTCGGCGTGCTGGAGCCCGACGACGAGTCCTTGTCGGAGGTGCACGCGGTGAGGCCGAGTGCTGCCGTCGCGAGTACGACCGCGACCGCCGCTCGAATTGTTCTGTGCTTCACTAAATTTCCCCTGGAATGAGTTGTCGCGGACCTGTTCGGACCCGACGGTGGTGGGTGTCGGGAGTTACAGCGAGTAGCCGCTGGTGCAGCGCCAGTCCACGACATAGCCGCCGGGCACCCGGCTCAACGCGGCCGATTTGGCGGCGGAGTAGCTGGCGCGAGCGGACGCGCTCCACTGCGACGACGAGCTGGCGAGGACACCGCAGCCGTTGGTCCACGAGATCAGCACCGAGCAACCGTAGCCACAGGCCGACATGGCGGAATTCTCCGCGGCCGAGTAGCTGCCGTAGTTGTTCGAGATCGCGTAGTCCCCGTCGCTGGAGACGGCAATGGCGCCGTAGTACCCGTACGCGGCTTGCGCGGGAGCCGCGGTAGCCAGCACAGATCCAACCGTTGCCGCCATAATGGCGGCACCGGTGACGAATTTCTTCACAGGTGAATCCCCTTCTTGCTCACAGGTCCACGACCCGATGGACCGAGTGACAAGCTACAGAGCCGAGGCCGCAAGCGCTACCCGAGAATTCGGGGCGCGGCCGTCGGATCCACTCGGCGCCGGGCGATGCCGGGGGAATTACGGCTCCCCGCACCGGGCGTGCGGTGGATAGTGTTGCCGAGCGAAAGCCAGGGCGCAACTCCGATAACTCATTGTGCAGCAATGTCGATGCCGCAGGCAATCGACTATGTTCGAGCGCGTGAGCATGGCACAACGGGAACGTCGGGCACTGGTCGAGACGATGGCCGCCGTGGGACCGGACGCACCCACCCTCTGTGGGAAGTGGACTGTGCGAGAGCTGGCTGCGCACTTGGTGGTTCGTGAGCGCCGCCCCGACGCTGCTGCGGGGATCATGTTGCCATCGTTTGCCGGGTATCTCGACAGTGTGCAGGCGAAGACTGCGCGCAAGCCGTTCCAGGAGCTGCTGGAGGAGGTGCGCACCGGACCGCCGTGGTGGTCACCCCTGCGCCCGGTCGACGCCGTTGCCAACCTGTCCGAAATGTTCATCCACCACGAGGATGTGCGCCGTGCCGCGCCGGGGTGGGAGCCACGCACACTATCGGACGCCGACGAGGGGCGGCTGTGGTCTGTGCTGCGCAAGATGGCGCGAATCGCATATCGGAAAGCGCCGGTCACTGTCGTGCTCGCGACGCCGGACGGCGACCGGGCGGTCGTGCCCGCGCAATCCGAGGCCGAAGTGACATTGACCGGCAAGCCTTCGGAATTGCTGCTGCATGCCTTCGGTCGTGACGAAGTTCGCATGGAGACCACCGGCGCCCCGGGCGACGTGCGTGCCGTACTGGCCCTGGATCGCTCGGTTTAGCCGCCGCACGCTCGACACACGCGCGGCGATTCGGGTGCGAAGCGAGCTCGACGGCGGTGGGGGCGACCTGGGCTTCCGTACAATTCGGCAGGGTTGAGACGGCCGATACCAGTGTTGCGGATGGTCCGGATGGTGCGTTTGCGGCTAGCCTGAGGTCATGGCAGGTAAGTCCCGCAGCTCCACGACCTCTCGTGCGCGGGCGGGATCGGCCCGGGGGAGGACCACCACGGCACGGTCCCGCGCGGCAACGCCACGCGCTACCGCCACCCCGCGTCGCACCGCCGCCACTCCGCGCGGACGTGGCACCGCCGCCCGCCGCCGCCCGGCCCCGCGCAAGTCCGACACCGCGCCGCTCGCGGTGATCAGCCGTGGCATCAGTAGCGGCTGGACCATGCTGGCGCGCGGTCTCGGCGCCACCACCCGCACGATCAGCCGAGCGGGCGAGATCGAACACGGCCATCGCCGCGACGGTATCGCCCTCGCCCTCATCGCGCTGAGCGCGGTAATCGCGGCGGCAGTCTGGCTGTCGGCGGGCGGCCCGGTGGGGCACTGGGTCGAGGAAGCCATCCGCGCGGTCTCCGGATCAGCGTCGGCGGGACTGCCTTTCGTGGCCACCGCTATCGCCATCGTGCTGATGCGCACCGAGGCGAAACCGGACATTCGGCCACGCCTGGTGCTCGGCGGACTGCTGGTCGGGCTGCCCATCCTCGGTCTCTGGCACATCGCCGCCGGATCGCCTGCTGACGCGCACGGCCGGTCTCGCGCTGCGGGTTTCGTCGGTTTCGTGATGGGCGGCCCGCTCACCAATGGGCTCACCGCGTGGCTCTCGGTGCCGATTCTCTTGCTGGCCATCGTCTTTGGCATGCTCCTGCTGACTGGAACCACCGTGCGCGAGGCGCCGGACCGGTTACGGCTTTACTTCGGCCTTGGTATCGGTGGCGACGAATACGGTGAGTACGACGGCGACTACGACCCGGCCAATTACGACGCGGATGGCTTCCCGCTGCACCGTGCCGGCGCGTCGAGGCGGCGCGGGCGGACCCCGGTCGAGAACTATCCGCCCGATGAATTCGGCAATGCGGACGCGGTCACCGAGGTGCTCGGCGAGCCGCCGCTGCGCGATGCCAAACCGATTGCGGTCGAGTCGCCAGAGGAGCCGCCCAAGCCGAAGAAGCGGCAGGCCAAGGTGGCCGATCAGACCCCACCGCCGCCGAAGCAGATGGAACTGATCGCCGATCGCGAGATCGAGGGCGACTATGTGTTGCCGCCGCTCACCCTGCTGACCGACGGTGATCCGCCCAAGAAGCGCAGCGCCGCCAACGAATCGATGATCGAGGCGATCACCGAGGTGCTGGTGCAGTTCAAGATCGACGCGGCGGTCACCGGATTCGTGCGAGGCCCGACGGTCACCCGCTACGAGGTCGAACTCGGGCCCGGTGTCAAGGTCGAGAAGATCACCGCGCTGGCCCGCAATATCGCCTACGCCGTCGCGACGGAGAACGTTCGACTGCTCGCCCCCATCCCCGGCAAATCCGCGGTCGGCATCGAGGTTCCCAACGCCGACCGCGAATTGGTTCGCCTGGCCGATGTGCTCAAAGCGCCTTCGACCCGAAACGACCATCACCCTTTGGTGATCGGGCTCGGCAAGAACATCGAAGGCGATTTCGTCGCGGCCAACCTCGCGAAGATGCCGCACCTGCTGGTGGCGGGGTCCACCGGTTCCGGTAAATCGAGCTTTGTGAACTCGATGCTGGTCTCGCTGCTCGGGCGGGCCACGCCCGACGAGGTCCGGATGATCCTCATCGACCCGAAAATGGTGGAACTCACCCCCTACGAGGGCATTCCGCACCTGATCACGCCCATCATCACCCAACCCAAGAAGGCCGCTGCCGCGCTGGCCTGGCTGGTGGAAGAGATGGAGCAGCGATATCAGGACATGCAGGCCAACAAGGTGCGCCACATCGACGACTTCAACAAGAAGGTGAAGTCGGGTGCGATCACCGCACCGCTGGGCAGCGAACGCGTATACCGTCCTTATCCGTACATTCTCGCCATCGTCGACGAGCTCGCCGACCTGATGATGACCGCGCCGCGGGACGTCGAGGACGCGATCGTGCGGATCACCCAGAAGGCCCGCGCCGCAGGCATTCACCTGGTGCTTGCCACGCAGCGGCCGTCGGTGGACGTGGTGACCGGCCTGATCAAGACGAATGTGCCGTCCCGCCTCGCCTTCGCCACGTCCTCGCTCACCGACTCCCGAGTCATCCTCGACCAGCCCGGCGCGGAAAAGCTGATCGGCATGGGCGACGGTCTTTTCCTGCCCATGGGTGCGGGAAAGCCGACCCGATTGCAGGGCGCTTTCATCAGTGACGAGGAAATCCACGCCGTCGTCGACTTCGCCAAAAACCAGGCCGAACCCGAATACCAGGAGGGCGTCACCGCCGCGAAGGCAGGCGAGAAAAAGGATGTCGACCCCGACATCGGCGACGACCTCGATGTCTTCATCCAGGCGGTAGAACTCGTGGTGACATCCCAATTCGGCTCCACGTCGATGCTGCAGCGCAAATTGCGCGTCGGTTTCGCGAAGGCAGGCCGGCTGATGGACCTGATGGAAACCCGTGGCGTGGTCGGCCCGAGCGAGGGCTCGAAGGCCCGCGACGTTCTCATCAAGCCCGACGAGTTGGATCGTCTGCTCTGGTCGATCCGTGGTGGCGGCGAGGAGCCCGACAGCACCGACGAGGAGTGAGACGGTCGTAGCTCATCGTGGAGTCGAACCACGCGATCGGGCCTTATGAGAGCCCGACGGCACCCTGCATGAGCCGTGCGGAGTGAATCAACAGCTGGAGTGCCAGGATTGGCACCTGGACCGAGGTTTTCAGAGACCGCTGTGCAGCCGTCACCCTCCACTCCATCAGTGCGCTCGGGAGGAATCGAACCTCCAGCCGCCGGCTTCGTATACCGGTGCTCCATCCATTTGAGCTACGAGCGCGCTCACCCGCCTGTGCCCGCGGATTGTTCCCTCGGCGAGATTCGAACTCGCACTGTCCGGCTTCTAAGGCCGGTGCCTCTACCGGTTGGGCTACGAGGGATCGGTCATTCTCAATACTTCGGTGCGACAATTCATCCAGCTCGGCATAGCGTCCCGGCGAGTCACCAGGATGTTTCTCGCATTTCTCTGATGTCGATATCTCGGTACGGCGGCGCGAGAGATGTCAGAGGTG
This sequence comes from Nocardia sp. NPDC051463, assembly GCF_040681975.1. NCBI lineage: Bacteria > Bacillati > Actinomycetota > Actinomycetes > Mycobacteriales > Nocardiaceae > Nocardia > Nocardia sp. NPDC051463. Next base: position 35,195 of record NZ_JBFBAB010000034.1, read on the forward strand.
AGTGGTGGGACCGCAGACGCGCGAATGTGTAGGTCGTGCATGCCGATAGCATCGCAGCCGGCCAGGAACGGTTCTGTGATCTCGAATCAAGTTGTCCCCTCGAATTGTCAACTACTGGAAGAACTCCCGCGGCACCAGATAGCCGGAAGCGTGGAACGGCTCCACGGTCCGGCAACCCGAGCCCGCGGGTGGAATCGAACCACCGACCTGCGTCTTCGGAAGGCGCCGCTCTGTCCACTGAGCTACGCGGGCGGGAAAACTTCGTGGCAGTAGGAGGATTCGAACCTCCGGTGGCGGGATCGCACCTGATTTACCGGCAGGTCCCTTCGGCCGCTCGGGCATACTGCCAAAAAAGGTCATTCCTCGACGAGTGCCGCGGAATGACCCCTGTTGCAGGTCTTCTCGAAATCGAGACCTCAGGGGCCGCTCATACGCATCGCGCAATAGCCGAATCGCATGGCTGAACGTAGGGCATAGGCACGCCAGGCATTGTCTAGCAATCGTTGCCGTCGCTGCTGGGTCTGCCCGGTCATCTGCCTATGCCTTTCTGTGGTTCGGGGGTTTGCTGTCTGCGACGGTAGCACCGAGACTCCCGGTGAGGAACCGATTTACTGTTCGGGTGTCGCTGCCGGACCTGAATGCGATGGCCATCGGTATCAGTCGGCGACCGGACTACCGCCCGGAGTGCAGCACGGATGTTACGACACGCCTCGCGATTCTGGTGTTCTCCGCATCCGCACCGCTACCGTGACATCCGGCGGTTGCGTTACTTCACCTCGTCAGCGTGGTCGGTGGGAAGGGAAGCGATGGGCAAGGCCTTTGTTCGGTGCCGGGCGTTCGCGACAGTGGCTTTCGGCGCGAGTGCGTTGGTGGCGGGGGTGTCTACGCCGGCGTCGGCAATAGTCGGCGGTTATGTGGCGGCCGATGATCAATTTCCGTGGACCGTCAGCGTGCAGAAGGGCGGCGCGCACGCCTGCGGCGGCGCTGCGCTCAACAGTCGTACCGTGATCACCTCGGCAATGTGCGTTCGTGGCGTCGGTCCGGAGCAGTTGAAATTGCGGTACGGCTCGCTACGGCACGATTCCGGCGGCAGCGTGGTCGAAATCGAGAAGGTCGTCGTGCATCCGCGCTACGACGTGGTCAACCGCGACAACGACATCGCGGTGCTGCACACCTCCGAGAACATGTCGTTCGGGACGAATGCCGCGACAGTGTGTCTGCCGGAACCGGGGAGTGACCCCGGCGGGGGTGTGATCGCGCAAGCGTCGGGGTGGGGAGCGTTGCACGAAGGTGGGCAGACGCCTTCGCAATTGATGGGCGTCGACCTGCCGACCGTCAGCCGTGAACAAGCTCAGGGCCAGTACGGGGTTGCGGCCGTTACCGCCAACATGATCGCCGCCGGCCTCGATACGGGTGGTAAATCGCCCGGTGCGGGCGACGAGGGCAGTCCACTGGTCACCCGCGGTGGCGACAAAGCGACGCTCGTCGGCCTGTACTCCTGGGCGGGCGGTAGCGCGCGCCCTGGTTACTCCGCAGTCTTCACCCGTGTCGGCGGCTATGTGAACAATTTCCTCGCCGACAACATGCTGGGCACCGGTGGCGGCTCGACCGTGGACGAGGCCTGCGGGCGACCCGCCATACCGTGATTCGATGTCCTGGTCACTGTCCGGTGCCGAGAGCCACCTCGGCGCCGGATCCCTTGCGTGCTTGCAGTGTGTAGCTGAGCGGCAGTCGCTCCCCATGCTCGTTGAGCCGCCATTCGCCGTTCGGCTCGCGGGTCATCAGGCCGGGTAGCGCCTCCCACGGCACCGTGTCGTGCTCGACGAGGCCGGTGATCGTCAGGCCCGCGTCCAGCAGCGCGGTGATGATCTGCCCGAATCCGTGGTTCCATTCGTGCGTGGTGGTCTGGGTGAGTACGCCGTCGGTCGCCACGTAGGTGCCGCCATCGGAGAACACCATCGGCTCAGGTGTTTCGAAGTATGGATAGCCGATAACCAGTCGGTCGGTGTGATTTTCATCCGTCGCCCACAGCATCGGGTGGCCTTCGCGGAGGAACAGCCGCCCACCGGGCCGCAGTAGTCCCGCGACGGTCCGGGCCCACCGATCCACACTCGGCAACCAGCACAGTGCTCCGATCCCGGTGAACACCAGGTCGAAACGTGCACCGCCCAACGCGACCACCGCGTCGTACACGTCCGACTCGATGAAATCGACTGCGGTTCCGGTCTGTTCGGCGAGCGACCGGGCCTGTGCCAGGGACGCGGGCGAGAAATCGAGTCCGGTCATGGTGGCGCCGAGCCGCGACAACGAAATCGTGTCGGTGCCGATGTGGCATTGGAGGTGGACCCCGCGCAGCCCGCGGATGTCGCCGAGCAGCGGAAGATCGAATCGCACCACCTCGCTGAGGAAGTCCGGCTCCGACAGGAAACGATCCACGGCGTAGTCGCGTGCGGCGGCGTGCAGCGGTGCCCGTTCGTCCCAGTTCGCCTTGTTGAGAACTCGGTAGTCGTCGATCACGTCGTCACTGTGGCATGGACGGGTGCCCGGGCGCATGTGAAATTATTGACAGCAACCACCCCGCAAGCCGACATGAACGGACAAATCGGGCATGCTTGATGTCATGATCAACCACCAGGACGCCACATGCACGTAACCGCTCTCGAGTGGGTGATCACGATCGCCGTGATTCTCGGCCTGTTCGTCTTCGACTTCTTCGCACACGTCCGCACGCCGCACGATCCGACGTTCAAGGAATCCGGGAGCTGGTCGGCGGTGTACATCGGGCTGGCGCTGGCGTTCGGTGGCTTCGTCGCCTGGCAGTGGGGTTCTACGTTCGCCGGGGAGTACTACGCCGGTTTCGTGACCGAGAAAGCGCTCTCGGTGGACAACCTGTTCATTTTCGTCATCATCATGGCGACCTTCGCGGTGCCGAGGATCTACCAGCAGAAGGTGCTGTTGATCGGTATCGTGCTCGCGCTGGTCATGCGGGGCATCTTCATTGCTGTCGGCGCGGCGGCGATCAGCGCGTTCAGCTGGGTGTTCTACCTGTTCGGGCTGTTTCTCGTCTACACCGCCGTCAAGCTGCTGCGCGAGAGCGGCCACGAGGTCGAGCACGAGGAGAAACGTGACAGCAGGATCGTCGCGTTGGCCAAGCGTGTCCTGCCGACCACCGACAGCTACGACGGCGACAAGTTGGTCACCCGGGTCGATGGCCGCCGCGCGGTGACGCCACTGCTGCTGGCACTGCTCGCGATCGGCTTCGCGGACCTGCTGTTCGCGTTGGATTCGATTCCGGCGATCTACGGCCTCACCGCGGAGCCCTACATCGTGTTCACCGCGAACGCGTTCGCGCTCATGGGTCTGCGTCAGCTGTACTTCTTGATCGGCGGATTGCTCGATCGCCTGGTCTACCTGTCTTACGGGCTCTCGGCGATCCTGGCGTTCATCGGCGTCAAGCTGGTGCTGCACGCACTGCACGAGAACACGCTGCCGTTCATCAACGGTGGCGAGCAGGTGAGTGTCCCGGAAATATCGACGCCGGCGTCGCTGGGGGTCATCCTCGGCATCCTGATCGTGGCGACGGTCGCCAGCCTGATCAAGACCAGGGGTGCGGCGGCATCGCGACCGGTCGATATCTCGGGCGAGTGAGCCACACCGTTGGCGTCATCGCGACAGCTGACGCCAACGGTCACGGCCTGCGGAGCCGGGCTCGCCGCCGGGATCGGATCTAGACGGCGAACGCGCCCATCACCGGCACCCATTCGACGGCGCGTACCGCGTCGATCAACTTCTCCCGAGCGAACGGATCCTCGGCCAGCAGATCTGCGAGCGCGGTCTCGTCGTCGGCGCGCAACAGCAGCAAGGCACCCGAGCCGTCCGGGTACGGCCCGCTGCTGAGCAGGGTGCCCACCTCGACCAGGCCGGACAACCAGGCCCGATGCTCGGGGCGATAGGTGTCGCGGCCGGGGACTGTGGCCTCGGAATAGGTGTAGTGAACGGCGAAGATCGGCACGGGATCGCTTCCTGTCAGAGGTTCAGCAGCATTCGGGTATTGCCGAGGGTGTTGGGTTTCACGTAGCTGAGGTCGAGGAACTCGGCGACACCGGTGTCGTAAGAGCGGCACATCTCGGCGTACACCTCGGCGGTCACCGGGGTGCCCTCGATTTCGACGAAGCCGTGGCCTGCGAAGAAGTCGACCTCGAAGGTGAGCACGAACAGTCGCCCGAGCTCCAGTTCCCTGGCCACTGTGACCAGGCGCTGCACTATGAGCTTGCCGACCCCGTGCCCCTTGACATCCGGGTGTACGGCAACCGTGCGCACCTCGCCGAGGTCGGCCCACAGCACATGCAACGCACCGCAGCCGACCACCCGTCCGTCGAGCTCGGCAACCCAGAATTCCTGGACCGCCTCGTACAGGGTGACCAGGTTCTTTTCCAGCAGGATCCGACCGGCATAGACGTCGACGAGGCGCTTGATCTCGGGCACATCGGAAGTTCGGGCGCGGCGCACGAGCAGGGCAGAGTCGCGCGCGGCGGGTGCCGCGCCGGAATGCGCATCGCTGGTCGAACCACCTACTGGTCCCCGAGAGGTCATGGGGTGCACAGTAGTCGGCCCGGTTACCGATAGTCTGAAGGTGTGCCGCACATCCGATCGCTCCGCTCACCGCATCGCGCCGAGCAGCGCGACCGGATGGAGAGGCGGCCATGAGGCCGCCCACCGAGGCGGAGGCATGAGCGTGCAGCCCGACGAGATCGACCGCCAGTGGACCGAGCCCGCTCCGATCCATTCCGGGTTCGTGCCGACACCGGCCGAGCCCGCCGTTCCGCTGATGAATATCGCGAATGTGCTCACCATGATGCGGATCGCACTGGTGCCGCTTTTCGTGCTTGCGCTGTTCGCGGCGGGCGGGCATCAGACCGGCTGGCGGATCGGGGCAGCCGCGCTGTTCGGTCTGGCCGCGATCACCGATCGCTTCGACGGGCAATTGGCCCGCAAATATGGATTGGTCACCGACTTCGGCAAGCTCGCCGACCCGATCGCCGACAAGGCGCTCATCGGGTCCGCGGTGATCGGTCTTTCCGTTCTCGGCGATCTGGCGTGGTGGATCACCCTCGTGATCTGTGGTCGTGAGGTCGGGGTCACTCTGTTGCGGTTGGCTGTGGTGCGCCGCGGCGTGATCCCGGCAGGTCGCGGCGGCAAACTCAAGACTCTTGTGCAATCGGTCGCGATCGCGGTGCTGCTGTTGCCGTTGGCAGGCGGACTCGCTACCGCGGGGATGGCCTTGATGTACGTGGCGGTCGCGCTGACGGTCGTCACGGGCCTCGATTACATCGGGCAAGCCGCTAGGGTGTGGTTCGCGGGCACACCTGGACGGACTCGCGGGGCATGACGGATCCGCTGATCGCCGACGTGCCCGCCGCCGACCTGGTGCACGCACTCGGCGCGGCCGGACAGACCGTGGCTACGGCGGAATCCTTGACGGCGGGCCTGCTCGCGGCGGCCATCGCAGGCGTGCCCGGCGCAAGCGTGGTGCTGCGCGGCGGGTTGGTGGTGTACGCCACTGATCTCAAACACAGCCTCGCGGGCGTCAGCGACGAAGTACTCGCAACGGAGGGTCCGGTTGCTGCGAGCACCGCCGAGCAGATGGCTGTCGGCGCCCGGATCCGATGTGGCGCGGACTGGGGCGTCGGGCTGACCGGGGTCGCGGGACCGGACTCTCAGGACGGGCATCCCGTCGGCACTGTCTTCCTCGGACTTGCTGGTCCAGGCCATACCGAGGTCGTCCGGTTGAAACTCCTCGGTGACCGGTGGACTATCAGGATTGGCGCAACACACACGGCCATCCGGGAGTTACTGCGATACGTAACGGCTGGAGAAACCTCGGTTTCGGCGTAGTGAGCGCGAGGCGAATCGAAGTTCGCTCCGCGGGAACCAACCGGACCGTGTCCGACGTTGTGCCAGAAAGAACGGCATGCGCAGTGCTTGTAGGCGCCGCGCGTGGCCCGCTGTCAGTGAGCGAAGGAGAACGAGATGACGCTGCTGCGAGAGGCGATCGGCGACAGTCTGCGGCGTGCTCGTCTCGCCCAGAGTCGGACCTTGCGTGAGGTGTCCACCTCGGCGCGGGTGAGCCTGGGCTACCTGTCCGAGGTCGAGCGCGGCCGCAAGGAGGCATCCAGCGAACTGCTCGCCGCCATCTGCGCCGCCCTGGATGTGCCACTGTCGCGGGTGCTATGGGATGTGAGCACGATCATGGCAGGGACCGACGGACTTCCCGCCCGCGAGCCCGCCACCACCCCCGCGGCCGAGGCGGAGCACACGGCCGCCACCGAGCCCGCCGAGACCGGCGCCGAGCCCGCGACGGCCACGATGTCGGTGTCCGGTGCCGCATCGAAGGTCCGCCTGCCGCACATCGCGGAGGACACCCGGATCGTCATTCCGGCGCCGAAATCCGACATGCTGGTCCTGGTGAAGAGCAATTGACGCAGAACGAGTGGTGGCAGCCCCGGGCAACGCTGCGGACCGGTGCCGGGAACCGATAGATTCTCCCTAGGCGTCGGAAAGGCCGGGTTCTCCCGGTCAGGTGCCCACATGGTGGAGGATAGGCACATATCGGGTGCGTGACGGTCGCGCACTAGAGTCGCGGTAAAGCGCGGCGCATCAGATGGAGGCGGGATCAATCGATGGCTAATCCGTTCGTGAAGGGCTGGAAATACCTGATGGCCCTCTTCGATTCGAAGATCGAGGAGCATGCGGATCCGAAGGTCCAGATTCAGCAGGCCATCGAGGAAGCCCAGCGCCAGCATCAGGCCCTGTCGCAGCAGGCTGCGTCGGTCATCGGCAATCAGCGTCAGCTGGAGATGAAGCTCAACCGCCAGCTCGATGAGGTCGAGAAGCTCAACGCCAATGCGCGCCAGGCTGTTCTGCTCGCCGACCAGGCCGCGGCCGCCAACGACACCGAGAAGGCCATTCAGTACACCAACGCGGCCGAGGCCTTTGCCGCGCAGCTGGTGACCGCAGAGCAGTCCGTCGAGGACCTCAAGGTGCTGCACGACCAGTCGCTGCAGGCGGCCGCGCAGGCCAAGAAGGCCGTCGAGCAGAACGCGATGATGTTGCAGCAGAAGGTGGCCGAGCGCACCAAGCTGCTCAGCCAGCTCGAGCAGGCCAAGATGCAGGAGCAGGTTTCCGCCTCGCTGCAGCAAATGGACTCCACGCTGTCCGCGCCGGGCTCTACCCCCAGCTTGGACGCGGTGCGCGACAAGATCGAGCGCCGCTACGCCAACGCGCTCGGTTCCGCGGAGCTCGCGCAGAACTCGGTGCAGGGCCGGATGCTCGAGGTGCAACAGGCCAGCATTCAGATGGCAGGACACAGCAAGCTCGAGCAGATCCGCGCATCCATGCGTGGCGATGCACTGCCCACGGGTAGCACAGGCACGCCCGCCATCACCCCGGGTCAGACCCAGGCCAATCCGGCGCAGCCGCAGATGAACAAGGGCCAGACCGCGCAGCAGTAGCGACCGGCGACTGCTGCCGGTCGCTGGAAACTACGCTGCCGGAGGTTCGGCGAGGACTGGTTCGGTGAAGGCTCCTTCGGTGCATCCGCTCTCGGTGGAGCGCAACACTCGGGCGCTGCTCGGGCTCGGTGTCGACCGGCCCGCACCACCGGTGGGAGGGAAGCCGTGAGCCGCAAGCGAATCCGGGAACAGCCGGTCCGGGCCGAAGCGAGCGTCGTGCGGTCGGGACGTCGTGCTGTGGTGCGCGCACAGTCCGCGATCGTGCCCCAGCCGGGAAGTCTTCCCGACAATCTGCGCGAGGTCGGCCAGCACGCGTTGGTCGCGGTCCGCCGCTGGGCGGATCCGAGGGAACGGGAGCTGCGTAAGCGGCGCAGGGCCCGCCGCCGCAGCTTCCAGCTCGGGACGGTGTCCGGTCTCACCACCGCGGGCACCGTCGGGCTCGTCATCATCGCCGCGCCTGCCTGGGCAGTCGTTGTCGTGGGTGGGGGAGCCGTCGCTCTGGTGACCGGGACCGCGCTGAGTGCGCGTCGCTATCTGCGATTGCGTAATGCGCCACTGCCACAGGCGACATTCGTTTCACCCAAGCAGCCACCGTTGTGGTCGGCCACGCGGGCGCCGATCACCAGGCTGATCCGTGCGGAGCGAGCGATGCACGGATTGGTCGGGCAGATCACGCGCTCGAAGCGACTGCCCGACGACGAACTGGTCGACATGCTGGAGACCGCGGGATCGGGTGCGGCCGCCCTGCATGCGCTCGCCGCCGATGTGACCGCGATGGAGCGCGCCATCACCACGATGGGCGGAACTAATTCCGATGCGGCAGATGCACTTTCGGGCAACGTGCAGTTCGCGCTCGGTCGGCTCGATGCGGGCATTCTGGAGTACGAGCAGGTGGTCGCCGCCGCCGGGCGCGTTCTCGCGGTGCCGGAAACCGTTGTGCTGCGACACGATTTCGACCTGATCGTGTCCGATCTGCGTCATGCCGCCGACCGTCTCGACGGCTGGGCGCAGGCTCTCGCCGAGGTCGCCGACCACCAGATCGGCGCTCAGCTGCCGCCGCAGGGACTGTAGCGCCGCTCCACTGCCCTGCGACCAGCGTTTTCGGCCTCACTCGGCACGGTGATCGACCCGTTGTCCGCAGGCACAGACGGTGTGCCGAGGGTCAGGGTGAACCCTGATCTTCACCCGGATATCGGTGCTGACCTGGTGATTTATTGTCAGCGGGCTGCCAGGATCGAGGAGTCGGGTCGCCGGACGGCGATACGCATAAGACCTGTTGGAGGCTGGCAATGTTGTGGAAGATCATCGGTGTCGTCGCGGTCGTCTGGATCGCGTTGGCGATTATCGGCGCACTCATCAAAGGTCTGTTTCCGATCCTGGTGATCAGCGCCGTGGTGTTCGGCCTGTACCTGCTGTACAAGGCGGTATCGGGCTCGGATAAGTCCGTCACCAAGCTGTAGTTCGGGTCGCTGCGCCGTCGAGGGGCCGGTGCAGCAGCGGTGCCGCGAGTGGCTGTAGGGCGGCGCAGGCCGGTGCGCCGGGAACTCGGAGCGGGTGCGGCCGGATCGGCAATTCGAATGCTTGAATGTGTGCTGTGGAACAGCTTCCGGAGGATTGGCAGTGCGGGCTGGTGATCGTCGCCCACCCCGATGACATCGAATACGGCGCGGCTGCGGCCGTGGCCCGCTGGACCGGCCAAGGAAAGGACATCAGGTATGTCCTGGTGACCTCGGGCGAAGCCGGGATGGCCGGCATCCCACCTGCCGAGGCAGGCCCCCTGCGCGAGGCCGAAGAGATCGCCTCGGCCAAGGTTGTCGGAGTCCACGAGGTCGAGTTCCTCGGGCACCCCGATGGTCGCGTGGAGGAAAATCTGGCCTTGCGCAGGGACCTGGCGGCCGCAATCCGGCGTCATCGGCCGGAGATGGTGGTGTTGTTCAACTTCGGGGACACCTGGGCTCCCGGCTATGCCAACAGTGCCGACCATCGAGCGGTCGGCCGCGCGGGCCTCGACGCCCTTTCCGATGCAGGCAACGAGTGGATCTTTCCCGAACTTTCCGGCCTCGCGCCGTGGTCACCACGGTGGGCGGCGGTAGTCGGGCCGAGCGCCACCCATGCTGTCGACGTGACCGACACCCTCGATCAGGCAGCGGCCTCGCTCGCCGAGCACCGCCGCTACTTGGAGATCCTCAGCCCCGAGCCGGTCGCCGACCAGGTGCGCGCCGTCATCGAGATGGCGACAGGCCCGAAGGAAGGCTTCCCGGCCGCGCACGCTGTCGGTTTCGAGCTCTATTACTTCCGCGGCTGACATTCGATCCGGCTTGCGTCGGCGAATCCTCGGATAGACCTGGGGCAGTACTTCCGCGCATTCCTGCGGTCCGGCATGTCCCAGACATCGTGACACCCGGTCAGCGAGCTCATCAATTCGTCCGTGGTGGACACGGCGCCTGCATCCTCCCATCCCGCCTCAATGGTCTAGACCGTGGTCGCAGGCGATGCCGTGTGGTGCGGCATCCGATGATCGACAACTGTGTGAACACGGGGCCCGACGGGCCCGCTCGGCGTGATCGCGGGTGTGGCAGGCTGGGCGAATGCGTGTTGCCGTAGTAGCGGGACCGGATCCAGGTCATGCGTTCCCGGCGTTGGCACTGTGCGAGCGATTTCTGGCGGCCGGCGACGAGCCCGTGTTGTTCACCGGGCCACGGTGGTTCGACGTCGCGCGGGAAGCGGGCATTCCGGTGCGCCGCCTCAAGGGCCTTGCGCCGCGGGCCGACGACGACGACGCCGACGCCGGGCAGCGGATTCATGAACGGGCCGCACACATTTCGACGGAGATCCTGCCGGATCTGAGCGCCATGCTGCCCGAATTGGTGGTGTCGGATGTGCTCACCGCGGGTGGTGGCATGGCCGCCGAACGTCTGGGGGTGCCCTGGGTCGAGCTTTCCCCACATCCGCTCTATCTGCCGTCGAAAGCATTGCCGCCCATCGGGAGTGGACTCGCACCGGGGGAGGGCATGCGCGGCCGGTTGCGCGACGGAGTGTTGCGCACCCTGACTGCGCGGGCCATTCGCAACGGTCAGCGCCAACGTGAGCAGGCCCGCGAGGGCGTTGGGCTGCCCGCCACCGACCCGGGCCCGGCCGCCAGGCTCATCGCCACCCTGCCCGCACTCGAGGTGCCGCGCCCGGACTGGCCGGAACACACCCACGTGATCGGCCCGCTGCTGTGGGAGCCGACCAGCGCGATCCTCGAACCGCCGCCCGGCGACGAACCGCTGGTGATGGTCGCGCCCTCGACGGCGCATACCGGTGTCACACGCATGGTCGAAACCGTGCTGGAGGCGCTCGACGGTGCGGGCGTTCGGGTCGCGATCTCCCTGCTGGACTCCCCGCCCACCGATTTGCCGTCATGGGTGACCGCGGGCCTGGGTCGCCAAGACCAACTACTCACCCGCGCGGCCGCCGTCGTGGGCGGCGGCGGCCATGGCTTGCTGGCCAAATCCCTGCTCGCGGGCGTCCCGATCGTCACGATCCCCGGTGGCGGCGATCAGTGGGAACTGGCCAATCGCGCCGCCCGCCAAGGTAGTTCGATCCTGGTTCGCCCACTGACCGCCGACGCTGTCCGCTCGGCGGTTCTCGACCTGCTGCACACCCCTGGTTACACCGCGGCGGCCCGGTCTGCCGCCGCGGGCGCCGCCACCGTCGCCGACCCGATCGCGCGCTGCCGTGCGGTGTTGGACGAGGTGCGAGCCCAGTAGCGCACGGGTCGAGGACCCGCGGGCGGAGCGCACCGGATCGGAGGGCGCGAGTATCTTGAACCCGGTGCGGTTGACTGAGTTTCAGGAGCTCTTGCACACCGAGTTCGGTGTGGCCCGTGGTGATGCCCTGCTCACCGACCATGTGATCCCGTCGTTGGGCGGTCGGACCGGTGCCGCCGCCATCGACGCGGGGGTTGATCCCCGGGACGTGTGGCGGGCGCTGTGCGCGGACTTCGACGTGCCGCGCGGCCGATGGTGACCGGCCACCCGAGCGGGCAGACGCAGCCTACCCGCGGTCCTGCGCTCGGCCCGAACGCAGCTGTGGCCCCCGGCTACCCTTTCGACGGGCGGTTGCACATGGCCGACACCGATCGTGAGCACCTGGCGGCGCGGGTGGCGGCGGTCCGACCCACCGGCTATGTCGAATGGCAGCAGACCGGGATCGACCTGTTGCTGCTCGGGCGATACGAGGACGCACTCGATCATCTCGACCGGGCATTGCAATGTGCCGACACCGAGCGACGGCGGGTCGCGGTGCTGATCAACCTCGGTGACGTCTACCGGTATCAGGGCGATGCGGTGACCGCTGAAATCCTCTACCGGCAGACGCTGGAGCTGGCCCGAACCGACGTGCCGGAAGTGCTGTCGTTCGCGCTCCAACACCTCGGCACCGTGCTTGCCGAACAGCACAGGCTCGACGAAGCGCGCACACTGTTGGCGGAGGCGTTGGCGCTGCGCAGCGCCGAGGCCGATTCCGAGCTGGTCGAGTCGACGTGCGCGACCTTGGACGCCCTGGACGAGCTGCCCATTGCCCTGCCTCCCGCAGTGGCCGCACTGCTCGGTGCCGCACCGGTCTGGTCCGACGATCACGAAGGGCTCAGCGGCGGGGTCTCGTTCGTCGACAACGCGTACTGGGTCAAGCGGGGCCCGCTGGCGGTGGCCGAGCATGCGCGCCTGAACTGGTTGCGCGACTACGGGATTCGACTGCCTGATGTGGCCGTGTTCGACGGAGATGTACTGGTACTCGCCGACGCGGGCGTGCCGAGTCTCGCCGCGCGCGCGGCGGACGGCGAGCGTGCTGCTGCCGACATCGGTGCAGCGGCAGAGGGCGGTATTCCCGAAGGCGGGGCTCATGCCGCGGCCGAGGGCGTTGCGTCGGCCGGAAGCGAGGGGGTTCCCGGCGGATATCCTGTGGCCGACAGCTCGGCCGTGGGCAGGACGGTAGGGGCGCTCATGGGTGCGGTGCTGCGCAGCCTCCACAGCATCCCGATTGCCGAGTGCCCGTTCGATGGCCGACTCGATTCGATGTTGACCCGGGCCGCCCGCCGAGTACTCGAGTGTTTGATCGATCCCGAGGACTTCGATGAAGACCATGAGCATCTGGTCCCCGAACAGATACTGGACCGACTCCGCACACAGCGCCCCGACGAGCGGGATCTCGTGGTCGCCCACGGCGACTTCACGCCGTCCAACGTGCTCGAAGGCGGCATTCTGATAGATGTCGGCGACCTCGGTGTCGCGGATCGGTATCGCGATCTTGCGCTGGCCGAGCGTGATCTACGGGAAGACTTCGGCGCCGACGAGGTGCGGGCGTTCTTTACCGCCTACGGCCTGGTCGAGCCCGATCGGCGACGCCTCGACTACTACCGGCTGCTCGACGAACTCTTCTGACCTCACCCCTTCTTCGCGTAGTGGCGTGCGGCTTTGGCGCGGTTTCCGCAGGTCGCCATCGAATGCCAGCGCCGGGTGCCGTTTTTCGAGGTGTCGTAGAAGAAAAGCACGCAGTCGGGGTGGGCACACTGGCGGATGCGGTCGGGGGCTTCGGCGATCAGGCGCAGCAGGTTGTCGGCGGCCAACCAGGCGGCGAGCCAGGCGGGGTCCGCGACGTCGTCGACGTCGGTGGGGCCGCTGCCGGTGAGGGTGCGCCGGACGCGGCCGTGTTCGAGCACATCGTTGAGCCCGGAGGCGGTGCGGTGCTTCACGACGTCGTAGATCGCGGTGCGCGCGGCTAGTACCGCTTCCAGCGTCCGTTGGTCCGCAGACGCACGGTGGGCAAGTCCCGCCGAGTCGAGCCAGACGCCCAGTCCGGCGGCATCGGTCAGTAGGTCCTGTGGTCCGTTCTCGATCCACCTCGTGTTCAACAGGTCGAGTGCCAGCGGTTCACCGAGGTGGGGGCGTGGATCGAGCATGACTGAGGGTAACGAGCCTTTGTGCTCTACCAAGGCAACCACCGCCGTTCTAACCGGATAAATTCATTTTACAGGTTGACCCGGCTGCCTAATGCAGCTAAGTTCTAACTGATCAAACAAGGAATGGCAGTTGGACATTTCCGGGGGATCGCGATCCTCACGGCAGTCAACACCCGAGGAAGGAGTCGTCATGCGACCCCCACTACCACCCTTCGATCGCGAATCCGCCGAGGTCAAGGTCCGTGCCGCCGAAAATGCCTGGAACACGCGCGATCCCGAGCGTGTCGCCGCCGCCTACACCGAGGACTCGGTGTGGCGCAATCGCGACGAGTTCTTCACCGGCCGCACGGCGATCGTGGAGTTCCTCACCAGGAAGTGGTCCGTCGAGAACGGCTATGCGCTGCGCAAGGACCTGTGGGCCTTCGAAGGTAACCGCATCGCGGTCCGCTTCCAGTACGAATGGCACGACGAGTCGGGTCAGTGGTGGCGCAGTTACGGCAACGAGCAATGGGAGTTCACACCCGAAGGCCTGATGTCGCGCCGCGAGGCGAGCATCAACGATGTCCGCATCGCCGAATCCGATCGCCGCATTTTCGGCCCGCGGAAAGAAGGCGACGACTCGGTCCAGCCGCAGCAGTAGCGGAAGCGCGACATCTGCGCGTCGAAATCTCATGCGCGGCAGCATTTATCGACGCTGACGACATCGCAGGCGGCACACCACGACCGTGCCGGGAACGGCCGCCGAGCGGATCGCGGCACTGCATCGCGCCCGCCCGATCGACCGCATGCCGGGAAAGGCGTGATCGCGAGCTGTTGGCTCCCGATCACGCCTTCTGTGCCGGCAGGTTATCGTGCGGCGACTGCCGTGCGATCGTCCCGCTCTGCCCCGGCAACCGTGTGCTGCCGGTGGAACAGGGCGAACGCGATCAGCCCGAACACGATGCTGACGACGGCCGCCATCTGGAGAGTCGCGTCGAGCCCATCGACGAACTGCGCTGGTGTCATCCGCTGATCGGCGTCGGTGACCTCGCGGAACACGGTGCCCAGCCGCGACAGACTGTTGCTGCACACACTGCCCCAGGCCAGCCAGGTGACCGGGCTGATCGCACACGAGGTGATCCATCGGTTCCCGCTCGACCGGGAATGGCCGCATTACGGCCACCTGCTCAGCGGCGTGCAGTTGCGTCAACTCGGTCCGTGCGGATCGACGGCCGACCGGATCGGGCCGGAGACTCCGGTCGACCTTTCGGTGCAGGACGAGGCGATGCTGCAGATCCTCGGCCGCACGGCCGCGCGCCGTACGCGCAGATCGCCGCCGAAATCGGCTGGACGGCAACGCGAGTGGCCCGCCGCATGGCCGGGCTGGTCGAATCCGGGGTGCTGTACCTCGACCTCGACTTCGCGATCGAACGGATGGGATATGCCGTGCGGGCGGCACTGTTGCTGCGCACCCCGCCCGCCGATCTCGAGGCGACGGGCGCCGCGATCGCGGCGCACCTGGAAACGGTATTCGTCGCCACGACCACCGGGCCTACCAATCTGATCGTTTCGATCATGTGCAACGGCACTGCGCACCTCTACCGCTATGTCACACAGCGGCTCGGCGCCCTCGACGGAGAATGCTGCTGGAAAGTGACCGGATTTCCTTGGTGCGGTGATCGGACTTCGGATCGGATCACATCGATGTCCGGTGGACCCGTCACGGCTCTTCCTCGCTTAACGGGCAGGTTGCCAGGGGAGGGGAAGCCGGATCGCGTGTCACCGGGCGCGTCGCTTGACTCGAACATCTGTTCGTCTAATGTTGGCGCCAGAACTTGTCGGTGCCGCCCTCTAATGTGGGCGCCAACCAAGAACGAAGACATACCCGGCGAAAAGGGGATCAGGACATGGCACCACAGGCGTATGACCGCGACAAGGCGCTCGAGATGGCGTTGGCTCAGGTGGAGAAGAGCTTCGGTAAGGGCGCGGTCATGCGTCTCGGCGAGGAGGCCCGCCAGCCGATCTCGGTGATCCCGACCGGTTCCATCGCGCTGGATGTGGCCCTCGGTATCGGCGGGTTGCCGCGTGGTCGTGTCGTGGAGATCTACGGCCCGGAATCCTCGGGTAAGACGACCGTCGCGTTGCACGCGGTGGCCAACGCGCAGGCGGCAGGCGGTGTCGCGGCCTTCATCGACGCCGAGCACGCCCTCGATCCGGAGTACGCCCGCAAGCTCGGCGTCGATACTGACGCCTTGCTCGTCTCGCAGCCGGACACCGGTGAGCAGGCCCTGGAAATCGCCGACATGCTGGTCCGCTCCGGCGCGCTGGACATCATCGTCATCGACTCGGTTGCCGCGCTGGTGCCGCGCGCCGAGATCGAGGGCGAGATGGGTGACAGCCACGTCGGTTTGCAAGCCCGTCTGATGAGCCAGGCGCTGCGCAAGATGACCGGTGCGATGAGCAACACGGGTACCACCGCCATCTTCATCAACCAGCTGCGCGAGAAGATCGGCGTGATGTTCGGTTCCCCCGAAACCACCACCGGCGGTAAGGCGCTGAAGTTCTACGCCTCGGTGCGCCTGGATGTGCGCCGCATCGAGACACTCAAGGACGGCAGCGACGCGGTGGGCAACCGCACCCGCGTCAAGGTGGTCAAGAACAAGGTGTCGCCGCCGTTCAAGCAGGCCGAGTTCGACATTCTGTACGGCTTCGGTATCAGCAAGGAAGGCTCGCTCATCGACATGGGTGTCGAGCACGGCTTCGTTCGCAAGTCCGGCTCCTGGTACACCTACGACGGTGACCAGCTGGGTCAGGGCAAGGAGAATGCCCGCAAGTTCTTGCTGGAGAACACCGATATCCGCGACGAGATCGAGAAGAAGATCAAGGAAAAGCTGGGCATCGGCGCAGATGTGACCGCAGCCGATGCGGTCGCCGAGGTGCCGGCCGATTTCTGATCCGATGAACGGCCGACGCACACCGCAACGCTCCGGTCCGGCCGCGCCCGATGCGACGCGGCCCGACCCGGTGAACGAAACGCGACGTCGGCTCCACGAACTCCTGTCCGCTTCCGGCCGTTCCGCTGATCCGGTCAACACTGGATCGCGACCGCACGAGCCCGGATTCGGGCGACTCCGGTCGGCTGAAGGTGGTTCGGCCGATCCGGACACAGGAGGAAGCTGGTCGAGCGCGCTCGAACCGCAGCGGGCGCGCTCGGCCGGGTCCACGTCCGAGCGTGGACGGGCGAAAGTCACCTCATCGGGCGATTCTGATCGTTCAGGAAGCCGATGGGATATGGATCCGGTGGCGGCCGGATCCGAGCGGGGTCGATCGGAGCCGAGGCAGGCCGGCGCGCGCCGATCCTCGTCGGAACCCACCCTGCCGGGCGGGACGGTCGAGCAGGCAAAGGACGCAGGTCTGCGTCTGCTCGCCGTCCGCGCCCGCAGCCGCGCAGAACTCGCACAACGCTTGGCCGCCAAGGGATTCACACCCGAGGTGACCGAAGCCGCCCTCGACCGTCTCGCCGAGGTCGGCCTCATCAATGATGCCGCCTTCGCCGAAGAGTGGGTCCACGCCCGCCACACCTTCTCTGGCAAAGGCAAACAGGCCCTTGCCCGAGAACTCCGCCATAAGGGCGTCGCGCAGTCCGACGCGGCCCCTGCTTTGGACGCCATCACCTCGGACGATGAAGAATCCCGCGCCGTCGAACTGGTTCGCCGCAAACTCCGCTCGATGCCGGTACACCTCGACCGCGACAAAGCGATTCGCCGCCTCGTCGGTATGCTCGCCCGTCGCGGCTACAACCAGTCCATCGCCTACCAGGTGGTAAAAGCCGAACTGGCAAGCCACGGCGCAACCTCCGACATCGAAGACCTCCCTGATTCGTTCGATTAGCGCCGGCAGTTTCTGTACCCCTCGACAGCTCTGCGCAGCGACCTCGGTGAAGTCGGTCCTCGGTCCGGGGATGTCGCGCGGCCGCTCGACGGGATTCACGGCGGCACAATAACGGTCACGGTGCTGATCGACACATGCCGGTGCGAGGCCGCAATGCCGCCACTGGGTTCGGTGGTTTACCGGTTGTGTCCGGTGACCTCGCTTCGGATCGGGCCATGGCCGTAATCAGCCGTGCCAACCGTGCCAGAACGACTGCGCGCCGCCGGCGATGACGCCCTTCAACGCGCTCGGTCGCAGGTCGGTCGTCGACAGCTGGTTTATCGGCAACCAGGAGAATTCGAGGTGATCTTCCTGGCTGACGGGGACACCTTCCACCTCAGCGGCGAACACCAGATTCACCTCATGACGGGTGATCGATTCGTCGTCGACATATCCGTGCTCGACGACACCGACGAGGCCGAGGATCCTGCTTGCCGTTCCGAGTTCTTCCGACAGTTCACGGACCAGGGCTGACTCGACAGACTCGCCGCGCTCGACATGGCCACCGGGTAGGAACGCCCATTTCTTGCCCCGTGCGCGGGCCACGAGCAGCCGGTCGCCGTCGCGGATGACTGCGCGGGCGATGATTTCTATTGTCGCGGAACTCATCTGGACTTTCGATGTTGGATGTCGCTCGTATGGCCGGTAGGTGATTTTCCAACAAAGGTGCGCCCGAGCCGGTTACCGCAGCGAGCGCCGCAACTTCGGCTCGACGGCCCCGGTTCGGGTCAGGCAGTCGTCGAGCACCGTCGAATCGAGACTTACGGCTTGTTGGTGATATCCATGCCGGGTGTGGCGTCGGTGAGGACCGAGTCGGCAGGCAGGACCGCTGCGCCCTTGGCCCGCTTGCGCGAGCGCAATCGCTGCTCCAGCTTGTTCGCCACGAATGTCAGCGTGCTGTTCAGCAGAATCATGACGATCGCGACAACGATCAGTGCGGGCACCGTATTCCGTTCGGCCGCACCGAGCTGCGAGCCCTGGCGCACGATCTCCAGGTAGGTGATCTGGTAGCCGAGCGCCGAGTCCTTCAGCGCGACAACCATCTGCGAGATCAATGCCGGAAGCATCGCGGTGATCGCTTGTGGCAGCAGGATCAACCGCATCAGCTGCCCCTTGCGTAGGCCCAGCGCCACTGCGGCCTCGGTCTGCCCTTTCGGTAGCGACTTGATCCCCGCGCGCACGATCTCGGCGATAACCGAGCCGTTGTAGACGGTCAGCGCGATCACGACGGCCGCCAGGGCAAGCTGATCGACCTTGAACAACTTGTAATCGGAGAAGATATAAAACAGGAAGATCATCAGGATCAGCACGGGAATAGACCGGGCCACCTCGACGATCGCCCCTGCCACCCAGCGCACCAGACGGTGATCCGACAGCCGCAGGATGCCGAAGATCATGCCGATCACCAGCGCGAACACAATCGAGAGCAGCGCCGCGACGAGGGTGCCCCGCAGGCCGGGCAGCAGGTAGGTCGTCCAGACGTCGGCCTCTATGAACGGCTTCCACTTCTCCGCGGTGAACTGTCCCTTGTCGGCGAAGCCGCGGTAGAACACCCAGCCGATCGCGAGCGTGGCGATAACGGCGATGACGGAATAGATCTGGTTGCGGATGCGGGTCCGGGGACCCGGCGCGTCGAAAAGAACCGAAGCACCGGTACTCATCGGGCCACCTCGAATCGCTTGGCGAGCCAGCCGAACAGTAGGCCGGTCGGCAGGGTCAGGATCACGAAGCCGAGTGCGAAGATGGCGCCGATAGTGATCAGCGCGGCCTCGTTCTCGTTCATCTTGGCCATCAGAGTCGCGGCCTCGGCGACGCCGATCGCCGAGGCGATCGTGGAGTTCTTGGTGAGTGCGATCAGGACGCTGCCGAGCGGCGCGATGACCGAGCGGAATGCCTGTGGCAGCACCACGATGCGCAGATTCTGCGTGAAGGTGAAGCCCAGGGAACGGCCCGCCTCCGACTGGCCCATCGGCACGGTGTTGATGCCCGAGCGCAACGACTCGCAGACAAAGGCCGCGGTGTAGATACTGAGTCCCAGTACGGCATACCGGAAGTTGTTCTGCGCCAGTGAGTTCGGGCCTTCCGGAGCCAGCTTCCAGCCCATGGTGGAGTAAAGGCCCAGCGAGCAGAACACGATGATCAGCGTCAGCGGTGTGTTGCGGAAGATGGTGACGTAGGCGCTGCCGAGGAACCGGGCGACCGGCACGGGCGATACGCGCATGGCGGCGACGAATGTGCCGAAGACCAGGGCGAGGACCGCGGACGACGCGGTCAGCTTGATGGTCACCCAGAAGGCTCCGAGGACGTCATACCTCGAGATCAGGTCGAACACGGCGGATGCGTCCCTCCGATCGGGGTCGGTGCGCGAGGCCGGAGACATCCTGGCCGCGCGATATGCAGGGCTTGTAGCGGCGGTGAAACGTCCCTCAGCACGTCGAGGGACTGGGTGGCCCTTCCGGACCACCCAATCGGCAACCTCAGTACCGGTTCACCGTCGGCGGCGTCGGGGCCTGGTAGCCCGAGGCACCGACCGTCGTGTCGAACGCCTTCTTCCAAGAGCCGTCGGCAATCATCGCCTCGATTGCGTCGTTGACCTTGTCGCGGAGTTCCTTGTCGCCCTTCTTCACGCCGATGCCGTAGTTCTCTGTGGTGAACGGCTTACCGACGACCTTGTAGGAACCAGCACTCTGCGCGGCATAACCGGCCAGAATGATGTCGTCGGTGGTCACCGCGTCATACGAACCTGCCGAGAGGCCCTCGAGGCACAGCGAGTAGGTGTCGTTGGTCTGCAGCTGAGTGTCGGGGTAGTTCTTCTCGATGTTCTGGGCGGGGGTCGAGCCCTTCACCGAGCAGACCTTCTTCCCCTTCAGATCATCGGGCCCGTTGATGCTGCTGTTGTCGGCCTTCACCAGCAGGGACTGGCCCGCAATGTAGTACGGCCCGGCGAAGTCGACCTTCTCCTTGCGCTTGTCGTTGATCGAGTAGGTGGCGACGATGTAATCGACCTGTCCGTTCTCGATCAACGTCTCGCGCTGGCCGGACGGGGCTTCCTTGAAGGTGATGCTTTCCGGCTTCACTCCGAGCTTGCCTGCGACGTATTTGGCGACTTCGATATCGAACCCGCTGTAGGAGCCGTCCTTGTTGCGCAGGCCGAGGCCGGGCTGGTCGAACTTGATACCGATGGTGAGTTTGCCGTCCTTGGCGTTGTCCAGAGCGGTCTTGCTGTCGCCTCCGCCACAAGCGGCTGCGGTCGCGGCGGTCAGCGCCAAGGCGATCGCCCCGACACCGATTCGAAGCGCACGGTTGATCCTCATCGAGTTCCTTCCCTCATATGGTTTTCGATGGCCGTGATTGTCAGATGGTCAGTGACTCAATATTTTCCCGAGGAAATCCTTCGCACGCTCAGATTTCGGCGCGGTGAAGAATGCCTCCGGCTCGGCATCCTCGACCACCTGTCCGTCTGCCATGAACAGCACCCTGTTCCCGGCACGACGGGCAAAACCCATTTCGTGGGTGACCACCAGCATGGTCATCCCTTCTTTGGCCAACGACACCATCACATCGAGCACCTCCTGGACCATTTCCGGGTCCAGTGCGGAGGTCGGCTCATCGAACAGCATCACCTTAGGGCTCATGGCCAGCGCGCGCGCGATGGCGACGCGTTGCTGCTGGCCACCCGACAACTGCGCCGGGTACTTGTCGGCCTGGTTGGCGATGCCTACACGTTCGAGCAGCTCCATCGCCCGGGTGCGGGCGTCGCTCTTGGCGATCTTGCGGACCTTGAGCGGCGCGAGCATCACGTTATCGACGATGGTTTTGTGCGCGAACAGGTTGAAGGATTGGAACACCATCCCGACATCGGCGCGCAATGCGGCGAGCGCGCGGCCCTCGGCAGGCAACGGCACACCGTCGATGGCGATATCGCCGGAGTCGATCGGCTCCAGCCGGTTGATGGTGCGGCACAGCGTCGATTTCCCGGACCCCGAAGGGCCGAGAACAATGACGACCTGTCCCTTGGGAACTTCGAGATTGATATCCCGCAGCACATGCAGCTCACCGAAGTGTTTATCCACATTGCGCATCGAGATCATCGGCGCACTGGTGGCGGCGCTCTTATCCCCGGTCGTGTCGGCCCCGGTCGTGTCGGGCGCGGCGGCGGCGTCGGTCATGCATCAAGACCTTAAGCGGAAAATGTAAATTTGCCCGAGTTTCCGCGACACACCGCCCCGCCACGCCGAATCGACACGTGCCTGTAACCTTCCGGTCGGCTTTACTCGGGCCAGTCGGAGCCCTCGATCACCGCGACGAAATCGGTCCGCTCGAAGCCGGGTACGAATCGGGCGAGCACGTCGGCTTTGACATTGCCGAAGGTGGTCTGCGGCCGATCCTCGATGCCGTGTGTGAACGCGGCGAGAATGCGCTTCTTGAAGTCCGGACGTGGGTGCACGGCAACTATCGCCTCACGAAGGTCGGCGGGCAGATCGCGGTAGCCGACCCCGAGGACATCGAGTTCGACACCCGCGGTGACCAATGCGATCTCCGGCCGCATCCAGTACGGGATCTCCGGTGTGGTGTGCAGCGCGATGGCATCCCACACCAGCCGCACCGACTCCTCCGGAATGCCGTGGGTGCGCAGGAACGCCGCGGCCTGCTCGGCACCGTCGATCTCGAATCTGCGATCGGCGGTGCGGTACTCGTCGGTCAACCCGAGGTCGTGGAACATCGCGCCGATGTAGAGCAGCTCCGGATCGAAGTCGAGGCCGCGCCGGGCGCCCTGCCAGGCGCCGAACAAGTAGACGCGGCGGGAATGGTCGAACAGCAGGTCGTCGGTGGCGTCGCGAACCAGTTCGGTGGCGGCGGCGGCCAGACGGCTGTCGGGGATGACGATATCGGCGATGCGGGTCATGGCGACTCCTCGTGTCGGTGGTTCTCGTCATCGAGTCTTGTTGCGACCGAAGGCCGGGGCCATGTCCGTGTGGACAGGTATCCCTCGAATTCGGCCATCAGTACACGAATAGGCTTGTGGTATGTCTCGCACGGTTCGTCACATAGTGTTCCTCGCCTACAACGGCGTGCGGCAACTCGACATCACCGGACCACTGGAAGTGTTCGCGACCGCGCGTGACCTCGGGGCGCGGTATCGCTGGTCGGTGTGCTCTGCGGACGGCGCGGACGTGACCACCGCGACGGGTCGACTCGCTGTCGACGGCCGGGTCGAGCGCACCCCGATCGACACCGTGGTGGTCCCGGGTTCCGCGGATCTGCCGCGCAACCGAATTCCCGCGACTCTGCTGACAGATCTCGCCGTACTCGCTCCCCGAGTGCGCCGGGTGGCCTCGGTATGCACGGGCGCGTTCGCCCTGGCCGAATCGGGCATACTGGACGGCCGCCGTGCGACCACCCATTGGCGACATGCCGCCACACTGGCGCACCGCTATCGCGCCGTCCGCGTCGAGCCGGATGCCATACACGTTCGAGATGGACACGTGCTCACCTCCGCGGGCGTGACCGCGGGCATCGACCTCGCCCTGGCGATGGTGGAGGAGGACACCGGCGCGGCCCTTGCCCGCGAGGTCGCCCGTGACCTGGTGGTCTTCATGCAACGCCCCGGCGGACAGTCGCAATTCTCTG
This sequence comes from Nocardia sp. NPDC051463, assembly GCF_040681975.1. NCBI lineage: Bacteria > Bacillati > Actinomycetota > Actinomycetes > Mycobacteriales > Nocardiaceae > Nocardia > Nocardia sp. NPDC051463. Next base: position 58,187 of record NZ_JBFBAB010000034.1, read on the forward strand.
CCGCGCTGCGCACGCCGCCGGTCCGCCACGACCCGCTGCGCGGGGTCGTCGACGCCATCGCCGCCGACGCCGCTGCCGACCATTCCGCACCAGCCCTCGCCGCACGCGCGGGCCTGAGCATCCGCCACCTGACCCGCCAGTTCCATGACCAACTCGGCACAACCCCCGCCGCATACGTCGAGTCCGTCCGTGTCGAGGCCGCACAAGCCCTGCTCGCCGCGGGCGCAACAGTCACTGACACGGCCCTGCGCACCGGCTTCGGCAGCGACGAATCGCTGCGGCGCGCGTTCGGTCGTCGCCTCGGCATCACCCCCTCGGCGTACCGCGCGCGCTTCCGCACCACGGCCAACGGCACAGCCGGGACCGATGCCGCCGGCCCACTACACCCCGAGGCGCGCAACGGCGCGGATACCGTCGGCCTTACCCTGGATAGGTGAATTCGATGGGCCAGGTAGAGGGAGCGGTTCGCAGTTACGAGGTGCGTACCTTCGGCTGCCAGATGAACGTGCACGATTCCGAGCGTTTGTCCGGTCTGCTGGAGGACGCGGGATACGTGCAGGCCGCGCCCGGAGCGACGGCCGACCTGGTGGTTTTCAATACGTGCGCGGTTCGTGAGAACGCCGACAACAAGCTCTACGGCACCCTCGGCCACCTGGCTCCGATCAAAGCCGAACGGCCCGGTATGCAGATCGCGGTAGGTGGCTGCCTCGCGCAGAAGGATCGCGACACGGTCGTGCGCAAAGCGCCCTGGGTTGATGTGGTCTTCGGCACCCACAACATCGGCTCGTTGCCGGTGCTGCTGGAGCGGGCCAGGCACAACCACGAGGCGCAGGTGGAAATCCTGGAATCGCTCGAGGCGTTCCCCTCCACGCTGCCCGCCAAGCGGGAGTCCGCGTACGCGGGCTGGGTGTCGATCTCGGTGGGCTGCAACAACACCTGCACCTTCTGCATCGTGCCATCGCTGCGTGGCAAAGAAGTCGACCGTCGCCCCGGCGACGTGCTGGCCGAGGTGCAGGCGCTGGTCGATCAGGGCGTGCTCGAGGTGACGCTGCTCGGGCAGAATGTGAACTCGTACGGGGCTTCCTTCGCCGATCCAGACGAACAACGTGATCGTGGCGCATTCGCCAAGCTGTTGCGCGCGGCCGGCCGGATCGAAGGTCTCGAGCGCGTACGTTTCACCTCCCCGCATCCTGCCGAGTTCACTGACGACGTGATCGAGGCGATGGCGGAGACGCCCAATGTTTGCCCGCAGCTGCATATGCCGCTGCAATCCGGTTCGGACCGAGTGCTCAAGGCGATGCGTCGCTCCTACCGCAAGGCGCGCTACCTCGGCATTATCGAAAAGGTCCGTGCGGCAATGCCACACGCGGCGATCACCACCGACATCATCGTCGGCTTCCCGGGCGAAACCGAGGAAGATTTCCAGGAGACCCTGGACGTGGTGCGCCAGGCCCGCTTCACCAGCGCCTACACCTTCCAATACTCCAAGCGACCCGGTACGCCCGCCGCCGACATGCCCGATCAACTGCCCAAAGAGGTGGTCCAGGAGCGCTACGAACGGCTCATCGCACTACAGGAGGAAGTCTGCCTGGATGCGAACCGCGAGCTGATCGGCACCGAAGTGGAGCTGCTGGTCGCCGAGGGCGCGGGCAAGAAGAACGCGGCTACCGCACGCATGAGCGGCCGAGCCCGTGACGGCAGGCTGGTGCACTTCCGGCCGCCCGTCACGGAATCGGGCAGCGTAGAGGCGATTCGGCCCGGCGACATCGTCACCGTCGACATCACCGGCGCGGCTCCCCACTATCTGATCGCCGACGGAACGGTGCGTACCCATCGCCGCACTCGTGCGGGGGATGCGCATGAGCGTGGCGTCATGCCGAAGACCGAACCGATCGGAGTCGGCCTCGGTCTGCCTCGCGTCGGCGCCCCGGCTCCGGAACCGGCCGCCGCGGGCTGCTCGACCGGCTGTGGCACATGAGCGTGTACCGCGAGGCGGCGGCATGAGTGGCAGGCCGGACGAGAGCAGCGACGCGACGCCGGGACCCGAGGGTGTGGATCCCGCGTCGGGCCGCGGCGTGGACGGTGCGAATCCCGTTCCGGCCGACGGTGAATCGGACCCTGCCGCCTCGGATTCGGCGGCGAATACTACCTCACGTAGTGGGTCGGCTTCCGGTCTCGGACACACCGATGGCACAGTTGACCCGGGCAGTGCCGACCATGATGACGCCGAACGAAACGAGGGCTCAGTGAATTCGGTCGAGAGCAGCAAAGACTTCGAACAATTCCGCGACGACCTCGACGCTGTCGAGCGTCGCGTCGCCGGTGAGATCGATCCGGGCATTCGCGCCATGGTTGTCGCGGGCGCGGTGTTCGTGCTGCTGGTGTCGCTGGTACTGCCGCACGCGGGCACCGCACGCGGCTTCGATGTCCTGCTCGGCACCAGCACTGCGAGCTTCGAACACATCGGCCTGCCGTCCCGGATCTTCGTCTGGTTCGTCGTCATCTTCGGCATCGGTTTCTCATTGCTCGCCTTGATGACCCGCCGCTGGGCACTGGCCTGGATCGCGGTCGCCGGGTCCGCCATTGCCGGTGCCTTCGGCGTTTTCGCCATCTGGCACCGCCAGACCCCCGGCGTCGGCGGCCCCGGCGGCGCCAACTACTACGGCGCGGGCCCCGGCATCGGACTGATCCTCGGCGCACTCGCCGTCATTGTGCTGACCTTCCACTGGGTGCGCGTTGTATGGAGCCGCACCGCACTGCAATTGGCCGCGGAAGAGCAGCGCCGCATCGCCGCGGCCGCCGCGGAAGAGCGCGACCGCCGGCGCTTGATGGGGGAGTAACCCACCCGACCCGCCGGATGGCCGTTCATCCCATCGGTTCGACCGACAGCCTTCCCCGTGTCAGAGGTTGCTGACGGCGCCCTCTGCCGCCTCGGCCCATTCACGCCACTGTTTGGCCTGTTCCATGGCTTTCTCGGCGTCACGCTTGTTGCCCGCCGCGGTCGCCTTGGCCGCCTGCTCCTCGTATTGCGCTACCCGCTCACGGAACTGGGCCGCCCTGGCCATCGCCTCCGGATCGGTGCGGCGCCACTGTGCGTCGACAGCGTCGCGGACCCGCTTCTCGATCGCGCGCAGTTTGCCTTCCAATTCCTGGATCCGCTCCCGCGGCACCTTGCCGAGCGCATCCCACTTGTCCTGGAGTTCGCGCAGCGCGTTGCGTGCGGCATCGAGGCCGGTGGCCGGATCGATGTGCTCGTAGGCGCGCAGCAGCTCTTCCTTGGCGGTGGCATTGTGCTCGAACTCGGCGTCGCGTTCGTTGACGGCGGCATTCCGGGCGGCGAAGAACACATCCTGGGCGCTCTTGAACCGTCGCCACAACGCCTCGTCGGCCTCGCGCGGCGCGCGGCCCGCGGCTTTCCATTCGGCTAGCAGGTCACGGAACACACCCGCGGTGCCCACCCAGTCGGTAGAGCCCGAGAGTTCCTCGGCGCGCACACACAGTTCTTCTTTGCGCGTCTTCGCGGCCGAGCGTTCTCGATCGAGCTCCGCGAAGTGCGCACCGCGGCGGCGGTTGAACGCCTCGCGGGCCTTGGAGTAGCGCTTCCACAGCGCGTCGTCGACCTTACGATCCACCCCGCGGATGGACTTCCACTCGTCGAGGATCTCGCGCAGCCGATCGCCCGCGGCCTTCCACTGGGTGGACTCGGTAGCGATCTTCTCGGCCTCGGCGCACAGCGCTTCCTTGCGCTCGGTGTGCTCGTGCCTGGCCTTTTCCTTCTCCTCCTTGGCGTGTGCCGCCGCCTCTTCGGAGTGCTCGGCGATCGCGGCGAGCCGGCGGGACAGGCTATCGATATCGCCGATGACCGCTGCGGTGGGCAGTGACTCGGCAATAGTGATTGCGGCCGCCTTGGTCTTGCGAGCATCCGCGCCCGCGGCCAGTCGCGCCTCCAGCAATGCCACTTCGGTCGCAAGGTCGTCGAAGCGGCGACCGAAGTGCGCAAGGCCTTCGGCCGCGTCACCGGCCTGCCAGGAGCCGACGATGCGATCGCCGTCGGCGGTCTTCACCCAGGCGGTGCCGTCCTCGTCGACGCGGCCCCAGACGCTGGGGTCGCTGGAGGTCGGGACGACCACGGGGTGCGGGTGTTCGCCGGGCGGCGCCTTGATGGCATGCGGCTTGGGATGAGCCTGTGCGGCGCCCGGCTTGGGGGCGCCGGGCTTCGGGACGTCCGAGGGGCGCGGTGTCGTGCCGGGGGTGGCCTTCGCGGTTCCGTTGCTGTCCGTCATTGCTCCTCGTCCCTGCCGCGCGTCACGGCTGCCTGGTTACGCCCTAGCTCATCCCATTGAACCCGGTTCGAGCCCTGCACACTATCGATCGACGTCCTCACGCGGGTGATTCCCAGGGAATGCAACCCGTGATGACCTGGGTTGTAGCACCTCGAACACTATCAATCTCGGCCGAGTTTGCGGCAGAGACACTCGAACCCGACCGGCCGCGGGGTCGGCCGGAGGCCGGTACCCGCGGTGCATGGCGCCGGTATTGCGAACGACTACGGTTACGTCGTGTTCTCCATTGCGGCCCTGGTCCCGTCGCCGCCGATCCTCGTGCCCGAGCTCTGTGGCGGTGTCGCGCGCGTGACCGGGGCGGATCCCGTCGGTGTGCCCGCCGAGCTGCGTGCGGCGGCTCTGGAGGCCGCAGGTGCTTTGACGGTCGCACAGCGCTGGCTGGTGATCGGAGCAGGCGCTGCCGACGCGCAGCTCGCACCCGACACCCTCGGCACCTTCCGCGGATTCGGGGTCGACACCCGGGTTGCACTATCGAATCCAGCCCTCTCGACAAGGTCCGCTGGAGATATGCCCGACCCACAACTTCCGCTGCCAGCCCTGATCGCTGGATGGTTGCGTGGACAGGTCGCGCCGACTGCGGAGGCATCGGCCCGCATAGTCGCCGCGGATACCTCGTCGGCCCGCTGCGCCGAAATCGGCGCCGAGCTACGAACGGTGCTCGACAACGCACCCGAACCGCTGGGCGTGTTGGTGATCGCCGACGGCGCGGCAACACTGTCCACGGCCGCACCCGGCTATCTGGATACCCGCGCCGCCGCCGTCCAGGACGATCTCGATCGCGCATTGGCCGCGGGTGATCGGGCCGGGCTACTCGCCCTGGATCCGGCGTTGTGCACCGAGCTGGCGATGTCGGGGCGGCCCGCCTACCAGGTACTGGCCGGGCTGTTCGCCGCCGATCCGAGCGATCCGGAGGTCGAGACGCTCTACCAGGACGCGCCTTTCGGCGTCGGATACCAGGTGAGTGTGTGGCGCCCGGTACGGGACCAGGGTGATGCGCGGTGACTATCACCCCGATCGCCGTCGTCGGCCCCACTGCCACCGGCAAATCGGATCTCGGCCTCGACCTCGCCGAGCGACTCGGCGGCGAAATCGTCAATATCGATGCGATGCAGCTCTACCGCGGCATGGACGTGGGCACCGCCAAACTCGCGCCCGGTGAGCGTCGCGGCATCCCGCACCACCAGCTCGATGTACTCGACGTGACCGAGACCGCCACCGTGGCCGCCTATCAGGCCGCCGCAATCGCGGATGTCACTGCGATCATCGCGCACGGGCACACGCCGATCATCGTCGGCGGTTCGATGATGTATGTCCAAGCACTGCTGGATGATTGGGAGTTTCCCGCCACTGATCCCGAGGTCAGGGCGCGCTGGGAGACCTTGCTCGCCGAACAAGGCTTGGTCGCGGTGCACGAGGCGCTGCGGGCGGCCGACCCCGCCGCCGCGGCGACCATCCTGCCCACCGACGGCAGGCGGATGGTGCGCGCACTCGAGGTCGTCGAACTCACCGGCCGCCCGTTCGCGGCCTCGGCGCCCGCCATCGGCGAACCGCGCTGGGGCACCGTGATCATCGGCGTGGATCGCGATACCGCCGAACTGGATGCGCGTATCGAGCGGCGCACCGCGCTGATGTTCGAGTCCGGACTGGTCGAGGAGGTACGCGGCCTCATCGATGTCGGCCTGCGCGACGGCGTGACCGCCCGCCGGGCGATCGGCTACGCACAAGTCCTGTCCTACCTGGACAACGAATACGACCTGAATTACGCGCAGGAACGCACCCTGATCGGCACTCGGCGTTATGTCCGGCGTCAGCGCTCATGGTTTCGGCGAGATCCCAGGGTGCGCTGGGTGAACGGCGCCGACCCCGAGCTCCTCGCCACCACGCTGTCGCTGCTGCCCTCGCACCCTCTCGACAACACAGAACGGACTCCGCAGTGACAAGACGTGTGAGTACCCGCAATGCCTCGGTTCAGGTCTGGCAGGCATACCTGAACAATCGCACCAAACGCCACCGTGACAGCCGATTTCTCGTGCAAGGCGTGCGCCCGATCACCCAGGCGATCGCCAACGACTGGCCACTCGAGACAGTGCTCTACCGGCTCGGCGCGCCCGAGCTGTCGAGCTGGGCGCGTGAACTCCTCGACACCAGCGGTGTGCCGCAGGTCGGCTTGGTGCCGGAGCTGATGGCCGAACTCGGCGAAAAGGCAACCGGCATACCGGAATTGGTGGCCGTTGCGGTATCGCGGCAGCCCGGGCTGGATACCTTCGAACCCGGTGAGCCCGGTGACACCGCACCGCCTGTGGTGGTTGTTTTCGACCGCCCCAACTCGCCGGGCAACCTCGGCACCCTGATCCGCTCGGCGGACGCCTTCGGCGCGAGCGGTGTGATCGTTACCGGCCACGGCGCCGACCAATACGACCCGCAGGCCGTCCGCGCCTCCACCGGCTCGCTGTTCGCCGTGCCGGTCTATCGGGCCGCCGGCGCCGCGCAGGTGCTCGAATTCCGGGACCGGCAGGTGCAACGCGGCATCCCTACCCGCATCGTCGGTACAGACGAAGACGGCGCGAGCGCGGTCTTCGACCACGACTTCACCGAAGCGACCATTCTGGTGATCGGCAACGAGACCAGCGGCATGAGTGCGGCGTGGCAGGATGCCTGCGACGACATGGTCTATATCCCGATGGGCGGCACCGCCAGCTCGCTCGGGGCACCGTCGGCGGCAGCGGCCACGCTGTACGAAATTTCCCGCCAGCGCAGGACGTTTGTCAGATGACGCACGCGCGATCAGTCGCCGAACACACCGAACAGGGAGAATGAGAACGTGGCGGACATCGAATTTTCGAAAGGGCACGGCACCCAGAACGATTTCGTGGTGCTGCCCGACCCGGAGGTTCGGCTGGAGCTGACCCCGGAGCGGATCGCCGCGTTGTGCGACCGGCAGCGTGGCCTTGGCGCGGACGGGGTGCTGCGCGTGGCACGCGCAGGCGCACTGCGCGAGCGCGGCGTGCTCGACCGGATCCCTGACGGCATCGACGCCACGGACTGGTTCATGGACTACCGCAATGCCGACGGCTCGATCGCGGAAATGTGCGGCAACGGCGTCCGGGTTTTCGCGCACTACCTGGCCACCAGCGGCCTGGAATCGCGTACGCAGTTCGTGGTCGGCAGCCGAGCCGGGGCGCGCCCGGTCACCGTGCACGCCGCCGACCCGGTCAACGGCGATGTCACCGTCGATATGGGTGCGGTCCGTGAACGGGGTCCTTCGACGGCCGCCATCACGGGTTGGGCCTTCGCCGGAATCGGGATCGATGTCGGCAACCCGCATCTGGCCTGCGTCGACCCCGGTCTGTCGGTCGACGCACTGGCCAAGCTCGATCTGACCGCCGCACCCGGCTACGACCCGGACCTGTTCCCGCACGGCGTCAACGTCGAGATTGTCACCGCGCTGGATGCCGACAACTCCGTCGACATGCGGGTCTACGAGCGTGGTGTCGGTGAAACCCGTTCCTGCGGAACAGGAACGGTCGCCGCTGCCGCCGCGGCACTGGCGCACTCCGGATTCAGGATCGCCACCGATAGCGGCGAAGTCCGGGTCCGGATCCCGGGCGGCGAGGTCACCGTTACCCTCCGCGGCGGTTTCGCTCAGCTGCGCGGCCCGTCGGTGCTCGTCGCCTCCGGCCGCATCGCCGCAGGCTGGTGGCAGGCGCTCTGAAATTCCGGCCCGGCGCGGCGGCGCAATACTCGGATGCGCCATGTCGGTGGATCGTGGGACCATGGACCTTGTATGACGAAACAAGAGACGTATGAATTCACGCCGGCAGCCGACGATGACGACTTCACCACGGCCGCCGATGAGGCGAACTTCGACGAAGTCGACGACAACGGTGACGTAGTAGCCGAGCACAAGGCGCGCATGGCGCGTTCGGGCTGGACCCGGGAAGCCAAGTCCGCGGACCCGACAGTCGGTGAGATGCAGCTGCAGGACCGCAGCTCGCTGCGTCGTGTTGCGGGTCTGTCCACTGAGCTCACCGACATCACCGAGGTCGAGTACCGGCAGCTGCGCCTGGAGCGAGTCGTGCTGGTCGGCGTCTGGACTTCGGGCAGCACCGTGCAGGCCGAAGCGAGTATGGCCGAACTGGCGGCGCTCGCCGAGACCGCGGGTTCCGAGGTACTCGAAGGCCTGATTCAGCGCCGGGACAAGCCGGACCCGGCCACCTACATCGGTTCCGGCAAGGCCGACGAACTGCGCGCTGTCGTCCTGGAGACCGGCGCGGATACGGTGATCTGCGATGGTGAGCTCACTCCCGCGCAGCTGACCGCGCTGGAGAAGGTCGTCAAAGTCAAGGTGATCGACCGGACCGCGCTCATCCTGGACATCTTCGCGCAGCACGCGACCTCCAGTGAGGGTAAGGCGCAGGTCGCCCTGGCCCAGATGGAATACATGCTGCCGCGCCTGCGCGGCTGGGGTGAGTCCATGTCCAGGCAGGCCGGTGGCCGGGCGGGCAGCAACGGCGGTGTGGGTCTGCGCGGTCCAGGTGAGACCAAGATCGAAACCGACCGTCGCCGTATTCGCGAGCGAATGGCCAAGCTGCGCCGCGAGATCCGTGAGATGAAGACCGCGCGTGACACCAAGCGGGCGCGCCGAAATTCCAGTGGCATCCCGTCGGTCGCGATTGTCGGCTACACGAATGCGGGCAAATCCAGCCTCATGAACGCACTGACCGGTGCCGGCCTGCTCGTCCAGGACGCGCTGTTCGCCACGCTCGATCCGACCACCCGGCGCGCCGACCTGGATGACGGCCGCGAGGTCGTCTTCACCGACACCGTCGGTTTCGTGCGCCACCTGCCGACCCAGCTGGTCGAGGCATTCCGCTCCACCCTCGAAGAGGTGACCGGCGCCGACCTGCTGCTGCACGTTGTCGACGGCTCCGACTCGCTGCCCGCCGAACAGATCAAGGCGGTCCGCGAGGTGATCACCGACGTGATCAAGGAGTCCGGCTCGGCCGCGCCGCCGGAGCTGCTGGTGGTCAACAAGATCGACGCGGCCGACCCGGTGGAGCTGACCCGGTTGCGTGGGGTGCTGCCCGACGCGGCCTATGTGTCCGCCCACACCGGCGCGGGCATCGCAGCGCTGCGCGAGCGGCTGGCCGAGGTCCTCGGCGGACTCGATGTCGAGGTCAGCGTGCTGCTGCCCTACACCCGTGGCGATCTACTCGCCCGCATTCACGCGGACGGTCGGATCACCGCGTCCACCCATGAAGAGGGCGGCACCCGGGTGCGGGCACGAGTGCCGCATGCACTGGCCGCGGCCTTGTCGGAGTACGCCCACGCTGGGTCCGCCACGGAGGTCTACGGCGTTCCCGAAACCAACGGATATGCCGAGACCGATGGACATTCGGAGACGAACGCCCTGTCTCAGGATTGATCGTCGCAAGGCGGAACCGAGGTGTGACGTAACACTCACCGTTCTGTTGTGCGAGCGTGCGCAGCCCGCCGACCATCGGTCGGCGGGTTTTGTGCATTCCGGGTACACAACCGATGCGGTGCAGTCGATTTCGTTACGATATTGTCGTCGAATCGACATCAGGAGGGTTCCATGTCGCACGACAACTCCGGCTCGGCCGTTTCCGGCAATCGGCCATCCGGTGACTCGTCGCACACTGGCGTGCTCAGTGACGGTGCGCCGCTTTCGGTTTCACTGACCGACAACGATCTTCGGGTGCTCGACACCCTGCTCGCGCCCCTGCGCCTTTGGACGAGCCCTCGCTACTACGGCCTGGAGAACATCCCTGCCGGCGGCCCGGTGCTGCTGGTCGGCAACCACAACCTGATGGGTGGCATCGACGCACCGCTGCTGCTGCCGGAAATTCTGCGCCGTCGCGGCAGGCTCATTCGCGGCCTCGCCGAGAACGTCCTCATGTCGGTCCCCGGTGTGCGCGAATTGCTGCACCACTTCGGTGCTGTTCGTGGTAATCGGCGCAACTGCCTGGCGCTGCTGGCGCGCGGTGAGGCCGTCATCGTCTTCCCGGGTGGTGGTCGCGAGGCGGTGCGCCGCAAGAACGAGAAGTATGTCCTGAAATGGGAGGGCAGATCCGGATTCGCGCACATGGCGATAGAGGCGGGCGCGCCGATCGTGCCGGTGGCGATGATCGGCGTCGATGACGCCTACGACATCGTCTTCGACGGCGATCATCCCGTGCTGCGCCCGCTGCGCTGGGCGGTCGAGGCTCTTGGTCTCAGTAAAGATCTGACTCCGCCGCTTATTCGTGGCATCGGGCCCACCGTGTTGCCTCGACCGGAGCGCTTCTACTTCTCGGCGGGTGCCCCGATCGATCCTGCGCCGTGGCGCGACGCGGTCGACAAGCATGCTGCCGCAGTGGAATTGCGCGATGTCGTGCGCAAAGAGCTGGAGGAGGAGCTGAAATTCCTCTTCGCCGAGCGAGAGCGCGACTCCGGCCGAACCCTCGTCGGTCGGCTGCGTGGCTTGTTGAATCGTTGACGGCAGGGCCCCACCTGCACTGTCAGCAAATTCTCAGCTAGTCGCAGCTACGGTGGTCCCATGCGTTGGACACGAAGACGAACGGCGGCAGCGGCGAGTGCGGTAGTGATGTTCCTGGGGGTGCCGGCAGCGTCAGGTGGCCTCGCCGCCGCGGTGACCACACCGTCGGATCCGGTCATCGCCTCCGGTTCACTGCTCGCCTCGCCCCGTTCGTCGGACGGCTCTCGCATCGACAGCTTCACCATCACAGACGACCGCAACCTCGTCCTCCAGGTGTTCTCTGCCGCCATGGACAAGAACATCGAGGTCAAAGTGCAGCGCCCGGCCGACGCCTCGATCGCGCGTCCCACGCTGTACCTGCTTTCGGGGGCGGGTGGTGGCGAGGACGAGGCCACCTGGGACTTGAAGTCCTCCGCATCACAGTTCTTCGCCAACAAGGATGTGAACGTCATCCAGCCGGTCGGCGGTGCGTGGAGCTATTACGCCGACTGGCGCGCCCCCGACCCGGCGCTCGGCGTGAACGAATGGCAGACCTTCTTCACCGAGGAATTGCCGCCCCTGATCGACGCCGCCCTCGGGGCGAACGGCACCAACGCCATCGCGGGCATTTCGATGGCGGGTACCCCCGTGCTGCAACTTCCCATCGCCAAGCCCGGTCTTTACAAGTCGGCCGCCGCCTACAGTGGTTGCGCTCAGATCAGCGACCCGATCGGCTGGAACTTCGTCAATACCGTTGTCGCGGCAGGTGGCGGCGACTCCATGAACATGTATGGGCCGCAAGGTGATCCGATGTGGGCGGCCAACGACCCCTACGTCCACGCCGACCAGCTGCGCGGCACAAACCTGTTCATCTCCAACGGCTCTGGCCTCCCCGGCGAGTGGGACACCCTGAACGGACCCCACGCCCTACCCGGCGTCGGCGGCCTCGCGAACCAGGTGACCCTCGGCGCCGGCCTCGAAGCGGCCGCCAATTACTGCTCCCACAATATGCAGAATCGCCTCAACCAGCTCGGCATCCCCGCCACCTACGACTTCCAGCCCACCGGCACGCACTCGTGGGGTTATTGGCAGCAGGCGCTGGTCGCCTCCTGGCCGGTCCTCGCCAAGGGGCTGGGCCTGCCTGCTTGAGCCGGTGGCTACCAGGATCTCCGGCGACGCATGCTCGCCGTCTCCCTGACCGGAGCCCGGTCGCGTCCGTTCGATGACGTGTCGAACACCTGCTCCCGAGCCGTGGCGTTTGTCAGGAATCTCGATCTGCTGCTGAATTCACCGCAGCTAGACCAGGTGAGGCGATAAATTTTGGACGCGAAGTGAACTGGCATTCTCTTTCCGGGTACCGTGTGTAGCAACGACGGGTCGGTGTGGACCGGCCGCTGTGGTCACTAGGAGGTTGGTGTGGAGCGCACATTGTTCGAACCCGAACATGAACTGTTCCGGGAGTCGTTCCGCAAGTTTCTCGATCAGCACGTCGCGCCGAATCATGCGAAGTGGGAAGAGCAGGGCATCGTCGACCGCGACGTCTGGCTCGAGGCAGGTAAGCAGGGATTCCTCGGCATGGCCATGCCCGAGGAGTACGGTGGCGGCGGCGTCCAGGACTTCCGTTACAACGCGATCGTCGCCGAGGAATCCGTCCGCGGCCAGTACTCCGGGCTCGGCTTCGCCCTCCACAACGACGTCATCGCCCCCTACCTCTACGAGCTCGCCAACGACGAGCAGAAACAGCGCTGGCTCCCCGGCTTCTGTTCCGGCGAAATCATCACCGCCATCGCCATGACCGAACCCGGCACCGGCTCCGACCTCCAAGGCATCAAAACCCGTGCGGTCCGTGACGGTGACGACTGGATCCTCAACGGCGCCAAGACCTTCATCACCAACGGCATCAACTCCGACATTGTCATCGTCGTCGCCCAAACCGACCCCGACAAGGGCGCCATGGGCTTCAGTCTCCTCGTTGTCGAACGCGGTATGCCAGGCTTCGAGCGCGGCGCCAACCTCGACAAGCTCGGCCTCAAAGCTCAAGACACCGCGGAACTGAGCTTCGCCGACGTTCGCGTTCCGGGCAAGAACCTGCTCGGCACCGAAGGCATGGGTTTCATCCACCTCATGCAAAACCTGCCCCAGGAGCGCCTCTCCATCGCCGTCATGGCCGCCGCCGCAATGGAAGCCTGCCTGGACATGACGATCCAGTACGTCCGCGACCGCAAAGCCTTCGGCAAGCCCATCGGCGCCCTCCAGAACACCCGCTTCGTGCTGGCCGAACTGGCCACCAAAACCACCGCTGTCCGCGTCCTCGTCGACCGCTTCATCGAGGACCTCAACGCAGGCAAGCTCTCTGTCGAGGACGCCGCTATGGCGAAGTGGTGGAGTACCGAGGAACAGGTCGACCTGATCGACCGTTGCCTCCAGCTGCACGGCGGATACGGCTACATGAAGGAATACCCGATCGCCAAGGCGTACATGGACGCTCGCGTCCAGACGATCTACGGCGGGACCACCGAGATCATGAAGGAAATCATCGGACGGTCGCTGAAATTGTCCTGACGACAAGCGGTTTCGAACTCCAGGCGGTGGCAGCTGTCAGCCGCGGACTGCAGTCCGTCTGTGGTGGATCCGGTCGGGGTTCGAGAGTGCTCGCACGGCGGCACCCGGATCCCGATCGGCCGGCCGAGACGCCCGCGAACCTATTTGTCGTCGAGGACCTTGATCTGCTCGAGAATATTGGCCCACACCTCCTGATACTTCTCGATGGTGTTCACCCCATCGTCGGTGATGGTCGACAGTTGTTGTTTGGCCGAAAGATGGATCATGTCCAGTCGTTGGGCGTCTACCAGCGCTTGGCGAATCTTTTCCAGCGGTTTGTAGACGCCCGCACCGATCAGATCTACCAGCGCAGTAGCGCCCAACCCGCCCGCGAGAACCGTATTCCCCAGCGCGAGACCGGCAATCGCGCCTACGATCGTCCCGATCAGCACCGTCGCGATCAGCAGGGCTATCGCCAATCGAATCTTGAAAACAAGGTCGATTCTGCGTCGCGCTTGTCGGAAGAACTCGTCGGTGTCGGTGAGGGCAAGCCCACCCGCGACAGTCGACAGTGTCGTGTCCGCCGCGGGCGCGGCAGAGGCGCCGAGTTCATCGGTGAGCTGTCGAATTTCCTGTGGTGTGAGAACAACCCGCTCCCCACTCGGCAGCGTCACATCCGCGGACTCCCCAGTACTGCGACTACGACGGATCGCCTCCACGATTGCCGTCGCCGAATTGGCCGCAACCATTGCTACTACCGCTTCGATCACCGTTCTCTCCCTCGCATCGTCATGCTGAACGGATCGGTCTGCGATGCTACGTCGGCGAACCCGCTACACGCAGGGTTTTGCCGCCGATGGTCGAGGGCGCCGGAGCCGGTCCGGTCGGCGGCGATCGACCGCCGTCTCTCGAAAGCATTGCGCACGAACGTGACCCGCTTGGCAGCCATGGTGCGGCCATTGCGCGGAGGGGTGCTCGCTGTCGCGAACCACCGAACCCCGCCGGCGTGCTCGCTGCTGACGCTTGATCACTGGCTGTTCAGGGCGTAGCGGGGTTGTGCAATGCAATCGTCGGGTACAACGGAAACATGAGGGCTTCAAGGTATTTGGTGTTGCTCGTCAGCGCGCTGGTCACCGCTGTGTCTGCGCTGGGCCTGTACGCTTCCCCCGCCTCCGCGGCCCCGGCCGAAGCGTATGTGGTCGACGATATTCCGCTGGAAGGCTCTGTATCCAGGATGGACGTCTACTCGCCTTCGATGGATCGTGTAGTGAGCAACAGGGTGATTCGTGCCGCGGGCGGCTCGGCACCCACCCTGTATTTGCTGACTGGTCTCGGGGGCGGTGTGGACGGGATCTCGTGGTGGGACGATACGGATGTCCGCGAGTTCTTTGCCGACAAGCATGTCAATGTGGTGATGCCGGTCGGGGGTGCCTACAGCATGTATACCGATTGGCTCACCGACGACCCGGCGGTCGGCCGCAACCGGTGGCAGACCTACCTGACGCAGGAACTGCCCGCGGTTCTCGACAGGAAACTTGGCAGCACTGGACGGAACGCGATTGCGGGAGTATCGATGAGCGCGGCCTCCGCGGTCGACCTCGCGATCCAAGCACCCACGGTGTACAGCGCTCTGGCTGCTTACAGCGGGTGTCCTTGGGCTGCGGATCCGCTCGGGGTGGCGATGATCACCGCGCAAGTGGGGCGGGGTGGCGGCAATCCGGTCAACATGTGGGGCGCGCTGGGCCAGACGGTCTGGCGTGCGCACGACGCGTTCGCCCACGCCGGCGTTCTCGCCGGAAAGACTATCTACCTGTCCGCCGCTACCGGCATTCCCGGCGCGATCGACGAAGGCGGACTGCCGTTCCCGCCGATCGAGGCGATCGCGAGCTCGTGCACGTCGGCTTTCGCCGGCAGGCTCGCGGAGCTTGGTCTGCCCGCGGTGCATGTCAACCGCCAGGAGGGTTCGCACACCTGGGGGCAGTTCGAAACAGACCTGCACGATTCCTGGCCGCATTTGGCTCGTGCACTCCGTTCGTGAGATGTCTGCTGGGCGAACGACTTCCACCAATCGGTATGAGCTCACCACGCCAACCGACCGCATTGTGCGCTGCCGTCTGCTCCGGCCGTGCGAGTTGGCTGGCATGGTGACATCTGGCACGGCTGAACCTTGGACGACGGGGACAGACGTTCGGTAGGGGCGAAAATCGTTCTCGCAATACGTCATCCGGCCTCCGCTCGCCCCGGCGCCACTCCGAAGTGAACGCTTCGACGAGTGACATGGCTGTGGCAAACAGTGAGAGGCTCTTCGGTCACATGCCGCTCGACGAGCACTGAGGACTGCGCCCATCGAAAGCCAGATGGGATCGCTGCTGGAGCGACGCCTGGGCAGGCGGGCGTACCGAGCGTCCGGCTCGGTCGAGGGATTGAGGGCAGGCGATGGCTGGCAGAAAACCACGACGGTCGGCATCGTGGGTCCGATCGCGCCGCCGAGTCGAAGAGAGTCGAGCAGTTTTGTCGATTGCGGCGGATACGCGGGTACCGAGTGCGGTCTCGAAGGTTCATGAGGTGAGTAAGGCAGCGATGGAGTCGGCCGTCCAGCCGATGTCTACGCCTGAGCATGCCACCAGGTAGACGGCGATCTGTTCGGTGGTCCATCCATGCGAATGGGCGAGACCGGCGGCAAGGTGACGTAGGTAGGCGGCCGCAGGTGGATTACCGGGGAGGTCGGCGAAATGCCAAGGGGCAGTGAGCGTGAGGAGGGGGTAGCCATCGTGAGTGCCTGCGCAGACCAATGTTTCGTAGCGGCCAGGACCGAGTGTGCTACGACCAGTGGTGATTGCTTCGGTCAGGTCCAGGTCGGCGCCTGGCGCGCGGTACATCTCCTGCGCGGCGATATCGGAGAACTGGGCGGTGGTGATCAGGTGGGCGCGGACGGCCATCGTGCCGGGACAGTCGGGGTCGTAGAAAGCTCGGCCGCCGGTCCAGACCAGTGATTCGGTGGCGAAATACAGTTGGCCGCGCAGCATGACCGGGACGGAACGTGCCGGGTCGGCAGGGTTGCGGCAGCCAGGGAGGGCCAGGGCGCCACCTTCAGGCGTGCCACCCGCGAGGTAACAGCGTAACCGAGGCAGGTGCATGTTCGATCCGTAGGCCGCGTACCAGACCCGGCTCGTCCCGTCGTCGGATCGGCCTGCCGTGTGGAAGGAATCGCTACCAGGCATCACCTCGACGATAGGCACTGCGGCCCGGTTCACGTCGTAGCAACGCGTCCGATGGCGCGGATCGGACGCCGAGCGCCGCTGCTCGGCAACCGGTGCGCGCGGTCGGTCGATGCCGGCATGAGTGGTCGGGTGGCTCAGCGGTGGCGTGCCGTGGGTGGATGATGGCGTGCGCGGCGGTGGCACATGACTGGTGGACGCCAAGTATGGGCGGTCGGGTGGCTCGGTGGTGGCGTAGGGCCGACGGATACAGCGGCGCCGAGCCGGTTCAGGCGCGGCGGGCAACCGTCAACACATCAGGAACGAGCGCGGGCGGCATCAGATATCGGTGCACCGGCCGCTGCTCGGTGACGGTGCACCCGGCTGCTTCTATCACCGCGCGCATCTCGCTGGGTGGTGGAAAGTAGGCGAGGCCCTGTATCGGTGCGGGCTGCAATGCTCGGGCGAATCGGCTGGTGGGGTGTCAGCACGATCGCAAGGAGGCCGCCTGGTACCAGAATTCGATGGAACTCGGCTAGCGGCGTGGTGGTCGAAGAAGTGGAAGGCGTGTGTGGACACAACTGCATCGACGGCGGCGTCGGGCAACCCTAGGTCTTCGGCTCGGCGGTGGCGCCATTCGACTCGGGCCGAGCGAGACATAGTTTGCTTCAACATTCCTGCCGAGGCATCACAGCCATAGACTGCCGCCGGCGCTGGATCCGTGGCGATCCGCGCGACCAAAATGCCGGTGCCGCAACCGACATCGACAATTCGCTGGGCCAGCTGGGTAATGATCTCGTCCTGCGGCGCACGGTAGGCGAGCCGCCGCAGGATTGGCGTGTCGTACAGACGCGCGGCCCTGTCCCAGCCCTGGGTCACCATTCCGTTGAACGCGCGCGCAGGCGCTTACTGCATGGCGGACATCAATCTCCCTTCAGGAGGTGTCCCCTCCAACCCAGATTGTCCGAGACGCATGGGATTGATGATTGCCACCGCTGCTCGACGTCGGCGCCAGCGGGCTATATCCCGCAATGTGGGGGAGTGTTGCTCTCAGTTCGTCTGCTGTGCGATCTGGATCAGATTGCCGCAAGTGTCGTCGAGAACCGCGACGATCACGGGTCCGTGGTCCAGTGGCTCCTGGGTGAATCGGACGCCGAGAGCGCGCAGTCGGTCGTATTCGGCGCGCACGTCGTCGACGGCAAACGAGGTGAACGGGATGCCGTCCTCGACGAGAGCCTTCTTGAACGGACCCGCCGCGGGGTGGCCGTCGGGCTCGAGCAGTAGCTCCACGCCCTCTGGATCCTGCGGCGACACCACGGTCAGCCAGCGGGCCTCGCCGAGCGGGATGTCGGTCTTCTTCGTGAAGCCGAGCACGTCGGTGTAGAAGTCAAGGGCCTTGGCTTGATCGTCGACTAAGACGCTGGTCACGTTGATTCGGATCATCATTCCTCCTCGAGCCAGCGGTCCGTGAGGTGCCGCAGGGGCTCACGATTCAGGTGGTGGAACTTGTACCGGCCGTCCCGGCGGGTACTGATCAGCCCGGCGGCTTCCAGTACGTCGAGGTGCTGTGACACGGCCTGCCGGGATGAAGCGAGTCGGTGCTTCATGGTGAGCCTGCTGCAGATCTCGAACAGCGTCTGGCTGTCGCGGTCGGCCAGCTCGTCGAGGATCGCACGGCGGGTCGGGTCGGCCAGCGCTTTGAAGATGTCGCCAGGCTCGGCAACAGTGCTCACGCTCGCCAGAATAGGCAAGTCACCACTTGCCTGTCAAGCGCTCCATCTGGGCGCATGCTGTTGCCGGACTGATGCATCAGTCGGTTGATCCTTGTGACTGTCTGAGTCTGTGCCGGTGTGGAGGATTCTTTCGGCAGGGCAGCAGTCGCGCGGGAGGGACCCGCACTGTGCTGGACAGCCGTCGGACTACTTGACAGAGCGCGCCGTCAAGGCCACCGACATCGGTGATCTTCCAATCGGACCCGCGGTCGACGGTGCTGTTGTAGTGACCGTGGTCTGTGCCCCAGCCGGGTTCTGTGCGTTCGTGGCGCTGACGTCGACGAAGACTGCCACCCGGTAGCCGCCGTCGCGTTCCGACAGGACTCCGGCGGTGAATGGGGGTGCCGGTCGATGCCCACTTCAAGGGGATGAGCAGCTCTTGCAGCTTCGGTGCGGTCGCATCGAACTTGTTGGCAAGAGCGGGTGCGGTGTTCTGGTTGAGCCGTCGAATCCAGGAGGCGAACTCGGCGTAATCGGCGGTGGCGGCACCGACGGCGTAGTCGGTGGCGATTTGTTCGGCGTGGCGGTTGTCGGCAGCCGTCCTGTCACGGTCGGCACGGCCGGCACGGTCGCGGCGTGCCGCGACGACCTGCGGTTGCTCGGCGCGGGATTCGGTCCGGACCTGAGGCGGCCCACGCTCGACCGCGACACCTTGGCGTTCTGTTTATCGAGGATTGTCACGAACGACTGCATGGCGGCGCCCATCCGTCGCAGCCCGTCGGGACTCCGATCGAGGGCGGTATGCACTGCGGCCAGATTCTCGCGCAGTGTGCTGCCGTTCACCTCGGCCACCGGCTCCGCGGTATCCTGAAGCGTCCGAACCGGGCTGTAGGGCAACGTGACCCGGTCTTATGGGATCGGCCTGTCGCCCAGGGGCGTCGTCCCGGCGGGAATCATGGCGACATAGTGGCCACCGACCACGGTGAGCATCCGGATCTCCAAAGTCGTTGCATCCCCGACGAATACATTTCGGTCCACCGTGAATCGCATCCGAACCCGGTTCGTCGACCTCTCGATGTAGGAAGGCCGGAACCGGGCAAATATGCCGCGCACATCGGCGCGACGGTCCACGGCCACGATCGCGAGGCAACGACAACCAATTACACGGGGTGAGCTGATGACAACCCGACGCGAGGGCATCCTCGACGCGACACGGGGACTCATCGTGCATGCGGGGTACGCGAGCGCGAGCATGCATGCCGTCGCGCGCGGCAGGCGTCACCCGGCCCGCGCGCTCTGCCGAGTTCGGTGACCGCGACGAGTTGTTCGCGGCGCTGTTGGCTCGGGAGGAGGAGCGAGTGCTGGCCATGGCGGCCGCCGCGACGCCGCACCGGAAACCTGGCAGTTCGTTCTCCATGACGATGCACTTCCCGTGTTCGAGGGATCTGCTCCGCAGCATCTCGAGCGTGCGTGTGCTCATGTGATCGGCTGTCGAGCGTGGCATGACCGCCGCGACTTGCCTCGAGGAAACGTCGTTGCTTCCTGAAGCGGTGATCGACCCCTATGCCCAGCTTTCCGCGCGTACAGAGCTTGCGGGAATTGCGCTATCTGCTCGTGCGCAGTGGTAGCGAGCCGGGTCTGGGGGACGTCGTTCCGTGCGCTGGTCGATGAGGTGGGGGCAGATGATGCCGGAGTCGCCGCTCACCTACACCGGCATGGCCACCGAGCGGTCGCGGCCCGACTCGGCTATGCCGAAGCTGCGTGCGCCATCCGTCTATTCCGACGGTGGCGAGGCTGCACGCCGCAAGTATTTGGGCGCGCGGCTAAGGGGCGCGAGCCCCCTTATCGAGATCGACCCCTCCACGAGCTTCGTCCTGGACGAGCGCATCAGCTCAACCGATCACACATCGAGAGATGGCGGAGACTTCCTCGCCTTGACCGACGGACCCTGGACACGCACAGGTGGGTTCGTTGGGTGCGGTTCGTGCTCGGGCGGCTAGCGGCAGAGCACGTACCTCGCCGCCGGCTAACCGAATTGGGCCGGCCGTGTCGGCATCAATCCGAGTCTCACCGTCGTCGCTGTGGAGTTGTAGCGGTGATTGCGATGCATCCCGCGGCCGGGGGCTCGGCCGCATTGGCCATTCATGTCGCAAAACCCCCGGTAATCAGGCGATTTGCATATTCGCCAAAGCGTCACGTAATGTTCTCCAAGTCAGAGCGACACGGACACCGACCCGGAGCCGAGAAGCACAGCGGAGACGCTGAGCGAAGGCCTGGGAAACGAGGTAGGACGAGGAGCGCCTGGCCACCCGGCTCGACAGAGACCCCGATTTGGTTTGGGTTCAACGCTGAGCTAAGCTTGAACAAGTGCCTCACCGATCAATCAGATTAAATCTGGGCGATGGTGTGTGCGTGTGTTCTTTGAGAACTCAATAGTGTGTCGATGAATGTCAGTGCCAATTA
>NZ_JBFBAB010000035.1:0-78526 GCF_040681975.1 Nocardia sp. NPDC051463
GTATCCGGGTGAGGTCGACAACTTCCGTGGCACTGTGCTGGTCGCTGTCGAAGCGGCCGCCGGGTCCGGCAAGGGTGAGCCCACCCCCGCTGTGGCTGCGATGGCGCGCAAGATCGTCGCGGCCCTCGACGCCGTCTGAGGGGTGCGGGGTGCAGCACGGCCACCAGCCGTCGCACCCGGGTGCGACGGCTGGTGGCCGTCGAGAACCGCGGCAGCTGTTCACCACCCCGATCGCGGCATGTGTGCCTACATGCGCCGGCTGTAGCCAGGTTGGCTGGCGGGTGGCGGACACGGTCGTCTTGTGGTCGTGGATCGTTCTGGTGCGTACGGGGATCCGCGGGCCCTGCCGCGTTCGGCGCTAACCGATCGGCAGTGCGCTCAGGATCGGGTTGTAGGCCCAGTTCAACATGCGCTCGGCATCATCCTTTGCGGCGACGTCGCTGTCGGGTGAGCTGTGCAGGACCACACCGATCAGCGGTATTCCCGCCCTGACCGTCTCGAACAGCAGGCAGGTTCCGGCAGCGTCGGTGTATCCGGTTTTGATGCCGATAGTGCCGGGATAGTTGTGCAGCAACAAGTTGGTGGTCTGCCAGAGGTGAGCGCGGTTGTCCGGGCCGGCGGGCACGTGATAGCTCTGCGACCTTGCGATGTCGCGGAACACGGGCAGGCTCATCGCGCGCAGGCCGAGGGCCACCAGGTCGGTCGGTGTGGAGTAGGTGGAGTGGTCGGTGGGGGCGGGTAGCCCGCTGGGATCAGTGAAATGTGTTCCCGCCAGGCCCATTTGATGCGCGGTGTCGTTCATTTTGGCGATGAAGCCGTCTTGGCCGGGCCCGTAGGCCTCGGCAAGGGTATAGGCAGCGTCGCAGCCGGACGGCAGCATCATCGCGTAGAGGAGCTGTCGTGCGGTGAGCACCTCGCCGGGGGCCAGGCCTGCGTTGCTTCCGTCGTACTTGATGCCGTAGGCGATGATTTCTTGCGGCACGGTAATGGTCCGGTCGAGGTCGCCGGCGTTGATCACGACCAGTGCCGTCATCACCTTCGCGATGCTGGCTATCGGGACCGGCATGTTCGGCTGTCGCGACCACAGCATCGTGCCGGTGATTCCGTCTGCCAGCGCTGCTCCCGACGCCTGCACTGCGCTCGGCTCGGGAGTCGGCCAGGGCAATTGGATATGAGCGTCGCTCGCGGCGGGCGCGGCCGCGACGCCATGACCGGCTACCGCGACCAGGGTCCCGGCGACGACAGTCCGCAACAATTGGGCAAATATTTGCATGGCCGAATTCTGCCGTGTGTACCTGTCAACCAGTGGGATTTCCTCGACCGAATGACCGCGGCGCCCCATGAACGGCATGCAACTGGCTAATTCGGGGATGCTGCCACGTGGTTCTGTGTCACCCCCGGCTTGGGCGACTGCCGGCTCCGCTTCCGCGTGCTCGGGCACTTGGTGGTGTTGAGCGCCTTGCGGAGCGCGGCGGTGCTCTGGTCGCCGACCATCGGTGCGATCTTCGTGAGGGTGAGGTTGGTGGACCCCGGCAGAAGCCCGGACGGGGCCTGGTCGGTGATCAGACGCGACCTGCGATCATGGAGCGTTCGGGCGCGGCGGTCGACCACCTTGCAGGTCACCCTGGCCGGGGCGGCGACCGGTGCCGCTAAGTTACACTGTGTATACAACTGTGAATGCCCTGATCGAAGGAGAAGCGGAGATGGCTGAGCCTGCTGGGGCGCGTCGGGTCCGGATGAGTGCGGCCGAGCGTGAACAGCAGTTGCTGGATGTGGCGGAGGTGTTGTTCACCGAGCGGGGGTATGAGGGGGTAAGTGTGGATGAGATCGCTCGGGTCGCGGGGGTGACTCGGCCGATCGTGTACCAACATCACGGTTCCAAAGAAGGAATCTTCCTGGCGTGCGTGGTTCGTGCCCGTGCTCAATTCGCGCAGAGCCTGGTCGCTGGGGTGACCGAGGTCATGGAAGCGGGCCAGAACTTACGGGCGATCGCTGCGGCTGGGGGTGCTCCGTACTTCGACCTCGTCGTGTCCAATCCGCAGCGCTGGGCGCTGTTGTTCACCACGTCGGCAAATCTGGAAGGAACGCTGGCCGAACAACTGGGGCAATTGCGGCACTCGACGATCGAGCAGGTCGCGCGGTTGGTGCGCCCACTGGCTGGAGTCGTGGGCGAAGAAGATCTGATGGCGTTCTCGTATGCGGTTTCGGGGATCGCCGAACAACTGGGTCGCTGGTGGCTGCGCAACCCGCAGATTCCGCGTGAGCGGGTATTGGGGTTGTACGCCGATCTTGTCGTGGGGGCGGCGTCGTTGCTCCAGAAATCGGTGGTCGCAGGATCGGGCAACTGACCCGACGGCTCCGTTCTCGGATGACCGGCTGGATTGCGCCGCGCTGTTTCGCGTCGGCTTATCGAAGCTCCAGTTCCGTAACATCACACAGCTGAGTCAGGATTTCTTCGAGGGGGCGGGCGATCTGCGCGGCAAGTCGCCGCAGCACGCTGAGCATGGTGGCGCTGTCGAGTTCATGGTCGACCAGGACTGCGTCCAGGACCATCGCGGCAAACGCCTGCTGACGATTCAGGACCGCATCGGGCAACCAGCTCAGCAGCCACGCGTCGCCGTGGTCGTCGGCCATCCGGGCCGCGAAACCGTGACACCGTTGTCCACCGATGCTGAACGGCGTGATGACGAACTCATCGATATAGGACGTGATCAATCCGGAGACGGTCGCGTTGGTCGCGGTATCGGGAAGGAGCTCTTCGGCAGTGGGCGGTGCAGGCACTGGCGAGCGCGTGGGGGTGGAGGGAATGAGCCGCAGTGATGCTGCTTCCGCAGCGGGGCCGTGCTGGTGATGGTCACCGACCGGGTGGATCCGATCGGGGGTGTGCACGACGGTGACGGGCGACATGAGGGGCATGTGGTCTCGTTGCATAGGTTCCGAGTGGGGTCGAGGCTGCGCAGCGATTGCGGCCGTAGCGGGTTATTCGGGGCCAACCAGAACGGTCGGTTTACACACTGTAACTATACAGGCTGTAGGTTTGCAAGTGTTGCTTTGAGAACATTGCGGTGCAGGTCGGGGTACTCGCTGCGAAGTTGCGGGAAGTCTGGTGTCGCGAAGATGTCCGCAGCGATTCGGCCGGCGGAGGGTTCGAGTTCCCTTCGCGTTCGGATTCGATCTGGTTCGGCGGCGACTTTGCCGCGCTGCTGTGAGTGGCGCGATGTGATCTGGTGAGTCCGATCCCGCTGGGCGTTGGTCGAGCGTCTGGCGGCCAGGGTCCTGATCGGACATCGCGGCGACCGTCGACCGGAGATCGGGGTTTTCCTGAGATGGACCGGGTTGATTCGATACCGTCAGGCGGGGGCTGTGGCGAATGCGGTGAGGATGCGAGTGGCGGCGGTCGGTACGGAGTCGGTCCCCGATCGGGCAGGCGCCGAGCCGCCGCCCGATACGGGCGTCCAGACTTGGAAACCGTTTGTTCGCATCATATTTCGGTTCTGCCTTGTGTACCTCGGGCTGTTCTGTCTGGTGTACCCCCGGATCATCTCCGAGCTTCTCGGGCCGGCGGGCCGCTTGCTGCCGGACTCGGCGCCGTTCTGGCTCGCCCGCCTATGGCGTCCCCTCGTCGAATGGACCGGCGAGCGGATGTTCGGTACAGACGCTGCCGCGCATGAGGATTCGATCAGTGGTGACCAGACGTTCCTGTGGGTGCTGTTGTTCTGCATCATGGTTATCGCGGTGGTTGCGACTGGCCTATGGACTGTTCTCGATCGGCGCCGCCCGAGACCGGCCCGCTGCTCGCTCGGCTCGGCGACCGCTGCTGCGCACCGCACGTGGGAATCGAATCGCGGTGGGTTTACAAGCTGCACTTGGGATCTGGGCAGTGAAAGAATTCAACCTCGACGGCCGGCTGGTCCCCGCCTTGACTACAGATGAGAATCTGTTGGCAGCGTGTCGTCTTCGATCGGCAGAACGCCACTGTCCAGCGAATGGATGGCACGCTGGTACCGGTAATCGCCACAGTCGACACCAGCGCACGCGCGATCGCCATGGTGCTGCCACCCACAGCGCCTAGTGCGCAGCCGACCCCCTTGGGCGCCTTCACTTTCGACCAGCCCGTACCGGATCGCCTTGTCATGGCCGGACATTTGAACGGCCGATCGGTGCGCATCGTCCTGCAACAGATCGACCTGGCTACCTTCCCATTGCGTAACCGCGGTTTCCACTGGGTTCAGGAATACCCATACTTCCGCTGAGTGGGCGTCTGGGAACTCTGTCGAGACGGTGATCTCGCCAGTTGCGATGTCGTCTCCGCCGATGTCGGCAGTTCCCGGGTGCCCGCGTAGTCGCCGCCCCAGCGGCATGCCGAAAACTCGACAGCTCTAACGAGATTCGAGACCGGCTCACCGCGTCGTATGGTGCCGACGCGAAGCACGTTGTACACATGCGCTCAACCGCCGTAGGCCGCGCGGCCCATGAGCAGCGCGGCTGGGAATCGAGCGTCGATCCACTCGCCCGTTCGACACTCTCGGCAACGGGCCTTGCATGGAGTGCACTCCAGGTGGATAGCGTGGTCGACGTTCAACGCGAAGGCGAGTGTGGTGAGCGAACCGCGAGGGCGAAACCTCGCGGTCCGTCCGGTGTCTCTCACCTGCGCCACCATGAAGGGATCACGACATGACCTCCACCGATACGCTTCCCACTACGCCGCTCGGCCGCGCAGGCATCGAGGTGGGTGTGCAGGGACTCGGCTGCATGGGGATGAGCGAGTTCTACGGAACCGCCGACCTGACCGAGTCGCGGTCGACCCTGGATCGCGCACTGGAGCTCGGTGTCACACTGTTCGATACCGCGGACATGTACGGTGCGGGCCATAACGAGGAGTTCCTCAGCGATTTCCTCGAGGCCAATCGGAACCGGATGATACTGGCCACCAAGTTCGGCATCGTCCGTAAGGCCGACGATCCCACCTACAGAGGCATCGACAACTCGGCCGCCTATATCCGCAACGCGGTGGAGGCCAGCCTGCGCAGGCTCGGTACCGACACCATCGATCTGTACTACATGCACCGCCGCAATCCGGAGGTACCGATCGAAGAGTCGGTCGGCGCGATGGCGGAATTGGTCGCGCAGGGCAAGGTTCGGGCGCTCGGTCTATCCGAGGTGACCGGTGACGAACTGCGTGCGGCCCATGCCGTCCACCCGATTGCGGCCATACAGTCCGAATGGTCGCTGTTCTCCCGGGATGTCGAGCGCACCGCGGTGCCCGCCGCGGCGGAACTCGGCGTCGCGTTCGTGCCGTACTCGCCACTCGGCCGCGGCTTCCTCACCGGGTCCTTCACCCCCGCAGATGGATTGACGGATGCGAAGGATTTCCGGCACGCCATGCCGCGGTTCTCCGGCGACAATGCCGTGCACAACACCGAACTACTCGCCCCGCTGCGCGCCATCGCGGACGCCCGCGGCATCACCCTCGCACAAGTCGCGCTCGCCTGGGTGCATACGCAGGCCACCGTGCACGGCCTATCGGTGGTTCCTATCCCCGGCACTCGCAGCCGTGCCCGGCTGGTCGATAACGTAGCGGCCGCGACCATTGCGCTGAACGCCGCCGAACTCGCCGTGTTGGAACCGATTGCTGGACAGGTCGCCGGAAACCGATACGCGGATATGTCTTTCACCTCTCTGGGTCGGGAATGAAATCTGGCGACAGAGCAATGTTCTACGTGCCGCCTCCGTGGGAGGTTCTGGATCGGGCACGCCTGGGCCTCGCCGGCGCTGTTGGGTGGTGAGGACCGAACCTCTTCGGGGCTAGTCGATCTGGATGGCCTGATCGCAGCGCCCGCAGCGTCGAATTCTTCGGCCTTGTCCGCCGGGTCAGGTCAGGCTGGTGAGAGCTTGCCGAGACCGGGTCGTGCTGGTCGACGGCATGGCCGGCACCGGAGGTGCGCGTCGCGTGTTGTGTTATCGGCGGTGCCCGGCCGTAGCCGCAACGGTGGTGCCCTCGTGTTCGTCGGGTTGGATCGCATGGTGGGCGACCGCGCCTGCTCCGCCGACAACCATGACGGTTCGACCGTCGACGGGGCCGTCGGCGAACAAGCTCGGCTGCCCGATGATCTGCCTGTGCGGAGTGCCGGACAGCTCCCGACAGCGGGCGCCGGGGATGCGTTCGGCGATTCCGGTCATGATCCGAGGTGTGGTCGAGGTGGCAAAGTCTCCCGTTCGCAGTGATATGCGGTTGGAGCGGACGTCCCGGTATGCGCGAACGTCGACACGAACCATCGACCGCGCGGGGGATGTCAACTCCCTGCACCTTCAGTGTCCAGGCCTGCAGCAGTGAGGTTCTGGGCAGCGAAGCGGGCGATGGTGCACGCCTGGCGTACCTGGGCTTCCGGGTGCGCGGTGCGCTGCTCCAGCGCGGCGCGGATCCGCTCCAGCGATACGGCGGCTTCGCCCGCCGCTCGGCACAGCGCGGTGTACCGGTGGTCGAGTTCACGGTGCGCAAGGTCGATGTCACCGTAGCGCCGGTGTAGGTCGGCTATGTGGTTGAGCAGGTCCGCCACATCGCGCGTGGTCAGTGTGAGGTTCGGATGCTCCTCTCCGGAGAGGATCGCCTCGCCCGCGATCTCCGCGCAGCGAGCGTGCAGTACATCGAGAATGTCGGCCACGCAGATCACTTCCTACACTGTGGCGGAGCGTTTCAGAGCTGGTCGGGCGCCCCTGCCGGTCGGATACGGCCCGCTATCGCGTGACCCGGGAACAAGAGAAACTTTGCAGGTCAATCCATCTGGCACGTGGTGGTTGTGCCTCGACGCCCCGCTCTCGTTCGCATCCGGTCATCGACACCCGCTCAACCACGTCGTCGGCCGCTGGCTGTGGAAATTTCGCCACCGCAGTCCCTGGCCTTATCTGGGGAATTTCCCACGATACGTGCGAGTAACCCCCACACGTTGTGTACCTGCGCGCAATAGAGGTGCAGACTACGCGTGACCGAGAGTTGCAACCCCTCGCCCGTCGATCGGGCCAGCGCTCTGGAAAGGAAGGGAGTCGCGAGTGTTCAACCGCATCGCCATCGTGAACCGGGGAGAGGCCGCCATGCGCCTCATCAACGCCGTCCGAGACTTGGCCGCGGAGACTTCGCGACCGATCGAAACCATCGCACTGCACACCGATGTCGACCGGAACGCGACGTTCGTGCGCGAGGCCGACATCGCCTACGACCTCGGTCCGGCGTCCGCGCGCCCATACCTGGATCTGAAGGCGCTCGAACGTGCGCTGCTGGCGACCGGAGCCGACGCTGCCTGGGTCGGCTGGGGTTTCGTCGCGGAAGACCCTGCCTTCGCGGAGCTGTGCGAACAGATCGGTGTCACCTTCATCGGCCCCAGCCCAGAGGCCATGCGCAAGCTCGGCGACAAGATCGGCGCGAAGCTGATCGCCGAGGAGGTCGGTGTGCCGGTGGCGCCATGGAGCCGCGGTGAGGTCGAGACCGTGGAAGCCGCCCTGGCTGCCGCAGCCGAGATCGGCTACCCGCTGATGCTGAAGGCGACCGCAGGCGGTGGTGGGCGTGGCATCCGGGTGATCACGAACGAGGATGAGCTCGTCGATGCCTACGAACGCACCCGCCAGGAGGCCGCGCGGGCGTTCGGTAGTGGTGTGGTTTTCCTGGAGCGGCTGGTTACCGGCGCCCGGCACGTCGAGGTCCAGGTCATCGCGGATGGCCAGGGCACTGCGTGGGCGCTCGGCGTCCGCGACTGCTCGGTGCAGCGGCGCAACCAGAAGGTCATCGAGGAGTCCGCGTCACCAGTACTGCGTCCCGAGCAGACAGCCGAGCTCAAGGCCTCGGCCGAGCGGCTGGCGATCGCGGTCGACTATCGCGGTGCGGCGACCGTCGAGTTCCTCTACCACCCCGGTGACCAGCTGTTCGCATTCCTCGAGGTGAATACCCGCCTGCAGGTCGAACACCCGATCACCGAATACACCACCGGGTTCGACCTCGTTCGGGCGCAGCTGCTGGTGGCCTCCGGTGGCAGGCTCGAGGGTGACCCGCCGATCGAGCGCGGTCACGCCATCGAGGCCCGGCTCAACGCCGAAGACCCCGACCGCGACTTCGCGCCCGCCCCGGGCCGCATCGCGCGGCTGGACCTGCCTGCCGGGCCTGGCATCCGCGTCGACACCGGTGTCAGCGAGGGCGACACGATTCCCGCCGACTTCGACTCCATGATCGCCAAGATCATCGCCTACGGCCGTAACCGCGAAGAAGCGCTGGGCAGGCTGCGCCGGGCGATGGCGCAGACCAGGGTGATCATCGAGGGCGGCGCAACCAACAAGAGCTTCGTGCTCGACCTGCTGAACCAGCCCGAAGTGATCGATGCCAGCGCGGACACCGGCTGGATCGACCGCGTCCGCGGCGAGGGCCGGCTGGTGTCGCATCGACACTCCGCCATCGCGCTGGCCGCCGCTGCCATCGACGCCTACGAGGAGGAGGAGCGCGTCGAGCGGCACCGGCTGCTGTCCACGGCCTCCGGCGGACGTCCCCAGGTGCAACACGCAAGTGGCCGACCGCTCGACCTCAAACTGCGCGGCGTCGGCTACCGCGTACGCGTCGCACGCATCGGTGCGCACCGGTTCCGGATCGGCATCGAGGCGGGCGGCGACATCCGTACCGCCGACGTCGATCTCGAGCGCTTCGATCACCACGCTGGGCAGATTCTGGTCAACGGCAGCCGGTACCGCCTGATCACCGGCACGCATGGGCCGATCCACCTCGTCGATGTCGACGGTGTGACACATCGGATCAGCCGCGACGAAGGCGGCGTCGTGCGCTCGCCCGCCCCCGCGCTGGTGGTCGCCACGCCACTCGAGATCGGCGACGAAATCGAGGCGGGCGCGCCCGTGCTGGTGCTGGAAAGTATGAAGATGGAAACGGTGCTGCGCGCGCCGTTCAAAGCGCGGCTGAAGGAATGCGCCGTGTCCGTCGGGACCCAGGTGGAGACCGGTGCGCCGTTGCTGTGGCTCGAGCCGCTCGCCGATGCGGACGAAGCCGAGGACACCACCGCGGTCGGGTCCGTCGAGCTGGACCTGCCCGTCGAGTCCGTGCAGGTCCAACCGCATGAGCGGACAACCCGTGGCCAGGAGGATCTGCGCAGCCTGCTGCTCGGTTTCGACGTCGACCCGCACGACGACCGCCGAGTGCTCGACGACTACCTCACCGCGCGCCGGGCGGCCGTGAAGGACAGCCGCCGACCGCTCGCCGAGGAGCTCGAGCTCGTGGCGGTGTTCGCCGATCTCGCGGAACTGAGCCACAACCGCTCGTCGGATGACGAGGGTGGCAACAGCCACGTCCACAGCGCCCGCGAGTATTTCCACACCTACCTGCAGAGTCTCGACGTCGAGCGGGCCGGGCTGCCGGAGTCGTTCCAAGCCAAGCTTGCCAACGCGCTCGCGCACTATGGTGTCGCCGATCTGGAACGTTCCCCCGAACTCGAAGCCGCGGTGTTCCGGATCTTCCTCGCCCAGCAACGCCCGTCCGACACCGTCACCGTCATCACGACGTTGTTGCGCGAGTGGCTGCAAGAGCCGATGCCGGATGGGGCGCTGCGCGAGCCCGTCGGCCTGGCGCTGGAGCGGCTGGTGGCCGCGACGCAGGTTCGCTTCCCCGTGATCGCCGACCTCGCGCGTGGTGTGGTGTACGCCTGGTACGGCCACCCGTTGCTGCGGCGTAATCGCGCCCGTGCGTACACCAATATCCGCAAACACCTGCGCCATCTGGACGCGCATCCGGACGCGCCCGATCGCGCCGAGCACATTGCCGACATGGTGCGCAGCACCGAGCCGCTGGTGCGGCTGCTCGGCCAGCGGC
The DNA here is from genome assembly GCF_040681975.1 of Nocardia sp. NPDC051463. NCBI lineage: Bacteria > Bacillati > Actinomycetota > Actinomycetes > Mycobacteriales > Nocardiaceae > Nocardia > Nocardia sp. NPDC051463. Next base: position 9,854 of record NZ_JBFBAB010000035.1, read on the forward strand.
TGATGCGCGGCAGCCTGGACAACACGGTCATGTTGGAGGTGCTGACCCGGCGGTACTACGGCAACAAGGGCCTCGCCGGCGTTCGCACGCAAGACGTGGGCGGCTGCACATTCGTGATCGCCGAGCGCCGCGGGCTGAGCCTGGTGTCGGCGGCGGTGAGCTTCGACGCGCTCGACACCGCGCTGCGCGGACTCGCCGAACTGGCGACAGGCGCCGCATCCATCGACGCCGACATCTACCTCAGCTGGGAGAAGCAGCCGGCCGACTTCGACGCGATGGCAGCGGCGTTGCACGATGCCCTCAGCGTGCATCTGATGCCGAACCAGGTGCACCGGATCACTGCCACCGTCGCCGGGAGTGGTGGTGCGGTGATGCACCACCACTTCACCTTCCGCCCGTCCGCCACCGGTATGGCCGAAGAGCGACTGATTCGCGGCTTGCACCCGTACATCGCGCAGCGGATGCAGATGCAGCGGCTGCACAAGTTCGACCTCACCCGCTTGCCGTCCTCCGACGACGAGGAGGTCTACCTGTTCCGATGCGTCGCCAAGGAGAACCCGGCCGACGATCGCCTCATCGCGTTTGCTCAGGTGCGTGACCTGGCCGCACTGCGCGAGCACGACGGCAGGCTGCTCGCGCTGCCGACCGCCGAGGCCACCATCGCCACCTGCCTCGACTCGATTCGCCGGGCACAGTCGCTGCGACCGTCGGCCAAACGCTTCAACACCAACCGCATCGTGATGTACATCTGGCCGCCGATCGATGTGACCCCGGCCGAACTGGAGACGGTCGTCCAGCATGTGCGGCCGACGACCGCGGGTGCCGGGCTCGAGGAGATCTTGCTCATCGCGCGTCAGCGCGATCCCAACACCGGCGAGCTGATCAAGGTGGCCGTGCGCATCGGCTTCGATGCCACCGAAGTGACCGTCGGCGAACGGTCCGACGAGCCGGTCGAGCCGCTCGACGAGTACCGGCAGAAGGTGTTGCGGGCCAGCAGCCGCAACACCGTGTACCCCTACGAACTGACCGGTCTGCTCGGTGACTTCGCTGAATACGACCTCGACGCCAGTCACGCACTGGTGCCGGTAGACCGCCCCAAGGGACGCAACACCGCGGCGATCGTCGCAGGCGTGGTCACCACACCGACCCCGCAGCATCCGCAGGGCATCACCAGGGTGATCCTGCTGGGTGATCCGACCAAGTCGCTGGGTGCGCTGTCGGAACCGGAGTGCCGCCGCGTGATCGCCGCGTTGGACTTGGCCGAACGGATGCAGGTACCGCTGGAGTGGTACGCGCTGTCCTCCGGCGCCCGGATCTCGATGGAGTCGGGCACCGAGAACATGGACTGGGTGGCGGCGGCGCTCAAGCGGATCGTCGAGTTCACCCAGGACGGCGGTGAGATCAACATCGTGGTCGCAGGCATCAATGTCGGTGCACAACCGTACTGGAACGCCGAAGCGACGATGCTCATGCACACCAAGGGCATTTTGGTGATGACGCCGGATTCGGCGATGGTTCTCACCGGCAAGCAGTCGCTCGACTTCTCCGGTGGCGTGTCGGCCGAGGACAACTTCGGCATCGGTGGCTATGACCGGGTGATGGGCCCGAACGGGCAAGCGCAGTACTGGGCGCCCAATCTCACCGCGGCGCGCGATGTGCTGATGTCGCACTACGACCATACCTATGTCGCACCCGGCGAGCAGGCGCCGCGGCGGTCGCAGACCAGCGACCCCGTCGATCGGGATGTTTCCGACTTCCCGCACGTACTGGCCGACAGCGGCTTCACCACGGTCGGTGAGATCTTCTCCGCTACCGCCAACCCGGACCGCAAGAAGCCCTTCGATATCCGGACCGTGATGCGGGCACTCTCCGACCAGGATCACCCCGTGCTGGAACGCTGGGCAGGCATGGCCGACGCCGAAACGGCAGTGGTGCAGGACGCGCATCTCGGCGGCATCCCGGTGTGCCTACTCGGCATCGAGTCACGTGGAGTGCCGCGGCGCGGATTCCCGTCGACCGACGGCCCGGACACCTACACCGCGGGCACCCTGTTCCCGCAGTCGTCGAAGAAGGCCGCGCGGGCAATCAACGCGGCCAGTGGCAACAGGCCGCTGGTCGTGCTCGCAAACCTGTCGGGCTTCGACGGCTCGCCCGAATCGATGCGGAAGCTGCAGCTGGAGTACGGCGCCGAGATCGGCCGCGCGATCGTGAACTTCCAGGGCCCCATTGTGTTCTGCGTGATTTCGCGATACCACGGTGGCGCGTTTGTGGTGTTCTCGAAGGCGCTGAACCCGAATATGACCGTGCTCGCGCTGGAAGGTTCGTTCGCTTCGGTGCTCGGCGGTGCTCCGGCCGCCGCCGTGGTGTTCTCCGCGGAGGTCAACGCACGAACCGCGGCCGATCCCCGGGTGCGGGACCTGCAGGCGCGCGCCGCGAACGGATCCGGCACCGATCGAGCGGCCCTGACCGCGGAACTCGACGAGGTTCGATCGTCGGTCCGCGCGGAGAAGCTCGGCGACGTCGCCGCAGAATTCGATCGCGTGCACAATATTCAGCGCGCTGTCGAGGTCGGTTCAGTCGATGCCATTATCAGCGCCGCCGAACTCCGTCCACGCATCATCGAGGCCATCGAGGCTCGTCTGCCCGGTAGCACTTCCGGACTTCTCGTCGATGATGCCGCTGGTCAGCAGGCTGAACTCGGGGCGGCCACCGCGTGATCATGTCGTGATTGCCCGGCACAACTGAACTGGCAATGGCTACGGCCGGGAATAGCCTGGGCCCCACCGAGTTTCGCACCGGTCGAAATTCGGTGGGGTGAACCCGCAGCCATCGGCATCAGCGATCCTGGGATGCGGCGGTGGCACAGTCCGCCGCATCCGCCTCGCGTTCGCTGAGAGAACGGGGGTGGTGACTACTTCGAGCGGCGACGCATGGCGAGTACGCCGGTGACCCATCCGATCGCGAACATTGTCAGCAGGATCAGCCACATCGGTGAACGAATAGTGATCAACAGGAACTCGATGGAAACCTTGCTGCGGTTCTCGGCGACGAAGACGACCGCCAAAACCGTGACCGCGAGGGCAACCCATTGAGTTGGTGAGATGCGGGCCAGTATCGAACGATTCTCGGTGCTGTTCATGGCGAATCCCTCTGTACTCGTTGGTGTCGGATCGCTATTCAGCTGTGGTGAGTGTTGCCCGCAACCTGCGCTCCTCGGAGATTTGCCAGGTCCGGCCGATTGCTTCTCATTGTCCTCGAGTATCCGGCCGAAGCGCGATCAACTCTGTTGTGCGCTATAGTTTCTGAATCGACAACTCGATTCCGCGTTGTCGCGTCGCGCAGTTCTTCTCGTCCACTATACGGCCAAAGTGTGACGCGCGGCTCGATGGACAATGCCCATTCGTGTAGAGCTGAAGTTATCCGGAGTCACCGACAGGTTCCGATACGGATCGGTCCGCGGCCCATCCGCAGAAATAGATGTTGAGCGTTGTGTCTATTGCGTCGCTGTCAGCCGGTATCGAGCGAGCAAACATCCTCGTGGAGGTCGACCGGCGTTTCCGGTCACGGAAGGTGGTCGAGCACGTTCCGCGCCGAACTCGAATGCCGGAGCGACAAGTGATCGAGCGATAGGCCCCTGCGATGCGCTCGTTCCGGTGTCCGGTATATCAGCAGTGTGCGTTCTTCGAGACACAGGTGCCGACAGCAAGCCCTCGAGTCAGCAGGCGACCGAGGAGTGGCACAACAGCGCCGCGCCGTCATGATGGCGTTGCCTCGCGTGGCCTTCGAACTCCTCTTGGCCCGGTTCCCCGGATTTGCGCGGCGGGCACAGTAACGTTGTCCTGCGCTTATGCCTGAGGGTGTGTGGCTATCGGATTCTCGACTGCGTAATCGACGTTGCCCGAATCGCGATCGGAGGCCGCGGTGCAAGCGTCACGAGACTGGGGCGACGAGCTGGTCGCCTCGTTGCAATGGTTGCTCATCGCGTTCACCGTCACGGGCATCGTATTCCTGGTCGTCGTGGTTGTGCTGTTGCGGATCACCGAGTGGGGGCGGCACTTCCGGTCGGTGACCGGGGCTTTCTTCACTGGTCCTGAGGCATTGCGCACCATTCCGTTCGTCGGCGTGCTGTTGTTGAGCGCGGTCGCATCGGTTCGGGTGAAGGTGTTGTTGTCCTACCAGGGCAATGACATGTTCGCTGCGCTGCAGAATGCCGCCGCCGCGATCGGGCGCCGCGACGGGGCGGCGCTCGACAGCGCCGAAGCCGCGTTCTGGCACTCGCTGATGGTGTTCGCGGTGCTCGCCCTCATCGATGTGGCGCGCACCCTGTTGGATTTCTATCTCGGTCAGATCTTCGAAATCGGTTGGCGGCGCTGGTTGACCGAACGCGCGACCGGGGAATGGACATCTGGTCAGGCCTACTATCGGATCCGGTTCATCGATGCGCCCATCGATAACCCGGATCAGCGCATCCAGCACGACATCACCGACATGATCGCCCGTTCCAGGGCGCTGTCGCTCGGGGCGGTCACCGCCGTGGTGTCGGTGGTGTCGTTCACCCGAATTCTGTGGGATCTGTCGGAGACTCTCACGGTCTTCGGTGTCGTAGTCCCGAGGGCGATGGTGTTTTTGGTCTTCGTATATGTGCTGGTGGCGACGACGGTCGCCTTCTGGATCGGTCGCCCGCTGATCGGGCTCGGCTTCCGCTATCAGGCCGTGACAGCGAACTTCCGCTATGCGCTTGTCCGATTGCGCGACAACGCCGAGCGGATCGCCTTCTATCGGGGAGAAGACACCGAACGAGACGGATTGCGTGCGCGATTCGCGCAGGTGTTGCGAACCTATCGCAGCCTGGTACTGCTCACCACGCGGTTCATCGGCTGGAATCAGGTGGCCAGCGAGGCCGCCGTGGTGTTCCCGTGGATCATGCAGGCGCCGCACTTCTTCGCGGGGACGCTGACTCTCGGCGATGTCCAGCAGACCACGTCGGCATTCGGGCAGATTCAGGGCTCGCTATCGTTCTTCCGCAATAGCTACAGCGAATTCGCTGCGTTCCGTGCGACATTGCTGCGCCTGTTCGGACTCTTCGAGGCCAGTAAGCTCGCCCGTGCTCTACCCAAGATCCAGGTGCGCCCGCTCAGTGATTCGGTGGAATTGCGCGAGGTGGACGTGTGTCGACCCGATGGTGCGATCCTGATCGCGGACCTGAATCTGCGGCTGCGCGCGGGGGACTCGGTGGTCATCAAGGGGCTCTCCGGGAGCGGCAAGACCACCCTGCTGCGCGCCCTCGCCGAGATGTGGCCCTACACCCGTGGTGTCGTCGGCAGGCCGGATTCCACCCGCACACTGTTCATTTCGCAACTGCCCTACCTTCCGCTCGGCGATCTGCGCGCGGCTGTCACCTACCCGTCGGCACCTGGAAGCGCGACGGATGCGACGCTGCGTGACGCGCTCACCAAGGTGCAGCTCGGCCAACTGGCTACCCGGTTGGACGAGGAGGCGGACTGGGCGGACATCCTGTCGCCGGGTGAGCAGCAGCGCCTGGCATTCGCGCGGTTGCTGCTGATTCGACCCGAGGCCGCGTTCCTCGACGAAGTGACCTCCGCCGTGGACGAAGGTCTGGAATTCGCCCTCTACACCCTGATTTGTACCGAACTGCCCGACCTCATCCTGATCAGCACCGCGCATCGCACCACGGTCGACCAGCATCACACCGTTCGTCTCGAACTGACAGGCGGGGGTGCTTGGACATTGGTGCCGAATCACTAGGCGCACTGGCGAATTCAGCACGGTCAGGATGTGGCTGCGATGTCGATCACGGTGTGCTCGGCCGGGTCGAGCCAGTTGAGAATCGTGTGTAGGGCGCCGCCGTGGCTTGCCCGTCGGTCGTGTGCAGGAAGATGGCCCGGGACCCGCCCCAAGGCAGCTGGGCCCGACTGCCACGCAGCACAGGACGCGCTGAAAACGTCACTGCGGGAACGGATCCATTGCCCGACACCGCAACGTCCTGTCGCCACCCGGATGCCGCGCACAGTGCCGCACGCGCGTGGTTCACGAACGTGGACCCGACTACGCGAGTCTTTCGCCGGCCTTGGGCCGACTGCGGTCGCGCAGGCGAAGCGAAGTCGGGCGGAACCGGCAACTACGTGTGGGCCGCTCCGTCGATCCGGATCTCGGTGCCACTGATGAAGCGGCCGTCGTCGGAGACGAGCATGGCGATGACACCGGCCACGTTCTCCGGGCCTGCCAGCTCTTCCGGATTATCTTGCGGCAGAACGGCGATCAGGCGACCGAACAGCGACCAGTCGGAGTCCTGGGGGAGATAGCCGGGGGTGGAGTCGGTGATGCCCGACTTGATGCCGCCCGGTGCGACGCTCACCGCACGCAAACCCTGCTTGCCGTATTCCAGTGCCAGCACGTGGGTCAGGGTCTGGATGCCGCCTTTGCTCGCGGAATACGCCGCCATGTAAGGGTGCGCGAAGGTGGCCGAGGTGGAGCTGAAGTTGACGATGGTGCTGCGCGGGTTGGCGAGCAGTGCGGGCAGCGCCTCTCGGATCACCAGGAAGGTGCCGGTGAGGTTGACGTTGATGATCTGGTTCCACAGGTCCAGTGACGTCTCGTGAGTGTGTGCCGCGCGCAAGATGCCCGCCGCGTTGACCAGTGCGTCCAGCCCGCCGAGGGATTCGACGGCGCTCTCGACTCCCGCGATCACATCGGTCTCGCGGCCGATATTCATCGCGAGGGTAGTCAGCCGGGTATCGGTGCCCGCGTCGACGGCTTGCTTGCGGGTCAGCTCCAGTCCCTCGACGTTGACGTCGGCGCCGACGACGACAGCACCTTCGAACAGCAGACGGAGGACGGTGGCCTGACCGATGCCGGATCCGGCACCGGTGACCAGAATGCGGCGCTGTTCGAGACGTTTCATGGGCTCTCTTCCAGGGTAGCGAGATGTTTCTGACACAATATGCCAAAAATGGCACAGCGCGCCATCAAATGGTTGGGGGCTCGGTACAGTGCACCCGTGACCAGTGAGCGAAACCGTGGCGCGCCCGGACCGGGGCGTCCGGCACTCAGTGCGACCCGCCGCGCGGCCACGCGCCGCGAAGTGGCGGTGGTGGCGGCGCACCTCTTCATCGAAAATGGTTACACCGCGACGACTGTCGACGATATTGCCGCTGCCACCGGGATGGGGCTGCGCACTTTTTACCGCTACTTCGCCGGCAAGGAAGATGTCGTCGCGCCGCTGCTGGCCATCGGAACCCAAGCCTGGGCGGACGAACTCTCCGCTTGCCCGCCCGAGGTGCCGTTGCGCGAGGCGCTGAGCCGCTCTTACCGCGCCGCCACCGCGGGCACGCTGGCGGCGGCGGGTATCGCGGAGACCAGCCTGCGTCCGCTGGTGCGCGCCGCCACCCAACTTCCCGCTCTGCGCGCGACCTGGCTGCGTGTCCAGCACGACTGCGAAACCCAGCTCATCCCCATCCTTGCCGCCCGCACCGGCCGCCGCGCCGACGACCTCGACGTCGCCCTCACTGCCGCCATGGCCAATACCGCCGTACGCCTGGCCACCGAATTATGGGCCGCGGGGACAGGGCCCGACGCTGCCGCCGATGTCGTCGACGACTGCCTCGCCCGCCTGGCCGCCCAAAGCCTGCTATAGGTGCGAGGTTTCAGTGCGTGCGGTGTGACGGTGCGCATCTGCGCGGTACACATTCGCGCCTGGCGACGAGATCTCCGGCCCCGTCGCGGAAGTCGGCCGGAGGTGTCAACGAAACGGCGAGCTGTTTCAGGCCCCGTCGGATTCGGGTTGCGGGGGAGGGTCCGGGTTTGTGTAGCCGCTACTGTGATCCGCGGTTCCCTCGAACTGGCCGGTTCCGGACAGCACCGTTGTCAGCATCCGAACCAGTTCGGCTTGCCGATGCGTTCCGGTCTTTTCGAAGGCGCGTTGCAGATGTGTGCGCGCGGTGTTCACCGAGACCGCAAGTTCTTCCGCGATTGCCCGGAGCCCTTCGCCGCGCAGTGCCGCCGCCGCGACGCGCGCCTCGGCCGCGGTCAACCCATACAGTTGCCGCAGCGCCGTCGGCCCTCCCGATGTTTCCTGATCCGGGTCGACGATGACGACGAGCGCCGCCGATGCGTGCTCGTCGCGGCCTGCGGCCTGCGGATCCAGCGGAACCACCAGCAGTGCGTACGAGCTACCGCCGCTATGTCGAGGAATCAGGGCACGCCCACCGACGCGCGGCCCGTACTCGCGCAGTGCCGCATTGATCATGGCGCGCAGTCCGACCGCGGATCGGGTGTCCGATGATTCGAGGTGGCCGCGGCGTCCCATACCGAGACCGTCTCGCGATTCCAGAATCGACAACGCCGCCGGGTTCGCGTAGCTGATCACCCCGCAACTCGACACGATCACCAGCCCGTGCCGATGCACCGCGAGCACGGCGATGGCTTGGTCACGCTCGGTCTCCACCTCTGCCAAACAGGACTGGACGTTCAGTGCGTGCCGCAGATGGGGGAGCAAGAGGCGCATCGTCGATGTCGCCAGTGCTCGGTCGAGATCGTGGCCTGGATCGGGATATACGCCGATCCACACTGTCCTGGCGCCACCGGTGACAAGCGCGAGCATCCCGTTGCCGAGCCGGTGCGGCACCATCCAGTCGCGGAAGAATGGATGCCGGCGTAGGTAATCCGGCCCCAGCAGTTCTTCGCACGTCGTGATGACACCGGCGGGTTGGTGTTCGAGCGCACGGGCGATCGGATCGATACGCCAGAATCGGGCGTTGTAGCTGCGGCGCAGATCGTCGGCCCCGAGTGAACACGCGGTCATCCGACGGCTACTCGAGCCGGACACGACCAAGCCGCCGTGCTTCGCGCCCAGCGCCGTGACGATATCGTGCACCGCCTGCGACCAGTCACGGGGATGCAGCGCAGCGCGGTTGATTCGCGCAACGATCGCGGAAAACCTCTCGATTGTCATCGCCATATGAAATGACCTGCGGCACAAGAGAAACGGAAACCATCCAGAGTTGAACGTCGGTGCTGAGAAGAGATGTTCGGGAGGCACGTCACACGAGTCGTCCGATCATCGATTCTACCCTCCCGAATGCCATCGGCAGGGCTCGCGCTCTCATCTGTTCGGATGAGGACCCGCGTCAGCAACCCTGCTCTACTCGGTAGGGCAACCGGTTCGCTATAGCCGGTCGGCTGTGTCTTCCTGGAGGGCATCGTGATCGAGGCATCTGTCCACCGGAACCCTTGCGGGCCCGACATGACCAGGTACCGGCCCTTGCCCCGTGGCCGGATCGTCACCTCCCGATTCGGTTCTCGTGGCGACGATTTCCACGGGGGTGTCGATCTCGGTCGGCCGGGCGGCGCGAGCCTGTACGGACACGTGATTCGCGCGGTCGCGGTAGGCGAACGGGTGGCGGTCCGACAGCGCATCGTCCGGATCGACCCCGACTACACAGCCAACGGCGACGTCGCCCCGCACTTGCACCTCGAGTGGCGTCGACGCTCATGGGCAGCACCCGGTCTCGGACCGGCTCTACCCGTTGCCGCTGCCGGCCGAAGCCGTGGATCCAGCGTCCGCTACCAAGGGAGGTTCCCACATGTCGACGGCAGTTGATTTCGCCGCACGTTTGATCGACCCCCAAGCCATCAAGGCCGCGGGTCATAGTGCTGTCCTGGTGTATGTAGCACCGAGCAGACCTGGAGCCGGTTTCGGCGCCAAGCCGGTGACCAAGGAGTATGCCGAACGCCTGAAAGCCGCTGGCCTCGACATTGTTTCGATATGGCAGTACGGCAAGGTCGGCAATGCCCAGGCGCCGTCGGACTGGACCACAGGCTACGACGGCGGATATCGGATGGGCATTCAGGCCAGGGAAATTCATTCCGATGCCGGCGGGCCCGATGGGTGCCCGATCTTCTTCGCGGTGGACGAGGACATCGGGCTGGACGAATGGAACCACCGGGCAGTCGACTTTTTCCGGGGTGTCAACGACGCGATCGGGCAGGAATGGACCGGCGTCTACGGTTCGTCGAAGGTGTGCGCCTGGGCGATCGAAGACGGCGTGATCGGTCGGACTACCGAGGACCGGCACTGGGCCTGGCAGACGCGCGCATGGTCCGGCGACCGGCTCGATACCCCCGAGGCTGTGCTGTATCAGCGCGTCATCGACACCCCGTCCAATCCGGGCCCGGTGATCGATGGGGCTTCGGTCGATGTCAACGACATCTTGGCTGCCGACTTCGGGCAGTGGTCCATCGTTCGCGCCGCGACGCAAGGAGAACCCACCGTGAACGCCCCGGAATACACCGAACTCGACAGGATGGGGAACTCCCGCTCGCAGCGGTGGGGAGCGCGCATCACCAACTTCCTGTTGCACACCCAGGAAGGCAACGGCACGGCCGAATCGCTGGCGGCGTATCTCAACAACCCGGCCAATGGCGTCTCGTATCACTACACGCTCAAAGATGGAATCGTTTGCGACGTCGTCGATACCGATTACGCGTCGTGGTCGGTGTTGGACGCCAACAGCCAGACGATCAATCTCTGTTTCGCCGGCAGCCGGGCATCCTGGTCGACCGACGACTGGTTGTCCATCGAAGAGGATCTTCGGATAGCCGCTTGGCTGGCCGTTCAGGACGCGAAGAAGTATGGTTTCGCCCCCGACGTCATCGCCCCGCCGTACACGCGCAGGGACGGCATCTCCGACCATAAATATGTGACAGAGTGCCTCGGGATCGGCACGCATACCGACGTCGGCTGGAACTTTCCTTGGGGTGTCTTCGAGAGTCACGTCCGAGAATTCGCCGGTGGTGTACCGATCGCCGGAGCAATCGGGGCGAAGGCGGCCGAATCGCCCTGGCTGGGCCCACGAGTGGGTCCAGAGGGCGAAATGAAGACAGCCGACGGTGTGGGCCGATTCGTGCAGTTTCTGCACGGGTATATCTATTGGCATCCGTCCACCGGTGCGCATCCGATCCCGGAGTCGTTGTTCGGAAAATACGCGGAAACAGGTTGGGAAGCGGGGCTTTTGGGCTATCCGATCACCGATCACACCGTGCTGCGCGACCCGGAGGGCGAAGTATGGGGCGAGGTGCAGGGCTTTCAGAATGGGGCGCTCTACCGACGCAACGGTCAGCCGGTGTACCTGGTGCACGGCGAAATCCGTGAGCGATGGAACCGAAGCGGATTCGAGAACGGGCCGCTCGGCTGGCCGACATCCGACGAAATCCCTTTCGACACCGGGACCTATCAGGAGTTCGAAAACGGTCGGATCTACTGGACACCGAAACCGACACTCGCCCTCCTGACAGTCGACGGACAGGTGGAGCCGCTGCGCGATACCGCTTGAGCCCGGCTCAGGTGGCCTTCACGTCCGTCGTGGCCTTGCGGGCCCCGACGGAGCCGGTGGTGAGATCGTGCCTGATGAATGTTCTGTTGCCGGAGTTCCCACGTTATGGCGAAGCAGTCGTCGTCGAGCACCGTGGCCACGTGCTGATGCTCGTCTACAACCTTCGATCAGCCGGAGGATATCTGCGGGGCGGTGCATGAACTCCGTGCGCTGTTCGTTCGCGGCCCAGAACCGAGTGGCGAGCGTTCGAATTGGATCGTCATGCGGCAAGTTCGAGCAGCGTTCTCAGAAACGGTACCTGCGCTGCCGCGCCGTCGGGGTGGCGCTGGGCGACGGCGGCCCGGACGTCCTCGACGAACGCCGGTCCCTCCGAAAGCTGCCGATGGTGCAGATAGGTGCCGAAATCATAATGCCCGCCCAACAATTCGCTTACACGCGAGACGAATTGCTGGACCACCCGGTCTTCCGCGGACAGCGTATCGACGTCGAGACGTGCCTGCGCCTCCAGCGCTCGGTGGAGCAGCATCGGGGCGGCATCGGGCGGCGCGGCCATCATGTCCGCCACAATCGACGCGAACCATCGACCTACCCGATCCTCCGCAGACGACTGACCGGCGTCGTCACGATCACGCAGTTCGAGGGCTGTGCGCTGTAGGTAAGGCCCGACGACGTCGTTCATTATGTACTCGTAACCCCGTCGACAACCGATATCGTCGAGGACGACGTCGGCTTCGTATCGCGCACGCAGATACTCCAGTTTCTGAGCCTCCTGCGACCGGGAGCCCGGGTAGTGCAGACCGAACACCCCGTCTCGGGCTATCGAGTTCCAGTACTCCCGCTCGGCGTCGGTGAGCACCGGCGGCCTCATCAGGTCGCGGTCGAGGTCGAGCAAGGGTCTTGTTGCCACCAGCGCGGTGTAGTAGTACTGCGGAAGCTCATCGAGGGATAGAGCGCGGGCGGCTCGGCCGATTACGCTGGCCCGGCTCGTGGTGTCGCTGCCGCCCGGCTGCTCCGGCGCCCCCACCGGCAGAGTCCGGAACTTCCAGATCGGGATCCTCTCACCAGGCAACCGGAGCCTGTCCTGTTCGATCAGCACTGGGCCCGGCGACGTATTGGAAAGGCCCAGCAGCGCTTCCGCTTCCAACGCGGCCGCGGTGAGCGCGCCGAGGACCGAGAGGCGAGGACCGTGCTCGCCCAGCCAGCTGCGCTCCCAGGCGTGCCGCTGTGGGCTCTCGCTCCAGGCGCGGCCGCTGAGCTCATCGGGCGCGGCCCTCGGCACCGAGGCCACGTATCCGAAGCCGGGACGGCCCAGCAGCGCGGCTTCGGCCTGCCCGGCATCCGGGCGCTCGGCCTCGGGCCGCGTCGGCGTCTCGCCAGCCGCAGCAGGAGTCGTTTCGACCTCGAATGACCGCGTCGCGCCAGCAGTCGGCGTTTCCTGCGGAACTACCTGATCCGAAACGCCTTTCGGGCCGACCGGTTCCGCTGCTCGAATCGGTTCGTTGTCGGATGTCGGCTGGGTGGGTTCGTGGTCGGGTGTTGGGGGGTTCTCGGTGGGTGCGCCTTGGATGTTGTGTGGGTGTTGGGTGTGTGCGCGGGCGCGTTGTGGTTGGGGGAGCGGGGTTGGTATGCCGTTGTCGTTCTTGAAGTAGGCGGCGAATCTTCTTGTGGGGTTGTGGTTGGCGGGTTGCCACTTGTTCTGGCCGTGTTCGTCGCCGTCGTAGTTGCGTACTCGTGGGGTGTTGATGTCGGGGTTGTCGATGGCGGAGTTGATGTGGTTGAGGGTGATTCCGTGGGCGGTTTTGGTGGTACGTGGGGTGTTGGCGAGGATGTCGAAGACGAGGATTTGGCCTTCGGCGTTGGTGATGAGGTAGCCGTGTGAGTTGGCGTCGGCCTCGTCGATGATGACGGCGGTGTCGATGCCGTTTCGTCGGGTGCGGACAATTTCGATGGCCTCGGCGAGGTCGTTGTCGCCGGTTTGGATCGGTCGGAGTTGGGCGCCGAGGGCGGTTTCGACGGTTTTCCAGTTGTCCTCGGCTTTCCATCGAGGGTCGGTGTCGTCGGGTTCGGGTGCGTCGGGGTTGCCGCCGAGTGCTCGGAATATGCGGGTGAGGTGGATCGCGCAGTTCTTGACAACACCGGGGTCTGGTGGGGTCGGTTGGTCGGGACGGGTGGGGTGGAGGCTGGTGAGGTTGTCGCCGTCGGTGGTGAGTTCGGCGATGTAGGCTTTTTTGATGTTGCGGGGGTGGGACTGTTGCCACTCCTCGCGGGTGCGGACGCGGGGGATGCGGTCGGGATCGTCAGCGTCGGTGATTTCGGGGTCGGGGATGTTGGTATCGAAGATGACGGCGTAGCCGCCGACGTTGGTGATGGTGTACGGGTGCAGGTTCTTGCCCTCGCCGTAGTCGACGAAGACGACGACAGTGTCGACGTCGTTGTCGGGATCCTCGACGATGTCGAGGATGTGGGCGAGGGGGTCGTCGGTGTCGGGGTCGAGGTGGGTTTCGACGAGGTGGGTGGCGATGGCGTCTCTGAGGTCAGTCCAATTCTTTAGTCGTCGTTCGGATTTGATTCCTTCGTTGAGGCCGAGCGCCCATAATGCTTCGGCTGTTTGGTTGATGGAGTTCAACAGCTTCCGGGCTTTCTCGGGTCTGAAGACTCGCCGGAGGACGGACCAGGCGGTGATGGCGCCGACGCCCGCAGCGATAGCTACGCTGCCGGGCTGGTTTCCCAATAGCGAGACTGCGCCGCCGCCGACCAGGGTGCCCAGTCCGAACCCGGCCATGGACGTCTGGAGGCGCACGGCTGCCGCTCGTCCGCGTACTGCCTTCGGGGTCTTCTCGCGCGCGTAGGTGGTGATAGGTATGCCAGCCGAGCCGAGGATTGTCCAGCTGACGCCTAGTGCCGCTGCGGTTATCCAGGGGTCGCTGGTGATTGCCATTGCCTGCACGAAGGCGGCCCCGGTCAGGCCGGCCATTCTGGTGTCGAGGAGCCGTTTGATCCGGACTTTTGCCAACACCTTGTCGGATATGAGGTTCCCTAGAACGGCCCCGGCTGGGACGAGCGTCGATACCAGTCCGATCTGCGTATGCGTCATGCCGGAGTCGAGGAGCAGTGAAGCGAACGGGATCGACTGCATTCCCAGATAGAAATTGTTGAGACTCAGGCCGTTGTTGATAATTCGCAACAGGGGATGGCCGTAGACCGTACGCACGCCGGCGGTGACCGAAGTGCGCATTTCTTTCCAAATACTTCCCTCCCTCTGTTCGGTCGGAAGATCGGGTACTCCCGACATTGAAGCGACGTTCACGACGTTCGTGACGAGATTGACGAGGGGGGGAAACGCAGCTCCGGCCGACAGCAGAATGGGCCCTAGTCCCCCGATAACTCGGGTGGAGTTCTGTTTGAGGTTATTGAAGCGAGTCAGTCCTCTTGGCGCATCGGCGGCCATCGAGGCGATCACCTTGCCGGAAGCGTTTCCGTAGAGGACGGAAACGCCCGCTTCCACCAACGTGGTCACGACGAGTATGGGGACGGCGTATGAAGTTCCCGTCGCAAGGGCGACAGTCGCGATGGCTGCTGTTGCCGTCCCCACGATTGCGCTGCCTTTCATCAACTTCTTGGGGGAGAAGTAGTCGGTCAAATATCCCGCGATCGGTGCGCCGAGAATGATTGGCACTGGGGTGAGCGCCGCAATGGTGCCCGCCAGACCCGGCCCGGCCTTGTCTACCATCCAGATGGTCATCGCCGAGTTCAGGATCGCGAAGCCGATTTCGTTGAGGAACTCGGAGACAAGTCGTACACCGACATTGGGCAGGCGCAGCAGTGATCTTATGTTTCCAGATGGTGTGACACCGGAATTATGCCGATCTGCGGCTGGCGACGGTGTGGGGTGCGCCGCAGGGCCCTGTGGGAGTTCCTGCCCGTCACCTGGTGGGAAACGGTGTGCGAGCATCTGGGGTGGCAGGCCTCGGCCGATACGCAGCGGGGCCACTGCCGCGTTGTGCTCATCTCGCATCGGAGGCCAGGCGTCGTCCGCGCCACGCAACAGCTCCGCGAATCGCGGATCCCAGTGCAGCGCTTGCGCGCGCGGGTGCGCTTGGTGAGCTCCGGGTTCGGCGATAGGTGTTCCCGCAGTGGGCCGTGGAGTAGTTGGCTGCGCGGGAGTGCGCTCTTCGGCTGTGGCGTTGGTGGGGCCGGGTTCGGCAGCGGTGCCTGGCGCGGTCGCGAGCGGCGTTGGGTCGGATGATGGGATACCAGGCCGGGAATCAACTGACCTTGCCTGTCCGTCGTCTTCACGTGGCACCCAGGCCACGGCGAGCACGACCTCGCGTACACGAAAAGCGCCGGACACGACGTCGGGCAATGCTTCGATGAGGTCGAGGCCCTCGGTGTCCAGGTGAGCGCGGAAGGTACCGGCCGCCCAGTCGAACGTGATGTTGATTCGAGTTTCTGGAAGCTGTTGCGGGATGAACGCACTGAGGACTTCGTGGACGCTGTCTTTGGCGACCTGAAGCAGCCTTTCCACGTACACCCCGTCGCGGGCACGGGCCTGGTTGCCTGCTTCCTGCACCGCGGCCCATTCCTCGGCGGTCATGAAGCGTCTCGGGACCGCCTCGCTGCCCGGCCTTGTCGGAAGCGGCTCGTTCATTGCTATGTTGACGCCCATCGCCAGGAAATCGTTGGTATGGCCGGCAACGGCCGCAGCGTAATTGGGCACTACCGGATAATCTCCGGTGATGGCGACGCACGCACCATGTGGCGACGGCAGTGGCTCACCGTAGGGAGGACGGACATCTGCCTCGAACCCAGGCGCGGAGGACAGGGGGAATCCGAGGTCTAGTACCGCCTGGCGACCGCAGGCGAAACCTGCGTCGTCGAACCCCTCCAGTCGAACCTTCCGTTCTCCGAGGAGTTCGACGCCGACCATCTTGGGGGGAAGGAGGCGGTGGATCATAGATTCTTCGAATTCGAGCCAGATGCCTTTGCCCCCTTCGAATTGCAGGACATCGGCGTGGTCTGCTTTTCGTACCGCCGTGAAGTCGTTCAACGCAGGTGCTTGCGGGTTCTGATCGATGACTTCGACACGGAGCCTGCGCTGACCGACCGTCGTTCCGGTGGCATCGACCGCGACCCGAACCTCGCCCCGGCCGTTGGCGAGCGCGTGCTCTACCAACTCGACGATGCCCGCCCGCACTCTCTGGACTTGTTCGTCGCTGCACCATGCCCTTCTGCGCAACCAGTCGACCACCTCGTCGCTCGCTACCGTCGCGGCTTCGGTCGCCTCGGCCGGGGTCAGTCCGACCCCATCCACGTCACGCGGCCCTACCGACAACTCGAACGGGGGAAGGCCGCCGCGCCGCCCGGGTTGCGCCGCCATGGCATCGACGTCCACACCGGGTTCGAAAAGCCGCGCGGGCCACGACGCGTCCTCGGGCCCGACCCGCACATGCCACAACCACCGGCTCTGCCCATCGGGCTCGGCCAATCTGAGCTCGACTCGACTCACCAAGGTTGTGGGGTCGAACCTCGTCAGCAGCACCTCGAACGCACCATTCGTGGCCTGGGCAATGCGGTCGGCCTCGAGCAAGCCCTCCCACAGGCGGTTGGCGTACCGCAACCGCACACGCTCCGCAGGGGTGAGTTCCTCCGGCGCCAGCGAACCCAGGGTCTGCAAAACCAGTTTCAAGGATCGTTCGTTCGCATCGTTCACGGCCGCCGCCGGAATAGCGGAATCCTGAGAACCCAGCTCTAGCGGATACACAGTGATCAGCGCCCGCTGCTCCTCCGGACTCAACTCGTATCGCCACCACTCGGCGACGGCTAACCGTGGGCTGTCGTACTCGTTCAGTTCGTTGGGGCGCGACATCCACGCGATAGTCGCTTCGGGGTCGGCCTTGTCCAGTGCTCGCTCCGCTAGGTCCTCGTCAGTGAGCGTCGGCAGTTCCACCACGCCGGGGTCGACCGATCGGCGATGAATCGGTCGACCCAGGTGCATGGCCACCGAATCGGCCGTGAACTCCAGTTCCAGCAATCGCGAGACGGCCTCCACCAAACTTCGGACCTCCGAGCCCATCAACTCTGCTAGCTGCCGGAACTCGAACAGCAGATCGTTGTGCACCGGCGCCGGCGTCCGCAAGGTCAACTTCGGCAGCCCGAGCAGCTCGGCCGTTTCGGTGCTCAGGCGGTCGCTGATCTCCTGGAACTCAGTCGCCCTGTACTCCCGGCGCGCCCGCGACGCCGCCCATTCGACGTTCAACGTCAATAGACGGCCGACCAAATCCGGAATCCGGTCGAGGTGGTCTCGGGTCGCCGTCAGACTCCAGCGCCGCCCCTCCGGGGTGCGCAACTCGCGCTGGATATCCTCGATCGCGTTGACCAGCGCCCACGGCGAGGCGAGGAGGTCGGGGGCCACCCGGAGTCGCCTGGCCACCTCCGCCCTCGCCGCGTCCTCCGGTCGATTCGGCTTCTCCGGGTGTGCGGAGTCCATCGAGCCGAGGTCGGTGAGCACCCACGGGTTCGGTCTACCGGATTTCTGCCTCTTCAGCTCGGACGCGGGCATGATCGCTGCGTCCGACAGCTGCGCTCCTCTGCCCCGGGGGAGGTCCAACGCCTCCTCGATCTCGACTTGGTCCTGAGGCATCGCGCCCTTGCCCTGGCCGGATTTCTTGGCCGGGTGCGATGCTTCGGCATCGACGTCCTTCGCTTCGTTCTCCGCAGTCTCGGGTGCCCGGCGCGCACTCAGAGACCGCTCACCCCCGGCGCGCGTCTTAGCTTGGGAAGTGGCGCTGACTTGCACATCGTCGCCGTGAGGTGCCTGGTAGAAGGCCACGGCGCTCTCATGGAGCCCCGCGAATACAGGCCCGCTCGAGAATCGCCCGGTGCGCGTCTTGTCCTCGGGATCGCGCGCCGCCCGAGGGGCGGAGTCGTTGTCGTGCACCGTGTTCAGAGCATCATCGGGGTGTGTGGCCTCGGTCCACTGTTCTCGACCCGCCACAGTGAAGCCGACCTCGTCGCTCGCGAGGTACCCCTCACCGCTCAATTGCTGGTAGCCCTTGCGCAGGGAGGTTGCCGATGCCATGCCCAGGTGGTGCGCGAGTTCTTCGGCCGCGGGCAGTTGCCGGCGGGTGGCCAACCGGCCGGAGATGATCGCCTCGCGCAGCGCGGGAACGACGGTATCGCGCCAGCCTCTGCGTCTGGCTTGCTCCGAAAGCTCCTCCCTTGATGACCCCGCTGCGAGGATTTCCATCAGTTCCTGTGGGGAAACCGGCTGATCCGGGCCGATCAACTCGCCGATCTCGGCGAGCACGTCGCTGGTAGCCGGTGTAGTCGTCGGCTTGTCGCCGGTGTGTGGCGTCGGGACCGACTCACCGAGGGCCGCGGCGATATCGGCGAGGACCTTCTGAGGATCGACCTGATCCGGCGCGCGGGTCGGTCCGCCCGGTCGAACCGACCCACCGCGGTCGACGACCGCCGTATCGGCGGCTTGGGTCAGATCGCCGTCGCGGTCCGCACCCGGCTCGAGTGCCGTGTCGGAGACGACACCCCGCACGGTCGACAACCCGGTCCTCGGGTCGATGACGGCGAACTCGATGGATCGGACACCCGCCTCCGTACGGGCCTCGATCTCGAATCCGTAGACCGCGTCCGGGTCGTCATGTCGAGCGGCCGCGGTCCGGAGTCCCTTTTCGGTCGCCTCCCGCGCGACATCGACTCGGTCCGAAGGCCATCCGGCCGCCAGCTCGCTAACTACCCCCTGGACACCGGTGATCACGGTGTCCAACTCCTGCGCCGGATCGATCGCCAGCGAGATCTGCGGCGACACATCGGCGAACCCACCGCTGTCGGGTATCTCCATCGTCAGCGTGGCGGTCGCTCCGCCACGACGGCCCAGTAGCGCCGACAACTCGTGCGCGCTGTCCGAGCCCGGCGAAATACCGAGCTGCAACCAGCCATCCCTGTCCGAGTCGAGTTGTGCGACAAGCTCTTCCAGCATCAACCCGAACTTCGACGGCTGGTCGCCATCCAGCCTGCGTCCCAGCGTTTCGTCCACCAGCAATCGCGGCTCGCCGTCTCGAGGCGCGAGGCGCGCCACGTCGATCTCCCATTCGTCGGGAGACTGCACGTAGGACGACGCCAGCCGCTCGGCGCCGTCCGAGAGCTCGAGCTCGAGTGCCAGGCCCAGCGGCCCATCATTCGCTCGCACCGTCAGCTGCCCCTGCTGGACTGTGCCGAGCCCGAAGGTGAGGCCGACCAACCGCCGCGCGAGCAGCTTGGCCGCGGCCACTGTCTCCGGTGACATGCCTGCCGACAGCTGGTCGATCAGTTCGTCGGTCCGCCGCGCGCTGTCCGCCTCGTGGCCGGCACGGTACTCCACCGTGGGTTCGGATTCGGTCCGGTGTTCAGGGGCGGCCGGCGGTCTATTTCCGCCGTCATCGGTCGGCGTGGCCGTCACCTGCGGTGACTTGCCTTCCCCGGCCGGGCTGGTCCGCTTGCCACCCGAGCCGAATGCGTCCGGCCCGGTGCCGGTGCGTGCGGCGTTACTCGGCTCGTGATCGGCCCCCCGGTCAGCTGGCTTCGGCGTTCGCTCAGCATGACCCGACTCCTCTGGACCTGCGGCCGCCCGCGGGCTCGTAGGCGTGGCGGGCATTTTGGGTGTCTCGATGGGAGTCGGCTCCATGGCAGCCGACTTGCGGTTCCATGGCGTCGGTTTGGCCTGCGTTGCACCACCGCGGTCGGCGTCTGACCCGTCGGGCGTCTCGCCTCGATCCCGACCTTTGCCGGTGGGGCCCGGGTTGTGGGCTGCTTCCTGACCGGGCGCTCGTCGCTGCGCCCAAGGGGAGAGCCCATTCCACTGCGGGGCTCGATTATCGAGAGCCTCGGGGTTGCGGGGTTCAGGACCTGGTGCGCCGAGTGGGTTGCGCACTTCCTGCTCGGTCGATGCCCCCTTCGCTTCCGGAGCACGGTCACTGCCGCGATCCTGGACCGGAGGTGTCGTGTCGGTCGACTCCTCTTGCAGCGCAGCTACATTCGAGTCAGTCGGTGGCCTGCGGTCTGGTTCGCCGTCGGCGGGACGGCCTGCATCGAGGTCCGCGGATGTGTCGTCGTGTGCTCGAACCGGTTCGGTCGGAACCCGCTGCGAGAGAGTCGGTTCGGGCTCGTTATCGGACGTCGGCAGGGTGGGTTCGTGGGGGGCGGGTGTGGGGGAGTCTTCGGGGGGTGGGCCTTCGAATTTGTGGGGGTGTCGGATGCGGAGTAAGCGTGCGAGGAGTCTTCGGGTCTTCGGGGTGAGGGTGCCCTCTTTGGTCGTGAAGTAGGCGACGAAGGCTTTGTCGATGTCCTGGTATGCGGGTTCCCATTTGTATTCGACCTTCTTCTCGCCGTTCTCCTCGATTTCGACGCCGTCGTAGTTCCGTACGCGGGGGCTGTCGCCGTCGATGAGGGTGTCGAAGACGAGGACGGTGTCTTCGCCGCCGTTCTCGTTTTTCACGTTGACGATGATGAAGCCGTGTGCCTTGTTGCCTTTTTGGACGACGATCGCGGCGGTGTCGATGCCGTTTCGTCGGGTGCGGACGGTTTCGACGATGTCATCGATAGCGCCGTCGCCCTTGATTTTGTGCTGTCGGAGTTTAGTGCCGAGAATGGCTTCGGTGGGTTTGTAGTTTTTGTCGGATTGCCACGCGGGATCGGTGTCGTCGGGTTTGCGCGCGGAGCTGTTGTGGTTGAGGGCGTGGAATGTGCGGGAGAGTTGGATCGCGCATTCTCTGACGGCGGCGGGGAGGGATGTGCCGGACTCAGGGTGTTCGGTTGAACCATCGCCGACCGGCGGCAGTGCACTTGCGCCTTTGCGGGTGAAGAATCCGAGTGCTGTGTACACGAGGGCTGTTGCACCGAATATTCCGCCGTTGATCAAGCCTCCCCAATAACTGCCGGCAGCCGTCAACAGGTAGGGGCCGAATATGCCGCCGAGGATTCCGCCTGCAGCGCCGAAACTCAGGAGGGTCGACCACGCGCCACCCTGGGCATTTTCAGGAACTTTGGCTTGCAGGTATGTGGCGAACGGGACGTTGTTGAGGTAACCGGTTGCGCCGGTGAGAGCCGAGATCAACCAAAGGATCAACGGGTTTGTTGTGGTCGCGTATGCGGCCACAAGGCCCGCATATGCTGCCAGCTGGGTCGGGTAGGTCCATTTAGTGTTGGCGCGCTCGATCAATTCTTTCGGCACCAACTTGTGCGTTAACAGTGATCCGCTGACTATCCCGACGGAGAGGAGTAGCACGGCTGTCGCTGAAAAACCTCCCCCGTGGAGTAACTGGGCCAACTGGAACGCGGCTGTCTGAGTGGAGAACAACGCAGGAATGGACAGCAAGAGGACGCCGCGCAGGTACGAGTCCTGCCACATAGCGCGGGCTCCATCTAAGAATTTGCCGCGCGACTTTGCTTTCGGCATCGCCGTCGGAAGCATGGACAGCGCGATCAGATTCACCAGCGAGGTCACAATGCTGGTCAAGAACGGGAATGCCGTTGAGATCCGTTCGAGTAACGGGACAACGGACTTGCCGAATGCGCCGGCGACCGACCGTTCCACTATCCTGAGTTTGTTTGCGACTTTCTTCTCTTCAGCCGTGGTAGCCAAATCTCTACCGTAGTTATTGGCGCTTGCAGAAGCGAAAGCATCGAGGATCGCACCAACCACAGCCGCGCCCATGGCGACCGGCAGAGCGTGCGGCAGATCCCACAGGACCCAGCTGCCGACGCCGGCCATGACCGCAGCGCTGGTTGCCGACAACCATTGCAGCATGCGGCGGTTGTTGATCCGATCCGCAAGCGGTCCGGCCAAGAATTGCGAAATCACCGTGGCTGCTTGGGTCACGGCTGCTGTCAGGCCGATCGACTGCAGCGAGGCACCCATGTCGAGGAAAATCAGCGGGAGGGTCGATATCAAGCCGGCGCTGCCTGCGCCGGCAGTGGCCGAGCCCCAGAACCTCAGGGTGAGGTTTCTGTGCTTGGGTCGCATTCTGGCGCGGATCCATTGGAGCCACGATTTCGCGGGTTCGTCCGGGTTCTCCGGTTGGTTGGACTCCTCGGCGGGTGGGCCGAGGATCTCGTGTTCTCGTTCTTCTCGAGTGGGGCCTTCGGGGTCTAGTTGGGGTAGTGCTTCGAGGTTGCCTTCGGAGGTTCTTCGGTATTCGCGGGTGAAGACGGCTACGGGTGTTTCAAGGTGAAGCTTTTCCCATATCTCGCGAGTGCGGACACGGGGTGTCGGTCGATCGTTGTGCTTGCTTTCGGTTGCCGGGGTGGGTGGTTCTGGGATGTTGGTATCGAAGAGGGTGGGGCCGCCGGGGGTGGAGGTGGCGGTGAAGCTGTGGCCGGTTCCACCGTCGTCGATGACGAAGACGATGGTGTCGATACCGTTGGTGGGGTCTTCGAGTTTGTCGAGGATGTGGGCGAGGGGGTGGGTGCCGGGTGTGGTGGTTGCTGGAGGGTCGACTCTGGTGAAGCGGTTGTCGAGACCCTTTTCGAGGTCATTCCAGGTCTTGACGGTTGTGGTGGGGAGAGTGGTGTCGTGGCCGAGTGCCCAGGTGACGTGCAGCGTTTGGTCGAGGCAGGTCCGGACGTAGTCGGACACCTCGATGGTGACGCCGCGGGTGTCTTTGACCACCGCCAGCGGTTGGCTGCCCAGCCGCTGCTCCAACATCCCGGCAAGACGCAGGAAGATCGCACGTTCCATCGTGTCGATCGCGTCTGCGGAGCGCCCCAACGCTTCCGCTGTCCGGGCGGGTGACAGTTCGAGCTGAAAGCGATGGCGCAGGACTTCCCGGTGTTCGGGCAGGAGTTGTCGGAGGCAGTCCCGCAGTGTCCGTTCGCTGTTGTTGAGCGCGTACGAAACGATCGGTGGCAGTTGTTCGACAATGGGGCTGCCCGCCAGCGCCGTTACCAGTTCGGCGTCTGCTGTGCTCGTGGATGCTCGATCGCCCGACACCGGCACGCTGGGGATCTGCGCGTGCACGCCGTGCCCGTCGGCGACGGCGATGACCAACTCGCGGGCGGCTTTCCACAGTGCGGGTGACTCGAGGCCGGGGTCGGTGGGGGGTGTCGAGGACGCGGTCGCGTCAGTGCTGTTCGGCAGGAATCGACCGAGCAGCCGCTGCTGGCTGGTCGTGAGCGCGCCCAGCCGTTGGCGCACCTCTGGAGTTGTCGCCTTGCCCAGTACCGCCCACTGCGGATCCGACGCATCCGCTGTGGTGCCACGGAGCACGAATTCTCGGATCCGGTCCCAGAATTCGGCGGTCCGGCGATGCTGGATGATGAGATCCCGGGCATTGAGGGCAACCCACTCCTCGATGCCGCGATCACCGATCCGACCGAGATTGTCGACGGCACGCGCGCATGCCTCGTCGAAGATGTTCCTGGCCGACCATGGCTCGCCGACCTGCTCGAGAATCTGCTGGAATATCTGGTGCCCGTAGCGTCTCCGAATCAGGACTACGGCCTGCGCCGAACGTCCCTGCGCGACATGCTCATCGAGCAGCTGTCGCAGTTGCGGGGTTGCCGAGTGCTCGGTGATGACCAGTCGTTCGATGGCCGCGCCCCGATGGTGACCGCGCCGCAGTGTGCCGTGTATATCGGGGCGTTCGAAGCGCCGCCCGTGCTCAGTGGCCAACGGCACGACGATCCGATCGCTATATGTCCGGTCCTCGGCCAGTGGCTGTCTGTTTGTGGTAGCCGCTGGAGTGGAAGGCCGATTCGGCGGCAGCTCGGCGGGCGTACTACCCGGGTGTGAATGGTGGGCCGATGGCCCGGCGTCGGGCACACGCGTTCCCACAAAACTGCCTGGCGTGTCGAGCGGTGCGCCGTCCCAACGGGCCGATTCCGGCGCGACCAGTTCGGCCGTCGACGGTCGCGGAGCTCGGTCATGGTTCGCGCGAAGCCGTTCGGCCACGTTTTGCACGGCACGGTATTCCCGTAACTCCAATGCACGCCCGCCGATACCGAGCGTCTCGGCGACTTCCTGCCCGGACCGGCCGTGGATGAAGCGCAGTCTGATGATCCGCCTGTGGTCGGGGTCGGTGAGCGTGCGCGCTGCTGCGTCGAGGATCTCAGGCGGGGTTCGGTTGACCAATCTCCGGTCCGGGCCCGCGCCGGCGCGACCCGCTGCATCACCGAGCAGTATGTCGGCGAGGCGTCGAATCCCCTTGCTGTAGTGGTTTCTATGGTCTTTACCGAGCGTCTGCGCGATGACGTTCAGCGGCTGTCCCAACAGCAGGCGTGCCGCTACGGCCGCGCCCTGCAACTCACCGAGCTGACTCAGGGCCGCGTCGAAGCGCGGTTGTTCGTATTGCAGCGCGTAGGTAACGACTTCTAACGGTTCGTTTCCTGCCTCTGCCTCGAGCAATCGTGCCAGGTGGCGCACAGCATCGCGCTGCAACACTTTGACCGCGCTGACGCTTCGCTCCAGAGCTTGCGCAGATTCGTTGACGGTCAGGCCCCGCCGGAAGCGCAGATTCAGGATTTGCCGCTGAGCCGGGGTGAGTTGATCGAGGCAGTCCGCCAGTGCCGACGGGTCGTCGGTCAGCGCGTTCCGCACAATCGGTGGCATCCGGGCGACGATGCTGCTGCGCGCCAACGCCGAAACGATCTCTGCTGCAGGCACTTGGGCATGCGGCGCCGCACCGCGTTCGGAGATCGTCTCGATCAGCCGCCGCAGACCCTCCTGCTCCAACTGGCTGACTACGTGTTGCTCCAAGCCCGTAATCCGCACTACCTGTGCGACCGGTCTCCCTTCGCCGATCCCGAAGCGCAGCGTCAGTACTTCGCGTGTTTTCTCGGTCAGCTGATTCAGGCCGTGCTGCAACGTTTCCGCGTCGGCCAGTGCCACGAGGCCGCCGCGCATCCCCGCTGGTGTCTTCGGGCCCGCAGCGGTCACCAGCGCACGACGGAGCCGATGGAAACCCAGACCATATTGGGCGAGCACGGTTTCGGTGATCGCGTCCAAACGCGTGCCGGCGGTGTCGGCGTCGACGACCGGCGTGGTGGCCGCTCGGCCGAATATCTCGGCGGTGAGGTATTCGGCCGTCCATGGGTCGCCGACCTCGTCGAGCACGTGTCGGAACGTCGGAGTCGAATCCGGCACGAGGTCCAGCAGTGCAACTGCACCAGCGGGGTCGACCGATGGCGTGCCCTCCGACACCGATCGGGTGGGTTGCGGCGGTGTGGTCGATGCTGGATCGCTGGGCGAATGCGGTCGGTCGGATTCGATGCCGACAGACTCGTGCTGCTCGGGTGCCGGGGTACCGATGGGTCCTTCGGGATAGTCTTTTCCGGCGGTTCCAGGGACAGGTTGGTTCGGGTCGAGCGGCGCTATCGGCAGACGGTCGCTGCCGAAGTAAATGGCGTACACCTGTTCGCCGTCGAGTCCTGTTGTGCCACGTACATATTCCTTCCACTGCGCGACGCGGTCCAGAGGCTCGAGCTGCTGCTTGTTCGGGTCGTAGCCGACGAGATCGCCTTCGGTGATCTGTCCGGTCTCCTCGTCGTTGCGTATCAGGGTCGCGTGGGCGTCGAAGCCGGGGCGTTCTACGACCAAGATGGCCTGTGCTCCGGGGCCCGAATCGGACACCCGATCGGCGACCTTGTCACGAGCGGTGCGTTCCGCATCGGGCGCGACGCCGTCGGGCTGCCACGCGGCACCGGTCAACCGTGCGAGATCCTCCGTGTGCATGCCTGTGGGCGACAGCGGTCCTGCGGGCATCGTGACCGGGACGCCGTCGAGGAAGAGCTGGGAAAGTACCCACAGCGCGCAATCCGTGCTGCCCTCCAACAGGATTGCCAGCGCTGGGTCGTACCACGACAACGTCTTGGCGTCCGGGTGTCGGAATTCGGTCACGCCGTCGTTGCTCGGCGCAGCGGTGATCAAGGGTGCCTGGACCAATGACGGGGCCAGCTCGGGGCTGGTTCGGGTGAGCTGGACGACCCGGTCGCGGGCGGGATTACCGATCGAATCGAGACGGATTCGCGTAAGTTCCGGCCGCCCACCGGGTTGCGTGGCGTAGTACCTGCGGTTCTTGATCAGACCGAGGAGGTCGGAGGTCAGTCGCGACGAGGCTTCGTTGGGTTCGGTGTGCCCGATCCACAGCACCGTGGCGACCCGCAGCCCCGGGGTGGTGCGCGCGGAGTTCTCGATGTCCTCGGTCATCCGTGCCACACCCGATGTGACCGACCGCAAGTCCACGCCACCGCCCACGATGACGTGAACCTCGTCGGCGGCATCGACATCGCCGATAGCCAACATCAGCTGTTCGAATTCGTTCGACGCACACTCGAGTAGGTGAACCGGAGGCTGTCCGGGCAGCTCTGGCGCGCGCTCCTCGGCCATCGCGACGCCGGCCATCGCGATATCGCGCCAGGCTTGCGCGGCGGCCAGGGCCGCCAAGGTTTGCTTGGAGGTCTCCCATACCGAGGGTTTGAAGCCATCCGGGTGTGCCATTCGCTGATCTCTGTCTCGCCACCTGGCAGGCACGTGCCTGAGATCGACGAGCCCCTGCATCTGCCCGACCAGTTCCCACCGTTGCTCTCGATTCAGAAAGTGGAATGCCTCCGTTCCCGCGACTCCCGGATCGAAGTCGAGTGGGCTCAGCAGAGTGTCCGCTTCGAGCATTGCCACGATGCTCGACATTTGCTCGGCCACCACCGTCGCCATCCGGGCGCGCGCGGTGTCGACATGCGGACGGCGCGAAGGGTGGACTTGACGTGGTTGCGGCGTCGGGGTGAGCAGCTGATCGGCGACGGCACGCAGTCGCCGGTCGAGGCCGCTGATCTCCGCACGAACCCGGCGGAGTTGCACGGCTTTCGGATCGCTCGCCGAGCGCTGGTCCAGTGGATCGGGCACTCCGAGAGCGGCGATATCGGCCTGCGCGCCGAGGTCGGCACGCAGTTGCTCGCGCAGGGCGGTCGCCCCGCGATATTGCTGGACGAGCGCCTCGAGTGCGGCGACCTGCTCGTTCAGACGACTGACCGCACTGACCGATGAGACGAGTTGCACCAGCTCGGCGTATTGCTCGACCAGATGCTGCCAGCCCTCGGTAAAAGCCGGTCCTTGCCGCTTCGCGAAGAACTGCACCCAGGCGCCCATCACGGTCGGGTCCACGCCGATACGCCGCGCGAGTAGTTCGGCCACCTCATCACGTTCGCGCTGTGGCGCGGCTGGATCACCGAGCTCGACATTCTGCAGCGCGGCCAGATCTTCGGCGTTGGCCTGCGCGGCCGCACGCTGGGACTCAGCCGCCCGGACTGCGGCGTCGACGGTGGCGACGAGGCCGATCTGGGCGTCCAGTTCGCCGACCCGCCCGATCGCGGCGAGCAAGTCGCGGATGCCGCGGAAGGTGTTGAGATGATCTAGCGTGACCTCGTCGAGGGCCTGTGCTGGGTCGGTGTATGGTGCATCGCCGCGCCGCGCGGTCACCCGCGTCCGCGCCTCATCCAGCAGCGTGCTGAGACGTTGTGCCCCTGGCGATCCCGGCGTCAACGCCGCCGGATCCTCGTGCAACTGCCGCGCCAATCGATCATGACGAGAACGGGCCTGCTCGTGCAGCGATTCGAGTTGTGGGTCGGTCTGCCTTCGCGACGCTGCCGGGCTGGTGCGGACCGATTCATCTCGCTCGAGGTCGGAGCGAGCCTGCGATGTCATGGTGAATTCGGCAGACAGGCTCGCCGCCTCATCGAGATCGGCCTGCCGCAGGTTCAGGGCGTCACGGTAGGTCTCGTCGAGATTGTCGGCACCGACCTGCTTCAGCTGTGCATCCAGGACCACTCGGTTCAGAAGGTCGAGGGATCTGAGCGCGCGGTAGATCGCCGGGTCGGGCCGGTCGGCGGCCCGCTGTTTGGCCTCGGCCACCACCTGACGCCATCGCTCCGTAGTCCAGGTGTCGAGTGGGCTCGGGAAGTCGGACTCCATGGCCAGCCGCTTCGCCACATCGAGGCGACGTTGCTCCAGAGTTGTCAGCAGGGAGACGGATTCGTCGGCGACGGGGGAATCGAGCGCGATGTCCTGTATACCGCTGAAGCGTGCGAGCACGTCGCTGTGCCAGTCACTGCGATCGCGATCGGCGTAGTGCTGGGAATCGTTGAGCCGCGGCGCGATCGCCGCAAGCTCGGCGGGCGGGGTGTGGTGTGCAAGCGACTCCAGCGTGCTGTCTTGCTCGGTCAAGAAACGTCCGGCAAAACCGCTCGGATCCCAATCATCGGTGAAGGCGTTGATGTAGTTGACAGGTATCAGGCGTCCCGCGTGATCCAGCACCCACTTGTTGCCGGTGTGCGAGTTCGACGGATGGATCGCGCTGTTGGCCAACCCCAGTCGTTTCGCATCGGGAGTGAGTATGTAGCTTGCCCAGACGTCCTCGAAGAACTGTGGCTGCAGACGTTTCACGTCTGTTCCTGGTACGAATTCCACGAGCACGACCCGCTCGCCGCGACGCAGCGCCTGCGGAGCCGGCACCCCGAAATCCCTTGCGGTGGACAATCCCAACTCCTGCGAGTCGGCCTGCCGCTTGGTGCGCATTGTCCATTCGACCGCCTGATAGCCGTTGCCGTAGGTGATCAGCTCCACCTTCTCCGGCGCCGTCGGGCGATCCGAACCGGAGTCCAGACGGTCCCTGGATACCTCTCCGTGTGGTTCGGCTTCGGCAATCTTTTCCTGGAAGCCGCGGTCATCGATGAGAGTGTTGAGCCACGCAATATCCTCGGAGTTGGTATAGAAAACGCCGGCCCGCTCCGGGTACTGGTAATCACCAGGTATCTGCTGTACGAGCAGCCGTCCATCGGTACCGATCAGCACTCGCCGATATTCGATCGGTAGCCCTTCGCGCTCCGCCCGCTCGCGCAACCCGGGGGCGAGTTCGTCCAGCAGCCGCTGCTGACCCTCCATCGGTGACGCGACCACGATGCGCTCACCCGGCACCTCTACGACATCTGGAATCGGTTGCCCCTGCGCGTTGTCGACCGGGACCCCGCCCTCCGCGGTGAGCAAGTCGCGAGCAGCCAGCACCGCCAGGGCCAGGCGCATCTCCTTCAGGTGTTCGAAAGCGGTCTCGATGCTCGGCGTCAGTAGCCGGAATTGTTCGACCAGCTCAGCGGCGGCCTTTTCGTCGGCAAGCATGCCTGCCAACTCGTCGTCGGCGACGAGCTGACGCAACTTCGCTGCTACGCGTTCCTGATGCTTGTCCTCTAGCCGGCGAACGATCTCGCGGACCGCCCCAAGGTCTTTCTGGTGCAGGTTCGTCGTATCGATACCGAGTGCGAGCCCGGGGCGCAGCGCCTCGGCCACTACGTCTGCCACGTGTTTCTCGGTGATCGCTAGCCGCCGCTGGATGGCGGGCGCAAGTTCGTGGGCTACAGCGGTGTCGGAATTACCTGTGCTCGGGGCAATTTGATCGGGCTGTGGCGCGGCCGGTTGTTCTGTGGTGGCGTCGGTCGGGGCTGTCGCAGGGGTGGCGGGAGCCGCATCGGCCGCCGAGACCTGATCGGCCGCCGGCACGGATCCATCCGGACGACTCGGCGGCGGGGTCTGCTGTGGTGCCGGGGATGTGGTGGCCGCGTCGTCGTTCTGGCGCCGGCTGTGGCCGTCTTTTCCGGTTGCCGCCGGGTCGACCCAGCCCTTGGGGTCCGGGTGGTTCGGGTCGTGGTGGAAGGCCAAGTGTTGCTGTGGCAGTGGGTTTTGCTTCTCGTGTGGCATGCGGGGACCGCGTAAAGGGTTGCCGAGCGCGTCGACCTCGCCGAAGGACGCAGCCGCTGAATGCGCCGCTCCTGCGGTGGGGACAGCTCTGCCCCATGGTGTGCTCGACGTGAAGGTGGAGCTGGCCGCCCCAGTGGTTTCGGCCCGGCGCCACGGTGTGTGCTGAGGGCGCGCGGTGGACGATCCGGCTGCATTTGTCGGTTCACCATCACGTTCCGATGTGCGACCTTGCGGGGTGTCCGACAATCCGTGGGTTCCACGAGAGTCTTTCGGCACAGCGGGATTCGGTGCCTGCGGCTGTGGCGTCGGGTGTCCACCCGGCTCCGGCTCGGACTGGTGCTGCGAAACCTCCTGTGCCGCAGTTGATGTGTTGGTGCTCGATTCCTGCCACGCCGGAACTTGCGGGATCTGTTGGGCCGCGGAGGCTTCGGTATTCGCCTCGGGCCAAGCCTGCTGTTGTGGAACGGGACCGGGTTGCTGGGGTGGTGTGGGCCCGAACGCGTCCAAAGCCGCGATCAGCTCGCCGACCAGGCGCTGGGCGGCCTCGTCCTCCGCCTTCGCATTCGCCAGCCGCTGTTCCCGCTCGGCGGCGGTGGTTCCCGGCTGACCGGCATCGAGTACTTCCTGCGCGTCCGCGAGATACGCTGCTGTCGCATAGAAATTTTCGGTGAGGTTCAGGAGCTTCGCGTAGCCGATTTTTGTGGACGGATTCTCCAGAATGGAGATCAGGTCGTCGAGTGCCGAGAAATTGTTTTGCAGCCACCAGAAATCGTCCGAATCCGGCGCGAGGCCGTCGTTTCTCTCGCCTTCCGGAATTTGTGCGGCACGTGCCATCGACTGGCCGATCTGGTCGGCGACCCCTCGGACCGTATCGAGTTCGATCCCGTGCAACAGGCCCGTATCGATGGCTTTCTCGCGGACATCATGGTGTACCGCAGTGAGTCTCGATGTGACCTCCGTCAGGCGGTGAACGGAATCCGTGAACCGGTTGTGCGCTTCCTGCCTTATCCGTTCCCGCTCCGCCGAACTCGGCTCCACCTGCCGGGCTTCCGCCTCGGCCACCTGGACCTGCTCTGCCTTCTGTATCCACTCTTCCACCGCGGCCGAGAAGGACCGCAGCACCCTGAGCCGTGCGGCGGGAATCTGCGAGTTCGATGTACTCTCGGCGGCCAGTTCCTCGTTCACCAGGAGCAGTACTCGCTCGAGCAGCGCGACGCGCTCCGCTTCGGCCCGGCCGAACTTGGCGTCAGCGTGATTTCTGGTGACGGCATCGCGCAGCAAGCGCAACCGGTCGAGATCGACCGAGGTGGCATACGGGTTGTCTGCCATCGCGGGGCCGGCTTCGTTCCGGGAGGACGCCGCTTGCCTCGGGGGTTGGTGGTTGCTTTGTGGTGTTGATGCGTTGGACGGGCCGTGGTCGCCGGGGATGTTGTGGAAGACGACTCCGCCGTAGGGGAGCCCGGCGTGGCCGGTCGTCCGCTGGGGTTGCGAGGCAGCTTCGTGTCGGGTGTCGAGGTTCGCGAGTGCGGTGTTGTGCTCGGCGAGTACCTGGTAGGTGATCTCGGTCAGTTGTGTTGCCGTGAGCGCTGTTCCCCGGTCTGTTTGTGCTCGAGCGGCGCGTTGATACACCTTCGTGGTGAGGTGTTTTGCCACCTGAACATCGGCGACCTCGCTCATCAAAATGTGGTAGACGCGGCCCGAATTCGTGCTCGAAGCTTTGTCGGTCACCGCTGTCTCTGGCTCGGATGCGCCGGACGTGGCCTCGGGCAGTGTGGCTTCCACGGTCGGCTGGGGTAGGTCGGGGTTCTCCATCCGCATCTCGAACCACAGAGTCTTACCTCCGCCCCGCGTGAGGTCGACGCCCCATGCGGAGGCCAGCGATTCGAGCATTCCGATAGCGCGGCCGTGGGTGCCGTCCACCAGCACACCCTCTGCCCACGCTTCCGACTCGGTGCTCGTGAAGGGCTGATCGGTAACGGCATTGGGGTCGCTCTCCCGCTGCCGCTTCGGCAACTTGGGGCTGTCGTCACTGATCTCGAAGCGGAACACATCGCCGAATCGGAGGACTCGTACGCGGGCCTCGCTGCCCGGCGCGTGCCGAGGCACGTTCCCCAGGAATTCCGACAACAGCAAGATCGCGCTGTCGCTCTGATCGCTCGGCAGGCCGGCCTGCGCCAGGAATTCCTCCGACTCGTGCCGCACTGCCCGTACCCCCGGCGCGACAGCATCAGGCG
Organism: Nocardia sp. NPDC051463; assembly: GCF_040681975.1. Classification (NCBI taxonomy): domain Bacteria; kingdom Bacillati; phylum Actinomycetota; class Actinomycetes; order Mycobacteriales; family Nocardiaceae; genus Nocardia; species Nocardia sp. NPDC051463. The sequence continues at coordinate 42,166 of NZ_JBFBAB010000035.1, forward strand.
CAAGCGTCTTTTCCATGGCGAGGTCGGGAACCACATGCGACGGATCCTCTAGACCGTCGGTCTCGAAAAGCTTGAACCACACTGTCTTTCGGTCTTCTTGCGGAAGTCGCCAACCCCACAATTCGGTCTTGGTGTCCAGCAACTCGACGGCACGCCAGTGGAAATGTTCGTCGGGATCACGGGCGGGCAGATCTCGGCTGTCGTCGGTGACCTCGATGTGGACCCACCGATTTCCCGGTTGTCCGAGTATGGTGCCCGAAATACGCGGGCTGCCACCCTGATTGGTCCGCGCCTGCCGCGCGAGCTCCCATGCGATGCCGACAGCCGTGTCGAGGTGCTCGGCTACCGGCCAGTCGGCCATCAACTCGTGAATGGGCTCGACGGCGGCCGCGATGTCTTCCAGACCCAGGAATCGTGTCGCTGTCTCGACCAGGTGCTTGATCACGGGTGGCGCGTCGCCGCGCCTGCTGATCTTCCGGAGCTCGTGGAGCGGATCGCTACTGGACGGGGCGACCATTTCCGTCGCCGGTTTGTACAGGCCGACAGCCCTGGCGAGTCTATTGGTCAGTCTGCCTGCCTCGCGGTGCCACTCGTCGGGCGACATCGACGACTGCCCGGCCGCGAGCTTCTGCGCTTCGGCTTCATGGGCGAGCTGGTCTGCCAACCATCCCATGAGCGCGGCCGATTTACGCTGTGTCGGCACGCGACGTCGGCGCGCGGGCTCCATGGAACGCAATTCGGTATCGATATGATCGAGTGCCTGCCGCACCTGAGCCGGGGTGTATTGCTCGAGCAATGCGGCCACATCGGTGTCCCCGGCGACGTGTTGTGACTCTGCCGGAGTCTGCGGGCGGCCGTCCGGTTCGGCGGGTGGTCCTTGGATTTCGGGCTGGTGTGGCTGGTCTTCGTGATCGTCGCGGGGTTCATGCAGGGCAGGATCGTCGGTCGTGAAGGCTGCGAGTGCCTCGACGATCTGGATCCGCATTTGCTCGGTGTTGCGCAAGGCGACCGCGAGGCCGTCGATCTGACTTTTGCGGGTCTCTTGGGCGGCAGGCGTGCCGCCGTCCTCCCGGAGTTTGATTTCGAGCCCAATTCGGAAGAAGTCGATCGTGTCGTCGACCAGAGCGAGGTCTTCTTCGAGCCGTCGCACCTCTGCGGCGATGCTCTCGGGGTCGCCGCCGCGGGCGATGGCATGGCTGTCGAGAACACGCCACGCCACACCAGCGTGGTCCAGCGCGGCGCGCAGTTCAGGTCCGGGGAATTCGGGGAGGTTGATGTGGTCGATGTCGGCGAGCGTGATACCGCCGTGGATCTGGCACTCGACGAACTGGTGCTGCCGGAAGGGCTGTCCGTTGTAATCCCGGTCGATACCACGCAGCGAGGCGTCTCCCGGGGCGGAAGTGGAGAGGGCGGCAACGCCGAAGGACTCCGGCTGCGGGTCGAGGATGGATGAAGGAATGGTTCGGCCCATTCTTCCTCCCAACATGCTGCCGGAGTAGCGGAGCGAATCGGCAACGCAGAATGTGGCCCGTTCACGAGTCTGGTCCCTGAGCACGATTTCGATCCGGCCGTACATCGCGAGCCGTTCGGTGCACAGTGTGTCGTTGGATATGGCCAGCTTGATACTCGCGTCGGACAGACCAGCCGGGCGTTCGCCGCCGACCTGCACATACCCGTACGCCGGCCGCAGCCGCGGATCCATGTCCTCGGGGCTACCGAACCACCGGTTCTCCATTTCTCTGACATCGCTTACGAAGCCGCCGCCGAAGCCCGTCTCGAACTGGGTCTTGAATCGGCCGTCGGCGAGCATGCTGAACAGGGCCTCCGTGGAGACCCGGATCGCCAGGGACTTGCCGTCGACCAAAGCGGACAGCTCGCTGTCCATGCGCGCACGAAGCTCGGCGACGCTCAGGCCGAGTTCGTCGGCCAATTTCCGCATCTCGTCGCGCACGGTGTGGTACTGCACCAGCAGGCCCCGCACACTGACCTCGCGCGCCTGCGGGTATGCGGCGAAGAAGTCGTTTTCGTGCTTCTGGAGATCGGCGTCCCAGGCGGCTTCGGCTTCAGGGCTCAGGCCCGGCGGGCGTCTCTTGCTGCCGTGCGCATAGAGCTCTATGTACGCGTCGTACATCGCCTCATCAATTGGGCGGAGGGCCACCCGCGGCTCCGGTAGTTCCGGCCGCGCGGACGCATCGTCTTGGACTGTCGGCGGATCAGTGGGTTCGGCCTGGCTGAGCGCCGTGGGCTCGAACAGCTCGAGCACCGCGTCGACGTTCCTGGCGAGGGCCGAGTGCAACTCCCTGTTCGCGGCCATGGCGCGCAGTTCGGCGCGAGTTACCCAGCGAGCTGCAACCGTTTCCGTACCGTCGACCACCGGGACGAACTGCTGCGGAACGTCGGCAGCCATGGCGTGGTACTTCCAGTCACGCGGTCCGGCGATCACATGGGTACCCGCGTGCGCCAGGCTGCTCAGGTACTCCGCACTCGCGCCGAGTTCTTCGGTCATCTCGCGGGCGGCGCCGTTGGCCGGTTCTTCCAGTGAATTCAAGGCCCCGCCGGGAAGCTGCCACCTGCCTTGCGAGTAACCGCGTCTGGCTTTGCAGATCAGGAATCGCTCCACACCGTCCGCATTCACATGCCGGACCAGCACACCCGCTGCGCCGTAGTGCCCCCAGTACCCCGAGTCGACCTCACGGTCGCCGGACAGCCCCGTATCGTCGAGAACCCGAAACGGATGGCCTTCCGGGCCGCGGTCATGCTCTACGCTGTCGTTCGTGCTTGCCTCGGCGGTGCCGGGGCTCTGCTGGTGTGACCCGGCGGCCGGTGCGGCGGTGGATGGTTCCTCTGCCTGGGCATCAGGCCCGGCCGGGTGGTGCCAGTAGCCCGCGGCCGCGGCCGCGGCGCGCACTTGGTGTGCTCGGTCGCTGCTCTTCGTCCCGCGCAGTATCGCATCGATATCGTGCGCGGGAACCCCGGTGTTCTTTGCTATTGCACTCAGTGGCGGTTGCTTCCTGAACACACCGGGTACGAACTCGCCGCTGACGAACCTCGGGGGCCGGAATCGCCCGATAAAGGCCGGATCGATGACATCCCGGAACTTCTCCAGGCGTCCGAGCCACTGGGCAGCGACCAGGACCCGTTGTGCCTGTTCGGTATACAGCGGCCTGGCACTGGCAAATACTGTGCTGACGAACTGAGGGCTTACCCCGGCAAGCTCGGCAATATCGGCTTCGGTGGGCTCTCGGCCCAACTCTCTTGTGGTGAGCCACAGATACAGTTCGGCTGTGAGCGCGATCTCGGGTGAGTCGGCCCGCTCTGAGAGCTCCTCTGCCTGCTCGCGGCCCACGTCATTCGGCGCGACTCCCAACGCATCGGCCAACTGCGAGCGGATCGCGTGTACCTGGATGACATCGGGTGCCTTTAGCGGTGTTTCGACGTTGTAGCGATCGAAGAAGTTCGTCGCCGCCCCGATGAGCAGGCCGATTTCCGGTGACCCTGTTGTCTCGGCCACCTGACGCAGTACAGCCAGTCCATCGTCGGCGGGAACCACGCTTATGGGGCCCGGTTCCGACAGCCCGAGCAGTTGTGTCAGTCGATCGTCCAGTGCCTGGTCCTCCTCGACCAGCTTCTCCTCGATCAAGGCCTTGATACGGGCTGGGACAACTGCGCGCGCGACGCCGAGTTCGCGGTGATGGAGATCCAGTCGGGATCCGATCCATTCCAGCAGCGGGCCCGCCGCCACGGCCACGGCCTGTGGCGGGATGTTCGCGCCTTGGATCCGCTGCTGGATGCTGTTCAGTGCTTGCCGCAACGCTTCCGGATGCACGAGATCCGCTTCCACGGAGAGCATCTCGGCGACCACCGCGCGCACGTTCCGCGCGGTGCTCAGCTGAGCGCGGAGCTGTTGCAGGGCAGCTGAATCGGGATTGAGCTGCGCGCCGCCGGTTGCCGGCCCCTGGTTGTGCTCGGGCTGTGGGGTGCCTGCGCCCCACTCCGTGCCATCGGGTTGATGGTGGAATGCCAGGGCCCATTCCGGCTCAGAGGGCACGTGGGAGCCCGTCGCGTTGCGGCGTCGCGGCCCGGCGATCCCGAGGTCCGCAGCTAGGTCGGAGGCGTCGAAGGCCGGCGCGGGCATGGGGTTTCCTGGACCGGTGGTCTCCGGAGCCGTTACCTGCGCGTTGCTGGTAATGGGTTGTTGTGCTTGTTGATTCGAACTGACCGCTGGTTGGGCAGGGTTTCCGGATAGGGGTTTGCCTGCGCTGCCGTCGGCGGTGATCAGCGGGCGCAGTGCGAGGTCCGGCTTGGGAGCCTGGACCTCGCCTGCCTCCTCGGAGGAGGATCCCGGTACCTGCTTCGGCTGTGTGGGCTTTTTGTTTCGGTCGTTACGCCGGCCGGTGTTCTGGTTGGATGATTTACCACCCGGTTCGGCGGTGGGTGTGGAACCGAACCATGGTGTGGGTGTGCTGGTTTCGGTGATGTCTTCATTCGGCGTCGGGGTGTCGAGGTGCTCGTCCTGCGCTGGGGCTTCTTGGTCGGCTGGTGCGGAGTTCGCTGTCCGCGTCGCAGCTGGATTCACGGGCGCGGAGTGCGTTGCGGCCGGTGTGATGTTCGTGTCGGCTGCTGCGTGGTCCTCTTGTGCGGCTGCGGCGTCGTCGAGTGCGGCGTGTGGTGCGGCGTCGTTGAGCGCGGCATGTGGTGTAGGCGCTGCGGGTTCGTCGAGTGCGGTACGGGGTGCAGCTGCTGCGAGTGTGTTGACCACGCTGGTCGGGGCCTGTGCATGCACCGCCTGGGTCAGACTGATGACCGTGGCGAGTTGGGGTTCGGTGAGCTCGTGGCCGCCCTGCCGCAGCGCGTCTTGTGCATCGGCGAAGTGTTCGACCTGGGCGTGCTCCAGGTGACCGAGCGCTTCCCACAACACGTTTCGCTGCTTCTCACTCAGCCAGTCGATGAGTTCGCCGTTCTGCGGGACCTGCCATCTGTCCTGCTGTGCGGCCAGGAACCCTGCCGAGTTGATCGCGTGCGCCAGTTGCTGCACGGGCGCTGCCGGCGCACCGTGCGCGGAATCCCATCCTAGCGTGGTGAGTACATGCTGGAGGGTCGCGGGACCGAATCGTCGCTGCAACGCTTGTGCCGCGGACGGATGGCCGTCCTGCGCCTGCTGCAGCAGCGTGTGGGTGTCGTCCGCCTGCCACTTGTCGACTTTGCCGGAAAGGGGCTCCTGATGGCCGGCGGTGGCAGCGCTGGGTAGGCCACCGGACGATGTCGGCGGTAGCTGGTTGATGGGCGGTGGGTGCTTGGTTCGCTTGTCTTCGTCGGACTGGTCCGCAGGAGGTGCGCGGGTGTTCGGGCCGGAGGTGTGATCGGCCGGTGCCCTGACCTGCTGGTGTTGCGCGGCCGCCTCCTTTTGCAGCGGCTCGACCAGCGTACGAAGGTTGTCTTCGGCCTGGCTCAGCCGCGCCTGAGTCTTGGTGCTCGGCCTCGCCTGGTGCTCGGCGGCCGCCTGGGTGTACTCGTTGACGTATTTGATGACGTCCTGGCGCACCAGCGGGTTACTGGTGAGGGCGTACAGGGCGTCGGTGGGGGAGGTGTAGTACCGGACGCTGCCGGGATCGCCGTTACGGGCAGCGCGGTTCTCGGCTTGGATGTCGATATCACGCGACAGCGCCGAGCGGCCGGTGACCGCGACATGCAGGCCGCCGAGTTCCCGGGTGATCACATCGATCGGGATGTCGACTCCGCGGGCGCCCTGCATATTGATGATCAGAACTTTGCCCTTTTTGCCTGCCGCGTCGAATATCTGCTGCAGTGCGTCCTCTGCATGGGTGCCCTGCTCGAGAAACCATCTCGCGTCCACCGCGACATGCTCGACGTTGTAATCGTCCTTCACCATTCTGGACAATTGGGCGACGATATCGTTGCGATCACACAGGATCAGCTGTGGCCGGCCGGTCTTCTGCATCTGCTTGATATCGGCAGCGATATCCCGCAACTTCGCGGCCTCGCTCGGCGAGATCGCGTCCGCCATGACCTCGAGCTTCGAGGCATTGAAACGGTCGATTCCGGTGACATCGCTGCCCAGGAGTTCCTTGAGCCGGCCCGCGGACCCGTGCGCGGTGCCCGAGGCTCCGGTCACCTTGTCATAGTTTTCCTGGCTGAAAAGGCGTTGTGCGGTAATAGATTTCGAACTGGCCGGGTCGTCGCGGATGACCAGTCCGTGTTTGGCCTCGATCTGTTGGGCCAGGCCGCCGTTCCATCGGCTCTCGGTGGAGGTTTCGGGATCGTAGAGCACCTTATGGGTGGTCTGGTCGATGATGAATATACGTTCCTGCCCGTCGATTTCGTACCGAACGTAGTGCACGTTCTCGATGTACTCCCATTTGGCGGCGGCCGCCAAGTTCAATCGGCTCAGCTGCTCAGGTGTCAGTTTGTGGCCCAGTTGCAGCTCCAGCTTCTGGCGGCCCTCCGGGGTGAGATTCGCGGGCCCGCCGCGTTGTTCGGGCGTGCGCCCGAAATCGGAGGCGTCCAGGACGCCCTCCAGGGCTTTTTCGAGGAAGTTGTGGACGTCGTTGACCTGCGCGGTGACCTCGGGTGTTGCCGACTTGCCTGCCCCCTCGGACAGAATGTAGTTGGTGTCGGCATGCACAAGTGCCTCATCGATCTCGTCGATCGCGGCACGACGGCCGGGCACCCAGTTCTCGCGCAGCGCCGCGAAACCCACATCTTGCTGGGTACCGATATAGATAGTGGGTTTGCCTTTCGCGGGCGGTGCGGGCGCGGTGTCCGGATTCATCCGCACCACGTCGAAACCGAGCGCACCCAAAACCTGTTTGTATCTGACGTATTCGCGGTTGGCGAGGTTGTCGCGAGTGGTGATCACCTGCACCGCACCATGTTCCAACGCTTCGCGTATCGCGTGGGCCATGAAGACCAGCGACTTGCCCTCACCGGCATCCATGTTCACCACACCATCGCGCATGGCCAACATCGCCGCGACCTGTGTCCAACGCAGCACTTTGCCCTCACCGCGGTGGATCACCTCGAGCAGCGCGGCCGTCGCATCGGCCGGGTCACCGCCCAACATCTTGACAAGGGTTTCGTTGGAGGCATTCACCAACCGCTGTGCCTCCGGGATGCCCGGCCCCGAGCGAGCCTCGTAATCCCGCAATATGTCCTCGGCGATTTGCCGCAACCGATCCGACGACGAGGTGGTCGTCTGCTCGTTGTCCGATCGCGTGCCCGACTGGTCATCCGATCGACTGTTCGACTCGTCGACAGGGGTGGTCTGTTCCTCGGTCTCGGGTTTGCCTGCCCGACCCGCTGTGTCCGCCGGATCTGCCGTCGATTCCGGCTCGGCGGTCCGCGGCTGCTGCGCATTCCCGGTTTCGTCGGCCGGTTTCTGTTGATCGGATCGCGTCTCGGAAGTCGCAGGGTGTTCCGAGGAGCCGTCGGTGTCGCGGTTCGTGCTGGAACGCCCTGCTTCCGAAGGGGTTCCGTCCGCTTCCGGATGCCCGGTCGGGCTCTTCGGCGTGGGCTCCGGGCCGACGGCGAGCCCGTCGATGTCCGCAGGGCTCTCGGAGCTCTTCGCGGAGCCGGGTAGGTCGCGCGCCCTGGCGATGGGGGCATCGACGGCATTGAGTTCCGGTGCGGACCCGGAATTGTTCGCTTTCCACTCGGCGGGTTTTTGTACCCAGCCCGCTTTTTCGGGGCCGAACGCAGACACCGCACCCGGAGTGGTCCGCTGGTTGTGCGGCCCGCCGAGATTCGGCGGCGGGGTGTCGGCCTTGGCGGACACTGCCGCGCGGGGTTCGGACCTTTGCGCGGAGCTCGCCTCCGCCGCGACGTGGCGATCCGCGCCTCGTGGCGACCCGGCTGGGCTCTCCGTACGTGCACGAGCCGGGCCGGCATCCACGGGATGCGCGGCCGCACCCTCCCCATGCCCCGCACCAGCAGGAGCCGTCGGGATCGGTTGCGGCTGTTCACTGTCGGATTCGGCGGGATGCGCTCGCGGACCGCCGGTTGCTTCGGGTTCGACAGGGGGTGGTGCGCCTGCGGCGTCGTCTGGGCCGAGAGCTTGCCGCTCAGTTGGTGGTGTGGCGGCGTGGTCGTCGACATGGATATCCGTGTCGACCGGTTCGCGGGTGGCGGGATGCGGTTTCGGACCAGCAGCGGGCTGCTCGGCGGTGGGATGCGCAGCGGAGGTCTCGGAATCGACCGGCGGGGCGGAGTTCGGCTCGGCGTGACCGGGACCCTGTTCGTCGACCTGGCTACGCATGTTGACCGGTTCGTGGTCGGCGGGAGGCGGTGGCAGACCAGCAGCGGCCTGCGCGGGATCGGGCTGCTGAATCGGCTGCGCCGCTGGATCATCGGGGTGCCGGCGCACGCCGACGACGTTGTTGTCCGCAGGACTTCGCGTCGCACCACTGGCTGCGGGGGAATCGGCGGGATGTGCCGCACCGACGGTATTGACCTCTGTGGTCGGGGCGCGGCCGTTACCGTCCGTGTGCACCGACTGGATCTGCGGTGCGGTGTTCGCAGGCAGTTGTACGCCGCTGGGGTGCTCGATCGGGTCGGCCCCCACCTGGTTGACGCCAGCGGAGAACAGAGCATCCGGATCCTTGGGCGTCCAGATGCTGATGTTGTAGTCCTCGCGCACGAACGGCGCTGGTCGCGAGACCAGCTCGGCCGCAGGCTGGCGAAGGAGGGTAACAAGCTGGTCGAGCTGCTGGTGAACCTCGGCTGGATTGCCGCCGCGCAAAATGCCGTGCTGGACGAGTGCGGTGGTGAGTGCCTCGGTAAGCGGAGTCGCACGTGGGGCGGCATTCGTGGCGGCCACAGCGGGGGTACCGACGCCGAGAGTGGTGGCAGCCAGAGTGGTGGCGGCGACAGCCCTGGCGGCGCGCTGGATGCCGGAGGCAGCGGGCGCCGATACGCGTCCGCCACTGCGGATGTCGGCGGCGCCGTGCGCGGCGGCACCGAGGAAACCACCGGCAACGGCCGGTATCAGGCTCTCGCCCAGGGCGTCGAGGGTGACCTCTTGGCCTGCGAGCCGAAGTGAGGTGTAGGCGCCGGTGATGCCACCCACGAGTCCACCGGAGGCGCCGATGAGAGCCATGCCGCCGAGTTGGTAGGTCACCTGTGCGGCGGTGCTACTGGCGCTCTCTGCGAGTGCGACCGTTTTCGGGGTGATCCAGCGCTCGCCGATGAACTTGCCCGCGATCGCGCCGAAGATGCCGCCGATACCACCGGCGGCGGCGGAAACTATGGCAGCTTGCTTGTCCAATGTCTTGCGGTCGTCGGCGATTATCTGACCCACTTGCACGCCGACGTTGAGGCCGCCGACCTGAACGACTCCCCAGAACCCCGCCTTGCCCGCCAGCACGATCGTGCCGCGGTGGGCTGTGTACTTCGCGGATTGCCCGGCGAGGAAGATCAGGAACTTCCGCCTGGCGATCTGTAGCGCTGTTTCCGTCGCGATACGGTCGATGTACATTTCGAACGCCGCGCCGGCCGGAGAGAACATGATCGAGGCGCGGATAAACTGCATGGCCAGAAATATCGCGAACCCGATGACCGTGTACTTTTGCAGTTCGGTGTTGTTCGCGCCCTCGTACAGCTGTTCGGCCAGCGAGTCGTGGTGGTCGGCCTGTGCACGAAACTTCGTAGCCAGATCCCGATGTTTCCGCGCGGCCGTGTCGCCCGCTTCGCCGCGGGTGGCGTTGGGCGTCTGCTCGGCAAAGGTGTCGTGCTGGTCGGCGATTGTGCGGCATTGCTCGGCGTTGTCCGACCAATGGTCGGCCGCGTATCGAGTCACGGTTTCGTCGCCGCGCGGGAAGTGCCCTGCTACGCACTCGATTACCGGTGGAGGCAGCCACGGTGGTAACTCCAGGCCCATCTACTGCCCGACCCCATCACGTTTCATCCGGACGGGAAATCCCGTACTGCCGCCACCAACAGATTCACCACAAACTATTCTTGTCTACACCTGCGCCGCTACCTCGAGTTCTCTTCTCATGCTTGGGAATTGGGGGCGATCCCTCGACGATCGTGCACAGCGATGGTCACCTCGCTTGGTTCTCGTCGTCGCGGAAGAAGGCGCGAACGTCGTGGATGCTGGGAACCTCGGGCGCGATGTCGGTGAGGTCGGGCATCGCATCGACCTCGCTGCCGACAGAAGCGGTCAGGTGTTCGTGCTGTTCACGGGCACTGCGTGCCGCTGCCTGGACTGCCTCGACGATGTACCCGGCGAGCTGCTCGGGAGTCTTACGGAGGGCGGAGGCTGTCAGCCTCAGGTCGGTGAGCACACCCCCGGCATCGACGATCACCTCGACCGATTGGTCCGGCGAGTTCGCTTGTACACGAACGGCTTCCATGCGCTGGAACATCTCGGCGAGCCGGGGCCGTTGTTGTTCGTAGGCGTCGAGGAAATGCTCGATCTGGTTGCGCAACCCATTGTTGGCCGACCGCATGGCCTCTTGTTTCCATCGGTCCACGCTGATCTCCTTCCTGAAAATCATTGTCCTGCACTTGGATTCGGTCACCAGACCCGGCCTCATATGTCAGCGCTGGATGCTCTCGCCATCGTCACCAGCAGTCGATGCAGGACTTTCTGGGGACCGCCGGCCGCTTCGCTGTCCAGCTCGATGGTCGCGAATGACTCCGCCAGCGCGGCAGCGGGTGCGAACACGCTGTGGCGGAAGCAGTTGTCGCCCAAGTCGCTGCGCCACCGCTTGTAGCCGCCGACCACCCGCGCCAGCGTATCGCCTTTACCGCCACGCACACGGAGATATTCGGTGATCAGCGCACGTTGGGCCTCGGCGCGGGCCCGGAACCCACCGGAGATATCCAGCACGCCGCCGAGAGCGCGCACGATCGTCGCGTACATCGGTCGTTCCTGGGAAATGGCATCGGTCGACTGCGATCCGGCGACGGCAGGCCCGGCCAGCAGGACGGGATCCGCTGCGGCGGCCGTGTCCAGCACGATCCATGGTGCGGGATCGCCGGATTCCGTTGTCGTGCTGCGGTTTTCCACACATGACGGCGCGCCGGCAAGATGGGTGATTTCGATTCCGCACAGTGGCATGGTGTAGCGGCCGAGCACGTGGTCGAGAGCCGACGCGATCTGTCGCACCGTGTGCTCGTGGAGTCCAGCATCTTCGAATCCGCGGATCTCGAGGTTGTGCCTGCTGGCCATCTCGCGCGCGATCCGCATCGCCTCGAGGCCGGTCGTCCGCGGTCGCGGCGCGGGGCGCTGCGGAGTAGCACGGGGGCGCTGATCGACTGCACGTTTCTCGGGCTCCGGTCGCGGTGACGGGCGTCGCGGCGGCGAAACCCGTGGTGGAGTGCCATTCTCCGGCGGAGTGACCGGTGTCGACGCAGCCGGCGCCTTCGACCAGGGACTGCTCGCGGAGTTTCCCGCCCAGGGTGTACCCCCCGGTGACCCTGCCGTGCGTCGCGCCGGCCCGGACTCGTTGGTGGACACCGGATTCACGCGCGATCCGTTGGCGGGTTTCGTGGCGGGGGTATTCGGGCCGGCGCCCGCATTGGCGGTGTTCGGCGGCGCGGTTGCTGTGGCGGGGTCGGTCTCTGCGGTGCCTACTCGCGGCTCGTTGCTGCCTCCGTTCCCACTCATGTCCTGGCCGGGTCCATCGGAACCGGCCGGGGTGCTCGACTGGGGGTCGGCGGATCGTGCGGACGGGGATTGTGTGGACGGCGATTGCGCGAACGGGGATGGTGCGGATGGCGATTGCGCGAACGGGGATGGTGCGGATGGCGATTGCGCGGACGGAGATTGTGCCTGGGAGGACTGCCGGGGGTTGTCCTGCGCGGACGAGCCGCCAGCATACGGACGATACCCGGTGTCGGGGTCGGTATACGTAGGCCAAGCCGCTTGCGATACCGGACTCTGATAGCCCCGCAGACCGGATAGGTCGAGATCTCCCGTGTTCAGGGCCGAGTTCGTGCTCGTGATGTCGTGCGCACCGCCGATGTCGGCCTGGTCGAAAGCGTTGGCCGCCTCGGTGAACTGGCGCTCCATTGCGCGCATGGCGTCGACCAGGTTCTCCATGCCTTCCATCGCCTGTTCGGCACCGGGAACATACGACTCCGCGAACATCTTTCCTGGCTCGTCTTTACCCCAGAACTCGCCTTTGAGCGTGAGGTCCGCCTTCAGTTCTGCCAACATCCGGGCCGTCTCGGCGGCGACCTGACGCAGCTCCGATGACTTTGCTCGCATCGCGTCCGAATCGGCCCAAAGCGACTCGCTCACGCCGACTCCTCGTTCTTGTCACGGTGATCATGCCTGCTCGCCGAAGTAGTGACGAGCGCGACGATCGCGCATCGATGTGCCGAAAGATTCTACCGTCGCCAGAGTGCCGCATTCCATTGTTGGGAAGAGAGTGGCCGACCATCGCCGCTCGGGTTCAGGGTCGGTCGGATGTCGAGTTGGTTGGTGAGACAGGGGAATTGAGCGGCCGAGCCCGTCAGATGCTGCGGCAGGCGGTATCAGTCCGGTCTGGTCGCCAGAGCCGCTGATAGGGCATGGGCCGCAGCGCTTCGCGCACATCGTCGTCGATGAGAATGGTGGCGGCCCCATGGCACACGCTGCCATCGCAAAAGCGTGCGCTGCTGCGGAGTCGGCCCGGTAGTGCACCGGCGGCCGACCCGGAAATTGGACTGTGACATGGCATGGCATCGCATTACTTCGGTCTGACGGCGTCGCCGGCCGAGGACATCTCTGCACCGCCATCGCCTCAGCGGCCGGTATTTCGTCGGTCGCACACGGACATCCGGCCTCCGGCCGACGGAATCTGTCCGGTGATCACCTGGCGATGGAACTGCCCCAGATCGCGGATCGCGGCTCGGGCGTCGGAGAGCAGATCCGAGCCGATGTGGTGGACGTGCGGTGCGCGATCCCAGATCTGCAGTTGTATGGGGACATTCGCTTGGGCGCAGCGTCGGGTCAGTATCTGCGCGTCTGGTAGCAGACATTCGGTGGAGCCGACCTGGATCAGGACTGGTGGTAGGTCGGTGAAGTCGTGGTTGACCGACGACCATGCCGGGTCGAGTTCGCCATCGATGGCAACGCCGTGCCGCGCGATTGTTTCCAGAACCTGGGCGGGTATGTAGGAATCGCGGTACCGGTTGGGGTGGGTATTGCGGGTTGTCGAATCGAAGTCGGCCCATGGTGCGATCGCGGAGATGCCGCCGGGCATCGGCAACCCACGTTCCCTGGTGGCCAATGCCAGCCGGAAGGCGAGTCCGCCGCCGGCGGAGTCGCCGGACACGATGATGCGCTCGGGTGGGAAGCCCTGTGCGAGCAGGTACCTATACGACTCGACTGCGTCGTCGAGAGTCTCGGTGAAGTGTGCGTCGGGTAGCTGTCGATAGTCGACATTGAATGCGGGCATCCGGCTGGCCCGCGCGATCTTGGCGACGAGGCGCCGATGGGTATTCAGGCCGCCGCTGATGTACCCGCCGCCGTGGAAGTACAGCAGCGCCGAGTCTTGCCGCCGGCGTGGGTCGGCGAGGCCGTCGTGCCATAACCATTCGGCGCGGAATTTTTCCACATGAACGGTCCGGCGTTCGGTGCCTTTCGGCGGGACGAGCACGGTGGCGGGTAAGTCGATGAGGCGGCCGAGCCGGAGCATCTGCTCGAGCCGGCCATGGCCGCCGATCCGCGCTAGCGTTGCCAACCCGAGCCCGACCGTGCCACGGAGCAATGGTTGGGCGATTAGGGTTCCGATACTTGCCCGGTTGAACCGCTCGACTATCGGTGACCACGTCTCGGGATGTGGTTCGGACCGCGAGACAGCAGTGGCCATCGCGGTTCTCGAGTCGGTGGCGGCCGAGGACATCTCGGCTCCCAAGGACCATCTGCGTGTCGCCGATGACGGCACTTGCCGCCGCCATCATCCTTCGGCCACGGCTCGGACCTTAACCGTTCGGGCGCGGCGACTCGGGATTCGAGGCAGGGCAGTTCAGCGGAATATCCACGCGGGGAGTCGGCCGCCCGGTGCTTCGCTGTGGTTTCGGCCGAGTTGTGAAGATGGCATCGATTGACGTCGAATCGGCGCGTTCTGTCCTGTCCAATAGCCCGGACGCGACGCACGCTTACCTTCTCGACGGTGTTGTCATCCGGGACAACGACCGAAAAGCACCGGGGACGGGTGATGCGGCTACTTCTGGTCGAAGATGACGACCACATCGCAGACACAGTCGTCACCGCGCTGATGGCGCGAGGTTTCCACGCTGATCGCACTCGGTGGGGTCTGGACGTGCTGACGTCCCATCACCGGTATGACGCGATCGTCCTCGATCTCGCCTTGCCAGATATCCCTGGGCTGCAGGTGTTGCGGCAGCTTCGAGCGATCAGTTCGACACCGGTGGTGATCCTGGCCGGCCACGCCGACGAGCGTTCGGTCGTGCGTGCCCTGCGCGGTGGCGCCGACGACTGCATGGTGAGGCCGCCTCGGGTAGGCGAATTGATTGCGAGGTTGGAGAAAGCCACTCGGCACATCGTCACCGATATCGGTCCGGCCGCGGACGGCGTGATTGTGACCGGGGATGTGCGGGTGGATGTGGGGGCGCGGCGTGTCGAAGTGGCGGGCGAGCCGATACCGCTGACACGCAAGGAGTTCGAGCTTGTGCGGATCCTGGTGGAGCGGCCGGGGATGGCAGTGAGTCGGCAGCAGTTGATGGATCGAGTGTGGGGGGACGCGTGTGTCTCGGTATCACGGTCCCTCGACGTGCACATCACCTGGCTGCGTGCCAAGTTGGATCGGCCGGGGCTGATCAGTACTATCCGCGGCCATGGATACCGGTGGGGCGACCCGGCTGGAGCCGACGCGGCATCCCCGAGGTCGACGGTCAGGGTTGGGTAGACCAGCGTCGGTATGCGCGATCGACTGAGCGTGCGTCAGAATAGCCGAGCAAATGGGCCATTTCGGTCCTGTTTGTTGCGGGCGAGGTTCGGGATCGCTCTTCCAGCCGCCTGCGCCGGGCTCGGTCGATCTCTCGTCGCCAGGTGGTTCCTTCCTCAGCGAGCCTCCTTTGCAGACTGCGCCTGCTCGTGGCCATGCGTCGCGCGGCTGGATCGATCGTGACCGTGCCGTCGTCCATCATGGCGGCCAGCACCTGTTGCAGTCGCTCGGACCACGTGGTGATCCGAGGTTGTGCCATGGCGCCCGCACTATGGTGGAGGATGGCCGCCAACACGGGATCGGCGGTCGGCAGCGGCAATGCGAGGTGGGCAGTCCGGAAGGTGAGTCGGTTCGTCGGTGCGCCGAAATCGACGCGGGCCGTGCCGAACAGCTCGATGAAATGATCGTGCCGAGGCGGCGCGCTTTGCCGAAATCGGACGCGCACCGGGTTCACCTGCCGGCCGGTGATGCGACGTATCTTTGTCACCGTGCCCGCCAAGGCGACCTGGACGGCCAGATCGCGCCCGCGGCCTTCCCCTTGGTGCAGGCCCAGGTCGACGCTCATCTGCTCTTCGGACTCTTCGGACTCTTCGACGACTGTGAACTGGTGGTTGGTCGTAGAGGTGCTGATATACCGCCCTGTCAGTGCGAGGCCCTCGCCCAGCGTCGGCGCAGTGATGAAGAGATAGTCGATCAGTCCCAACTGCCCGGGTACGTACGCGAGCGCGGCCCGCAGTGCGACATCCGGATCGTCCAGCTCGTGCTCGGCCAACTCCCACAACCGTAGATAACGATCGCTCGGCAAGATCGCGCTCGTGCTCGACAACATCCAGCTCGGCACATCCACCTCATCGGCCAGCCGCTGCCGTACCGATTGAGCCAGGCCGGTGGTATCGAGGACGTACTTGGGAAGAAGAATATGGTCCACCGCGTCCACACCACAGATAATGCGCCTGTGGGGGCCGCGGTTCAACATTTCCCGCCATGCGGACGGTCATCCGCGACGTCGCCTCGGCAGCAGAGCTCGAGTCGGAGGTGACCGACCGCAGGGACGACAGTATGGTCAGGGTCTCCGTTTCTCGAGGGTCAAGAACAGGTTGCGTGGAGTCAAGGTGGTCGCCGCGATCATCTCCATCACCGCTCCCGGCGTTGCCACCAGTCGCCATCCGGCGGCCATCGTCGCCAGCGCGAGCGTTGCCTCCACTACTGCGAAGACATCACCGATGCACTTGCGCGGCCCGGCACCGAAGTGAACCATCGCCTCTCTCGGGACCTCGCCGACCCGCTCTCGCCCCCATCGGTCCGGATCGAACTTGTCGGGATCCTGGAACACTCGTGGATCGCGCAGCACGATATAGGGACTGAACATCACCGAAGCACCCTTCGGGATCAGATGACCGTCCAGATCCACATCTTCGATGGCGACCCGAGTCAAGATCCAGGCGGGCGGGTAATAGCGCAGCGCTTCGCTGATCACCTGCGCGGTGTAGGTGAGCCGGGGCGCATCCGCAAACTCCGCGGGCCTGCCACCGAGCACCTCGTCCACCTCGGCATGCAGGCGTGCCTCGATATCCGGATGCTCGGTCAGCAGGTGAAAGACGAATGCGAGCGTTGCGGCGGTGGTTTCGGTGCCGGCAACCAGGATCGAGGCGACCTGATCGTGAATCTCCTGATCCGACAGGATGTTTCCGGATTCTTCGTCCTGTGCCTGCATCAGCATGCCGAGCAGGTCGTCGCGCGGTGTGTCGACGCGGCGATAGTCGGCGATCACTGTGTCGATCATCGGGTGCAATCGCGTGAGGATCGCTGAATATTCACGATTGCGCGGCAACGGTAGCTTGTTCAACGCGGGCAGCGGCGTCACCAGCCGCTGGTACAGCAGCTCGAACAAGCGCGGCATGCTGTGCTGCATTTCCACGACCAGATCATTTCCCACATCGGAGGAGATCAGCGTCTTGGCCGTTACCGCGAGTGTCAACGCGCTCATCTCCGCGCGGACGTCGATGGCCTGACCGTCCCGCCAGGTACTGGTCCGTTCGATGATCTGCTGCCGCATGATCTTCGAGTACTGCGCGATTCGCTCCCGATGAAACGCGGGTTGCATCATCAGCCGCTGCCGTCGGTGCATGTCGCCCTCCGAGCTGATCAGGCCGTAGCCCAACAGATCTCGGCCTCCCTCGATAGCCGCTCCCTTGTTGAATTGGCGGTGCCTCGCGACCAATACCCCGCGAACCAACTCCGCGGAATTGAGCACATACGCGCTCTGCGGTCCGAGCTTGATTCGGACGACGTCACCGTGTTCGCGCAACGATTCGAAGAATTCCAGTGGTTCGTTGAGCAGCCGGAGTGCGTGTCCCAGAATGGGGAGTCCACCTGGTGCGGCGGCAATCGTGGGGGCAGTCATGGAAGTCTCCCGAGGTTCGGATTCGAACGACGGCCTCGTCGAATCCGAAGCCGGCCAGCTGATTCTCAGTCGCTCGTGGCGCCTGGCGCAGCGGCTGACGGGTTCCTTAACAATTCATTAGTACTGTGCCCGGAGTCGTGCACCCGGTCTCTTGCCATCGGCTGTCGATAGGACGCCGAACCGCAGAGTGCCGGTTCGCAGTGTGCCCAAGGGGATTCGGTTCGAGTTGGGTGGCCAGGGCGAGAATGATGGGCTCGCCATCCAGTCCGCCGATGAACTGCACACCCAGCGGAAGTCCTCGAGTGGCCGGATAGCGGGGGACCGCCACGGCCGGGCGGCCGGTGGTGTTCGCCGGCCGGGTGAATGGACCCGAGGGGAGGGTGGCCAGCTTCATGCTGCTGTCCCCGAACCGGTCGGCTCGACGACAATGACGCCTCCGGAGACGACGAGGTCAGGGTATTCGAGTAATTTGAACCGCTGGAGTGCGTTGCCGTTCACCGCGATGAGATCGGCTGGCGCGCCTGCGACGAGTCGACCGAGCGGTGCGAGCCCGAGATGCTCGCCCGCTCGCGCGGTGGCTGCCGACAGCACATCTGCGGGTGTCAGGGCTCCGCGTGCGGTGTGCAGCATCAGTTGCAGCTCGAAAGCGTCTATGCCCCAAGGTACATCGGGGTGGGCCAAGTCGGTGCCGTAGAGCAGTCGGACTCCGGCCTCGACGAGATGAACAGCGTTCTGGAAGACGCCCGTCGTTCGGGACTGGGTATCCAATGTGCCGAGAACACGTACGTCAGCGGCTGCCGCGCGGGCGATCAGAACATCGGGGAGAAGGTCGCATGGCACATGCGCCCACTCGTCGACTCCGGCATCGAGCGCGAGTTCGGCGCCGACAGGTCCACTGAGATGGGCCGACACGATCAGGCCGTTGGCGTGAGCTTCGGCGACTATTGCGGCGACCACCTCCCGAGACAGCAGCGGCCACGGAGGTGGGGTCGTCGTCTCGTGCGCGGTCCACGGCGCTCCCGCCGACCCGCCTGGTTCCAGTCCGATTTTGATCAAGGCAGCACCGCCGTCGACGAGCTGACCGACCGCGGCCCGTGCGGTGGCGATGTCGGATACTTCGAGCGCTACGTCCTTGCCGAACACGGGGATCGGGTAGCCGCCGGGTGCGGTGAGGATCGGCCCCGCGGTGAGCACTCGCAGCCGACCGTCACCACCGGATTGCCGCACGAGTGGGCCGCCGGTATCCCGGACTGTGGTGATGCCGTGGCGCAGGACGGTGTCGGGCGGAGTCTTGTCGAGCAGCAAATGGGCATGCAGGTCGATGAAGCCCGGAAGTAACGTGCCCGCGATGTCGATGATCCGACCATGGCCCAGGAGCTGATCGGCCGGGGCGACAGCGGTGATGCGGTCGCCCCTGATCGCAACCGCGTGCCGCTCGAGGACTTGCCGACCGTCGAAGACGAGGTCGGCGGCGATTACGTAGTCGTGTTCGTTGGTCATGCGATCTGTCCGTTCGGTAGTGCCGGTGCTCGTCGATGGCGAGGGGTGTCTCGGATGACAGCCACCTTCGGAGCTTCCCTCTGGAGTGGAACATTAGAGTTAAACACTAGAGTGTGACTCTAAAGCTAAGGTAAGGCTATGAGTCAGGTCAAGGGCAAGCAGGCGGCGAAGGCGCGGGAAACCCAGCGGCGAATACGCACCGCCGCGGGCGAACTGTTCGTCGAAACGGGTTATGGCAATACCTCGCTGCAAGACATCGCCGACCGCGCGGGAGTCGCGGTGCAAACGATCTACTTCACGTTCCGAAACAAGCGCAACCTGCTCAAAGCGTTGGTGGACATCACAGTCGCGGGTGACGAGGAGTCCCTTGCGACGATGGATCGCCCATGGTTCACTCGGGCGATCGACGCGAAGACCGCCGAGGATCACTTGTCGGCGCACGTGGAGGGTGCCACGGCGATACTCGACCGCGTCGCCCTGATCACCGACGTCCTGCACGCCGCGGCGTCGATCGAGCCCGAACTCGATGCGTTGCGACGGCAAGGTCTCGATCAGCGCTACACGGTGCAGGAGGCGTCCGCTCGGTCGCTGCTCGACAAGCCAGGGGCCGTCTCCACGATGACGGCCGACCAGGCCGCCGACATTCTGTTCGCGGTGCTCAGCCCCGAGCTGTACCTACTGCTCGTCCGTGATCGAGGTTGGTCGGTGGATCGATGGCAACGATGGGCGTACACGACCCTGCGCGCTCAGCTTGTCGAAGACCACGCAACGCCATGATGGTCGATCGCGCTGGCAATGGAGGAGCGAATACGGCGCCTGGAGGCATCCTGTCGGCCGCGGAGCATGAAATTGGATACCCTTGAGCAGGGAAGTTCGGCGGAAGGAAATAACGTGGGATCACTACGAAACAAGGCCACATCGCGCGTAGCCGCATTGTGATCACCTCGGGCTGATCTCCGAGCTACCGATGCACGAGCCGATCGATCTGGTCGATTCAGCGGAACGAACCCGCGCAGCGCTTGCCACCGTTGTGGCAGCGTTTTCCGAAGCGTGGGCCGCCGGGTCCCCGCCCGACCTGTCGGCGTACCTACCCCGCGAACCGGCTGAGCGACGTACGATCTTGATCGAACTGATCAAGATCGACCTCGAATACCGCTGGCTTCAATATCACTTTCCCAAACGACTGAGCGAATATCGTGCGGAATTTGTAGAGCTGCAAGACGGTCGGCTTCCAGCCGAACTGGTCTACGAGGAATTCCACGCGCTGCGCCGCGGTGCGCACGCAGCGGATGCGATTCCCACGGTCGCCGCGATAGCCGCCACGGCGGCCGAACCCGAGCTCCCAGAGCTGACGAGCGACTACCGCAGCACGATGATCGCTCGTCCAGGTGCCCAAGTTGTTCTCGACGCCATCAATGTCGGCGACCATGTCGACGATTTCGACCTGCTGATGAGTATCGGGTCCGGCGCCTTCGCCCAGGTGTATCTCGCTCGGCAACAATCAATGCAGCGACTGGTCGCGGTCAAGATTTCCCATAACCACGGCATCGAGCCGCAGACCCTCGCCCAATTGGATCACGAATACATCGTGCGCATCTTCGACCAGCGACTCATCGCCGATGGCGAGCTGAAGTTGCTCTACATGCAGTACCTGCCGGGGGGAACGCTGCTCGATGTCGTGCGCTTACTGCGCTCGACGCCCGCGGAACACCGCAGCGGTCAACTGCTGCTCGATGCCGTCGACAAGGTACTTGCCGACCGGGGCGAGGTGCGACCCACCGAATCAGCTGTTCGAACACGGACCGCCGCACTGACGTGGCCGGAGACTGTCGCATGGCTGGGCCGCCGACTCGCGGACGCACTACAGCACGCATCCGAACGCGGTGTGTTGCATCGGGATATCAAACCCGCGAACGTGCTGCTGAGCGCCGAGGGAATTCCGAAGCTGGCCGACTTCAACGTCAGCTCGAGCAAACGCGTCAAGGGCACAAGTCCCCTTGCGTACTTCGGTGGGTCACTGGCGTATATGTCGCCCGAACAGCTCGAAGCCTGTCATCCGGACTTGGCGGTGACCGCCGCCGACCTCGACACTCGAAGCGACATCTTCGCGCTGGCCGTCATGCTGTGGGAGCTGCTCACCGGACGGCGCCCGTTCGCGGACGAAACCTCTGCCGGGGAGTCGGAGACCTCGCTGGCCCGCATGCTCGAACTGCGACGCAGGCCCGTTGAGCCGGAGTTCCTGTCGGAGCTTCCGTCGGATTGCCCCATGGCGCTGCGCCGAGTGCTGCTGAAGTGTCTGTCACCCGACCGTGAAGACCGCTACTCGTGCGGTTCGGAATTGGCCCAACAACTCGACCTGTGCCTCGAGGAGCGGGCCCGCGACCTGGTCTATCCATCGCCGAAGAGCTGGCGGGCACGACTTTCGCGGTGGCCGACACCCATCCTGTGGTTATCGTCGCTGGTCGGTGTCGGCCTGGCTACGGTCTACATGGCTGTGCACGTTCAGGAACTGATCAGAGAGCGCCTGTCCGATGCCACCAACGCGCAGCTCGACGAGGGCGTCATCGTTTTCATCCTCGGTGCCTTGCCGTTGGCCGTCCTCATCTACGCATACATGTCGCGTGATTTGCTCGCGGTTCCTCGCGGCTTGCGCAACGGCAGACGCTACGACGAGGCAATGCTCGCGCGGGTGCGGTCGCGAACCTTGTTCTGGGGCGACATGTGTGCGCTGAACACCCTTCTGACCTCGGTGGGTGCGACCGTGACCGGGGTGATGTTGCTGCACTGGTTTACCGACCTTCCGGTGCGGCTGCTGGTCCATGCTGCGACGACCGTTCTGGTAGCGGGCACCATCTCGGTTGCCTATACGTTCTTCCTGTCCACGTTCTACATCGTCCGCTGTGTCTATCCCATTCATCTGCGCTATGGCCGCACGACGTCGCACGACTTCGCCGTTATTCGCGCGCTGCGTCGACGAACCACGGTCTATCTCGCGGTCACGGCGTCGGTGCCGCTGGTCGGGGTGTTGGCCGGATTCAGCGCCCTCGAACCTACGGAGCTTCCGCTCGTGCGCGATTCGGTTCTGGGGTTGTGCGCCGCCTCCGGGCTCGCGTTCGTCGCCGTCTATTGGTTGTTCCGGAAGCTGGATGCAGATCTGCGCGCGCTCGGGCGCGTGGTCTAGCACCGATGCTGCTGCGGACCGGCGACATTTCGATCAGCTGAGCGACCCCTGAATTGACCGCGTTGTCGGAGAATTAGATGCGTTTCGTTGATCGCGCCCCGGTCCGATGGGAGCCACCGCCATGCACGATGACCGTCGATTGGTCGAGAATCGCCTCGGGCGAGTCCTGGCTGAGCGGATCACCCCCGCGATCTACCCGGAGTCGGTGCCGCTGAAGGCAGCAATCTGGGTCGCGCCCGATGAGCCGGTGCCGGTCGCCGAGGGCTTGGCCGCGCCTCGGACACCTATCGAATCCGGCGCCAGGTGGGGCGCACCGTGGGCCACCAGTTGGCTCACCGTCGAGGCGACAGTGCCTGCCGCGTGGGTGGGCAAGACCGTCGAGGCCATCATCGATCTCGGTTTCGACCAGAACATGACTGGTTTCCAATGCGAGGGCATGGTTTACCTGCCGGACGGATCGCCGGTCAAGGGTTTGCACCCGCGTAGCCAGTGGGTGCGTATCGCGTCCTCGGCGGTCGGCGGCGAGCATGTGGTGTTGCATGTCGAGGCGGCTTCGAACCCGATCATTCCCTTTTTCTCGCCGACCACGCTCGGCGACAAGTCCACCGCCGGTGACGAGCCACAGTACCGGCTGGGTCGGCTGGATCTCGCGGTCTTCGACGAAGAGGTCTGGCTGCTGGTGCAGGATCTGGAGGTGCTCGGCGAGCTGATGCACGAGATGCCCGAGGATCCCGCCCGCCGCTACGACATCGTGCGAGCGATCGAGCGCGCGCTCGACGCCGTCGATCTGCAGAACGTCAATGCCACCGCTGCGGGGGCGCGCGCGTGCTTGGTCGACGTGCTGGCCAAGCCGGCGGTGGCGTCGGCGCACAAGATCTCGGCGGTCGGGCACGCGCACATCGACTCGGCGTGGCTGTGGCCGCTGCGCGAGACGGTACGCAAGGTCGCGCGCACCACCGCGAACATGACCGCGTTGCTGGCCGACGAACCCGAGTTCATCTATGCGATGTCCCAAGCGGCGCAATACGACTTCATCAAGCGGCACCGCCCCGAGGTATACGAAAGAGTCGAGAAGGCAGTGTCCGAGGGCCGGTTCGTGCCGACGGGCGGCATGTGGGTCGAGGCGGACACGAATATGCCGGGCTCCGAAGCGATGGCGCGGCAATTCGTGTACGGCAAGCGGTTCTTCCTCGAAGAGTTCGGTGTCGAGAACCAGGAGGTATGGCTGCCCGACACCTTCGGATTCGCCGCCGGGCTGCCACAGATCATCAAGGCCGCCGGGTCCAGATGGTTATTGACACAGAAGATCTCCTGGAGCCAACTCAACCAGTTTCCGCACCACACCTTCCTGTGGGAGGGCATCGACGGAACCCGGATCTTCACCCATTTTCCGCCGGTCGATACCTATAACTGCTCCATGCAGGGGCGTGAGATTGCACACGCCGCAAGGACTTTCAAGGACAAGGGCCGCGCATCGATGTCACTGGCCCCGACCGGCTGGGGTGACGGTGGTGGTGGGACGACGCGGGAGATGGTTGCCAAGGCGGCCAGGATGAAGAACCTCGAGGGCTCGCCGAAGGTGGTGTGGGACTCCCCCGCCGACTTCTTCGCCAAGGCCGAGGCCGAGTACCAGAATCCGCCGGTGTGGGTGGGGGAGCTGTACCTGGAGTTGCACCGCGCCACGTTGACCAGTCAAGCCGAGACCAAGCAGGGCAACCGGCGCAGCGAGCACCTGCTGCGGGAGGCTGAGCTGTGGGCCGCAACCGCGGCGGTGCGGAAGAACTTCGAGTACCCCTACGCGGCACTGGACCGGATCTGGAAGACGGTGTTGCTGCACCAGTTCCATGACATCCTGCCGGGCTCGTCGATCGCCTGGGTGCACCGGGAAGCGAAGCAGACGTACACGGCGGTGGCCGAGGAGCTGACGACGATCATCGAACGCGCCCAATGGGTGCTCGGCGGCGAGCGGGCGGGACCGAATATCTTCAATCCGGCACCACACACGTGGCGATCGGTCCCGGCCGGTGCGGCGGCCGCGGTGGCGGCGCGTCACTCCTGCTCGGTGGCCGAGCGCGCGGGCGGCGGGTTCGTCCTCGACAACAGACTGTTGCGGGTCGAAGTGGACGTCCGCGGCCTCATTGTGTCGGTGTTCGACCTCGAACAACAGCGTGAGACGCTGCCACCGGGTTCGGTCGCGAACCTGCTGCAGTTGCATCCGGACTACCCGAACGCATGGGACGCTTGGGATGTCGAGCTCTTCTATCGAAACCGGGTCACCGACCTCACCGAAGCGGATTTCGTTGCGGTCGATACGGATTCGCCGGCCGCCGCAGTGGTCCGGGTTGGCCGCTCGTTCGGTTCTTCCCAGGTCGAGCAGACCGTGGCGCTGTACGGGGGCGCGCGCGGCCTCGACATCGACACCAGGGTCGAGTGGCATGAGACGGAGAAATTCCTCAAACTGGCCTTTCCGCTGGATATCCGGGCCGACCGCTATGCCTCCGAGACCCAGTTCGGGCATCTGTTCCGGCCTACCCACACCAACACCAGCTGGGAGTATGCGAAGTTCGAAGCGTGCAACCACCGGTTCGTCCACTTCGCCGAGCCGGGCTGGGGTGTGGCGCTCGTCAACGACGCGACCTACGGACACGACGTCACCCGCACAGTCCGAGCAGATGGCGGAACGACGACGACACTGCGGGTTTCGCTGTTGCGGGCACCACGGTTTCCCGATCCGGACACCGACCACGGCTCACACTGCTTCCGGCACACGCTGGTCCCGGGTGCCTCGATCGGGGACGCGGTGTGCGAGGGCTACCGCGTGAACCTCACGCCGTTGCGGCCGGGTGTCGCCGAACCTGTCGAATCGCTGTTCGCCATCGACAACGATGCTGTGGTGACCAGTGCGGTCAAACTCGCCGACGACGGCAGCGGCGACGTCGTGCTACGCGTCTATGAAGCGCACGGCGGCCGGGCCTCGGCGCTGGTGGTCGCCGGTTTCGACTGCGCCGGTTTCGAGGTCTGCGATTTGCTGGAGCGGCCACTACCGGCAGACACCACCGCGATACCAGAGGGGGCGGGAGTCCGCTTGCGACTGCGGCCTTTCCAGCTCGTCACGCTCCGGTTCGCCGGTTCCCTCGGATCCGCCGCCCGGTGAACAGCCCCGGTTCATCGGTGGCTGAGCCAGACTGCCTGGACAAATATCCCCGCTCGGACGCAAGAATTTCCTTGCGGTGGCTGGCCGGTTGCTGTCTGTCGTGCGGGCGCTGATGTTCGGCGGTACACTGCCGCTGGGCAGCGGGCAGGCCGGGTGCGTTATGGATTGATGAGGGAACGGATTTGGTAATAGGCACAGACACGGCGTGGGTGCTGTTGTCTTCCGGGCTCATTTTCCTATGGGCACTCGTACTCGGCGTGTGGAAATGGCAGGCGATGACGACCTCGCCTGATGGATCGGCGCATCCCTACGTGGACATCGCTCACCGAGCCGCATTGCTGTACTCGTTCGCCACCGCATTGATAGCGGCATTCGTCGAACTGTCCGGCTGGCCGACCGCAGTGAATTCCGCAGCGGCCGCGACGATCGTCCTGCTTTTCGTGGTGACGATCGCGAACTACGTCCGGCTCGGATTGACGCGCGAAACCGATAATCAAATGCGCAATCCGCCGTCGGCGATGCGTTTCGTCCTGGCCGCCCTGATCATCGGCCAGATCGGCGGCTTCACCGTCCTGCTCGTCGGCTTCGCCACAGCGCACCTGTAGCACGCCGTGCACGACCCCACTCGATACAGTTCGCCGATCGGCACCGATGCGCCGCGGATTTCGATGTATACCTCGGAGTTCGCGGCGGATCCGCATTCGGCCTACTCGGCGATGCGGGAGCGATTCGGGGCATTGGTGCCGGTGGATTTGGCGCCGGGGGTGCCTGCCACGTTGGTGATCGGATATTACACCGCCGTCCGAATCCTCAATGATCCCGACCGTTTTCCGGCCGATCCGCGTGGCTGGCAGGAGAATGTGCCCGCCGACTGTCCTGTGTTGCCGATGCTGGAGTGGCGACCGAATGCGTTGCGTACCACAGGACTCGAGCACGCGCGGTATCGGCAGGCGAATATCGCGGGGCTCGACGGGGTGGATCAGTACGGGCTGCACGACACCGTGGAGCAGATCGCGCTGCCGCTGATCAATTCGTTCTGTACGGATGGCTCGGCGGATCTGGTGTGGCAGTACGCATTTCCGCTTGCCTTTGCAGTGCTGAACACGCTGCTCGGTTGTTCGGCCGAGATCGCGCAGCAGGCGGCGACGGGGATGGCCGCGATATTCGAGGGCGTCGACGCCGAACGCGGAAATACGATGCTGCTCGACGCGATGCTGAGGCTGGTCCTGCTGAAGCGGGCCGAACCCGACAACGACATCACCACCCGATTGTTGGAGAATCCGTGCCGGCTCGGCGATACGGAAATGGTGCATCAGGTGGCCACGCTGTACGGCGCAGGCATCGAGCCGCAACAGAATCTGATCATCAACGCGCTGCTGCTGATTCTCACCGACGAGCGGTTCGCCGGTGAAGTGCTGGGCGGGAGCCTGTCGACCCGGGAGGCGCTCGACGAGGTGTTGTTCACTGATCCGCCGCTGGCGAATTTCTGCGTCAGTTTTCCGCGGCAGCCGATTCTGGTCGACGGCGTGTGGTTGCCCGCGCACGAACCGGTGGTCATCAGCATGGCCGCGTGCAACAACGATCGGCAGATTATCGGAAATCACCATGCGGGTAACAGATCTCATCTTGCCTGGGGTGCTGGAGCGCACGCTTGCCCCGCGAGTTCGATAGCCTACTTGATCGCTCAGACCGCCATCGACCAGTTGCTCGACGCCCTACCGGAGTTACGCTTGGCGGTAGCGCCGGGTGAATTGGCCTGGCGGCCAGGACCATTCCATCGAGCACTGACCGCGCTGCCCGTCGTCTTTCCGAAATCGCCACCGTTACCTCAGCGCTGACGCATCGACGCAATCGGAGCTTGGATCGATTGTGGTCCACGGTTGGTCCACCGACTAGCCGCGTACTCCGCGTCCGAAAGCAATCCCCTCACGCGGCCCTGGAGGGCGTGGGTGGAGTTCCGGATTTTCGGGCGTTGCGCCGCAGGTGTAGACGATACGGTGATGTCGTGTTGTTTCACGACATCACCGAGCAGCTGCGGACAAACAACCAATGATCGCGATGGGATTCGTATTACCTTGAAAATCGACACAACGCTGACCGGTGGGCTCGGCACGATGGGCACGGACGCCGCCGCCGCGGAAGCAGCCGGATATGCCGGAATATGGACGTTCGAAGGTGCGCATGACCCGTTCCTGCCGCTATTGCTCGCCGCCGAACACACCGATCGGATCGAACTGGGCACATCGATCGCAGTGGCGTTTGCCCGTAATCCGCTGTTGCTGGCCACCATCGCATGGGATCTACAGGCGTTCTCCGGAGGCCGGTTCGTGCTCGGCCTCGGCAGCCAGATCCGAGCCCATATCACCCGCCGCTACTCGATGCCGTGGAGTCAGCCTGCCAACCGCATGCGCGACATGGTGCTGGCCGTGCGGGCCATCTGGGACAGCTGGCAGCAAGGCGGTCGACTCGACTATCGCGGTGAGTTCTATCAGCACACGCTGATGCCGCCGCTGTTCAGGCCCGCTCCTACCGAGGTCGAAGGTTTCGGTCCGCCGCCCATCTACCTCGCGGGGGTGGGACCGCAGATGACGACTGTCGCTGGAGAGGTAGCCGACGGATTCATGTCGCATCCGTTCTGCACGCCGAAATTCCTGAGCGAGGTGACCCTTCCCGCTCTGGAACAAGGAGCTCAGCGTGCACGAAAATCTCTGGACGACATCGTGATTCATCATTCCGCGATGATCGCGATAGGTAGGTCCGATGGTGAGAGGGCGGCGGCCAAGCAGGCGATCCGAAAGCAGCTGGCCTTTTATGGGTCGACTCCGGCGTATTGGCCGATTCTCGAACTCCACGATCGCGCGGAGCTGGGCCCCCGCCTGAAGGACATGTCCAAAAAGGGGGAATGGGATCGGATGGCAGACCTGATCGACGACCCATTCCTCGATGCTGTGGCCATAACTGTCACCGACCCCGTTCGAGCCGCGGCGCAACTGCATGAGCGGTACGACGGGATCGTCGAGCGGCTCGGATTCAGTACGCCATACAAAGCCGACCCCGTGTTGCTGGTGGAATTGTTGCGGGAGTTGTAGGCGTTTCGCGGCGCTCGGGCCGCGCCCGTCGCCGGTGATCTCGTTGCCCGGAAAGTGTTCCAGCAGAACGTCTTCGAGCACGGGGTGGCCCGCAGTCGTGCATTGCACCGGTCATCGGTCGAGGTCAGCAGTTCGCGCCGGTGTCGCCACCGCTATTTCGCCACCCAGCTCGTAGCCGCCACCCAGCTGCAGGTTGTCTCCGCTCCAGAATCGTCCCGGGTCATACCAGTTGGGGCTGCGGTGCTGCGGCAGCAGTCCCATCGCCTGATACGTCGCGGCCACGATCTCCGCGCAGTACGCGTTCTCCAATTTTCGGGTGGCCACCTGGCGCGACTTGCGGCGCGGCAGGCGCGCCCGGCCGCGTAGCCAGCGCCCGGCGAGACCGGCGGTGGATGGGAACGGGGTTCCATCGAGTCGGGCGATGGTGCGCAGCATGCTGTCCTCCATCTCCCGCGTAACCGGACGGTTCAACTGGCGCAACCACGCCCGCTGACCATAGCGATGTGCCCACACCAGCACCGCATCGCGCAGATTGTGTAACTGGACGCCGCGGTGGGTGACCCCCGACCACATGTCGGGAAGTGATCGGCCGAGCTCCGCATGCCAGATCAACGCGGGCAGATCGTCGATCACCACGGACATGCCGACATGATTCACCGGACTGTTCGTTGTCATCCGGATCGCCCGGTCGGCTGCCGAATGCCCACGGAACAGCCAGATGTCGCCAGTTCTGGTGAGCTCGAGCGCTCGGTCGAGACTGATGCCCGTACCCGTCATGGCCGTAGCCTATGCGGTATGAGGTGGTGGAAGACAGTGGGATTGGCGGGTGCGGCCGGTGTGGTCGCCACCGGTGTGGTGATTGTGCGTGCCGAACGCCGGCGCCGTGCCTACACCCCGGACCAGGTCCGCGAACAACTACACGTGCGATTCGCCCAGGCGACATCGGCCAAGGCGGCCGTCGAAACCGCCACTTCGGTACCCCGGGATGCCTCCGGCTTCCGCGGGCGTATCCGCGGTTTGTTCCGACGTTGACCACAGCCCGGCAGCACCGGGTCCGGGGGAAGGGCCGCGGCCTGCTACTCGCCCGTAGCGTCGCGGGTACCTATTCTCCTCGGACGACAACGGAGTCCGAACCGCGTATCCGTGTACCCGAATAGATCGGCTGGCCTGTGAGTGCCACTACCTTCGACTCCGTCCCGAGCCCGGCAGCGTCCGGCATACGCTCCGAGGCGATCCACCGTTTTCTCGTCAAACCCGTCGACGCAGGCATCGGGGGATCGGTCGACGGCGGCAAGCTCCTCGAATGGATCGATAAGGTCGCCTACGCGGCGGCGGCCCAGTGGAGCGGGTGCTACTGCGTGACCGCCTACGTCGGGAACATCCATCTCGACCGGCCGATCGCGGTCGGTGAGCTGGTCGAGCTGCATGCGAACCTCGTCCACACCGGCCGCACGAGTATGCATATCCTCGTCAGCGTCTATTCGTCCGATCCGACCCGGAAGCGACCGGTACAGACGGCGCAGTGCCTGACGATCTTCGTCGCGGTCGACGACGCCCGACAATCCGTGCCGGTCCCGCAGTGGGATCCGACCACAATTCTCGAGCTCCAGCGGCATCGGCAGGCGCGGGCCAGGATTTCGGTGCGCAAGCGGATCGAGGAGGCCATGGCTGCCCAGCACTACACTGCGGGGGGCACTGCGCCGAGTGCCACGCTGCGGTTCTTGGCGGCTCCGTCGGATATCAATTGGGGCGGCAAGGTACACGGTGGCCGCACGATGGGGTGGATCGACGAGGCGGCCTACGTCTGCGGAGCCGATTGGGTCGGGCAGCATGTGATTACGTCGTACTTCGGTGGGATCCGCTTTTATCAGCCGATCGTCATCGGCCATATCGTGGAGGTCACCGCGCGGCTGATCTATACCGGGCCGCGCAGCATGCACGTCAGTGTGCATGTGACATCGACCGACACCCACTCGGATAGACCCGCGCTCGCGGCGCATGGCCTGGCTGTAGTGGTCGCGGTCGACGGCAGCGGAAAGGCGCGACCGGTCCGGCAGTGGGTGCCGGTTTCCGAGGAGGATCGGTCGCTCGAGGCGCATGCTCGACACCTCGTCGACCTGCGTTCCCAGGTCGAGCCGTTCACCTCGGCGAGCGATATGCCCGCCGACGCCGAACCCAGCCACTTCCGCGTCCCTCTGCCGGGCTGACCCATCCAGTCCGGACTGCGTCGCGGTGACCGAACTGCGCGAGTTTCAGGCGAATCGTCAACGGTCCGGCATCTGGGTGGTGCGGGCCGCTGCGCAGGACGGACAGCTGTTGCCGAAACATTCGTGGGGAACAACGAATAGGTGACTGAGGCCCGACCGGAGTCCCCGGTGGGACAGCGAGGCAGGGCAGTCCGCGGCCGCGGCAACTACCTACCTGTCGTATCGGCGCCCGTTGGTGGTAGTAGTTCTCTCCCGGGCACGGGCGCTGATTGCCGCGACCGTGGCCTGTGTGGCTGAGCGGGAATGCGAGGTGGTGGTGCACCGGAGTAGTCGATCGGGTGTGGGCACAGCCGAGCTATCTGGATCGTGATCGTTTACCATTCGAGGACCGAACCACGGCCGGTGGCCGATTCGGCCCGACACGCTGTCGATATCGCTGTGGAGTTGTGGCGGAGTGTGGTCGGGGAGGGAGTTTGTGGTGGGCGAGTACACGCTGGTGGTCGAGGAGCGGCTCGCCATGATGCGGGCCGAGCATGCGGCGTTGCTTCGGGCCGATCCGGTCTGGTCGCTGCGGGAGCTGTTCAGCACGTCCGAATGTGACGTCGTCGACTTCTGTCGGGGTTTCGCGCCGAATCCGTTCGGGGAGAGCGCCTGTGCGGAGGTAGAAGGGTTCTGCACCCGGCACGGTATCTGGTTGGCGGCCGCAGGCGCGCACTACAACAGCATGACGCCGTATCTGCATCCGCACGCGGTCACCGCCGAGCGGATGACGATTATCGGGATCTACAACGCAATCTTGTTCTGGCTCAACGATACTGTCGGCAGGGAGAAGTTTGCCCACCTGACCGACGCCGAACAGCGACAGGCACGCGTGACTGTGGAACGCCTGTGCGACTTGATCGAGACACGGCGTGCCGCAGCGGATCCGAGTGCGGTGGAGGCGGCGACCGCCGAATTCCTGGCATTGGCGGACCGGCAGGCCGACACGAACTGGCTGGCTCGGTTTCTGGCTTCCACTGTCGATCATCTGCGACCGGCGATCCGGGATCAGAACGCCCGTGCGCGCGGTGACCTGCTGACGGTCACCGACTACATCGAATTGCGTGCGCATGTCTCGGGCATGTACCCGGCGATCGCGCTGTGCGAATTCGGCCGCGACGAGTATCTGCGCTGGGAGCGGGTGCGTGCTGCCGGACTCGAGGTCGACCTGCGGCGGCTGCAGCGGTTGACCGTGGAGATCGGGGCGCTGATGAACGACGTGTTCTCCTTCGAGAAGGAATGCATCTGGGACCGCGCCGATTTCAATCTGATCCCGGTATGCCTACTGAACACTCCCGGTGCGGGCTTCTCCGACGCCGTGCACGCCGCCGCGCAGATCGTGCGCGACCGGATAACCGAGTTCCGCTTGGTTCGCGCCCGGATCGACCGGGTGTGCGCCGATACCGACCCGACCGTCGCCCAGCCGGTATCGGCGCACGTGCAGGATCTGCTCGGGTGCGTGCAGGCCACCTGGGTGTGGCAGATCGCCACCTTGCGATACAAGGGCGAATCGGTCTTCGCCGAGAACCGGCTGGCCTGATTGTTACCTCGCTCGGAACTTTCACGCGATATTGTGTCGAATCGGGCTATCGTCGGGTGAACGGATCACCGTCCGCGGCGAGGGGTGGTCGAATAGCGTGACGTATCGAAGGGTTGGGGTGGACGACAGCAAGAGTGCGGTATTGGCTCGAACCTGGTGGCAAGCGCTTGCCACGGCAGGCGACATGCCTGCATTGGACGGCCGAGGACTCCAATTGTTGGCCGGCATGATCGACGATCTCGCGACCGCGGTGGACGTCGATCCTTTCGACGTGACCGTGGGCGCCCGCGTCGGGGCGGCGCTGGCCGCCGCGCGATTGGACGACCAGCAGGTGCCCGCCGTATCGGCGCAGGTTTTGTGCCAGCTCGCCGATCGCAGCGTGCGAGCCGACGCCGGACAGCGACTCGCCGGGTTGCTGGCCGCGCTGGGCCAGGGCCACCAGCAGGAGCTGGACCGCGCACGCGATGTCGGGAGTTCGCCAGTCGATCAGAGGCTCGATAGGTCCGATCGTGACGAACGGGATGCGCGGTTTCGGATCCTGTTCGAGAACACGACCATCGCCATCGCCATCGGTGACACCGACGGAACGCTGCTGGAAGCCAACCGGGGACTGGCCGACATAATCGGCGTCTCGGTGGACGCGCTGCGCGGGATTTCCGTCTACGACTTCGCCCACCCTGATGACCGGGGCGATATCCGGGCGTTGCTGTACGACAAGCTGGTGCCGGCGGGGGAGGGCACCGTCTCGCTGGACCGGCGCCTGGTGCGCGCCGACGGCAGCGTGGGGTGGATGTCGTTCGCCATCTCCTATGTGAAGGGCAACGGCGGCCAGCCCGACTATCTGCTGGCTATCGGGGCCGACGTTACCGAGCAGCATCGGCTCCAGGACGAACTACGCAGGCAGGCCAGGCACGATCCGTTGACCGGCCTACCGAACCGACGCTACCTACTCGAGCGTATCGATGAACTCATCACGACCGCCGCGGAAGGCGACCGGGCCGGATTGTGCTTCGCCGATCTGGACCACTTCAAGAATGTCAACGACCGCTTCGGCCACGGCACCGGCGACAAGGTCCTGAGGGTGGTGGCGGCCCGCTTGAACGACGGGCTCAGCGAACACGACTGTCTGGTCTCCCGACTAGGTGGCGACGAATTCGTCGTCTTGGTCCCGCCGCCTGCCACCGCCGCTCAGATCACGGTGATCTCGGAAAAACTCCTGTCGGTGTTCTCCGACCCGATCACCATCGATGGCCAACAGTTGCAGGTGGCAGCCAGCATCGGGGCGGTGGTGACGCCGATCCTCGGCGCCAATGCCGAATCCCTCCTCGACGCCGCCGACGCCAGCCTGTATTACGCCAAGACCAGCGGTAAAGGGCACTGGGTGTTGCACACCCTGCAAGCGTTGACCTGAGCGCCGCCGTCGCCGACAGCCGCGGTCGGCCGGGAGCTCGCTGTTGAAGACCGGGTTCACAGCACTGTGGCGAATCAGTATGTTCCCCTATCGGATCGGCGCCTCAGCACTCCGTCCTGCGCCACGTCGAGCATGACCGCACCGCCTGGTCGCAACGACACCGCTACCCGGGAAGGCCTCGGTGCGGAGATCGGCGACGCCGCGTCGTTGATTCTCGATCGTCCGAAAACCGTTCGAAGCAAGGGTAATTCGGCGAACACGTCAATATTTGGTCGATCGACCTGAATGCCTCGGGTGCTCGAGAATGCTGTGGCCTGGATCTCCTTGGGATTCAAATCACGTTGACCCGAACTCTTTTCGGCCATAGCCTTGCTAGTTGTCGATGGTCGACGGTGATCATCCGGCTGCTTATTCGAACCGTGCATTCGTGCTGGTTCATCGAGGAGCACAACTCGCTCCACCCAATTCGCTACAAGCGAAAACGAAAGATCCAAAAGGTCGAAATTCAAATAATGGCAAACTCAACTTCAGAACAATTCAAATACGTTGAGCCGCAGGGTGCTGGGTCTCGATCCGGTTGGAAATGTTGGTGTATCGGGGCGTTGAGTCTGCTCACGTTCGTGCTCCTTTTCCAGCCTTGGCTCTCGGCGACGGGGCCGGCGGGAGATCTCAACGCCAACGCATTCGGCCGGATCGAGGGCACCGTCCCCGAACTCAATACTCTCGGGTACGCGCCTGCCAACCATATTTCCATCAGCGGTACCTGGGGCATGCTGGCGGCCATTACCGCAGTGCTCACCGTATTCGCCGCATTGCTGTACTTGACAGCGCGTATCGAGTTGTTGTCGTGCCTCATGGCCGGCGCCGGTGTGGCCACGGCGCTGTTCGTCCTGGCGACGGTGCTGTATCTCAACGGTCAAGCGCCGCAGCTGCGCGACATGACCAAACACAGCGATGCGATGGCAGGGGGACTCGGCAGCATTCTGCGGAAGGTCTTCGGTGGCGGCGAGGGATCCAACCCCGAGGCGGCACAACAGGTCGCCACCGCTGCCATGAAGACTCCGGCATTGATCTGCAGTCTCGCGGCGATCGCCGCGGCCGCCCTCGCCATCGTCGAGTTGCGGAATCGAATCCGCATCGCCGTGGTGGACGAACCGAATGCCGATTCCTCGTACCCGCTGCAGCCGGCCTCCCGTGAGGACGTGTTCGTTGCAACCAAATTCAATGAAGAGCGGGTGCCGGAGAGCTCCATCGATGCTCGCCTCGGTGTATCGCTCGACCTTCTCGAGTCGGCCGGCTACGCCGTGTCCGACGGGATCGACCTCGCCACGCCGAGTGCGGTGAACCCACTGCCGATCAAGATCGTCGTGACCGGCCACCATGATCGTGAAATGGTGCTGCACCCACAATGGGTGGGAGAGCTCGAACCGCGCGGTGGTGTGAATTACGACGGCAGCCAAGGCCTACGTTTTCGACGTAGGGGAGTCGAGTTGGTGTTGGCGAACGTGAGCGACGTGAGCTGATCGGACGATTTGCGAGTTCCAGGTTTGACGGCGTCGGACGCCACTGCGGACGTATTGTGGACGCAGGTCCGGCGCCGTCGTTTGGCTTCTATTGGACGTAGTAGGTCGGCCCGGCGGGCCGCGACTCCACCTCGGTCATAATCGGAGACGTTGGGCTGCTTCGCGATTCGTCGGCGAGTCGACGCACCCGCGGTGACACCTCTCGGTGGGTTGGTCGGGAGGCTCTGGATAGTGTTCTCGCCGAGTTGGGGTGAGCGGCTACGCAATGCGACAGAGCTTCGCCGCAGTAGATTCTGAAGACCGGGCGACGACCGCTGGGGCCAGGCGTCGAGAATATTCTTTCATCAACGCTGCAATCAATGGATGTTTCGCGTGGACTCGGATCGATTCCCGAGGGGTCTGCGCCATATTTCGCTCTGGAAATAGAAATGAATCCAACGCTCCTGCAACTGATTGCATTTGCGCAAGGCACTCCGCAGGTCAGTTGATCGCTACGGTCCGGCTACCCGGTGCTCGATGTGCTCGAACACGCCCACCCGCCAGAGGCTGATCGACGAGGCGGTCACTGATCGCAGCCCCAGCGAATCGGGCCGATTCGATCCCGGGCGAGCGGGCGCGTCGGGTTCGGCCCCCATAGATGTGGGGGTTCGCGATCGCGGGCGCCCGCTCATTGCCCGAGTGTGGCCCTCGCGGTCTTCGGTGGTGGAAGCTACGGACGGATACGGAACCAGCTGGGTGGCGGTGACCATGCCATTTCTCTGGGGCACTTCGGTGGTCGAGCAGTTCGATGTCTTTGTCCCGCAACGTTCAACGATGTGCCGGGTGCCACGGAGTCCTTACGGTCTTGTGGTTAGTTGGCGAATCAAAGAACATTCCGGTTGGTTTGCAATTTGATCGACGAGCCTTGGGGGACCGAAATGATGGGATCAATTTCAATATGACGTGGCAACTAATTGCGTGGCTGGATTCGAGGTAGTCGAATTGGCTCGATCCTATTGATCGTGCCGTTGTGTGGCGGTACATTACCTCCACTGTGCCGTTGTTTGGTGGCACGTTAATCGGCGACACAATCGTCGTAATGTGAGGGGTTTTGGCTATGACCACAGTTCGACCTCCCTCGGAGGTGTCGGGGCCCGTAAATACGCTGCAAGACGAGGACGCCGGCTACCACAAGTCGCTTCGTCCCCGCCAGGTACAAATGATCGCGATCGGTGGCGCCATCGGCACCGGCCTATTCCTGGGTTCGGGAGGCAGGCTGGCCCACGCGGGGCCGGGGCTGTTTCTGGTGTACGCCGTCTGTGGCGTGTTCGTGTTCTTCATCCTGCGCGCGCTCGGCGAGCTGGTGCTGCATCGCCCCTCCTCGGGGTCGTTCGTCTCCTACGCCCGTGAGTTCTA
>NZ_JBFBAB010000036.1:0-76701 GCF_040681975.1 Nocardia sp. NPDC051463
CTACATGGTCCCGTCCTCGATCATGGTGCTCGACCACATCCCGCTGACACCGGTGGGCAAGCTGGACCGCACAGCATTACCGGACCCCGTATTCATCGCCCACGAGCAATTCCGAGCACCCCGGACACCCATCGAACACATCATCGCCGAGTCGTTCGCCAACGTATTGGGTATCGACACGATCGGCCTCGATGATTCGTTCTTCGCCCTCGGCGGCGACAGCATCAGGTCGATCCAGCTGGTCACTCGGGCCCGAGCAGCGGGTGTGGTGATCTCCGCGCGCGAGGTGTTCGAGCGCAAAACAGTCTCCGGGCTGGCCGAGATCGCCTTTCTCGACGACAGCGTCGCGGCGGCCGCCCTTCCGACGGAGCTGCCCGGCGGAGGTATCGGGCCGATACCGGTCACGCCGAACATCCGCGCGCTGATCGAACGCGCGGAGTCGGGGTTCGACCGCTTCTCGCAGGCCGTGGTGCTGGGTCTGCCTGCCGGGATCGACCAGCGGAGGCTGGCGGGCGCGGTGCAGGCGGTACTCGATCGACACGACATGCTGCGCGCGCGGCTGCGCCCGGGCGCCGATGGGAGCTGGACGTGGGAGGTGCTGCCGGTCGGGATGATTCGAGCCGACGACGTCGTCTACCGGGCGGCGATGCAGGGAAAGCCGGGAAGCGTCGGGTTCCGTTCGTCAGCGGCGGCAGAGTTGGATGCCGCCGCGGACCGGCTCGATCCGGGCGCCGGAATCGTGATGCAGGTGGTCTGGTTCGATCCAGTCGACACGACGGAGCCGGGCAAAGTGCTTGTGCTGGTACATCATTCGTCGATCGACAGAGCTTCCTGGCGGGTGCTGGTGGCGGACCTCGCGGTCGCGTGGGAGCGGATCGAATCCGGCGAGCCACCCGTTCTGGCCCCGGTCGCGACATCGATGCGCAGGTGGGCGCACGGGCTCGTCGAGGCAGCCCAACGTCCGGAGCGGGCCGCCGAACTCGAATGGTGGCAAGCGATGGCCATCGGGGACGATCCGGTGATCGGCGCCCGGCCCCTCGACCCCGCGATCGATGTGGCTGCCGCCGCACGCACGGTCGAGGTCGAGGTCTCCCCCGAGGTGACCGAGGCACTGTTGACCGACCTACCCGCGGCCTTCCACGGCAGTGTCGACGATGGGCTGTTGGCCGCGCTGGCGGTAGCGGTGACGAAGTGGCGGCGCGCGCGTGGGACGGAGGCCTCCGGTGGACGGCTCGCGGACGTGGTGATCGGTCTCGACGGGCACGGCCGTGCGGAAGGCGCCGTCCCGGGCTCGGATCTGACTCGGACGGTCGGCTGGTTCGCCACGAGATTTCCGTTGCGGCTGGATATGTCGGGCATAGATCTCGACGACGCGTACACCGGCGGGCCGGCTTTGGGGGCAGCGGTCAAGTCCGTCAAGGAACAGCTCCTCGCGATCCCGGACCACGGAATCGGCTACGGCTTGTTGCGGTATCTCAACACAGACACCGGACCGACACTCGAAACCCAGCCGACGCCGCAGATCGGGTTCAACTACATCTCCACGAGGTTTTCCGAAGGAATACAGTCGGCCGGATGGATGCCCGACGGCGACCTTGCGGATATCGAGGTCTCCGGTGCGCAGAATCCGGATATGCCGGTGTCGGCGGTGCTCGACATCAACGCCTTCATCCTCGATGATGCGGGCCGGCCGCGTTTGCGGGCGATCTGGTCGTATCCGCCCGGAGTGCTCACCGTCGACGAGGTGCGCGAGGTGGCAGAGTCGTGGTGCCGGGTATTGACCGCGTTGGCGACCCATATCCACCGTGCCGGGGCTGGGGGACGGACACCGTCGGATCTGGATCTGGTCAGGCTCGGGCAGTCCGAGATCGAGCGACTCGAAGTCAGCTATCCGGCGTTGAGCGACGTCTGGCCATTGACTCCGTTGCAGGAGGGATTGCTGTTCCATGCGCTGGTGTCCGAGGAGTCGATGGACCCCTACTTGGTGCAGTTGGTCCTCGAGTTGCGTGGGCAGGTCGATCCGGAGCGGCTGCGCCGAGCCGGGCAGGTGCTGCTCGACCGGCATGCGAATCTGCGCAGTGCATTCGTCACCGACACCGCCGCCGGGCCGGTGCAGGTGGTCGATGAAGATATCGAGGCTCCATGGTCGGAGCTCGACCTGTCCGGGCTCGATGACAGTGCGCGGAATCGCGAGTGGGATCGACTGATGGCCGCGGATCGGGCGACCCGGTTCGACCCGGCTCGTGCTCCGCTGCTCCGCTGGATGTTGGTCACCACGGGGCCGGAGCACTACCGGCTGGTGCTGACCAATCATCACCTGCTGCTCGACGGGTGGTCGACGCCGCTGCTGCTGAAGGAGTTTCTGATCATCTATGCCACCGACGGCGACCCCGCGATTCTGCCTCGTTTACATCCCTACCGGGACTTCCTGGCTTGGATCGCGAGGCGCGACCCGGCTGCGTCGCTCGACGCCTGGGCCCGCGTGTTCAACGGCGCCGACGGACCGACCCTGGTGGCTCCGGCCGATCCCGGCCGCCCTTACACCGAATCCCGTGAGGTGCTCGGCGAACTGACCGAGCAACAGACCGCCTCACTGACCGACCTCGCGCGGGCCCGTGGAATCACCGTCAACACCGTGATCCAGATGGCTTGGGCGATCGTGTTGGGCGCGTTCACGTCCCGGGCGGATGTGACCTTCGGCGCCACGGTGTCCGGACGGCCCCCGCAGATCGCGGGCATCGAATCGATGATCGGGCTGTTCATCAATACAGTGCCGGTGCGTGTCCGTCTCGACCCAGCCGAGAGCTTGGGGCAGCTGCTCGACCGGATCCAAGCGGACCAGGCCGCGCTGCTCGATCACGACTACGTGGGTCTCACCGACATCGAGCGGGTGGCCGGGCCGGCGGCGGTGTTCGACACGATCACGGTGTTCGAATCCTTTCCCATTGATCGTGGTGGGCTTACCGCGGACACCGATATCGCCGGCATGCGGCTGCTCGACGTGACCGGCTACGACGCCGCGCATTATCCACTCGGAGTGATTGCGCGGGTCGACACGCGACTGCATCTCGAAATCAAGTACCTGCCCGAACTCTTCGACCAGGACACGATGGATGCGACCTTGCAGAGAGTCCTGCGCGTGATCGGCAGCGTGGCCGACGACCCGGATCTGCCGCTGGCCCGGCTGGATCTCCTCTCCCCTGCCGAACACCGGGAATTGACGCCGGTGTCGGGTGATCCGGCTGTACGGGAGCAGGTGTTGCCGGAGTTGTTGGCTGCGGCAGCGCAGCGCGATCCATGGGCGGTCGCGGTGGTGTGTGGGGATCGCTGGTGGACCTATGGCGAGCTCGATGCGGAGTCGAATCGATTGGCACGATTGCTGATCGGTCGGGGTGTTGGGCCGGAGACGAGTGTCGCGGTGGGATTGCCGCGGTCGGTTGAAGCGGTGCTGGCGGTATGGGCGGTGGCTAAGTCGGGGGCAGCGTTCGTACCGGTGGATCCGCTCTACCCGGCCGGCCGGCTCGAGCACATGCTCACCGATTCGGGTGTGGCGGTGGGAATCACCCTGTCGGAGTGGCGTGATCGGCTGCCCGGGCCGGTGCGGTGGTTGGCTCTCGACACGTCGGAGGTCGAAGCGGAGGCCGCGGGGTTGTCTGCGGTGGCGGTGACCGATGCGGAGCGAACATCGCCGGTGCAGGTCGACAATGCGGCATACCTGATCTACACGTCCGGCTCGACCGGTGTGCCCAAGGGCGTGGTGGTGGCGCATCGCGGGTTGGCGAATCTGGTGGCCGACCAGTGTTCACGGTTCGACATCGGGCCGAGCGCGCGGGTGCTGCATTTCGCGTCTCCGAGTTTCGATGCGGCAGTCCTGGAACAACTATGGGCGTTCGCGACAGGTGGGCGACTGGTGATCGCGCCCCGGACCGTCTACGGCGGGGACGAGCTGGCGCAGATTCTGTTGCGCAAGAAGGTGACCCATGCCGCGCTGACGCCTGCGGCCTTGGGGACGGTCGATCCGGACGGGCTCGAGGACCTGGGGACCGTCGTCGTCGGTGGCGAGGCGCCCCCACCCAAACTGGTGTCGCGTTGGGCCCCGGGCCGGAGATTCTTCAACACCTATGGTCCGGCCGAGGCCACGATCCAGACCGATGCCGGCGCGCCGATGGTGGCAGGCGAGACGGTGACGATCGGCGGACCGATTCGCGGGGTCGGGGAGGTTGTGCTCGACGCGTGGTTGCGGCCGGTGCCGGTCGGGGTCATTGGTGAGTTGTATTTGGCGGGCCCGGGTCTGGCTCGCGGTTACCGCAACCGGATGAGTCTGACGGCGTCGCGATTCGTCGCCGATCCGTTCGCAAGCCCGGGACAGCGCATGTATCGGACCGGCGACCTGGTGCGGTGGCTGCGGCTACCAGACGGGAGTCTGGCGCTCGATTATGTGGGCCGGTCGGATTTCCAGGTCAAGGTTCGTGGATTTCGCGTCGAGCTCGGCGAGGTCGAATCGGCTCTGGCGGCCTGCCCGGGTGTGGCCGGTGCGGTGGCGACTGTGCACCGGGACCCCGCCATCGGCGACCGCTTGGTCGGGTACGTGGAGCCCGAGACCGGCGCCGATCTCGATGCTGCCGCGGTCCTCGCGTTCGCCGGGGAGCGGTTGGCCTCGCACATGGTGCCTTCGACCGTCGTGGTGCTCGACGCGCTACCGGTGACGGACAACGGCAAGCTCGACCGCGCCGGGCTGCCCGAGCCGGACTTCACCAGGGGCCGAGCCGAATTCCGGGCACCGGCCACCGAGATGGAGACAACGCTGGCCGAACTGTTCGCCGAGGTATTGGGTATCGACACAGTCGGTCTCGACGATTCGTTCTTCGCCCTCGGCGGTGACAGCATCATGTCGATCCAGCTGGTCACTCGGGCCAGGGCGGCGGGTGTGGTGTTCTCCGCGCGCGAGGTTTTCGAGTGCAAGACAGTTGCCGGGCTGGCCCAGATCGCCGTCGGCGGCAGCACCGCGGCGACCGCCCTTCCGACGGAACTGCCCGGCGGAGGCGTGGGACCGATACCGGTGACGCCGATCATGTGTTGGATGTTCGAACGCGGCGGCTTCGACCGTTTCTGCCAGTGGGTGATGCTCACACTGCCGACCGGCATCGACGCCACCGGAATCGGTGCCACGGTCCAAGCGGTGATCGATCACCACGACATGCTGCGGGCTCGACTACACCCGGATCCCGCGCACCCGTCGGGCTGGGCGCTGCGGGTGCAGCCGACCTCGATGCCCGCCGCCGGACTGATCCGGCGCGTCCCGGTGGATGCGACACCGGACAGCAACACCTTCGCCACGCTCGTCGACGCTGAGGCGAAGGCGGCGGCCGAGCGCCTCGACCCCGCAGCGGGGGTCATCCTGCAGCTGGTCTGGTTCGACTGGGCCGGACGGCCGGGACGGCTGCTCGTCGTCGCACACCACCTGGTAGTCGACGGCGTGTCGTGGCGGATCCTCGTTCCCGATTTTGCTACCGCATGGGCCCAGCTGAGTGTCGGGCAACAGCCACGGCTCGCGCCTGTCGGCACCTCGATGCGCCGCTGGGCGCATGCTCTGGACACCGCCGCCGGAAGCATCGATGAACTCGACTGGTGGCGGTCCACCCTCGATGCTGCCGACCGACCGATCGGTGCCCGCCCGATCGATCCGTTCGTGGACGTGCAAGCTACCGTGGCCACAGTCGAGGTGGCGCTACCTACCGCGGTGACCCGCGCCGTACTCACCAGCCTGCCCCAGGCGTTCCACGGCAACGTAGACGACGCCCTCGTCGCCGGGCTCGCGCTGGCGCTGACTCGATGGCAGTGCCGCCACGGCAGCACCGTCACCGAGACGCTGCTCACCCTCGAAAGCCACGGCCGTCACGACACCGTGCTCCCCGGTGCCGACCTGACCCGCACCGTCGGATGGTTCACGACCACCTACCCGGTGCGGCTCGACATGTCCGATATCGACATCGACGACGCGTTCGGCGCCGGGACAGCCGCCGCGGCGGTCATCAAGTCGGTGAAGGAGCAACTCCGAAGGGTCCCCAACCACGGCATCGGCTATGGGCTGCTGCGCTACCTCAACGCCGATACCGCCCGCATCCTGCGTGCGCTGCCCACCCCTCAGGTGAGCTTCAACTATCTCGGTCGGTTCGATACCACTCCCGCGGCGTTGCGCGATGTCGGATGGATGCCCGCCGGCGACGATGCCGATGGCGGCGGCGTCCAGAACCCCGACGCACCCGTCGCGGCCGTGCTCGGCATCAACGCGGTCGTCATCGACACATCGGACGGGCCTACTCTTACCGCCGCCTGGGAATATCCGACCGGTCTGCTCACCTCCGCCGAGGTCACCGACCTCGCGGGACTGTGGCGCGACGCGGTGACCGCCCTGGCCACCCACGCGTCCCGGCCCGGTGTCGGCGGGCTGACCCCCTCCGATCTCGACCTCGTCGACCTCGACCAACATGCGATCGACCAGCTCGAGACCGAAAGTTCGGCCTTGGACGACATATGGCCGCTGACGCCGCTACAGGCGGGGTTGCTGTTCCACGCCCAGCTCGCCGACGGCACTCTCGACGCCTACATCGTGCAACTCTGTGTGGAACTCGGCGGGCACGTCGACACCGAACGGCTGCGGCGCGCCGCGCGGACTCTCATCGGACGGCACCCCAACCTGCGGACCGCGTTCGTACGCGTTGTCACCGGCGAAGCGGTCCAGGTGGTACACCAGCACGTCGACGTGCCGTTCACTCAGATCGACGTGGCCGAGCGCGACGACACCGAGGCTGCGCTCGAACAGCTCATGGACACCGACCGCCGCGCATCCTTCGACGTGACCGCCGCGCCGCTGCTTCGACTCACACTGATCAGCACCGGACCCCAGCGGTACCGGCTACTGGTGAGCATGCATCACATCCTGATAGACGGCTGGTCCACGCCGCTGCTGCTGCGGGAGCTGCTGACCCTCTACGCCAGCGACAGCGACCCCACGGTGCTGCCCCCCGTGCGTTCCTACCACGACTACCTGATGTGGCTGAACACCCAAGACCAGGACGCGGCGGAAGCCGCGTGGGCACGGGCACTCGAGGGCATCGCCGAGCCGACTCTGCTGGCGCCCGCAGACCGCGGCCGCCGGCCCACCATCGCCGCGCGCGAAGTACAGGTGCAGCTGAGCCGACACCGCACCACGACCCTGGTCACGGTGGCCCACCAGCAAGAGGCCACCCTCAACACCCTCATCGAAGCCGCCTGGGCGATCGTGCTCGCCAGCTCGACCGCCCGCGAGGACGTGGTCTTCGGCACCACCGTCTCCGGGCGCTCTCCACAGATCCCCGGCATCGAATCGATGATCGGGCTGTTCGTCAACACCGTGCCCGTCCGGGTCCGGCTCGACCATCGCGAGACCCTGGCCCAGCTACTCCGGCGAATCCAATCCGAACAAGCCTCGCTGCTCGAT
Organism: Nocardia sp. NPDC051463; assembly: GCF_040681975.1. Classification (NCBI taxonomy): domain Bacteria; kingdom Bacillati; phylum Actinomycetota; class Actinomycetes; order Mycobacteriales; family Nocardiaceae; genus Nocardia; species Nocardia sp. NPDC051463. Next base: position 7,481 of record NZ_JBFBAB010000036.1, read on the forward strand.
CATCACCACCTAGGGCTCGCTCAGATCCAACGCGTGGCCGGTCCGGGGGCGATGTTCGACACCGTGACAGTCCTCGAGTCCTACCCGGTCGACCGGGCCGGGCTGTCCGAAGACACCGACATCGCGGGAATGCATGTCCTCGACGTGCATGGACGCGACGCCGCGCACTATCCGCTCGGCCTGGTCATCCACCACGACACCCGAGTGCACCTGACCTTCAAATATCTGCCAGAGCTGTTCGCACAACACCAGATCGACGCGCTCGCCGACCGAATGCTGCGGGTGCTCGACACCATCGCCGAACACATCGACCTCCCCCTGACCGAACTGCAGCTGCTATCGCCGGTCGAGCGAGCCACGCTGGTACCGGTCACCGGTCGGCCCGCTGTGGTGATGTCGGTGTTGCCACAGGTGTTGACGGCCGCGATGACGCCGGACACGGAAGCGGTGGTCTGCGACGGCGTGAGGCTGTCCTACCGCGAACTCGACGAAACCTCGAACCGGTGGGCGCGGGTACTGATCGACGCCGGGATAGGACCGGAATCGTTGGTAGCCATAGTGTTACCGCGCTCCATCGACGCCGTGATCGCCGTATGGGCGGTCGCCAAATCCGGCGGCGCGTTCGTCCAGATCGACCCCGCCCATCCCCACGACCGGATCGCAACCATCGTCACCGATTCCGGTGCCGCCATCGGGCTGACACTCGGGACCCACCGAAACCAGCTACCCGACACCACTGGATGGCTTGCCCTCGACGACCCGGCCTTCGCCGCGACGACAGCGTCGGTGTCCCCCACCGCGATCACCGACGCCGACCGCACAACCACGCTGCGGCCACAGCACCCGGCCTACCTGATGTACACCTCGGGCTCCACCGGAACCCCCAAAGGGGTCGTGGTTACCCACAGCGGTATAGCGAACCTGGCCGCCGACACACGGGAACGGTTCGGCCTCACCTCGACCTCTCGAATGCTGGCCGCCGCCTCGGTGAGCTTCGACGTCTCGATCCTCGAATGGCTCAGTGCCGCAGCTGCCGGCGCCACACTCGTCGTCGCTCCCGCATCAGTAGTCGCCGGCACCGAACTGGCCGAGTCGATCAAGGCCGAACACGTCACCCACGCCGCCTTCACCCCAACAGTGCTCGCATCGCTGCCCGCCGACGAACTCGACACCCTCGGCACGGTGCTGCTCGGCGGCGAGATATGCCCACCAGACCTGGCAAAACAATGGACAACCGACCACACGGTAATCAACTGCTACGGGGCTACCGAAACCACTATCACGAGCTGCGCCGAAGCTCCCTCGAGCACAACCACGGACAGCCCGATGACAATCGGCGGACCGACCCGCGGATTCGCCGTCGTCGTACTCGACCACCGACTGCGCCCCGTTCCCCCCGGAGTAGTCGGCGAACTGTACGTGTCCGGACCAGGCCTCGCCCGCGGCTACCACAAGCAGTTCACAACCACGGCAGCCCGATTCGTCCCCGACCCATACGGGCCGCCCGGGACACGGATGTATCGCACCGGTGACCTTGTCGTCTGGACCGCTGAACGAACACTGCAATACAAAGGCCGCAGCGACCTACAGATCAAAATCCACGGCCACCGCATCGAACGCGGCGACATCGAAACCGCGCTACGCGGCCACCCCGACATCACCCACGCCGCCGTCACAGTCCACACCCGACCCAACAGCACCGACCAACTCGTCGGCTACGTCGTACCCGCCCCCCACACCACAATCGACGCCATCGCACTGACCACCTACCTCGCCACCCGGCTGCCCACCCATATGATCCCCACCAGCATCCTCACCCTCGACCGAATCCCCGTGACCCCCACCGGCAAACTCGACTACAAAGCCCTACCCGCACCCGACCGGCGGCAATCCCGGTTCCGGTCGCCGTCCACCCCACTCGAGGCCACCGTCTGCGACGCCTTCACCCAAACCCTCGACATCGAACGAGTCGGCGTCGACGACGGCTTCTTCACCCTCGGCGGGAACTCACTGGCCGCTACCCAACTGGTGGCGCGGCTGGAGGAGTCGACCGGTGCCACCGTGCCGGTTCAGTGGGTCTTCACCGACCCCACCCCGCAAACGCTCGCCCGCCGCATCGATACACGTCTCCGCGGCCTCGACGAACAGGATCCCGGCGACGCACTCTCGGTCCTGCTCCCGCTGCGGGCCGCCGGCACCGACCCACCACTGTTCTGCGTCCACCCTGCCGTCGGATTGGCCTGGGGCTTCAGCGGACTCGTGCAGCACCTCGATCCCGACCGTCCCGTCCACGGCCTGCAATCCCCGACGCTGACCGACCCCACGGCACGGTTCGACACACTCGACCAACTCGCCGCCCGCTACGTACGGGAGATCCGGTCCGTCCAGCCGCACGGCCCTTATCACTTGCTCGGCTACTCGCTCGGCGGCACCATCGCCCACGCGATCGCCGTCCAGCTCCACCGCGACGGCGACCCCGTGGCGACCCTGGCCATGATGGACACCCGCGTCGTCACCGCGGGCAGTATGCGCACTCCCGCACCCACCATCGAGGACCTGCTTACCGAGTTCGGCGGACTCAGTGTTTCCCAGCTCCCCGCCGACCTCACCATCGAGGCCGCGGCCGAATTGTTGCACCGGCAAGGCGGACTCTTCACCGCCTTGGCCCCCGAGCATCTCGTGATCCTGCACCGCGACTACATCCGGCTGATCGACCTCACCCGAACCCACCGGCCTGCGATCTTCGATGGTGACCTGATCTACTTCAGCTCCGCCGCGGACCACACAGACGACGGCCCCGCTCCGGCGCTCGCCTGGGCCGACCACATCACCGGCCACATCACCGAACACCGCATTTCCGCCCGACACGAACGGATGACCGACCCGGACGCACTCCGGGCAATCGGACTTGCCCTCGCCGAGCATCTCCGGTCCACCAATACTCCGTCCCCGGAGGCCTCCACCCACGCAAGGACAAGCCGATGAGGAACACCGACCGAATCATCGGGACACGCACCGGCGTCGAGCCGACCAACCTGTTCGCCCTAGACCCGGCAACTGGTGCGACCGAGCACCCGCACATTGTCGAACTCCGCCGGTGGACTCGCGAATACTTGTGCCGACCCCACCCTGCCCTCGGCCGATCCGGCCCCGTCTGCCCCTACACCAGCCGCGCCATCGAACGCCAATACCTGTGGGTTGTTTTCATCAATGGTCGCTCCATCGAGATCCAGTACATAACCGCCATTGTCGACGACCTATACGAGCTGTTTCCCGCCCTGCCACCCCGGGACGAACACGATTCCAAACTCAAAGCCGTCCTTGCGGTATTCCCTGACCTCACCGAATATGCCGATATCGAAACTGTTCAACGGGACCAGAAAACCCGATTCGTCCAGCAAGGCCTGATGCTCGGCCAATTCTATCCGGGCTGCACTCTCCCTGGACTGCACAATCCGGCATTCCCGGCACTCGACGCGCCCCTGCCGATGCTCGCCGTACGCCATATGGCTCCCACCGACTTCGCATTCCTGACCGCTCGCGACGAATGGATCGACGCCTACCACAGATTTTTCGGCCCCCACGTCCCTGCTTCATCGCCTCCACAATTCTCGACACCGCATAGGAGCTCTACTTCGACTCCGTCAGCCGAGTTCGGCAGCCGCGCTGGATGATCGCGGCCGCGTCGCCCTGTCAACCGGGGCGTCGGGTTCGGCGCACTTCGCCGCCAGCGATGGTCACGGCGGCGCCACCAGAACTCGTGCAGCCCGAGATGACCGACGTTGTCTCCGAGCGAAGGCGCGGGGCCGTTCCCCCTCGGTCCAGGTAGCCCTCTTCCACCCCCTGCTGAATCAGAATCGTGGAACTCGTTGCTACAGTTGACAATTAGGGTGGTTTCGACAACCGCGGGCGACGTCGGTCGGCAATCGAGATACGGTGATGCACCGACTGTGAGCGGACGATATCCCTGAACAGGCTGACCTGGTTCGCTTTCGGGGAGGAACGCCATATCGCACAACGAATCACAACCACATCGGGCACCTCTCGTTGTGGTGGCGTCCTACCGCAAGTGGCTCCTTCAAGCCCATTGGAACCGCATCAAGGACGTCCTCGCAGTTGGATTCCGCGATGCGGCCGAACACGCGGGTGAGGGTTTCTACAGAGGGACCAGCGGGCAGATGCAGCGTGCCGCTTCCGAGACGCTCCACGCCGATCGAGCCGGAATGCGAAACATCGAGGAATCGGCTTCTTTCACTTTGTCGCCCGCGGCCCGGCTCGCCCTCCCCGAAGGCTTGGAGCCACCCCGGAGTCACCGGGAGCTCCACGACCTGTGGACGGGGCTCTCACGCGAGGACAGAGACACACTGCATCGGGCCGATCCGTTCATCGGTAACCGTGACGGTATCCCGCAAGTCGACCGTGACCACTACAACCGGCAAACCCTCGCCATGCTTCAGGAAAGAGCCGTCTCGGCATCCGATACCGAAGCCGTCAAGCGCTACGGAAAGATAGCGAGGGCTCTGCAACCCCGGGAAGGCATGCCGCGGCGCTACCTGTCCCTGGTCGATGACAAGTTCCGCGTGGCGATCGCTGCCGACAACCCAGACGAGGCCACCCACGTCTTGACCTATCTCGCGCCGGCAGGAGTGAATCCCATAACCGGTGGGGCGAGGCTGGACAAGCTACGTCAGGCCGCGCTGGCAGTGGATCCACACGCCAGAACATCAGTGATCTCGTGGTCTGGATATGAAGGGGCGCCGAGCGTCAGTAGAGCAATCGAGTCCGTTCACGCACGTAACAGTGCACCGGTGTTACGCAGCTATCAGGAGGGATTGCGGGTGACACACGAGGGACCACCGTCGCACAACACCGTTCTCGGCTACTCCTACGGCTCTGTCACCGCTGGGCACGCGGCAGCGTACGAGGTGCCACTTGCTGCGGACAACATCATCTTCGCGGGTAGTTTCGGGACGGGAGTCGAGCGCGCGAGTGACTTGAGGCTGGCGGGGGTCGACCCCGCCGACATCGACCGGCACGTCTTCTCCACGATGGCCGAACACGACTGGATCCAACTGATGCCTAAAACTCATGGCACTCCGCCGACCAGCCCCAGTTTCGGCGGCACCGTCTTCAGCACCGATTCGGCCCGTGGCCCCTGGAATTCGCTCGGTTGGAATCCACATGATCACCACTCCTACTGGGATACCAGCAACCAAGTGATGAAGAATATGGGGCTGATCGTCACCGGCCATGGAAACCTTGTGACGTGAATAGATATCTACGACGGCAACCTTCGCACCGAACAGGACCCGCTATGCCACCGGAAACCACGGAAGCCACGGCACGTCGCCGCCTGCACCAATACTTCATCGAAACTCTGCACATGTTGCCGCCGAATTTCACTCTATCGCTGCACAACCCCGCCGCTCCGCTGGCGCGCTTTCACCCCGGCATCACGTTGCCTTGTGACGACAACGACGACGAGGACGGGATCGGGCCGAAATATTTCGACATCTCCTATTGGATACTCGGAAGCACACCAGAAACCTCCGACCTGAATTTCGAGCTTCTGGTGCGGGGATGGCGACAGCGGGGATGGACGACGAAACCGGATCGTGACGCCCGCCCCAGGTCGGCATACACCCGCACTCCCGACAGCTACGGACTTACGATCCAACAAAGCGTCAACGGATATCTCAGCCTGTCCGGTTCCACACCACCCTTTCCTTCCGACACCGCAGGCGCGAATCCGCTTCCGGCAACGATAGAGAACAGCCGGAACGAACGTCAGATCACTGGCGGCTCCGACCTCGGAGTTGGTTAGGTATCGCGGACGCGACGGGTGATCGACCATGTACTACCCACGCACAGCTCGGAGACAAGCTGTGAGCGGCTTACTGATTCGCCCCTACTTCGCGTGGACGGATTGCGCTCGCCCATCCGCCACAACTTGTCGTAGAGGTGGAACATCTGTCGCGAGCGCCATTGCGGCCCTGCGGCGCAACGAATGCCACATCCCCCGGTGTCGAGGTGAAATACCGAACAACTCCTCGCGACTGATCTCCGATAACTCCCGCAGACGCGCCAACTCCCGTCCGCGAACACCTGCGTCGCCACGAACCCCACCTCCAGGACGCCGACGAACCCCACCGGCAGACCAGCCGACCACCAGAGACTCAGTTCAAAGAGTTCATCTGCAAGAGAGCGGCCCGCATCTCGCACTCGACATCGATGCTCCCCCTCGCGCCGCCGCCACATCACCGCAGCCGAGTCGACCCGCGTGCGCGTGACACCAAACCCCACGAGCCGTGTCGGACAGAACGATCCGACACGGCCCCGCTCTACGTCGGTCGCAACCGGGGGCACCACCCACAGAAGAATCAGCTTCGGGATAGGCGTAGGCGATAGCGGCGGCCTCGTTGCCGTCGCAAGCATGCCGGCACGATGTGTTCGTCTCCGGGCACTTGCGATGACGTCTCAGCCGGTCGCGCGTACTCGGCGGCGACGGTGAGAGCAACGCCCGGACGATGAGGACGGTCTCGGCGCTCAGTCCCGGACCGCCGGCGCGAGAATCTGCTCGCACCATTCGCGGAAACTCGTCGAGCTCGCCGTCGTATCGGTGCGCGGCACGCCGTCGTCGAGGCCGTCGTTCTTGGCGCGCATCATGTCGATGTAGGCGGCCGCGATCGCGTCCCCGACGCCTCGCGCGGTCAGTGCGGCGCGGAAGTCGTCGAGAGACTGCCACTGGTAACGGATGCGGCGACCGAGCACCTCGGACATGGTGTGCGCCATGTCGTTCGGCGACAGGTCCTCCGGCCCCAGCACCGCCACCTCGCCCGTTCCCGTCCAGGAGCGGTCGAGCAACAGGCGAGCGGCCGCCGCGGCGATATCGTGAGTGGCGACCGTCGGCGCCTTCCGGTCGGCGGCCACGGTGCCGGTGAACACGCCGTCGTCTCGGATCGAAACCGCCTGCCACAGCAGGTTGTCCATGAAAGTCGGATTCGCCAGTGCCCGATAGGCCACCCCTGTACTCGCGATGAGATCGTCCATCGCCAGCGATGCCGTCACATGCCCAGCGCGAGCCGCGACGGGAGCACCGCGCCCGAGCGCCGAAACGCCCACGACGTGCCCGACGTCGTGGGTGGTGAACGCCTTCGCGGCGGCGCGCGTGAATCCGGAGAACGCGGCGTCCAGGCTCGGCGCGTAGTGGTCGGGCGGGATCAGCCAGAAGACCGCATCCGCGCCGGCGAAGGCCCGGTCCACGATATCGGCCTCGCCGTGCGATCCGGTGACGATATCGACACGGGGGCGGATCGCCTCCGGGAGTTTACCGGGGTCGCGCACAATGACGCGCAATTCTTCACTGCAAGTGGGCGTTTCGAGCAGGATGTCCAGCAATCGGCTACCGATGTGACCGGTGGGTGAGGTGATAACGATCATCCTTCGAGTCTGGTGACGGTTCGCCGCGGCGTCCAAGACCCTTTCCGTAGATTGATACCGTGAAGGTATGGATCTGGATCTGCGCAAGCTCCGGTACTTCGCCACGGTGGCAGAGCACCGGCACTTCGGCCGGGCGGCGGAAAAGCTCTACATCGCCCAGCCCGTGCTGAGTCGTCAGATCAAGGCTTTCGAGCGGGAATTGGATTGCGCACTGCTCGTGCGGACCACGCGCAACGTGGAGCTGACTGCCGCCGGGAAGCAGCTCTACGAGGAGGCGCAGGGGATTCTCGCGGCCGTCGACGCTGCGGTGCGGCGCGTACACGATGTCGACCGCGGCGTGCGACGGCTGGTGGTCGCCTTCGCACCCGGATTGCGTGTATCGGAGGCGATCCGGGAATTCGCGATGCGTCACCCGGAGATCGAAACCGATGTCGTCCCGGCGCGCTGGTGGGAGCCGGACGCGCCGCTGCGGGACGGCCGAGCTCAGATCGGTTACCTGCGAAGACCTTTCGACGAATCCGGATTGCGCACCATCCCCGTCGGCCATGAACCCCGAGTGGCCTGCATGCCCGCGACCCATCCCCTGGCGTCGCGCCGGGAACTCACCCTGGCCGATCTCGACGGCGAGCGGATGCTCGACTTCCGGAACAGGCGGACGTCGTCACTGGAAGAAAAGTTCGAGCTCATCGCCTCCGGGCACGGCCTGGTACTCGCCCCCCTGAGTGTGGCGCGTGCCTACGTCCGCCCCGACCTCGTCCACCGCCCTGTCACCGACGCCCCCGGGGCTGAGACATGCCTGGTCGTCGCCTCGGACCACCCCGACAAGCTCCTGCGCGAATTCCTCGACATCGCCGCCACGACACTGCGGCACTGAATCGGCGACGGGAAAAGCGGCCTCTCATGCTGCCCGGCCGGGCGGCGGCACGGCTGCGAGCCCGACGCATCGTCTGCCCCATCGGCCAGAAGACCGCGGACTCCCCTCCAGGCGTGGCACGCTGCGGGAACGTGGTTATCGGAGGACGAGGACGGCGGGCAATCGGATGTCGCCATCGCGACAGCGGAGCCGGCAACCACCGAGGCAACGCCCGGCGGCACTGCGTCGAACGAACCCGCCAAGGCCCCGCCGCTCAGGATCGGTTCGACGCGTTGGGGCTCTCGGATGTCAATGGGTATCTGGCCATTCCCAGCCAGGTCCCCAGCACCCGTCCACCCTGCTCAACGGGGTACTTGGGGGGCGGGCCGGGCTCGAAAATGAGCTAGCCGCGGCTCCGCGATAGTTCACCGGGCGCAGCACGACGCGCAGCGCCGACAGGGCCTCGCGTTTGGCGTGCTGGACCAGTTCGCTCCGGCGCGTTCGGAATCGACGAGTCCAGCTTTGCGGAGCTGGCCGACATCGCCGCGAACGTCGTTTGGGTGTCGTCATCGTCCTCGATTGGCGTGTCGGAGCACACCGCCACGTCACCCGGCTACCGTGCGGAGGTCGACCACAAAGGACTGCCTGGCGGCTGGCGGGTAAGAGTTTCCTTGGCAGCCGGGTACTGGCGTAGCCCGATTGAGAGGATCTGGACCTTGAGCGATCTTTCTCGCCGTGACCTGCTCAAGACGTCGGCGGCCGCCGGCGTCGGAGCAGTCGTTGTCTCGGGCCTTGCGGCCGCAGACACGCCGGATATTGCGGACGCAAGCGCCCCGGGAATGGAGGCCGCGGGCGACCCGAGTAAAAGCCCGGGATGCCCTCCCGCGACGTTGACCGGCCACATCGTCCGCCCCGATGACGCGTCGTACACGGATGCTCGACTCGGCTGGGATCAGCTCTTTTCCCACTATCCGCTGGTCATCGCCTTCACGCAGGAAACCCAGGACGTGGTGAACGCCCTCACGTGGGCGCGGCAGCACAACATCGCGCTGCGGGTGCGCAGCGGCCGCCACGCTCTCGAAGGCTGGTCGAACGTCGACAACGGCATCGTGATCGACGTCAGCCAGCTGAAATCGGTCCAGATCGACCCTGACGCTCGTATCGCGACGGTCGGCGCCGGGGTGACCCAACTGGAAGGGGTGACGACGCTCGCAAAGCAGAACTTTGCGGTCACAACCGGAAGCGAGGGCAGCGTAAGTCTGTGCGGTGCGACGCTCGGCGGTGGCCTCGGGCCCCTCAACCGCTGGCTCGGCATGGCCTGCGACAGCCTGATGGCGGCCGAGGTCGTCGTCCCGTCGGGTCACGACTGCGCCAAGGTGGTCAACGCGGACTTGCAAAACCACTCGGACCTGCTCTGGGCGCTCCGCGGGGCAGGAAACGGCAACTTCGGGATCGTCACACAACTCACCTATAAGGTGTATCCGCTCGAGCAGCTCGCCTATGTGCAGGCGACCTGGGATGGACTTGGGGACCTGTACGGGATCTTCGAGGCATGGCAGCGTACGGTTCCGTCCGCCGACAGCCGCTTGGGCTCCGAGCTCGAGATCCACAAGTCCCAGATCCTGCTGTCCGCGTGGCTTGTAGACGGGACAGCGGCGCAGGCCAGACAGATGCTGGCTCCGATCCTGTCGGTCGGCACGCCCGATGTCACGGTGCAGGTCGGTAACTGGGGCGACATCTTTGCGGGAGCCCAGCTCCCGCTCGCGCAAGAGCCCGCGAACTCAAAGTTCTTCTCGGAGTTCGTCAAAGAGCAGTTCCCGAAGAAGGCGATCGACATCATCGGCGACTTCATGCGAAACGCTCCCACAGAGGAGAGCAACTACTTCGTCGATGCCTTCGGCGGGGCGATCAAGAGGGAGCCCCCTGGCGGCACGGCGTTCGCGCATCGCGACGCGCTTTTCTACGGCGAGATCGGCGCAGCCTGGGGGACTCGTTCAACACAACCAGGCGTCGGCGACCCGCTGACCTCGCAGGCCCAGGCCTGGACCGCTGAGTTCAGCCAGGCGCTGCGGCCCTACACCGACGGCGCCTACGTCAACGTGCCGAACGTCGGAATGCAAGAGTGGGAGACCGCCTACTGGGGCAGCCAGCACTTCGAGCGGCTGCGCAAGATCAAGGCGAAGTACGACCCCCACAACGTCTTCCAGTTCGAGCAGAGCATCCCGCCCGCGTCACACTGATCGACAGTTCGCCGCCGCTCCCCCACCCACTCCACCACTCCGACTCGCCATGGCGGCATGCAGGTCTGTTCGTGGAGACCTTCGGCACGCCGTCCGTCCGCGTGGCAGTCCAGAAAAAGTGACAATCGACTGCCGATCGCCGCGGGGTGAGCCCACAGTCTCGTAATTGTCTTGGTGCGTCTGGGCATCGAATTGATCTCCTGTCGTGAGCTACTTGCTGTCCACGGATACTTCCCGAGGACTCATCCGTGCTCCGGTGGGAGTCAGTCGTGAGTCGGCTCGAACACTCGCCATCACTCCGGATTGCATGAGTTCGACTCCTCGATTGCACGGCAGCGCGGCACATCCCGGCGGTCGCGGAATCTTGCCGACGCAGGTCGCCAGTGCCGATCGACGACTTCGTCACGCGGCCACCTGGACCTGTCGAACCATCTCGAGCACCCGTCACGCCACGCGGTGAGGTGATGTCCGCAGTCAGCGGCCGGGTAGTTGCCGCCGAAAAAAACGAAAACCCGCTGGTCAGCGGGTGTTTGTGGGGCGGGTGAGGCTCGAACCCACGACCAATGGACTATGAGATCAAATACTGTCAGCGCTGTGCAGACCTGCAACAAACCTGCATGTCAGGGAGCATTCCGCCATAATCTATTGGTCAGCAACTTCGCGGTTCCAGCAGGTTGCCGTGCCTAGAGACCTCGGGCCGTTGATCTTCGGGATGCGGCGTCTGGTCGCTTCGAGCCGCGCAGGTCGCAGCATGTATAGGCATCGAAGTGAACCGTCAACTCACTCTCGTAGCACCGCCTGAAACCGGCGGAACGCGCTGATGCGTCGCGAGATCCACGGCTGGCCTGGTGGTGCGTGAATGTGCTCGGCGTGGATCGCCGCTATGCCGTCGTACCACCTGCGAAGGCGCAGCAGGGCTGCCTGGAACGTGCCGTCGTCGAGTGCGTGCCCGATCGTTCCGTCGCTGAATCGTTCGGCCCGGATTATCGCGGTCAGTATTCGGCAGGCCTCGGCGACCGGGGCATCGGCCAGACCCTGGCCGCCTCGATGCAGCCGGATACCGTCCCAATTCGTCCAATCGAACCCCACGATCGCGTCCACTTCGTACAACGCTCGCTGGACGTGACCCACGGCGTCGCTGTAGACGGCGTAGGGCATGCACAGAGAACCGTCGGCGTTCTGGGTGCGGATCTCCCACGGGCTGGGCTGCTCAGCGAGCAGCTCGTCTACCGCGGACCACAGCTGCTGCCAACACTTGGGTGGTGAGATGAGCAGCTGTGCCTTGATATTGGATTCGCTCGGCTCCACGTCGGCACGATACCTCTCTATTCTGGTCGCACCGCGGCCGTTGACGGGCGACTGACCAAGCCATTGTAGGAGGTCATCGGCATCTGAACCGGCCAGCGCAGGATCGCCACCACATGCGCGTTGAGGCTCGAGTCGAACTGCGCGACAACTGCTTTGGCGCGGGCTGACGGGACAGATCCGCTGCACGTCAGCATCATGGGCTCAGATGGGTTTTCGGGCAGGCTGTCCGGGACTTGTCCCGGACAACCAGCCAGTCCGATAGGTGCGTATCTCAGGAGATTGCTGCCGCCGGCCGCCAGGGGCGATGGCGGTGCTGATCCGGTTGCGGGACTGGTGTATTTGGCCGCGCTGGCAGGGTGTCGTTGTTGCCGACGAGCCAGCGCAGAAATCCGATGACGTGAGGGTTCATGTCCGACTCAACGTCGTTCACCACCGCCTAAGCACTCTCGCACAACTCGTCGTCGGGGCGTGATGGGCAAGCCAATTACGGGACTATCAGATCGTCAGTGCCTACTCGGGTTGCTTGCCCGTCGTAGATCCATCTAGATGCGAGCGGCGTGCCTGGACTCTGGTCCCTGTAGTAGGCCAGCCGGAACTTTCGACCATCGGCATCTACGAAGTGTGCCCTCGCTGCCGCATGGTGGGTTTGAACGAGCGCGGTGTCTCCGGGTTTGAAGTCGAACCTATGTTGCTCCCCGGCGGCGAGGGTGTAGCTGACGGCATGACCTCTGCGAGCGTCGAGCCAAATCCCGGTCTTCTCCAGCGCATATACGATCGCCCCGTCACCCGCTGGGACAGCGGTCACCGATTCGAAGGTCAAACGGTGAATCGGCTTCGATGATCCGTTGTGGATGTCGAATGTCCATGCGCTCCCATCAGTTCCGATAGAACCGCCTCGGCTCGGATAGATCCACAGTTGGACCCGGTTGGCATCGAGTTCAGCAGCCAGCTGCTTCTCTCGTTCCCCGCGGGAGTATGTGAGGAGCGCGAGGGTGATTGCGACCATCGCCGACGCCACCGCACTGAACCATGTTGCGATATTTCCCCAGTCCAGACCCCAGCACAGGAAGTGCCCGAGAACCCCGATGGTGCCAAGAAGGACGCCGATCAGAACGAGGACGTACACCGCGCTTCGGATCGGATGACCGGTAGCGTATGACCTGAACTTGCCAGCGACCCCGCGGCCAAAGTTGCCGATCTTCATGGGTGCAGGGTAGGCGTCCGCTCTTGTATCCGTCGTCCTTCTACGTCTCTTAGGCGGTAACCGCCGTACTTGACGATTGCTCGTAAATGGCAACTCGCCGTGCTGTTTCGTCAACCGCGTCGGTATCGGGTCCCGGTTCCCCGTCTGGCGTGTACCGAAGCTCACTGAGCGCTCGACCGGTGGCCCAGGTGAATCAGGAGATGAACAGCAAGCCACGTGATGCGCCTACCCAGAGGTCTTGACTATTTCTCCTGGTTGACGGACGGTACCGCGCACCGTTCGAGCCAGCTCGTTCACGCTGAAAGGCACTGGGCAGGTGCATGATTGAGCACATGCGTTCAATTGCCGAACCGACTTCCCTCGCCTTCCAGCTGACGCAGCCGTGGGCAACAGTTACCACAGGCTGCCTCGCTATCGTCGTCGCGTTGGTCGCATTGACCGGCGTCCTGCTGACCCGAAGGCAAGCCGAGAGCCACTTTGAGGGCAAGAAACGACAAGACCAACAGCAGTTCGACCGCACTCACTCACTTGAGCAAACCCGAGGGGACTGCTGCACGATCGGGTGACAGCGGTTAGGCAGCCTGAAGGGCTGGCGTGGTCATGATGGTCTCGTATTCGACCGGGGTCAATTTGCCGAGCCTGCTCTGGCGTCGGCGGCGGTGGTAGGTCCGTTCGACCCAGGTGACGATCGCGATCCTGAGCTCGTCACGGGTCGCCCAGCCCGCCGGTCGAGAACGTTCTTTTGCAGCAACGCGAAAAACGACTCCATCGCAGCATTGTCTCCGCAAGCACCGACCCTGCCCATAGATCCGACCATCGCGTGATTTCCCAAGGCGTGAATGAACTTTCGATACCGAAACCGCGACCCGCGGTCGCTGTGGACGACGCAACCAGTGACCTGGTCACCGGCGGTGCGGCGTCGGGCCGCAGCCGAGCCCAGCGCGTCAACAGCGAGGCGAGCTTTCATCCTCGAGTCGATCGAGTAGCCCACGATCCGGTTCGAGAAGACGTCCTTGACCGCGCAAAGATATAGCTTCCCTTCACTGGTGTGATGTTCGGTAATATCGTTGAGCCACAACATATTTGGTGAATCGGCGATGAACTTCCGATCGACGAGATCATTGTGGACCGGCGGGCCCGACCGGCGGTTCTTTGTACCGCGCTTTTTGCCGAAGCTGCTCCACCATCTGTTGGTCGAGCAGATCCGCCACGCGGTCCGCGATGCCATCGGCTGGCCCGCGTCGGCGGCCTCGTCAGCGAGGAATCGGTACCCGAATTCGGGGTCGTCGTGGTGAGCATCGAACAAGGCGTTGGCCCGATACGCCTCCTCGAGATCGGTCGCGGTGACCGGATCAGCGAGCCACCGGTAATACGGTTGGCGCGCGATTTTGAGGACCCGGCACGTCACCGCGACGGGAATCCCGTCGGCGGCCAGCTCGCGGACGAGCGGGTAGATCATTTTCCCGGCAGGTTCGCCTGCGACAGATAAGCCGCGGCACGGCGCAGTACTTCGTTCTCCTGCTCTAGTAACCGGATGCGTTTGCGCAGTTCGGCGTTGTCGGCGGACTGCTCGCTCGTGGCGCCAGGTTTGATGCCGTCTTCGACGTCGGCTTGTTTGAGCCAGCCCGCCAGGCAGGACTCGCTGATTCCGAAATCGGCGGCGATCTGCTTGAGCTGGTGGCCCGGTTCCCGGTTACGGGCGACCCAGACGACGTCGTCGCGGAACTCTTTGGGGTAGGGCTTGGGCACGGTTTACATCCTTCCAGCAGTGCCTGATGGCACCACAGATCAGATGTCACCTACTCGTGCAGCAGCCCCTTCTTCCGCCTCAGTTCGGTCGCAAAGTCGTCTTTAAACTCACGGATGTCGTCCAGCGAAGCGCTCCCCATCCCGCGATGGTACTCCCATAATCTATTCGTGGAAGAGCGCTGTTCTAGATCGAAACCTCTCCAGAAAAACAAAAACCTGCTGGTCAGCAGGTGTTTGTGGGGCGGGTGGGGCTCGAACCCACGACCAATGGATTATGAGTCCACGGCTCTAACCGACTGAGCTACCGCCCCTCTTCTGCGGGTGTCCCGCAGGCGTGGAGGATGCTACCGGGTGCGGCGTGGCTTGCACCAGTCGGATACCCAGGAGTGGTTAGGGTGGGGCGTCAACACCACCATTTGGAGGGTCGGCCGTGGCCAATATGTTCGCGAATGTGCTGAAGGTGCATCAGTGGGTTTATGAGAACAGTGGCGGGGTGGTGGGGCATCGGGTGTTGTTCGGGAATCCGACGTTGTTGTTGCGGACAGTGGGGCGCAAGACCGAGCAGGAGCGGACGTCGGCGCTGACGTATGGACGGGATGGGGATGACTATCTGGTGACCGCGTCGAATGGTGGGTCGCCGCGGCCACCGGGGTGGTTGGCGAATCTGAAGGCGAAGCCGGAGTGCGAGATTCAGGTGGGGCGACGGAAGATGAAGGTTGTTGCGCGGCCGACGTTGCCGGATGATCGGGATTATGCGCGGCGGTGGGCGATCGTGGACAAGGTGAATCAGGGGCGGTACACCGCGTATCAGAAGTTGACCAAGCGGCCGATCGCGGTGGTGGTGCTGACGCCGGTCGGCTGAGGGGACTCAGTCGTCCTCGTCGTCATCCCAGTTTTCTTCGTAATCGTCGCTGTACCAACGACCTTCATCCTCCGGAAGCCTGCTGGCGAACTGCACGACCACGGTGGCGAGGGCGAGTACCGCGACGACAACGACAACGACAATCAGAGTTTGCACGCAGGCACATTAGCGCCCAGTCGGCTCCCATGCAGTCGGTCCGAGGACCAGATGTCTACTGCTGCAGCTATTTTGCGAGCCTGCTCATCAACTTGCACAATGAAATACCGCCGTCCGCCGTGTGATGTACCAGCCGACGATGCGAATCGGCTCGCCTTGCGAAGAACCGACTACGACCAGCTGGGGCCCAGGCCACGGGCGGTCCCGGCTCACACCGTCAGCAAGGTGCGCCCCACCGTGGCGCGCGAGGCGATTGCGGCGTGCGCACGATCAGCCTCCTCCAACGGAAAGGTCTGGCCGATAACCACTTCCATTTTGCCCGCCACCACCGCGGATTGGGCGCGCCGTGCCAGCGCGTGCCAATCGGTGCTATCACCGGTGATGTCGAACAGCCCGAGCGCGCTGATGCCGCGGGCCGCGACCTCGGCCTGATCGAACTCGGCGAATCCGCCTGCGGCAGCGCCGTATCCGATGAATCGACCACCATCGGCAGCAGCTTGGACGGCGGCCCCACCGAAAGCGCCACCCGCACCGTCCAGTACGACGTTCACACCGGCCCCGCCGGTCACGGCACGCGCGGCCGCCTGCCAATCGGGCTCGGAGTAGTCGAGGACAACCTCCGCACCGAGCCGGGCGGCCAGCTCCAGCTTCGCGGCACCGCGCGCCGCGGCGATCACGTGTGCGCCTGCGGCGCGGGCGAATTGGATCAGTAAGGTGCCCAACCCGCCACCCGCCGCGGTGATCAACACCCACTCCCCCGGCTCGATCTCTGCCTTGTCGAATACCGCGAGGGCCGTCTTGCCATCGTGGGCCAGCGCCACCGCCTGCAGCACGCTCAGGCCATCGGCGACGGCGACCAGGGTGTCCGCCTTGGCGAGCGCCTTCTCGGCGTATCCCCCGATCGGCTGCCCGCCGCCGATGCCGCTGGCCGCGGTCGCCGTGGCAACCAGCTTCCCGAGCCAGGATTCATCGACGCCCGCACCGATCGCCGAGACCACCCCGCCGATGGCGCCGCCCGGCACATAGGGCGGTTGCAGCTCGAAGAATTCGGTGCCCCAACCACCACACAACTGTGTGTCGAGGAACATCACGTCGGCGGCCAAGACATCGACGACCACCTCACCCGGCCCGGCCACCGGTTCCGGCACCTCACGTACCGCGAGTACTTCCGGCCCACCGAATTCTGTTGCCTGCACAGCCCGCATGACATCCTCCACGTTTCTTGCTCGATCGGTTCGTGACCGAGGATGAAACCTGAAGTCCTATTTAGGTCAAGCCGGCGGCTGCCGGTTACGCTCCGGGCAGAATCACTCGACCGAGGTAGTGGGGTCGACACCGGCCAGGACCCGAGCCTGGCACTGCCGCCACGCTTCTCGATTCAGGGGAGTCGACGTCGCGCGGACGCGCCGTCACGCCGACGCTGAACTGTCGGGACCGCGCGCGGGTGCGGTGGCGGTCGGGATCGGTCAGGAGCCGCCGCCACCACAGCTACTACCCCCGCCCCCGCAACTGCTGCCGCCACTACAACTACTGCCCCCGCCGCCACAGCTGCTGCCCCCGCCACAGCTACTGCCGCCACTACAACTACTGCCCCCACCGCAGCCCCCGCCGGAATCACTGCCACCGCCGGAGTCCCCGGCCATCCACGGCGAACGATGCCCCGGACGCCGACGGCGCGGTGGCGGCGTACTGGACGCCTTGACGATGACCAGGATGACGACCGCGATTATGCCGCCGACCCCCGCCACCAAAACGAACAAAACGACGAGCGCGAGGCCGATCGACACCATAGAGAAATGGTATCGGCCCGCATGGTCCACGCGCATGGATCGGAGCCTGTTTGTTTCACCGGCGAGCAGCGGTCCGGCGCTGTCCGGTCGACGGTTTTCCGCACCACCGGGATCGCGGCGCAATACGAAATAGCCGTACAGTGAATTGTGGTCCTCTTGCACCTGCGAAACCGACTACGGCGCCGAATCGATCTCCACGAAGTCGATGCCACCGTGACCGCGCTCGAATTGCCCGAGGCCGTCTTCAAGACCAGCCCGTGGCAGCCACGCGACCTGGTGGAAACAGGCCTGCGGCAGTGGTTGCGCTGCTGTGGTGCCGCGATGCGCGACGGCCAGGTGATCGGAATGCCGTCGCATGCCGTCGACGAGGCATGGCACGGATTCATTCTCTGCACCGAGCGCTACGCCACGTTCTGTACTGCCGCCTATGGGCAGTTTCTGCATCACTATCCGGATGGCGTTGGGCCGCCGAAGAATTCACCGAACAAGTCCTCGCACGGCACGATGGCCGAGCAACTCGGCCGCACCGTGGTCGCCTGGTCCATGGTCGCCGCGCCGGGCGAAACCTGCGTGCTCTGGGATCTCGACGCCAAGGTCGGTGTCGACCATCCGTGGGGTATCGACGCCCGACGAGTCGCGGCTATCGAAGCCGAACTCGGCCGAGCGTCGGAGCCATCCGAATGAGGCTCAGGTGAGCTTCACGCGCGCGGCCACGAACCTGACGATGGCCGGAGCGAACTTGTTGAACTGGTACTGCAACCGCGCCTCCGGGGTGACCGGGACGATGCTGCGGTCGCGTACCACGGCCCGCACGATCTGCTGGGCGACCTTCTCCGGCCCGTAGCGCCGCATCCGGTAGAGCTTGTCGTACTGCTCTTGCCTGCGCTTCTCCTCCTCTGCGCTGACACCCGAGAAGGTCGTGGTGGCAACGATATTGGTGTGCACGACGCCCGGGCAGATGGTGTGCACGGAGATATTCTTCGCGGCCAGTTCCGCGCGCAGGCAGTCGGAGAACATGAACACCGCCGACTTGCTCGTGGAGTACGCGCTGAAGCCCTGCTGCGGACTGTAGGCCGCCATGCTGGACAGGTTGACGATGTGCCCGCCGAGCCCCTGCTCGGCCATCGCGGAGCCGAAGGCGCGGCAGCCGTTGACCACACCGCCCAGGTTGATCCGCAGCACGCGATCGAATTCCGCCGACGGGGTGTCGAAGAAGTCGCCCGCCTGGCCGATTCCGGCATTGTTGATCAGGATGTCCGGCACACCGTGCGTCGCGAGCACGGCCACCGCATGCGCTGTCACGTCCGACTCGTTCGACACATCCAGCTCATACGCGTGCGCGACGCCGTTTTCGGCGCCGATCAGCTCCGCGGTTTCCTTGGCGGCCACCGGATTGATATCCGACAGCACAATCTCGGCACCGAGCCGGGCGAAGGCGAGCGCGGTCTCGCGGCCGATGCCGCTGCCGCCGCCGGTGATGACGACCAGCTGGTCCTCGAAGGGCCGCTTGCTGCGGCCGACCTCGGCGCGCCGCAGCGCGCGTGGCACCGATCCACCGTTGAGGGTTTCGATGAGCTCGGTGGTCGCGGTGGCGAGCAACTCGGGATGCGAGAACGGCATCCAGTGCCCGGCCGGGACATCGCGCCGCCACAGCCGGGAGGTCCATTTGCGCTCGTCGTCGAGGCCCGCCGGGCGCACGGCAACATCACGACCTGCGACGATCAGCTGCACCGGGACCTCGGTATGCCGCTCGCGCGGGGCAAGCATGCGCCGCACGATATTGGCCCGGTAGATGAGTAGACCGTCGACGATGTCCTGGCGGAAGGTCGGTCCGAGCGTGATGTTCGAGGTTGGGGTCTCGTTCATGATCGAGACCACCCGCTGCCACCGCTGCTCGGTACCGAACAGCCCGAAGGTCGCCCGCGGCAGCCCCGGTGTCATGAAGAAGAACGTATACGCCGAGGAGAGCAGCTGAGTGAACGGCTGCCAGACATTGCGCGGCGTCGGCCGGGAAAGCCTGTTGCGCATCCACTTTCCGATGTGATCGAGGTTGGGACCCGACACCGAGGTGAAGGATGCGACCCGCTCGGCCGCCTGCGGCTCGCAGACCGCCTCCCACACCTGCACCGAACCCCAGTCGTGCGCGAGCACGTGAACCGGCCGGTCGGGGCTGACCGCGTCGGCGACGGCGAAGAAGTCGGTCGCCAGCGCGTCCAACCGGTAGTCCTCGGTGCGCTGGGTACGGGTGGATCGACCGTGACCGCGGGTGTCGTAGGTGACGACATGGAACCGCGCGGCGAGCAATGGCACGACGGCGTCCCAGAGATGATGGGTGTCCGGCCAACCATGTACGAGGACAATGGTTTCCGCGCTCGGATCGCCGTATTCGTAAACCGCTATGTCGAATTCGCCGTTGCGGACGATGCGCTCGGTGACTGCCGAGTCGATGTCGGACGTCGTCATTGCCGTGTCTCCTTGTTCCCCGGGTTCGTGCTGGTGACCGCGTCGTACGGGCGCTCGGATCTGTCGCCTCCAGCGGCGCGCGGTCGGTGGTCGACCGGTCGCTTGCGGCCGCTGTGCGGTGGGTGTGCCCTCATAGGTCGAGCACCAATCGCCCGCCCTGCGACCGCGAGACGCAGACGAGCATGTCGCCTGCCTCGTGGTCGGCGGCGGTCAGTACGGTTTCGCGATGATCGGGCGCACCCGAGAGCACCCGAACCTTGCAGGTGCGGCAGAAGCCTTGGCGGCACGAGTACGGCCGGTCCGGGCGACTGTCGAGGATGGTGTCGAGCGCGGACCGATCCGCAGCCACTTCGACAACCTCACCGGTGGAAGCGAATTCGATTTCGAAGGGCTGCCCGTTGACGATCGGCGGCGGCGAGAAGCGTTCGGAGTGCAACTCGACGCCGCGCATTTCGCGCACCGCCGCGGTGACCGTGGTCGTCATCGGTACCGGGCCACAGCAGTACACCGCGGTGTCGGTGTCGACGCCCGTCAGCAGCGTTGCGGCGTCGGGCAGCCCGTGTTCGTCGTCGGTGCGCACGGTGACCCGGTCACCGAAGGTCTCGATCTCGTGGAGAAACGGAATGGCGTCCCGGTTGCGGCCGGTGTAGACCATGGACCAGTCGATACCGAGCCGCATCGCCAGTCGCGCCATCGGCAGGATCGGCGTTATCCCGATGCCACCCGCGATGAAATGCAGACGGACGGCGGAAGATCCGTGGCCGGGCACCGCGAAAGGAAAAGCGTTGCGCGGCCCGCGCACCATGAGCCGGGAGCCGACCGGCAACGCGTCGTGGACCTCGAGCGACCCGCCGCCGCCGTCTGGAATGCGGCGCACCGCGACCCGGTAGGCACGGGTGTCGGCGGGATCGCCGCACAGCGAATACTGCCGCAACCGGCCCGAGGGCAGTTCCAGATCCAAGTGCGCGCCGGGACGCCACACCGGAAGCTCACCGCCGTCGGGGGCTTCCAGCCGCAGGCTGATCACATCCTGATCATGTGCCTCGATCCGTCGGCCGGTCACCACCATCGCCAACCGGCGGTCGTCGATCCGCGGCGCCAATTCCTTGCGATTGATCAGTGTGGTCCAGCGCAGCCGCGCCGAAGCGACCGCGTCGAGCACCCGGACTGCCCTGTCCTGATCGCGCTTGCCGAACAGATCGGCGGGCAGTTGTTCCGGAGCGGGCAGATAGCTCACGACGCGACCGCGCGCGCAGCGGGCGACTTGGCGAGATAGGCGACCGCTTGGGCGGTGGAGCCGACCGACTCCGGGTTGTAGCCGGGCTTGAAGGTCGTCACCGCGCTCCACAGCAGCGACGGCACACCGGGGAGCGCACCACGCCACATCGATCCGAAAACGCGCGTGATCAACCGCGGGTAGCCGAGATCGGGCAACGCGGAATCCTGATGCACCATGAATTTGGTCCCACGCACCACCAGGGTGATGAAGATCGGGAACACCATCATCATGACCGCGGCCCGCCGAAGGTAGCCGGCATCGAAGTAGACCGCCACGTCGTGGGCGACATGCCGGTGCTCGACCTCCTCGGCGCCGTGCCAGCGGAACAGGTCCGCCACCCGAGGGTCGGCGCCGAACTTCTCCAGATCCGCGTTGAGCACCCAATCACCGAGGTAAGCGAAGAAGTGCTCGAGACAGGCAATCACCGCGAGGCGCTCCACCATCACCTGGCGCTGCGCCACACCCTCGACTTCTTTCGGTCCGAGCGTCTTGCGGAACAGGAACTCGGCCTGGCGTACGTAGGGACCCGGGTCGATGCCATTGGCGGCGAGCACCTCGTGCAGCACCTTGTCGTGCGTTTCCGCGTGCATCGACTCCTGGCCGATGAAGCCGAGCATGGCCTCGCGGAGTTTTTCGTCCTTCACGAACGGCAGCGCCTCGCTGTAGGCCGCACAGAACATGCGCTCACCCTCGGGCAGCAGCAGGTTCAGCGCGTTGATCAGATGCGACGCGATCGGCTCGGCAGGCATCCAGTGCAGCGGCGTGTCGGCCCAGTCGAATTGCACATTGCGGGCATGCAGCGCGACCTCACCCGGATCGATGTCCGGCCGGCGCCCGGCCCGGCGAAGTAGCTTCATCGGTACTCCTTTTCGCACGAGCCACACCGCTTCGTTGCACACCTTCCTGCGTGGCTGTAGCAACGATCATACACATATATGGAACCGCAGGTAACACACAATGCGCGCCGGAGATATCGCGTCCGCCGCCCGCGTCGACCGACATGGCAGCAGAGGCCCGCATTGTGATCCACTTCCCTCCCGTTACCCGGAATGCTAGAACGCGTTCTAGTAGGGTTTTGCTATGGAGCGACTAACCGGATTGGATGCCAGCTTCCTGTACCTCGAGACCGGGACCCAGCACCTGCACGTGTGTGCACTGCTGATCCTCGATCCCACCGCAGGAGGCACGCCTTACTCGTTCGACACATTCAAAGCAGAACTCGGCAGGCGATTACCGCTGGTCCCACAGATGCGACGGCGCGTGCACGAGGTGCCGTTCAATCTCGACCATCCGGTCTGGGTCGAGGACCCGGATTTCGACCTGGACTACCACATTCGACGGATCGGCATTCCGAGCCCGGGCGGGCGCGAACAGCTGACCGAACTGATCGGCGACATCGCGAGCAGGCCGATGGATCGAGACCGTCCGCTGTGGCAGATGAACGTGGTCGAGGGTTTCGCGGGCGACAAGATCGCGGTGATCTGCAAGTACCACCACGCGGCCGTGGACGGCATCACCGGAGCCAACATGATGATGCACCTGTGCGACCTGGAACCCGGCGCGACGCGACCCGAACCGACCGAGCAATGGCACCCGGAACGGAAGCCGAATGATTGGAAGCTGGCCGCCGAGGGGCTGATCAATTTTCCGAACAAGGCGGGCCTGGTCGGCATGGTGCCGAAGACCCTGGGCATGGTGGCCGGATTCGTGCAGCGCCGCCGAGAGAACAAGGCGGGCATGGCTTTACCGCTGACCGCACCGCGGACACCGTTCAATCTGGCGATCACACCACATCGAGCGGTCGCGTTCACCGAGACGAAGCTCGATGCCATCAAGGAGATCAAGACTGCCTTCGGAGTCAAGGTCAACGATGTGGTGTTGACCATCGTCGCCGGTGTGCTGCGCACCTATCTGGAGAAGCACGACGAGCTGCCCGACCGTTCGCTGATCGCCTCGGTGCCGGTCTCGACGCACGAGGACTCCCGCCACGACGAAGGCATCAACAAGGTCTCGACGCTGTTCTCGCGCCTCGGCACCGATATCGCCGATCCGGTGGAGCGCCTGCAGCAGGTGGCCGAATTCAATCGCGGCGCCAAGGAGGAGTACCAGCTCATCGGCGCCGATTTCCTGCAGGACTGGTCGAAGTACGCCCCGCCGAACACTTTCCGGCTCGCCGCCCGCGTCTACTCGTCGCTGAAGTTGGCCGAACGACATCCGGTGGTGCACAACCTGGTGGTCTCCAATGTGCCGGGCCCGCCGATGCCGCTGTATTTTCTCGGCATTCGCGTGGATGGCATGTATCCGTTCGGTCCGGTCTTCCACGGCGCCGGACTCACGGTCACCGTGCTGTCCAACAACGATGACCTGGATTTCGGCTTCATCGCCTGCAAGGAGCTGGTGCCCGACGTTACGACACTGGCCGACGCCGTACCCGGCGTAGTCGACGAATTACTCGCCGCGGCGCGCTCCGTGCACTGATCCACCGCCGCCCTGTTCGCCATCGCCGCCGAACAGGGTCTGCCAACCAGGCTCACCGAGCATCGTTGCCCGAGCCGTTCGGCGACACCCCTTCCCCGCGCCCGGCAGGTTGTAGCCCGCCGCCCGGTGCGACATCGTCTTCCCGAAGCCCGCACGAGGCCGATGGCCGAGCGCGGCCGGTGCGCGATCACTCCCCGGTCGCCGACTTGCCCACTCGGGCGGCAACCGCGGCGCACGCGTCGAGCAGTACCGGCACGAAGCGGTCGGCCGCCAGCACGCACGAGGCGTGGCCACCCTTGACCAAGTGAATGGTCGCACCGGGAATCGAGGTCGCCATCTCCAGCTGGCGATAGACGGGAATCGCCCGGTCCCGGGTCGTGATAACCACAGCCGTCGGCATTTTCAGGGTGGCGAGCCACGGGGTCGAGTCGAATCGACCGACCGCCGCGATGACCTGTGCGAGCGCCCATCCGCTCGTGCTTCGAAATTCCGCCAGCGCCCACCGTTCGAGTTTGCCGGGCGGCCAGGTGTGATCCGGTAGTTCCGGCAGCTGTTCGTGGTACAGCTCGGCCCGCTGAAAGGCATAGGGGCCGAACGCATCCGCCAATACACCGAACGTCTGATGAAAGGCCCGCTCGCGCAACTTCTCCTGGAACCGATACGGCGTCGCACACAGCACCAAGCCGCCGACTCGATCCGAATGACGGTGCGCGGCAAGCAATCCGACGACACCACCGAGGGAATATCCCGCACAGACGGCGCGTTGCACACCCACCGCGTCGAGCACCGCGACGACATCGTCGGCACAGTCCTCGACCGAGAAGCGCGGTGAGCGAATGCCGCGGCCGTGCCAGCGCTGGTCGAACACGATGACCCGGAACCGCTCGGCAAGTGCGGCGAGGGCGGGGAACCAGGTGAGATACCCGGTGCAGGCCGTCGCGTGCAGCAGCACCAGCGTCGGCGCACCGACAGGCCCCGGTATATCGACCACGTACGTCCGCCCGCGTCCCGGCAGGTCCATCAATCGGCCGCCCGGCACCTCGGCGATATCGGGCACCCGGGTGCGCCGCCCGAACCGTCGCATCGCTATCGCCGCACCGCGGTTCGGATTCGTCATCGGGAGCCTCCTTCGGCACGATTCACCGAACAGAATTAGAACGCGTTACACATCGATGATGCCACAGGACCACGCCACACCCCCGACGGAATCCCGGCTTCAGTCCAGGGCGCGGACGATGTATTCGGCGACGCACGCGGGCTTGTCGCCGCCCTCACGTTCGATCGTCACCTGCACGACGGCCTGCACACCGCCGCGGACCTCCTCGACACTCACGATCCGGGCGCGACCGCGGATGCGCGACCCCGCGGGCACCGGCGCAGGGAACCGCACGGTGTTCAGGCCATAGTTGAGTCGTGCGGCGGCGTCGGTGATGACCATCAGGTCGGCCATGATCGGCGGGAGCAGCGACAGCGTGAGATAGCCGTGGGCAACCGTGGTGCCGAACGGGCCGGTCGCGGCACGCTCGGAGTCGACGTGGATCCATTGCCGGTCCTCGGTCGCCTCGGCGAACGCGTCGATGCGGCCCTGGCCGATCTCGATCCAGCGGCTCACGCCGAGCTCGGTACCCGCAGCCTGCCGCAGCGATTCCATGGTGAAAGAAGTGGGCTCGCTCATACGCCGAACCCTACGTTCCACCCCGAACATCGGCCCGGGACTCCGCGCGAGCTGCCGCCTGCAGGCTCGTCGACGCCGCGCGATCGCCACATTTCTGCAACGCGTTCCAGTAGGTTGACAGTGTTCGACAACAGACGAGAAACGGAGGTGCCGCGATGGCGCGGTTGACCGGCAAGGTGGCATTGATCAGCGGCGGGGCGCGCGGCATGGGCGCCGCGCACGCCAGGGCCATGCTGGCCGAGGATGCGCACGTGGTGCTGGGCGATCTCCTCGACGACGAAGGCGCCGCGCTGGCCGAGGAACTCGGCGACAACGCCGTCTACGTACACCTCGACGTCCGCGAACCCCAGCAGTGGCGCGACGCGGTCGCCACCGCGGTCGACCGGTTCGGCTCGCTGAACGTGCTGGTGAACAATGCCGGCATCGTCAACGGCAACCTGCTGGTCGACTTCGAACTGTCCGAATGGCAGCGGATCATCGACATCAATCTCACCGGCACCTTCCTCGGCATGCAGGCCGCCACTACCGCCATGATCGAGGCAGGCGGCGGCTCGATGATCAATATCTCCTCCGTGGAGGGCATGCGCGGCAGCCCCGGCCTGCACGGCTACACCGCGACCAAATTCGCTGTCCGAGGCCTGACCAAGTCCACCGCACTCGAATTGGCGCAGTACGGAATTCGAGTCAACTCGGTGCATCCCGGCCTGATCCGCACCCCGATGACCGAGGGCATTCCCGCCGACTTCCTGCAGATCCCGATGGGGCGGGCCGCCGAACCCGCCGAGGTCTCCGCGCTGGTGACCTTCCTGGCCAGCGACGAATCCTCGTATTCGACCGGCGCCGAATTCGTGATCGACGGCGGTCTCACCGTCGGCGTCCCGCACAAGACTTTCTGAACACCTGCGGCGCTACCGAGTGACAGCTGCTGGGAGTCTGCCCCGCGAGCAGGGACGGCAGGCTTTGTCATGGCTTCGGCATCCTGACGGAGTTCGTCACGTCCTCGGCCCGGGCGGCCGGTTACCACGATTCGATCAGCGGGACATCATGCTCCTGCCGCTGCCATTCCTCGGTGAGGCGGCCGAGTCGGTCCGGGGTGGCGATGCCGCGCACGCCTGCGATCTTGTTGTCACGGATCTCCAGGATCACGACGCCCACGACCCGGTCGTCGAGTGTGACCAGCATGGCCGGGCAGCCGTTGACTACGACAGCATGGATCGCGGGCGAGCCACCGGCTAGTCTCCGCTTGGCCGGTGACGGTGTGAAGCCGGCCCGCACCGCGCTGGCGAGCCGCTCCGGGGTCGAGTAACGGATCAGTTTCTCGGCCCGCCCCAGCCCGGCACCGTCGGAGACGCCGGTCGCGTCGTCGGTCAGCAGCGCAACCAGCCGTTCGGTCCGGCCCGAGGAGGCGGCATCGACGAACGCCTCGACGATTCGACGCGCGGAGGCATGGTCGACGTCAGCGCCGTTGCCAGCGGCGGCGATTCGACGCCGGGCCCGGTGAGCGTGTTGCTGACTACCGGACTCGGTGATGCCGAGAATCTCGGCCGTCTCGGCGTGGCTGTAGGCAAAGGCCTCGCGCAGCACGTAAACGGCCCGCTCGACCGGCGACAGACGCTCCATGAGCGTCAGCACCGCCAAGGTCACCGATTCGCGCTGTTCGACGGTGTCAGCGGGGCCCAGCATCGGGTCGCCGTCGAGGAGCGGTTCGGGCATCCAGGCGCCGACCGCGCGTTCGCGCCGCACCTTCGCCGATCGGAGCCGGTCGAGCGCCAGGTTGGTGACGATCTTGGTCAGCCATGCCTCGGGCACCTCGATGTACTCCCGGTCGGCGGCCTGCCACCGCAGGAACGCGTCCTGCACCGTGTCCTCGGCGTCTGCGGCCGAGCCGAGCAGACGGTAGGCGAGCGAGGCCAGCCGATTCCGGCTGGCCTCGAAACGCGCCACGGTGGCAGTGTCCATCAGCACTTATCGTCCATCAGCACCAATCTAAACGGTGACCTTGTCGAGCGAGCGCTCTCGAGTGGCCAAGCGGTACTGGTGATCCGGTTTTCCGAAGGTCGGGCGGCTGACGGCCCAGCCGCTGGTTGCCACGATCGCCGACTTGATTCGCGCCGCCGACCGGCCGCACAGGGCCCCGGACTTCGACCGCGCGTCCCCGTCGACAAGCTGGAAGATCCCGTCCTTGCGTCCGAGGCTGATGTGGTTCCCGAAATAGATCAGCGCGGTCGCCTTGATCTTGCGCCCGCTCAGATCCCCGACGAGCGCGGCCGCCGCCTGCATGCCGGTGAATCCCGCCGAAGCACAGGACATCGGCAACGGCCGACCGTTCTCGCCGATGACGAAGACGCAGTCACCGGCGGCGTAGACATCCGGGTGCGAGACCGACCGCATCTGACGGTCGACCGTGATCTGGCCGTTGGTTTCCACCGTGAGACCGCTGGCGGCGGCGATCGGGTGGACGGCGAAACCGGCGGTCCACACGGTCGCCTCGGCGGCGAACACGGTTCCGTCAGCGGCGACGGCTCCCGCCGCCTCGACGCGCTCGATGGTGGTGTGCTCGTGGACCGTGATACCGAACCGGTCGAAGGCCCGCAGCAGGTGACGGCGAGCCTTCGTGCCCAGCCAGCCGCCGAGTTCGCCGCTGGTGGCGAGGCTGACCCGAAGTCCTGGATGGGCTTCGGCGATCTCGGTAGCGGCCTCTATCGCGGTCAGGTTGCCGCCGACTACCAGCACCGTCCCGGCCTCGCCGAGCTCATCCAAGCGCGCGCGCAGGCGCAGCGCGGACGGCCGCGCGGCCACATGGAAGGCGTGCTCGCCGACGCCCGGAACGCCGTGGTCGGCGGCGGTGCTGCCGAGCGCGTAGAAGAGGGTGTCGTATTCGAGCCGGTCGACGCCCTCGCCGTCGGCAATGGTGACAGTCCGGTGCTCGACGTCGAGCTCGGTTACCCGTGCCAGTCGCAGCCGGATGCCGGTGCCCGCGAACATCTCTGCCAGCGGCCGGTGGCGGAGAACATGCCCGGCGGCGAGCTGGTGCAGGCGCAACCGCTCGACGAAATCGGGTTCGGCATTGACGACGGTGACCTCGAAGTCGTCGGAGTGGAGTTGGCGGGCCAGGTATCCGGCGGAATAGGCTCCGGCGTATCCGGCTCCGAGGACGACGATGCGGTGCTTCATGGTTCGCTCCTGTCTGGTTCGCGTGCTACCTGAACGAGACAGCCCGCGAATCCCTGACAGCCTCAACCAGTGACGTGGACCACGCTCGAGGCTCGCTCAGCGGACGAACTCCATTCCGAACCACGTCAGCCCGAGCAGCTCTCGAACTCATCGACGAGTTGCCTCGACGAACCGCGCACAGCGTTTGACGCACATCACCCCGGCACGGGAAACCCGAGCGTGATGAACGACGGCCAGATCTATTGAGCCGAAAACCAGTCGGGCTGACTCAATAGATCTGACATCTGGCTGGTCAGCGACATACCGAAGTGCCAGATACTGCTGTGTCAGGAAGACCGCGGTCTTGCTGACGCAGATCGACGCCCGCCCGGACTCCCTTCATCGGTCATCCGTGCCGTCGTGGTGCGCCAGTCCCGGCAAACGAGAGAAGCGCAGGCATTCCAAGTCCGGTGCTGTGGAAGCGGAGGTTTGCGCGGCAGGCGGCAATCCCCTTTCATTGGTCGCCGAACAGCGGACGCGCTGGTGGACCACCGCCATTCGGGACACCCCCGCTCGGCAATCGGCATGCGCGAGGCTTCGGAGTACACCTACCTCATCCAGCCCGAGCATGGTGGCGAGCGCAATTGCACCGGGGCGCTACATAATCTGTCGCCACCGCGAGTGCTGGCGGACGCGGTACAACCGTGTTGCCGACCGACTGACGAACCAGCCACTACCCAGCAATTGGGGGCATCCGTCCGATGCCGCGACGTCGGGTCGAGCCCGTACTATAGCGCCGGACTGTGACTAGCGTTAAGGATTCCATTGAAGGGCTCGACCATAGCGATGCTGAGCGTCGCCGCGGTGGCGACATTCGGCATGACCGCCGCCACCGCCACCGCCGATCAACTAGCGGACAAATCCCGCTCCATCAGCACCGAAGACGGCTGGGATCTGCAGGTCAGCAAGACCGCGGAAGACGTTCAGCACGTCCCCAATCTGGCCGGGACGCCGTTTACCCGTGAGGGTTTCGTCAGCTTGTCGGCAGCCGCCGACATCAGCGGCGAAGGCCGGGCCGCGGTGAATTCGGGGACAGTACAGCTGGGATACCAGATCGGGTGCCAGGCCGATGTGACCAACGGCCTGTCTATGGGGCTCTCGGCCGCGATCGGCCCGAACGCGATGGTGACCATCGTCCCGCAACCCGGCCTCGCGGTCGGCGGCAGCGCGCTCGTGCTGCCGAACATCTCGGCGACGATCAAGCCGGGCACCATCAGCAGCATCACCCTCGGCACGAAAACGCTTGCCGGAGCGCATGGTTCGATCTCGGTCGATCAGGTGCAGATCAAGATCGATGCGTGCGCCGGTGCGGTCAGTCTGCGCTCGTTCGCGATCGTCTCGATATCCACGGCAACGGCCGACAATTCGGTCGCGGTCTATGGTGACCCGATATGGCTGTGATTCGAACGAGCGGGTGGCGTTCGTGGATCGTGCCCGCGGGAGCATCGGTCACACTCGTCTTCGCCGGGGCAACCGCCAGTGCCGAACCGATCGTTCCGATCGGTCCGGCGGCGTGCGGCGAAAGCCAGTCCACCGCATGCGAAAACACCGGTCCGCCGCCCGCGCGCGGCCCGGCGCCGCAGGCACCGCCGTTGCCACTCCACATGCTCGCGCCCCCGCCCGCGAAGTCCGCACCGAGCGCGAATACGCCTGCCGGTGCCCTGGTTCCCCCCGCTCCGGGTCCTGGTGGCAGCACACCGATCGTCCCTGCCCAGCAGTGAGCAGGCTCTGACATAGGTCACGCCGTCCTGTGCGTATCCGGTGGTCCGGGCGCGCACAGGACGGCGACGCGCCAGCTGATCGGGGTTCTCGTAGAACTCACCGAATTTCGGGCGGATTCGAGGTCCTGTAATCCCTCCGAAGCCACCCACTGCTGCGTCGGGCTGCTCCTCCGGATCCATGCCCGCGCACGATCACGCCAAGATCTCCGCTTCCAGATCCGGCCGACCTCGCTCCTCCGCGAATGTCAGTGCGCGCCTGTACAACAGGTCCACGAAGTACCCATACGGGCTATCGTCACGATCGACGGCCATCATGAACAGCAATATCAGAAAGTCGTTCGTCGACTCCTGCGACCATCGGTAACCAACCGCCGGACCGTACTGGTCAAAGATCGGCGCACCGTTCTGTGGTGAGTTGAACCAAACACCCTCGGCGCGGCGCACCATCCACTCGCCGATGTAGGTGATGAATTGGTCGGCGAGATAACGGTTTTCGGGCGCGTACCGTCCATCCTCGCCGAGCACAGCGGACACTCGCCCCTGGAGCCGGAATCGCCAAGACGGCTGTGACTCGCGGTGGGAAGTGGCGGTGTTCTCGCGCGGTCAGCTGGCGCCGATGACGAGATGGCCGCGGCACTCGGCGATGATCGGCGTATGGCAGCTACTCAACCACCTCGGTGGCGGCTCGGCTGGAAACGGGCTCTGAAAGCGATCGCCGCTGTCGCGATTACCATCGTGTGGGGCTTTGCCGGCCTGGTCCTCGTCACGATCAACGTGTTTTCCGCCGGCTGCGACGTTAGGGCGACATGGACCAGCCCCCAAATGGCCGACCATGCCACCGGGAGCATCGGCATCGGACTTATCTGGGTTGCCCCCTTCATCGTCGCCGCCGTGCTACGCCGCACTCGGCTGACGCTGGTCCTGGTCGGCCTCGCAGTCGTGGTGACGATCCTTGCCGTATCCAAGAGCGGCTGCGTGGGTATCGCCTGAACCAGGCCACCCCTCTTGGGCCAGTTCACCTTGGGGCAGAGGCGGGCTCGACCGCAAATCGAGCCGTCCGGGCGCGTCAAGGTAACGACCGTTCGCGAGACAACCGCGAAGGCAACAAGTTTCCGCAGCCTGATTGCCGAATGATTGTCGTAGCCGGACCGGCGGGCAGGACTGAGCGGATGGCGGAGCACACCCTCGCGATGGAGCCCCCGGCCGCTGCTCCGCGGTGATCGAGGACATGTCCCACACAGCCCTTGCGCCGGCATTCGGCGGTGCGTGGGTGGGTTCGCCCTGGCCCGCGCCCACGCCGCTCTCCGGTGAGCGCATCGCCATCGCCGCCTGTCTCGGCACCGGAAACGCCTTCGACCGTGCCATGGGCGAGTTCGCTCTCGCCTACGCCGACCGGACGATCGCCGACCATCGAGCCCTCGTTGCGGCGATCGCGTCGGGGCGGGTACGACCCTCGACTGACCGCGTGCTCAGCGGTGCTGGCGCTGTTCGATCACCCACTGGGTGAGGTCCTGCGGTGTCGCGTCGTCGCCGAGCACGTTGTCGATCACGACGCGACCGACGCAGGCCGCGCGCATCACTCGATCCGCGACGGCTTCCAGATCACCCCATGGCAGATACGGTTTGGCGATGAGCAGCGAGGCGATGCCGTGCGCGCTCGCCCACAGTTCCATTACCACGGGGATGGGGTCGGCCGGTTCGAACAATCCGGCGGCCATGCACTCGCTCACCGCGGCGGCGAAATGCGTGAAGGCGCCGCTGCCGAGCACCTGATCGACCGCACCCGCGGTCTGTCCGGGGCTGGTGGCCAGCCGGTACTGCTCAGGGTGTTCGATGGCGAACCGGACGTAGACCAGGCCCTGTTGACGCAGGCGTTCCATCGGTGAGGCCGCCGGGTCACCCACGGCGCGCATCACCGCCTCCAGGTCCTCGAAGACCTGCGCGACGACCGCCTCGATGAGCTGATCCTTGTCCGCGAAATGCCGGTAGATCGAGGGCGCGCTGACACCGACCATCTTGCTGATTTCGCGAATCGACACGGCCTCGACGCTGCCGGTGCGAGCCAGCAATTCCTTTGCAGCGCAAAGTATTTCGGTACGCAGCTGCTGCCCAGAGCCGCGGGCGGACCGTTGTCTGCGCGCAAAGGTCATCGGCGACCGGCCAGTGTCTGCTCGTCGGACACGGGGACGACGGCCTCTTCGCTCAACCCGATCTTGGCGTGCAGCCGGGCCAATGGCGCAGGCGCCCACCAGTTCGCGGTGCCCATCAGCCGCATCAGTGCGGGCGCGAGCAGACCACGGATCAGTGTCGCGTCCGCGAGCACCGTCAAAGTCAGCCCCAGGCCCATCATTTGGATGAACGATACCTTCGAGGTGACCATGGCGGCCATGATGATCGCCATCAACAACGCGGCGGCGGTGAAGATTCGCCCGGTGCGCGCGACGCCGATCGCGACCGCGCGCACGTTGTCGGCGGCGGCGCGTCCCGAAGCCAGCCATTCCTCACGGATGCGTGAGAGCAGGAATACCTCGTAGTCCATGGACATGCCGAAGGCGAGGCAGAACATCAGGATCGGCATCGTCGGAACCAGATATCCCGTCGCGGAGCTGCCGAGCAGGCTCGACAGGTGCCCGTCCTGGAAGATCCAGACCATCGCGCCGAAGGCCGCCGTCAGCGAGAGTGTATTGAGGGCAAGCGCTTTCAGCGGCAGCAGCACACTGCCGGTGAACAGGAACAGGACGACGAAGGTGGTGAGCACGATCAACGCGCCGGCCAGCGGGATCCGAGCGCCCAGTGCGTCCAGCGCGTCGACATTGGTCGCCGCGGCACCGCCGAAGAGCGCGGGCGCCGGACTCGGCACCGCGCGCAGCTGCGCCAGTTGGGTCTTGCCCGCCGCGGTGAACGGATCGACCGTCGTCGCGACAGTGAGGAATGCGCCGGTGTTGTTCACCATGGTCGGCGGGCCCGCCGACACCTTCATGCCGCCCGAGAACGCGCCGGCACCGGAGAGCACACCGGCCACGCCTTGCACTTTCGACAGTGCGGCGGCGTAGTCACCGAGCGCGACGGGGCCGCCCTGGTAGCCGTCCAGCACGACGGTGGTGTTCGCGGCCACATCGGCGGCGAAGTCATCGCGCAGCGCGTCACCGACCTCGCGACTGGTCGCTGCGGCGTTGGCATTGAGTACCCGATCATCCGGGTAGCCGAATTTCACCGAAAGGAATGGAGACCCGACCGCCAGCAGCAGCACGATAATCGCGATGGCGACCGGCGCGGCATGGCGCATCACCCGGCTCACCGTCCGATACCAGAAGGTCTCCTCCAGCGGGACATCGGCGCGCGGGGCTCGACCGAATAGGCGTCCCAACGGCTTTCGGACATCGGCCGCGTTCACCCGCTCTCCGAGCAGCATCAGGACGGCGGGCAGGATCAGGATCGAGGCAGCCGCGGCCGCGGCGACGACCGCAACGCCGGCGTAGGCAAAGGATTTCAGGAAGTACAGGTTGAACACACCGAGCGCCGCCACCGACAGCGCGACGGTCAACGCCGAGTAGAGCACCGTGCGCCCCGCGGTCTGCACCGCGCGGACCACGGCCGCTTCCACCGAGAGGCCATTGGCCAGTTCCTCCCGGTATCGGCTCACGATGAACAGGCTGTAATCGATGGCGAGGGCGAGTCCGAGTGCGGTCGTCAAGTTCAGCGCGAAGATCGACACATCGGTGAATACCGTCAGCGTGCGCAGGATCGCCAGCGTGGTGAGGATCGCGAAGATGCCGACGGCCAGCGGCAGCAACGCGGCGACCAGGCTGCCGAACACGAGCACCAGCACGATGAACGACAGCGGGATCGCGACACCCTCGGCGACTGCGAGATCGTGGGTGATCTGTGCGTTCACATCGTGGTAGACGGAGCTGAGTCCGCCTTGACCGACGGTGACGCCGTCGGCGGTCCCGGTGAGCTGCTCGGCGATCTCTCCCGCCACCTGCTGGGCCGCGGTCTCGTCGCCGGTGATGTAGCCGAATACCAGTGCGCTCTTGCTGTCCTTGCTGCGCAGCGCGGCGGCGAGCGGTTGCGGCGCACTCCAATAGGACTGGACGCCGATCACGTCACCGCGGGCCCGCAGGGAATCGACCAGCCTGGCGCCCGTGGCGCGGGCGGCCGGGCTTTCGACGCCCGCTTCGGCACTGACCAGCAGGATGATGTTGGGTTGCGCGCCGCCGAAGTTGTCGGCGATCAGTTGCGCTACCCGTGTCGATTCGGCGTCGTTGGAGGTGAAGCCGCCTGTCTTCATGTGTGAGGTCACTGAGGCGCCGAATATCCCGCAGAGCACCGCGAGCAGTGCGGCGGCCAGCAATATCGTGCGCGGGTGCCTGGTGGCCGCGTGCGCGATGCGAACGAGCATAAGCAACTCCCCCTCTTCGATTGCCCGTGGTTGAACAGGGTTAGCGTAACGCCGTTAACTCAGAACGAACAGGGCCCGTGGGGTTTCCACGGCACCGCTACGCACCGGGATCGCTAGGCCGAAGTCCCCATACGGGAGCCCGACGACCGACCCGGCC
The DNA here is from genome assembly GCF_040681975.1 of Nocardia sp. NPDC051463. Classification (NCBI taxonomy): domain Bacteria; kingdom Bacillati; phylum Actinomycetota; class Actinomycetes; order Mycobacteriales; family Nocardiaceae; genus Nocardia; species Nocardia sp. NPDC051463. Next base: position 42,471 of record NZ_JBFBAB010000036.1, read on the forward strand.
GGTGAGCCGAGCACCGATCAGCCGGTGAGCACCAGCCCCATGGCCAGGCTGAACATCACCAAAGCGATGACCGAATCCAGAACCCGCCAAGCGGCGGGACGGGCGAACAACGGACCGAGCAGCCTAGCGCCGTAGCCGAGTCCGGTGAACCAGATAATGCTGCCGAGCATCGCGCCGACTCCGAGGAACCAGCGGTCCGGGGTGGCGTAGGTGCTGGCGAAGGAACCGAGCAGCACCACGGTGTCGAGGTAGACGTGCGGGTTGAGCCAGGTCAGCGCCAGGCAAGTGGCGACGGTGGCGCCGAGGGCGACCGAGGCGCCGGTGGATGCTGCGGCGAGCGCGTCGTTCGACAGCGCCCGCCGCGCCGCGAGCACACCGTATCCGGCCAGGAAGGCCGCTCCGCCGTAGCGCGCGATCTCGACAACCGCGGGCACCGAGGTCACGACTATCCCGAAGCCACCGATGCCCGCGGCGATCAGCACCACATCCGACACCGCACACACCGTGACGACAGCCAGCACATGCTGGCCGCGCAGCCCCTGTCGCAACACGAAAGCGTTCTGCGCGCCGATCGCCACGATGAGCGAGAGCCCGAAACCAAGACCTGAGATAGCAGCCAGGGCTGCCGAGGAAAGCGTCACGTCCGCCGACGTTAGGCGGGTAATCGAGGCAAGACCAGCTAAAGATTTTCACGTACCTTTACGATTTCTTAATGGACCTCCAACTCGACCAGCTGCGCGCTCTCCATGCGGCCGTCACCGAGGGCACCTTCGACGCCGCCGCGCGCAGCCTGCGGGTCACGCCCTCGGCGATCAGCCAACGGATCAAGGCGCTGGAGGATGCGGCAGGTCGCATCCTGTTGCAGCGCACCAAGCCCGTGCGCCCCACCGAATCCGGACTGGCGGTCCTGCGGCTGGCCAGGCAGATCGAACTGCTCGCCGGTGACACCGCCCGTGAATTGGGCGACACCGGCCAGGAGCCCAGTATCGATCGGCCGATTCGGCTTCCGATCGCGGTCAACGCCGATTCGCTGGAAACCTGGGTAATGCCCGCGCTGAGCCGGGCGTCGGCGGGGGTGTGTTTCGAGATCCACCGCGAGGACGAGGAGCACACCACGCGACTGCTGCGCGACGGGACGGTCATGGCGGCGATCACCGCCACCGCGGCGGCGGTGCAGGGCTGCAAGGTCGAACGGCTCGGCGCGATGCGCTACCGGCCGATGGCCAACCCCGAGTTCGCGCGAACCTGGTTCGGTGACGGGGCCACCGCCAAGACCTACGCGGTGGCGCCGGTCGTCCTGTTCGACCGCAAGGACGACCTCCAGGACCGGCACATGCGACGACGCAGCAGACAGCCCATCGACCCGCCGCGCCACTACATCCCCTCCTCGACCGGCTTCGGCGACGCCGTTCGCATTGGGCTGGGCTGGGGCATGCTTCCCGACTTGCAAACCCGTGCGGATCAGGCCGCGGGCCGACTGGTGCCCATCGACGGCGACTCCTACATCGACGTCCCCCTCTATTGGCAGCAGTGGCGGCTCGAGTCCCCCGCGCTGAGCAGCACCGCCACCGCTATCGCCGCGGCCGCCGCCAACGCACTACTGCGATAAGGCTTGCGCTCCAGCATGTTTCGTCGTCTACCCGAGATAGCTGACAATCGCGGCCGCGATGGCATCGGCGAATTTCGCACGCCCGTCGGGTGATTCGAGCAATGCCGCATCGCCGGGATCGCGCATGTTCCCACACTCCACCAGCGCCACCGGACGTTCGGAGAAGTTGAGTCCCGCCAGGTCCGCGCGGGGGTTCAGCCCGTCGGAACCGACATAGGTCGAGGTGGCGAATCCGAACCCGACCATGGTGTCGCGCAACATCGTCGCCAGCCGAACCGATGGCTCGCCCTGGGCAGGATTCAACGGCGGCGAGGAATACGCGACATGGAAGCCGTGCGCGCCGGCGGCCGCGCCATCCGCGTGAATCGACACCACCGCCACGGCCCCACTGCTGTTTCCGATGGCGGCACGTTCACCGATACACGGACCGACGCCGGCATCATCGGGCCGCGTCATCACGACGCGGATACCGCGAGCGACAAGCGCGGCGCGCACCAACGTCGCTACATCCCAGTTGAACTCGTGCTCGGTGTACCCGTCGTTCGCCGACGTCCCCGTCGTATTACACGGTTTGGTCCTGCCCCGGCCATCCGGGACCTGTTGGTTGATCACGCCCGGATGCGTGGCATTGCCGCCGTTGTGACCAGGATCCAGCACCACGACACGGTCGTCGGCGATAGGGATTGTCGAGGCATCGGGCGAGGTTTCGGCCGACTCCGGCGCTGCGCTGGAGGTCCGCTTGCTCGGGCGCGAACTCGTCGAGTCGTGCGCGCATCCGACGAGCAGCACGCACCATGCGCTGACCACCGCAGCTACCTTCCAGTATCGATATCCCACGACGCCACAGTGCCACAAAACCCGGCGCGGCGACCGATCACCAGCGGCCACGACGACTCTTCTCCGAAGAGGGAGGTAGCGCCCAGAGCGATTCACTACCGTGAGAGGCTCGACCGAGCGAGGAAGAGCAAATAATGGACGCGATGCCGCAATGGTGCGAGTTCTTCAGCGCCGACGAGTACGACATATTCTGTACGGCAGTCGACGACGGGCTCAGCCTGTACGGCGCGGACGGCCAAGATATCGACGGCGGCTACGTCGAGATGGCGGCGGGCGAGCCATCGATCGAAATCTATCCATTCGCGCTGAGTGCGCTCGCCGCCCGTTGCCGAGAAAGTGACACAGCGCAGTGGAGTGACCTCTGCTCTTCTCGAATCATGGCCTGGGCCGAGGGCCGACTACAGCGGGAATGGCTTACCGAAACGCCTTTCAACGAGGTCGAAGCTCTGCTGGAGGTGTGGCTCTACAGTCGGCGCGAGCTGATGTTCGAAGCGGAACCAGACCACCCCGACCAGCCGTTCTGTACCCAAGTGGCCGATGGCCTTTACGCCTGCTTCGTGGCAGTGGTGCCCGACATCGCGGATGCGCCGACAATGCATTCCTTCGTACCGAACTCCGCAGTCAGCGCCTGGAATCTCACCGCCGACGAACTGCTGGACTCCGTCCGGCGCTGCCTGCGTCGACTGCCGCCTCCGGTATGGGAGAAGCACACCACCACATTCGTGGACGACCAGCAGAAGCTGGTGGGCAGCGGTGAGGTGTACTTCGGCTCGGCACCCGACGGAGTCGACCTTCCCGTATCCGCCTGGGCACTGATCATCGACGAAGTCACGCCCGCGCCTCTCGTGCCCGCCGGTCTCCTCGCCGTTCCACACCGCCACCTGCTTCTCGTTGGCCTGCCGTGTATCGACGCAGAGGAAAGGCACTTCGGCACAAAGGCATTGCGTCGATACACCGCACAATCGTGTGACAACGCGCATCCCGACCACCGCATATCATCGCTCTACTACGTGTACCGGCCACCGGGCTCGTTCGTGAGCAACCGCGAACTTCGGCAGACCTAGGGCGCACTGTCCGGCATACCTTGGACTTGCGGGCAGCCCGACTGTTGCGGTGGGACACCAGATCTGACCTCGCTTGTGTGATCAACCGCTCGAAATGCGCTCGGGTGCTGGATCATTGACGATGCGGTCGGTGATCCGATCTCCGCTGAGACCCGCATCGGCCACTTCGATATGAGTCGAACTGCTTGGAAGCGGCCGGCTGCGGATTCTCCGATGTCCTCGAGGTCACGGCCTATATCGTCGACCCCGCAGACTTCGCCGCGTTCAACGAGATCTATCAGAAGTACTTCACCGAGCCGTATCCCGCTCGCGCCACCCTCGTCTCCAACCTCCTGGGGTTCAAGGTGGAGGTAGAGGCGATCGCGCGCAAGCCGTAGATCATCGAGCACCCGTGTGTATTTCAACTCGGTCCAGCACGGAAGCCGGGCCAGATCCAGGATTCGGGTCGACACGCGACTGACGCGAACGGCCCCAGCATCCCTGGCGGTTGCTGGGCCGTTCCAGTCTCTGCGCGCTATGCGCGGCAGAACCCGCCGTTCTCGGGGGGCACGATCACCTGCGAACGACGTCGAAGACGATTCCCTCGATCGTGATTCCGGGCGCGAACGAGAACGCGACGCCCGTCGAGATCGGCTTGTTCGTCCCTGTCCGACCGGCGATCCGTTCGAGCACGAAGATCAGCGAGACGCTCGACATGTTTCCGTACTCACTGAGAACATCCCAGCTCGTCGACGCGGCTTCCGGCGGGAGGCCGAGCGATCGAGCGGATTGGAGCAGTATCTTCGGCCCGCCCGGGTGGATTGCCCATACATCGATGTCCGGCTGCCGCAATTCGTTGCGTCGCAGGATTTCTCCGATGACGGGAGCAACACCGTTGTAGATGTACTGGGGTACATTCTCGGACAGCTCGCACATGATGGCGTCCTGGTTGACACCGACCGCGATGCCGTCGGCGGTGCCCTCGAACAGATGAGTGAAGTTGTCCCGGATGACGATCGTCCCGGCTTCGGCCTGCTCCGCCCCCTGGTTGGCCCCGATGACGACCGCACCGCAGCCGTCTCCGAACAGGCTGTAGCTCACCGCGTCGTTGACGTCTTCTACGGGGACGACATGCACTGAGTTGAGCTCGATGCACAGGACCATTGCCTTCTTGTCCGGGTTGGCCCGGACGAAGTCCGAGGCGGTGCGAATTCCGTTCATGGCTGCCGCGCAGCCCATGAAGTTGACCACCAGGCGAGCGACCGACCGGGGCAGCCCGAGGTCTTCGACAACCGCGACGTCAACGCCGGGCGCGATGATGCCGGTACTCGTGGCGAATACCAGAAGTCCGACGTCGGCCGGCTCGATACCTTCGAGCGCGCGTCGCGCCACATCGACCGCCAGTGGAACGGCGTGGCGGTAGAACAGGTGCATGCGATCCCGGATCGTCATCGCGGTCCCGCCGGGCGCATGACGTCGAGGATCCAGCGGGTCGACCGCGAATCGTCGGGTGTCGATCATGGTCTTACCGAAGATCCGTCGGATCCGGGTTTGCTGCTCCGGATCGGTGAATTGCCCAGCCATCCAGTCCGCTGCGACGGATTGGTCGAGGACCCGGCCAGGTGCACCGGTCGCGATCGCTTCGATGACGGGTACGGTCGGCGGCCCCGACGGAGTTGGGTGCTCATAGGCTTGCGCAGTCGGGCGGGTGACAAGTGCCTGGTCAAGAGCAATTGACATGGAGTCGTTCTTCCTCGCTCGAGCGATTGGAATGCGTTCCTTAATCGTCGAGCAGCAAATGTTCCGCAAATAGATACCCCAGGGGTGTGGATCCCCCACCCTGGTGTTGGGTGCTGCTCGGAGTGCGATGCCTACGCCCGCCGTCAGGCACTCGCAAGTCGAGCCCCGCTCGATGCTGCGCATCCGCGCCGCATCCACTCCCGGAGCCCGAGCTCGTCGGCGAGATACCCACGCGAGGCGTACAAAGCAGGGCGGGAGGAGCTGGCCCGCCACCGGTGGTCGTGGTCGTGGCCGGCGACGAGTGGACTGTCACCGGCTGCGGCGCCGGCGATTGTCCAGTGGTTTCGATCGATAGGCTGCGGTCTATGACCTTGGTGAACAGCCCCCTGCCAACCGACATCGACCGCTTGTGGGAGCGCCGCGACCAACTCGGCCCGGTCGATCGAGACGCCCACGCCACTGTCGTTGCGGCCCTCGACCAGCTGGATCGAGGGAATGCCCGGGTCGCGGAGGTTGACCCCGATACCGATGCGGTGCTGGTCGATGTGCGCGCGAAGCGGGCGATCCTGTTGTCGTTCAAGGTGTTCGAGGTAACTGAAACAGGTGTCGGCGAGTTCAGATATCAGGATCGGATGCCGTTGAAGGAGCGATTCGACGGTGTGCGGGTTGTACCCGGCGCGATCGCTCGATGGGGCAGCTATCTGGCTCCGGGGGTGGTGCTGATGCCGTCTTTTGTCAATGTCGGCGGGTACGTGGCGGCCGGTTCGATGGTGGATACATGGGCCACCGTCGGGTCCGGCGCGCAGATCGGGCGCAATGTCCATCTAGCCGGCGGTGCGGGCATCGGCGGAGTGCTGGAACCACCCAATGCCGCCCCGGTGATCATCGAGGACGATGCGTTCATCGGCTCGCGGTCGATGGTCGTGGAAAGCGCCCGTGTTCGCAAGGGCGCCAAACTCGGTGCGGGAGTGATCCTCACCAGATCGACGCGAGTCTTCGACGCCGAGACCGGCGATGAGCTCCCGCGCGGCGAGGCCCCCGCCTGGTCGGTGTGCGTCGGCTCGACCAGGATCAAGAAATTTCCTGGAGGGGAATTCGGGATGCCCTGCATGCTTGTTCTGAAGCGTCTGCCCGAGGGGAGCGGCCACGACAAGCTCGCGCTCAATGAAATCCTGCGCGACCACGGCTTGGCTAGCTGATCACAGGTCGCCCACGGGCCTGGATCGGAGGTCCAGATGAGCGCGTTGACGGCGCTCACCCCACCGGCGCCACGGCCCCTGGGTTCGCGCACCAGTTCGTCGGCGTCCATCGCCGGCGGTCAGCCGCGCACGTGCAGCCCAGAACCTGTGTGGCCCCGGGCTCCAGTCCCTCCTTCAGGTGCAGCGAGGGGATCTCGTAGTCACCGAACTTCTGCCGCCGGGATTTCCAGCTCACGGCATTGCGGGAGTTATCCCGGGTGAGCGCCGGGGAGGTTCGGCTGTATCCGCCCTGATCGACCCTATCGGCCGGCATCACGATGTATCGGTCGAGCATCTCCGGAAAGAACTACGCGACAGGGGAATCCACTCGCTGCTCCGGGAACGGAGGACGAGTTCACCATGGTGTGCACACCATGCTGATCCTGCACGGTGACCGACCGCCGAGTGTGTCGTGTCCAGCGATCACTGGACACGGCACCAACGCTCAGCTCAGTGTGAACGTTGCCGTACCCGAGATCTGCTCCATCTCCCTGTCGTTCGAGTCCAGTGCGACGATCCGAGCCTCCACCCGGCCGACGCCCGGCGCCGTGCCGAAACCGACGATCACGCCGTCCACCGTGTTTTGGACGACACCGTTCACAACGCGGTGCTGCTGCCCGTCCGCGTACCCGGTATCCAGGTTCTTGAAGCGCACAGCGACCTTCCAGTCCGCGCAGCCGTCCCCGGTCTGGGTAAGGTTCACCCGCACGCCGAACGTGCCAGGCTTCTCCTGCCGCACGGTGACCGCGTCGATGATCGCGGAGCAGCTGGTCGGGACCAGGCGCGTCAGGGTCGGCGAGAACGGAAAGCCTGGCTCGTGCGGAATGGCGGTAGCGGGCGCCGCGAGCCCGACCACCCCAGCGGCGGTCACTGCTGCGATGACACCAGCGCGGGCCAAAAACTGTTGCAGCTGCTTGCGATTGAGAGTCATGCCTGGTTTACCGGGTGACCAACAGTCGTCGTTACGACAACATGGCGTTAGTGAAATCACTGTAACATCTGGCGTAGACGCGCTGTTGATGATCTTGCCTACCAGGACCGAAAGCGGTTACAGCGCTGAAGATCTCATCTCCACCGCCGACCAGGCGGCAAACCGCAACTGTTCCGGCCCGGGCGAATTCCCATCGCGAGGAGGACGATCGCTATCAGCACCGGCAGCCCCACGCACAGCGCGACGGCGACAACGGCTCTGGAGCGGAAATCCCGCTGAACGATCGCCTGGTATTCGACCTGGAGGTGCCACCGGATGGGGCTACTTCGTGCGCAAACCCCTTCCAGGCACTCCCGGCAGGGTGCCCGGCGAGGCGCAAGCCATGAGAGAGCCACACCGTGGCCACCGGCGTCGTATGAGCCGAACACCCGGGTGTAGGAATTCCATCCGCCGCGATGCGGCCGGCGTGCCAGAACCCGCTGGACAGCGCACGATCACCCGGGTAGCTGCACAGCGGATACGTCCACGCCCAGTCCGTTCTCGCCCAGCGGCGAGCCCGCCAACTGCGAGTTGTCGAGGTATCGGATCTCGTATACCCGTTCGGTGAACTTCCAGCCGTCGGTCGTTCGCCGGTAACGATCGTGGTAGATCGCGTAGTTCATATGCGAACTGCCACTTTTCAACCGGCCGAATTCAAGGATGTGGGCGCGGCCGGATGCGGTGTCGCCGTCGATCTCGATCATGCCGGGATGGGTGTTCTGAATGAAGTACTCCCAGGCGTCTTGCATTCGCCGCAATCCGGTCTGGAATTCGGCGCGGCCGCGGAGTTCGATACCCGCGTCGGGGATACGTAGTACCGCGTCGTCGGTGAACACCGATAGCAGGCGGTCGTTGTCGCGCATCATCACCGCATCCGCGTAATAGGCGCTGAGCGCTTCGATCTCGATACGGTCGGCGAGCGACCGAAAGTCGTTTGGTGTCAACATGATCGACTCCTCAGGATTGATGAGAGTGGTTTCGGCACCGGCCCGCCGCAACGGCGCGAGCGCGGCGCTCCATGCGACGACCTGATCCAGCAGCGTGCTCAGGGCTGCGGCATGGTGGTCGCGTGGCGTGAAGGTGGTGTAGTTCTCGAAATCGGTGAGCACCGAGAACTCCACCGGACGGCTCACATCGGCCATGCCCAGAGTGCTGCAGACCACCCGCAGCTGCGCCACCGCGCGGGCGCCGCCGCTCACGCCGTAGGAGACGAATCCGACCGCCTTGTCGGACCATTCCGCGCACAGGTGGTCGATGGCGTTCTTCAGCACCCCGGGGGCGCCGCCGTTGTACTCCGGGGTCACCACCACGAAGCCGTCGAACGGGGCGATCCGCTCGGCCCAGGCGCGGGTGTGCGCATGCACCGACGGGCCGAACATCGGCGCCACGGGCTCGTCCAGATGCGGCAGCGGGTGGTCGCGTAGGTCGATCAGTTCGAACTCGGCGTCGTCGCGCTGTGATGCCGCGTCCAGAACCCACTGGGCGACCTGCGGGCCGTTGCGGTTGGGCCGGGTACTGCCGAGGATGATGCCGAGTCTGATCATTTCCGGAACTCCTGCTTGGCTGAAAGTGTCACGACCTTCCGACGACACAGCCGTGCGGAATGTCAGGCCGCCTCACAAATCGGGTCGCTGATTCGTCGATTTCGGTGAGGGAAGCACAGACCGAAGGAGCCGACCATGACCGACCCGCACCTGCCGACGGTGATCAGTGAACGCCGTCAGCTGGTCAATCTCGCCTACCGGTTGCTCGGCTCCCTGGCCGAGGCCGAGGACGTGGTACAGGAGACTTACGCACGCTGGTACGCGCTGTCGGAGCGGCAGCGGCGGGAGGTGGCGGCGCCCGGTGCGTGGTTGACGACGGTCGCCAGCCGCATCTGCCTCGATCTGCTCGGCTCGGCGCGAGCCAGACGGGAACGCTATGTGGGCGAATGGATTCCGGAACCGGTACCCGACCGTTCCGAATGGCTCGGTGGTCCCACCCCCGCCGATCCCGCCGACCGGGTCACCCTCGACGAGTCGATCGGTATGGCTTTCCTCGTTGTGCTGGATTCCATGACGCCGGCCGAGCGGGTGGCGTTCGTCCTGCACGACGTCTTCCGCTACTCCTTCGCCGAGGTCGCCGATATCGTCGGGCGCACCCCCGCGGCCTGCCGCCAGCTCGCCTCTTCCGCCCGCCGCCGCATCCGCACATCGCAGGGGCCGTCGAGAACCGAGCGCGCCGAGGTGGTCAGGGACTTCAAACGAGCCTGGGAGACAAGAGATATCGAGGCTCTGATCGGCCTGCTCGATCCGCAGGCCACCGCGACCGCCGACAGCGGCGGCCTGGCTCCGGCCTTCCTCCGGCCGATCACCGGCGGCGAGCAGATCGCCCGCACCTGGATCGAAATCGCCGCCCGAGCCCCCGAGGTGACGCTGCTCGAGCGCACGGTGAACGGCCAACCCGGCCTGGTGGCACAGCTCGCCGACGCCACCGTCTCGGTCTACGCCTTCGATATCGCCGACGGCCGGATCACCCGGATCTGGGCGATGCGGAATCCGGAGAAACTGCGGCCCTGGACAGCTGGCTGAACTGCGGTAACCACTCGCCGAGAGCACGGGCGCGAACTTCGCCCCGATGCCACCAGCCCACCACCCAACGTCATCCTCGCCGCCTACATGGCCTCGGGCACATGACAACTCGACCCGCACGCCGATGTGGGAGTCGGCACTGATCTGCGTTCGCTCGAAGCCGCCGGGCGTCACCCATCTCCACTACGAGGTGCAGCGATGTCCGTGACATCCGGCCACAGAGCCACCAAAAACCCGTTGCCGGACCACGGTGACCACTGCTAGTTTCCGGAGGCCGTGCGAGAAAGAGGAGGTGGTACCCGTGAACGCAGTATCGACATGGGTGCTCCCCTCTCAGGTCACGGTCGGGCGATAGGTCGTCCGGGAGCGCCGTTCAAGAGCACTCCCGAAAGGCACGACCATGCAATTCACTTCTGAACAACGCCTCGACGACGGCATCCTCGAGCGCGAATTCACCCTCGGCGAGATCCCCGGCATCCTGTGGACACCCGCATCGGCATCCGCACCGGCGCCGCTGATCCTGGTCGGCCACCCCGGCGGACTGCGCATGATGTACCCGCGACTGGCGGCCCGGGCCCGGCACGCCGCAGCAGAGGGATACGCCGCGGCCACCATCGAGCTCCCCTGGAGCGGTGATCGGCCCCGTTCCGCCGCCGCCGAGCAGGCCCGCGCCGACCTGCGACGGGCGCTGGAGGCCGGTCAGTCGGTCAACGACGAGATCGTCGACCGACTCGTCCTCCCGCTGGCCGAAAGGGCAGTCCCGGAATGGCGGGCCACCCTGGACGCTCTGCTTTCACTGCCCGAGATCGGCGGCCCGGTCGGGTACTCGGGAGGGGTGATCGCCATCGGCCTCCGGCTGGCGGTGGTCGAGCCGCGCATCTCGGCCGCCCTTCTGTTCGCCGGAAGTTTCGTACCCCGCACCATGTTCGAGGAGGCCCGGCAGGTCACCATTCCGCTGCAGGTCCTGCTGCAGTGGGACGACGAAGGAAACGATCGGCAACTGGCCCTGGACCTGTTCGACGCCTTCGGCTCCACGGAGAAGACGCTGCACGCCAATATGGGCGGGCACACCGGCGTCCCGCAGTTCGAGGGGGATGCCGGGAACCGGTTCTTCGCCCGACACCTGAAGTGAGGCCGGCCCGTCAGGCCGGCAGCAGACGATAGGAGCTGTCGGCCGGATGACTGTAGTGCCGCCTACCGCGGTGCGCGAACCGGCCACAGCGCGGCGGCCTGCAGGGCCAGACCCGTTGCGGCTCGAGACATCCTGTATTGCCGAATACAACGAACGCACCATAATGCCAATTTTCGTGCGCCCGGCACCGGCCTCCGAGCCAATTCGGGTTCGATCGGTGCAGGGTGTTCGCGTCGGAGTAAATAGGATCGAGGTGACCGGCGACAACACTCAGGTGCCGGTGATGGCCATTGACGAGTTCCGCCCTGTTGGCGGCGTGGCGATATAGCGTCGCCGTGCCCGATTTCCGCGGCGGAAGTGTCGTGGCGATTATTTGGACGTGTTTACTCCGCCGTCCGGTCGGCGACAGGCATCAAATGTGACGAATTCCAACCGCAGAACGTGATGTACGTCATTGCCCGAGAAGGCGTGGTTGGGCATCGTCGTCAATTCATTTTGGAAAAAACCTTGTTGGAGATGCCCAGATGGCCGACCACAGTTTTGCTTACGACCTCACGCTGGATGAGGCACGACGGCGCAGCGCCGTCGTCGCGGCGCTCGGTGACGACTGGGATCCGGTCGCGGTGCTCGCCGAGGAAGATCGGGCCTACGACATGCTGTACTCGAATCTCGACGATGAGCAGCAGCGGATCTACGAGGAACTCGTCCAGGCCGGGATCCTGCCGGATCGCGCGACGCGCTATATTGCCGACTGATCTCGCGGCCGAGCACCGGCCCTGCTGCCACTCCCGAGAAGCCGTTCCCAACGACCACGCGGCCGCACCCGGGTTCGAGCGTCGATAGCCGACTCGCGGGGTCCGGACAGGACCCCCGCGACCAGCCACCAGCCGTCACCTCCGCGGAGCGCGGGTGGCGAATGAGATCCGCTGCGGTTCAAGACATTCGAATATTCCGACGTGCGTGCCGGCCCGTACAGAGCTGCGGTGAAGCGGCACCCAGGCCCTTCAGCTCAGCTGCTCGGCCAGCCCGACGATGATGCCCTCGGGGCCACGGACGTAGCAGAGCCGATAGCTCTGCTCGTACTGCTCGAGCTCGCCGACGAGTTCGGCGCCGTGGGCGCGTAGGCGGGCAACGACGTCCTCGATGTCATCGACGGCGAACATGATGCGACGAATGCCCAGCGTGTTCGCCGGCGCGTTTTTCGGCTCAGCGCTGATCGCCCTCGGAGTGTGGAACATCGCCAACTCGACCCGACCGTGGCCGTCCGGAGTCCGCAGCATTGCGACGTCCTGCCGGACGTCGTCGACCCCGATCACACGTTCCACCCAACGTCCCTCGACAGGTCCCTTACCCTCCAGCTCCATACCGAGTTCGACGAAGAACGCAACGACAGCGTCGAGGTCCTCGACAACGATGAGAACGTTGTCCATCCGCTGAATCGCCATAGCCCTATCTCCTTTGTCAGTAGGCCCCAACGCGGGCTTCGGTGCGCACGACAGTAGTGACCTACGGCGAGAAGGAAACTCATCGCCGGGCGATTGTGCGGCGAGACGGGCCCGCTGATCGACATGGGGTTGCCACCGCAGCGAATCCAACAGCTGCTCCGAATACGTGGGGCGTCGCCGGCCGGGGGACCTATTTCATGAGGCTCAGCAGGCCGAGGTGGGGTTCGAGCGCGCCGTCCTGACCGAGAGCCAGGAAGTCCGCCTCCACGGTGGAGAGCGAGAGTTTTCCTGCACGCACCGCTCGGTAGCGCACGAACGACCAGAGAAACACATCGAGATTGTCGAACCGGGTACCGCCTTCCACCACCTCCTCCTCGTGAAACCACACGGCCACTTGGCCATTGGCGAGCACGACATACAGATTGCCACCACCATCCGCACCGATCGAATAGACATCATCGTCGGTGAGCTCGGTCAGGTAGTCCGAATCTTTTATGCCGCAATCATTTCCAGCGAAATCGAAACCATAGGACCAGGAGAAGACATCCAAGAACTGCAGCAGTCGGCCCGAGCGCACCCGTCGATCGAACGCGGCCAAGGCCGCCGCGTCAGTGGGCGCCAGGCCCGCGAGAAAAGGTGCCACTGAACGGGTTTGCTCCGGCACTCGGATGGGCGCGGCATCGGGAAACCATTGCGCCAGATCCGAGTCGAGGTCGCGATCGGTGTAGCCGACTACGTCAGCCAGGGTGAGCGTCACGTGGGAATTCTAGAAGTACCTCACGACGAACATCCGCCCATGGCTCTTATCGGGCTATAGCCCGAACTCACCGCCCTCGATCAGGATGAGCAAACCGATTTCCCGATGAGCACCACCGGCAGCGGGACGTGGCCCCAGCGGCTGAGCGCCTCGTCGATGACCGGGCGTCGTGGCGAAGTACTTGCCCGCGAAGCACCCGGCACCGACAAGGACGAGGACGAGGACCAGGACGTGTACCCACTCGTGCCGGCGGTGGCGAAGACCGGTACGGAGATGCCGATATTGTCGCCACCGTTGAAGAAGGTGACCGCAGTGCCGGGCCCTCGCGCTACTACCCGCGGTAGGACAGCCCCGCTCGCCATACCTGTTCTCCCGCAAGCGCTATGGCGGCGAACTGAGGCGAGCGTGCACTCAGCCCGCCGAATACGGCGTGTCATCGAACCGCCCACTGCCGTCGAGTCGGTCACCCCTCGCGGATGGACGCGGTCTAGATCCGTTTGATTGTCGCGAACCAAGCCGGTGCGCCGCCGTCGTGGAATCTCGTATGAATCCGGTCGGGTTCGATCGCGACGACATGCCATCCACTGCCGGGGTTGAACGCCGCGCTCAGCTCTTCCCGGCTGACAGGGTGCGGGCCGGTATCGGGACCATCGTCACTGAAGCACAACACGTACAGGGTTCCATTGTGCTCGGTCACCGACGCCAGGCTCGCCGCGTATCCGGCTCGTTCGTCGCCCGCGAAGGTGTGGAACAGTCCGCAATCCAGCACCGTCTCGAACCTGCGACCCAATCGCTCCAGCTGGAACGCGTCGGCCGCAGCGAACTCGACCTCGATCCCACGGTCATCGGCCTTGTCTCGGGCGAGCGTCAGGGCCGTCTCGGCCACGTCGACGCCCAGAACCGGCAATCCCAGCGCGGCGACGTGCAGAGCGTTCTCGCCGGTCCCGCAGCCTGCATCGAGCACCGCTCCGGCGAATCCGCCGTCGGATGCCACCCGCACGATCGCCGGCTGCGGCCGACCGATGTCCCACGGCGCGGGACCGTCGTGATAGGACGCATCCCAGGGCTGTCCCGCCAGCCGCTCGTGACTGGTTGGGTGCCGACCATCGAACGGATCGTCGGTGGGGGTTCCTGATCGCTCCGACAACTTGGTCCCCTTCCTGGAGAATCAGGCAGGGTCGATACCGACGGCGGTGCCTGCTGTAGCGGAGTCGCCGCCGATGAGAGTCAGCGTACGGGCTTGTTGATAGGGGCAGCAGGCTGTTTCGAAGACGGCCGCGGTGGCGAGTATGCCTGCGGGGTCGTTGTCGAGCAGGGCCCTGGCTCGGTCGACGATCGCGTCGGCGATCGGGTTACCGGCCACCACAGTGCGAGCCGTGGCGAGATAGTCAGGGGCATCCGGATGACCGGCGAGCACCGCGGCTTCGGCGCGTAGCGCGAGGTACCAATGCCGCCACACCCAGATGGCCTGCTCGTCCATCTCGTCGGGCTCGGCCGATAGTTTCGCCAAGGCCCGGTCGGCTTGTCCCTGGTGGAGCAGGACGATGGCGTCGAACAGGGCACTGTATGCGGACTTGTGTTCGGGTGTCACACCGAGTTCGTCGACGATGGCCAGCCACTCGACTCTCGCCGCGTCGTCGTCGCGCAGGCCGTGGACCAACGCCACCGCGGCCGCTGCGGTGGCGAGGTTGGGCGCGTGCAGGCGGCCGGAGAGCTCCCACGCGTCGAGGAACCGTCCGCTGCCGGCCAGCACGTTGTCTACTCTGCCCGCCAGCGCATCCGCCACCAGCAGCCGGGATGTGGCGAAGTCACCCCGTTCAGCCAGCAACGGCAGGTCGCGGAGCTGCTCACCCCAGCGGCGAGCCCCCGCCAAATCACCCGCTCCGATGCAGGTTTCGGCCGCCTCGGACAGCGCGTTGACACGCTCGAGCGCACTGGCCGGCGTCATCGGAACCGCAGCGAGCAGCTCGACCCGCCGACGGGTCGTTGCCGCCGTGACGAAGGGATCCCCTGCCCAGCACTGGGCCGCGGTGAGGGCGTCGAGGGCCGCACTGTGGGCCAGCGGATCGCCGGTCCGGCAGGCCAGGTCGACGGCCCGCTCGGCGAGCGTGATCGCCTCGGGCACACCGTGATCCGAATCGACGGCGTGGACGAGCACACCGCACTCGGCCAGGGCTACCGCGGCCTGGGCGGCCGGGTCCTCGCCGGCCAGCTCGCGTGCCTCGGACAGCAGCGTCGCGGCCTCACCCGGGGGTGGTGACTGGGAGAACGTATCGGCCATCCGATAGACGGTGATCGCGGCAGTGGCCAGGTCGCGGGCGGCCCTGGCCGAATCTCCTGCACTGCGCGCGCTGTCCGCGGCGACGCGGTACAAGCGATACATGTCCTCGCCACGCATTCGACAACCGGCCACCACTGCGGCGTTCCGGAGTGCCGATGCCGCGACGACCGGGTCGTCGGTGAGCGATGCCGCCTGCTCGTAGCGCTGTTGGGACTCGCCGACCAGATTCCGGGTGAAGGTCAGCTGGGCCAAGGCCAGTGCCAGGTCGTGCGCGTCCCCACGGTGCTCGGGCTGTTCGGCTGCCCAGGTCAGGGCGGCCCGGATGTCGTCGACCGCGGCCTCGAACCTCTTGCGCCAGTCGCCGCTGGCGGGCGGCGGTTCCGCGGCCAGCGCGGCGGCGGTCGTCGAGCACCAACGCAGGTGGCGCGCAAGCATGTCGCGGAGCTCACTGTTGGCGATCAGTTGCTCGGTCTCGTACTGGCGGATCGTCTCCAAGGCCCGGTAGCGAATGCCGCCCGAGGAAGCCACGGGGGTCAGCAGGCTCTGCTCGGCGAGCCGAGCCAGGCCGTCGGCGACCGCGTTCGGCTCCAGCGGTGGATACCCGGCTACCTCGGCGGCGTCGGCGGCGGTGAACGGCGAAACGAGGACCGAGATGCGTCGGAGCAGGCAGCGGTCCGAAGTGGTGAGCAGGGCCTGGCTCCAGTCGAGCATGGCCCGCACGGACTGGTGTCGCTCGTCGGCACGACGGCCACCGACCAGCAGCCGCAGCGGATCGGCGAGGCTCGCGGTGAGACCGTCGAGACCGAGCGTGGGCAGTCTGGCGGCCGCGAGCTCGATTGCCAGAGCCAGCCCGTCGAGCCGCTGGCAGACCTCGCTGACCCGGTCCAATTGCCCCGGATCGACCGGCCAGCCCAGTGCAGCGGCGCGCTCCAGGAACAGCGCGATGGCGTCCGCCCCGGCGGTGTCGCCGTCGAGGGACAGCGGGGGAACGGCATAGACCTGCTCGAAGGGCACCATGAGCCGGGCCCGACTGGTGGCCAGAACGGTCACGCGCGCACAGCGAGCGAGCAGGCGTTCGATGAAGGGCACCGCGCCATCGAGGAGGTGCTCGCAGTTGTCGAGCACGAGCAGGACCTGGCGATCAGCGAGGGCGGTCAGCACCGAATCGTCGAGGCTGCGGCCCTGTTGCTCACCTAGGCCCAAAGCACTGGCCACCGCAGATCCGACCATCCCCGGATCCGTGACCGGCACGAGGTCCACGAACCAGACGCCGTCCGCGAAATCACCGGCCAGGTCCGCGGCAACGGCCAACGCCAGCCGGGTCTTGCCGACCCCGCCGGGGCCGAGTGCGGTCACGTGACGGTGCGCGGCAACGGCTTCGCGCAGTGCGGTGCGCTCCTGGGCTCGGCCGACGAACGACGTCAACGGCGAGGGAAGGACGACCATCGTCTCGCTCGTCCGCTCGGCGCGGGCGAGTTTGGCCGCGCGGGCAGCAAGCGCCCGCCGGTCGGGGACACCGACCTTGCGCAGTAGCGAGGACACATGGGTCTCCACGGTGCGCACCGAGATGAACAGCTCTGCGCCGATCTCGGCGTTGCTGCGATGTTCCCCGACCAGAGTCAGGACCTCAGCTTCCCGGTCGGAGATCCCCGCGGCAACCCTCTGTTGTGACACGTCCCTATCTTCGCGCACCGGTCTCGTCCCGTCGCGCGGGCATAGCTACGTGCTCGCTCAGTGGAACGTTCCGTGCTCGACACGGATGTCAGGCCCCCGAGCCGTGCCTAACGTAATTGCCATGGACGCACGAACGGTCCGACAACACAGTCGCCCCTCCGAGTGATCGGACTGTCGACTCCCCGGCTTCCGTTCGCCTTCACCGCAGACGATCCCGACCGCACCCACGAATCAGGACTGATCATGACCGCCGCTTCCACCTGGGGAATCAAGACCGTGCTGTACCCCGTTTCCGACCTGGCGACGGCCAAGAGGGTGTATGCCGCCCTGCTCGGCCTCCCACCACAAACCGACGGAACCTACTACGTCGGCTTCGAGACCGAAGGCCAGCACATCGGGCTGGTGCCGGGCGGTGGACCGCAGGGCATGACCGCACCGGTGGCGTACTGGCACGTGCCGGACATCGACGCGAAGCTGGCCGAGGTAACCGCTGCGGGCGCCACGGTGAAGGAACCTGTGCGCGATGTCGGTGAAGGCCGTCGGGTGGCCACTGTCACCGACCGCGATGGCAACGTCCTAGGGCTGCTTCAGGATCGGTGAGTGCCGCCCTCGGCGCTGCTGCCGCCGATCGCCGGCACCCAGTCCTTCCGAGCCTCACTAGAGGCAAACAGCAATCAGCTACACCCCACCGCCCTGGGCATCCGGGGCAACACCCCAGACACCTACAAACTTAGGGAGACAGCAATGAATGCTCAGAAGTCCACCACCCGCACAACCGCGAACAGCAAGACTTCCGTGAGTTTCACGGAGGAAGAGCGTGCCGCGATGAAGGAGCACGCCCAGGAGTTGAAGACGGCCGCGCGCCGCGGCTCGCGGGCATCGAAGGCAGACGGGGAGCAGGACGTACTCGCGAAGATCGCCGACATGGCCGAATCCGATCGTGTCTTGGCCGAGCGAATCCATGCCATCGTCAGGGCCAGCGCACCGGACCTGGCGCCGAAACTCTGGTACGGGATGCCGTCCTATGCCAGAGACGGCAAGGTGGTGTGCTTCTTCCAGAGCGCGGAGAAGTTCAAAGCGCGGTACGCGACGTTCGGGTTCAACGACACCGCGAACCTCGATGACGGCACCATGTGGCCGACCGCTTTCGCGTTGACGACGTTGAGTGCCGCCGACGAGGCAAAGCTCGGCGAGCTCGTGAAGAAAGCGGCGGGCTGAGGACCGTGCCTGCCACTGCACTCAGCGGCAGGCCGTCCCGCGTCAACCCACCGTCATGACCGAACATTCGCGCGGATGCTGTCCGATGATGACCGTCAGCGACGTCCTCGAAGTCCTGGCGATGTTCGGTCGGCCGATCGGGAGTGCCGATCAATGATCGGCACTCCCGCTCTTTCAGGGCGCGCCGAACCAGCCGGAGAGCGCTTCCCGCAGCGTGCGCGCGGCAGTGTCGCCAGGTTCGTCGATGGTTGCGGCCCAGGCGATGTGGGCATCCGGGCGGATCAGCAGGGCGTCGGCCGGTCGATCATCGGTTTTTGCGGTGCGGATCTCGATCCGATGCTGCCAGTCTCCGGCGATCTCGCGGAGCTCGGGGCGGTCGGCCAGATCGAGGAAGACGGGCCGTGCGGTGTGCATGAGTTCCGCGACGCTGGTGACGCCCTGGTCGGTGTGCAGGGTGAGGTTGGGTGCGAAGGTGCCGATCAAGGCGTGGTGGTCGGAGCCCGGCATCGGATAGCGGATGTCCGCGTGACCGATAAGGGCTCCCATGCGGCGCAATGCCGGCTCGTCGAGGAGCAGTTCCTGGAAGACTTCCCGCAGCGCGTCAGCGGCCAAGTCCTGTCCGCGCCGCAGTGCCACCTGGGCCCGGGTCTGCTTCAGTGCACGTGCGCCCGCGAAGTGACGCTCGTCGTGATACGTGTCCAGCAGACCGGCCGGCGCCCAGCCGTGGATGTCGGCGCCCAGCTTCCAGGCGAGGTTGACCGCGTCGAGCATGCCGACATTGAGCGCCGTGCCCGTGGCGGGAAGCAGGTGGGCCGCATCACCGGCCAGCATGATTCGCCCTTCGCGGTATCGTTCGACCTGCCGATCCTTGAAGGTGTACCGCGACAGCCGAGTCGGTTCTCCCAAGGGGAGATCCGCGCCGAGCACGCGGCGAGCACTGTCCGCGAGCTCGGTCATGGTCAGCGGCTCGTCGTCGTCGTATTCGGTGGACTCTTCTTCGGTGGTCTGCATCGACAACATCCCGTCCGTGACCGCGAACGCGAACACACCGCGGTCTGTTCGGGTGAAACCCGGATGGATCCTGCCCAGCCCGGGGACGTCGATGTCACCGTTGTCGAGCACGGTCACCGAATGGTGCACCTCGACCTGGGCCAGCCGGTTGACCTCCGGATATGTGATGCCAGGGAAGGGGATACCTGCCATGTCACGGACCCGACTGCGCCCGCCGTCGCAGCCGACCAGGTATCGAGCGTTCACCTGGTAGGGACCGTCCGGCCCGCGCACGTCCGCGGCCACCGTGGCACCGTCCTGGCTCACCCCGACCACCTCGTGTCCACGACGGATGTCGGCGCCGCGTTCGCGGGCGTGTGCGTCGAGCAGTCGCTCGATTTCCCATTGTGGGAGCGGCAGCGCCCGCATCGGAGGATCCACCAGTTGGGTGAGGTCCACATGCAGATTGCCGAACGGGAATCGGGGCGGCACGTTGGGGTCGCTACTGGCTGCTTCGAATCGATCCAGAATGCCGCGGTAGCGCAGCAAATCCAGGATCCGTCCGCCGATACCGCTGGCCTTCGGGGTGTCTCGCGGCTGCGCGTGCCGCTCCAGTACCAGCGTTCGCACTCCGGCCAGGCGTAGCTCACCGGCCAGCATCAGGCCACTCGGGCCCGCGCCCACGATGATTACGTCGGTGTCCGTCACTCGTTACTCCCATTTCCGCAGGTTCTGGCCTAGGCCGACGAGTATGCAGCACAACCCGGGCCTTGCCGCAAGCCCGCCGGTGGGCTATATATTGAGAATGGGAAGGAGTAGGTACTCTCCTTTTTCGTTGTCGCCCGCTATGTATGGGCAATCTTTTCGCGAAGCGACGGTTACGTCGCTATGACAGCGGTGTGGCCGATCACCGGCAAGTCTCGGTCGGTGACGTAGTCGTGCTGCGCAATTCCGATCTGGTGCACGGTGTTTCGCGTGTCGACCGCATCGACTCCGAGGCCGGCACCACGATTCGGCGTAGCTGCCCGAAGTGCCGCAGGGACCGGACACACAAGCGGACGACGAAGACTCCGACCTTCCTGTGCCGTCGGCCGCCGATCGTCGAACTCACGTGGGATCGTTACCGGGTCGATCCACCAGCTCCAGCCTTCTCCCGAGCTGGTGACCGGCAATAGTGGGCAATCAGGATCAAGATCGGCAGCCGATCGAGAGAATTGACACCATGTCGACAGGGGTCGTATCAACGTTGGTTACCGGTCTGCTGCCACTTCTCGGCGCGGGGCTCGGCGCATCGGCAACGCTTATGGTGCAACGGAGTTCGGCGCGGGCGGCCGAGCTCAAATTCCGCGCGGAGAGTCGCCTTGCCCGCAGAGAGGAGGTGAAGTCAGCGATCATCGACTACTTCGAGACAACGCAGCGACTGCAGGGAGAGCTCGATATCCGCGAGCGTGGAGGTACCCCCGCCGATTTGAAGCCGCTTATCGAAAGCGTCTGGCTGGCAGAGAAGCGGGTCGAGATCATCTGCTCGGACGCTTTGCGGGACCGCGTAGTTGCTCATGCCCGCGGATTGCACGACGCCGTTCGGGACCCTGCGACCTTCCCTGACTGGTGGGCTCATTGCTCGTCGCTCCAATGCGAGCTCATGGCAGAAGCAAAAGCAGAGCTGATACCGAAGCACGATTGGTGAATGCGTTCCACAGACACTTCAGCCTGGCGTGGCACGTCGACACGACATCACTTTTGCCGATACCAACCGATCTCGGCCTCGCCGAGTTCGGCGGCTCTGTCGGCCGTGTTCGAACCTCGTGGCGGCATGGCCGTCGAGCCGTTGGACGACCACACGCCAGGTCGGGCACAGGTGAATTCGCTTGTGTAGGTACTGGTTTCGCCGGCGCGGGACATCTCGGGGTAGCGCTGCGCCGGCACGGGCCGCCCCTACCGCGCGAGAAAATGCCAGCCTGACCATGCCCACACGAGCACAGCGGCAATCCTCGCCGCTCGAGTCTGCGTGAGGTACGCAATCGTTTCACTCATCGGCGCGACCAGATCCCGGCGCACATGCGTGACCACAACCACGCCCAGCGTGACCACCAGCACCAGCACGAACCCGACGATGACGAGCACCCGATCGCTCATCTGGACACCAGCCACCAGCCGGCACCCAGCCACACCAGCCATCCGGCGAACCGTAGCGGCCAATGCTCGAGTGCCGGGTCCAGCAGCGTCGACAAGGTCGGGTGCACGTCGCTCGGCCGCGTCCGATCCGGTTGCTGTGCAAAGGCATACACTTCCCACATCGACGCCGTGACCAGCAACGTCGACCAGGCGGCCACGCCGCGCCGCAGCCGGGCGTTGCGTGTAATCCGCTCGGGTCTCGCGCGGAACGCCAGCACCGAAACCACAACCACCGGCATCGCCACCAGCACGGTTGCCGACCAACTGAACGGTCGGGTCGCGGCCCCACCCGCCGCCAGCACAACACCGACGGCCAGCAGCGGCATCCGCTGCCGGAATGGTCGCGCCGAGAACGCCGGTTCCCCTGTCACCTGGGCAGAATAGGTCCCTGAGCGACGGATTCGGGCAGTTATGGATGACAGAACCAGCACACTCCAACGTCAACCCGACGATCTCGTCGCGCTTTCACCCTGGCGCGAGACCTCGTCACCTCCGTCCTGGCCGATCCGAGGCGCATCGAGTAGTTCCATTCGATCGCTGATCTCCACGGAGGTTGGTCGAGTCAGCCGGCTCGAGATGTCGGCAGTATGACCTCAGCCTGTCGACTACTGATATCGCCCGCCCCCGGCCGGCTGATCGGGCGTCAGCCGGTTGTGGAGTCGCTCTCGTATCCGCCTAATGCCGGGAGCCTGTGACCCCGGTAGCAGCGGGCCTGGATATCTGCTGCGTAGATCGCCCACATCACCCTGCGCGACGTCCGCTTCCAGTTGCTGGAAATCGGTACGGATTCGGCCGTCCAGGCGGTACGGATCCGACGAGAGGCGATAACCGACGATTCGTCGGAGCCGGGCGAGCTCCGCGCGCACCGTCACTGTTTTTCCAGCGTTCCCATACAGCTCTTCAGCCAATGCCGCCGCAGTCAGTCCCTCAGGGTTGGCGAGCAGGAGCACCACCAGCTCGCTATGTCGGAGACTGAGTTCATGCACGACCCCATCCATCCACAGCACGGCGCGGTTGCGGCCGAGTGAGGTCACCTGTGGGGCTTGTCGGCCGGATGCCTGGTCCGGCAGGGCATAGACGGAGAATGGTCCCCCGCCTGGCGAGAGTCGTTCGACAACGACCCGACGTCCATCGGGTAGTTCGGTTTCGCCCTCGATCACGGGTACTGGCCAGACAGCAGGCAGCCAACTCGACGGAGCGGCATCCAACAACCGCCCCTCTTGCGAGATCAGAGCCCAGTGGCCGCCGACGCGATTGAGGACGCGGTCGCGGTAGCGGGTCAGTATCTCGGCGTGACGTTGCCGGGCGAGATCACGCAGATGCGCCTCGGCGAGTCGCGCTGCTGTAGTAACCAGCGGCAGCGCAAGCGAATTCATGTTGCGGAGCTTGCAGGTGACGTCGACTACCCCGATCACCGCACCACTGACCGGGTCTCTGATGGGTGCTGCGGTACAGGTGAAGTCCGCGGCAACCGACAGGTAGTGCTCGGTGCCGCGGACTTGGAATGGTCTGCCGAGGGCCAGAGCCGTGCCGACGCCATTGGTCCCGGCTTCGGTTTCGTGCCATCGTGCTCCTGGGACAAGGTTTGCTCGTTCCGCCACCCGGCGAGTCGTGGAATCACCCTGGACCCACAGCAAATGGCCGTCGGCGTCGCCACCGAACAACACATGGCCCGGCTCGAATGCCGCGCTCTCCAGGCTCGCGAACAGTATCGGCCATACCGAAGCCATCCGATGGTCCCTGCGCCAAGTCCGGACCTCGTCTTCGGCCAAACCGACCTCGGGCAAATGCCGGTCCGGATGCAGACCTAGACGTTGCGCACGATCCCATGAGGCGCGCACGTCTGCCCGCATCAATTGCGTCTGCTCTGTCACCAAATGCGTTCGCCTCGTGGTATTCCGGTCGATTCGGAGAGGTCCCGCCGGTCGCCGCGTCAGGGCGTTCATAGGGCTCGAAACAAGAGTAAGCACGTCGCCGTGCTCTGACAACGGGTTGCCTCTCGCTGCAACCTTGATGCAACCCCTGCTCGCCACCTTGGCCTTGTGACTGCCGACACGCCATCGTGTGGGAGCACTTCTTCTCACGAGCTGGAGGTCGTTGATGCCTTATCTGGAACTGCCGGATGGTGTGCCGCTGTACTACGAGGACCACGGTGCCGGTCGTCCCGTCGTGCTTATTCACGGCTGGACGATGAACACCACCTTCTGGGCACAGAACGTGCCCGCGTTGTCAGAGGGGAATCGGGTGATCAATGTCGATCTTCGTGGGCACGGTGCCTCCGGGAAGACCGACGACGGCCACACTCTGGCGCAGTACGCGCGTGACATCCGTAGCCTGCTCGACCATCTCTCGCTCGAGGACGTGGCCCTGGTGGGATGGTCGATGGGCACCGCGGTGGTACTCGCCTACATTCAACAATTCGGGTGTGCACAGCTGCGGTCGGTGACCTTCGTCGATCAGTCACCGCGTTTCCTCGACTCGGCGGGGTGGGAATTCCCGCTGCAAGGTGGCTACTCCCAGAGCGACCTCGCCGTGTTCGTACAGGCGGTGAAGCACGCCCGCCCGTCGGTGATCAAGCCGTTCATCGCCGCCTGCTTCGCCGAAACGCCACCCGACGAGGTGATCGACGCCGTGTACGCGGAGACGACGAAAGTGTCGACGTCGGCGGCATGTGCCATCTGGTACGACATGGCCTTCGCGGACTTCCGGTCGGTCCTGCCCGAGGTCACCGTGCCCGCACTGCTGATCTACGGCGCGCAGAGCAAGATCTTCCCTGGTCCACTCGACGAATGGCTCGCAGCACAGCTTCCGACCGCGAAGGCGGTGCGGTTCGAGCACAGCGGTCATGTGCCGTTCTTCGAGGAACCGGAGCGCTTCAACGAAGTGCTCTCCGATTTCCTTTGAAGAGCTGTCACACAACAAGTTCCGCCCGCGATCCTGCCCTTCCCCGCGGCGCCGTCGGCGAAAGCTCCGGTAAGGGCATGTACCGCACGATTGTCTCGGGGAATACGCCATGCTCGGTGGAGGTGCCGATGAGAAACATCGGATGCACGCGACGTGCAACCTCGGCCGAGCCGACGCCGGATTCTGTTGCACACTCATCCCATTCGCAGACCTCGGCGACAGGGCGGGTGTAGGGGAGCCTGGAGTCACGAAACCCGGGCACGACTCGGTGCGCAGACCGCAGCGGTCTGCGCACCAGAATCGCGACCGCGCTGGTCGCCGCCGTGCCCAGCGCACGATCTTCGCGACGCGGAGTTGGTCGGCAATGCCGATGCCGCCTGTGCCTGCTGACCGAGCAGGTCGATCCGATGCTCGGTCAGCAGGCACGCCCGGCGCCGCGGCGCTGCCTGCTTCGGCGGAATTCGATGGTGGTGATGCACGAGTGGGCAGGCCACCCATCGCAACTGGATCAACCCTGGGCTGGGCTGTCGAGTCCGTAGCACCAGGCGCACCTAACCCCCTGTTGAACTGAGCAAAGGCCAAACCCGATGGACCACATACCGTTCGGGGATTCTCCGGTATCCCGTTGCCTCTTCTATCGGCGAGTATGCGATCTGCCCGCGACCATCGATCCGCCGAGTCTGGGACGCATCGTCATGAAAGCCACCCATGTCTGGGCACTGACGATGCCCGCATCACTGGGGCAGTCTGTCAAACACGACATGACCCGACGTGGAGCCGCCATCGGTCCGATCCTGTCGCATCCGCGGTCGAACCGATGGACCTTCCTGATCCGACGCGACGTACCCGACGATGTGCCGCTCTTCGCTGATCTGTTCCGCCACAACGTATCTGTGATCCGGGACGGAGGCACCGTGGCGTTGCCGTCTCCGACTATCCAATCCGGCGCCATCAGGCAATGGATCGAACCACCACGCGACACTTTCCGGCCGTCGGGCCTGCTCGTCATCGAGTCCGTTCGCGCATGCGTGGGACCGAGCCGGGCTCGAGCGGTGTCGCATGCCTGACGACACCGGGTCATGGCCGCCCGGCCCGAGCGCACGCGCCGCGGCGACACGACGAGAGCATAAACCGTGCCCGACATAATCCCGCACCGCCGATCCAGCGAGATCGCCCCACCGGTGCTGGCGTAACTCGCCGTCTTCTGCGAGGACATCGCCCACACACTCGCGATCACTTCGACGCTCGCGTGTCTCCGTCCGGATCGATGCCGGACCAGTCCCCCGGTGCCGTTCGAGGGCTTTGAGTGCCCCGCTTTCCGCGTCCGCAGCCGTTGAGCGGCGTTTCGTTTGCTGTGCAAGACTGCGCTGGTGGCCCTGACCGCTGAACCGATTACCAAGGTGTCCAACACCGTCTGCCGGGTTGGCACCTACCGGGCCACCGAATCCGCGCGCCCCGACCGGCTGCCCTGGTTCATGAAGCCGTTCACGCTCTTCCCGCAGCCGGATCCCCACAATGCGGTCGAAGAGTCGTGGATGCCTTGGAGCTCGGTGGTGCGGCGCACGCATACACCACCGAGTCTCCAGCTCGACCGGTTGCTCAACGAAAGGCTCTCCACCCCATGGGTAATAGCTGGCTACGTCGCCTGTCCCCTTCGCAACGGGATGGATCTCACACATTGGTCTGCTTTCCTCACGCCGGCGGCGCCGCCCTGTCTTTCGGACCATTGGCCGAATGCATCGGGCCAGAGTATGAGGTTCTTGCGCTCCAGTATCCGGGGCGACAAGATAGAAGACGTGAACCGCTCGTGGGGAATATCTCGGACCTCGTCGAAGGTCTGCTGCCCGAGCTGATAGCAGCAGTTGGGGATGCCCAGGATTTCTCGTTGATCGGGCACAGTATGGGATCTGTTGTTGCTTTCGAGGCATGCAGACGGCTCGAGCGCGAATCGGGAGCGAGCGCGAGGGTCCTGTTCGCGTCCGGTCGGCGCGCGCCATCGGCGCCGCTACCCGAGCTGCGAATGCATCTGCTGAGCGATCGAGAACTCGGTGAGCATCTACTGCGGTTCGGGGGTACACCATCGGTGTTGCTCGACGATCCCGAGTTTCGCGAGCTGATCCTGTCGATCGTCAGGAACGACTACCGAGCCATCGAGACCTACGAGTGCAGTACCGACGCGATGGTCAGCAGCCCTATCGTCGCGATTGTCGGCGATAGTGACCCCGATGCGAGCCTCGCGGAAATCGAGGTATGGGGCTCGCACACCACTGGAAGCTTCTTCGCGAAATCATTTCCAGGCGGTCATTTCTTCATCGATGCGAATTGCGGGCCGATAGGACAGTTGGTCCGCGATCATTGCGCGCGAGCGCTGTCGAGGTAGTGCCGCGTCCCAATAGCTCCTGCCGAATCGACCCCTGAGTCTGGGAGCCCATCGAGCGTAGTCGAATGGTGGTCGCCCAGGCCGCATTCGACCGCCATATGACTACGCCCGACGAGTTGCCGGAGTGGATTGCGCTGCAATCTATCCGGACGGGGCACTAGGTTGGAACAAGTGCGGATCGGGCTCATCGAGGCCCCGAAGCGACAGCGGCGGATGTCGCAGCAGCGCTGACGGGCGAACCGGAACTGGCCGTCCATGCCGAGGGGTCACCGGTGCCGCGGTTTATTCGCGCCGCGTCCACCCGAATCGGAGCGACCGACACCGCGGGATTCCGAGCGGATTGTGTTGATTACCGGCGGGATCGGTCGCTGGTGAGCACGTCGCCCACAACCCGCGAACCACGAACGCCAATCCACCCGCACACCCGCAACATGCGTGCTCCCGGCGCGCCGCAGCGAACTTCATGCCGCGCGGCACGCGGTCATCGACTTCTGGCAGTGGCCGCTCATCCGATCTCCGGACTCGATGCGAGCACGCGTTGTGCGCCTACGTGTTGCCTGCCGCCGTCAACCAGGTCGGCTGTCAGCGGCCACCATGCGAACGACGGGCGGACTCATGTGTGCGGCATCGGGTTGACACCCGGCGATACGAGAGGTTGGCCGGAGGGGCGTCCTGCCGCCGCTCGGGCTTCCCTCTCGAGGTAGTCAGCGAGAGGCATATCCCCCCTGACTGTGTTCGAACTTGTTGGGTGAGAGGTGATGCGCGCCCGGCCCCGACTGTGATTTATCCCGTATATCCGGTTCAATGACACGTTCCGTGTCGATACGGGCTTAACG
Source organism: Nocardia sp. NPDC051463 (assembly GCF_040681975.1). Lineage (NCBI taxonomy): Bacteria > Bacillati > Actinomycetota > Actinomycetes > Mycobacteriales > Nocardiaceae > Nocardia > Nocardia sp. NPDC051463. Next base: position 70,270 of record NZ_JBFBAB010000036.1, read on the forward strand.
TCGCGACGGCACAACAGTTGGTTCGGAAGGTGGCAGCGAGCGTGGCAGATACCCAGGCGAAGATCGATGAACTGGTCAAGATCCTGACGATCGCTACGGAACCGGCAGGTGAGGCTGGTGCCGCCAAGCGGGAGAAGAAGGGCATTCCGAGCGTTCGCCAGCGGGTGGACATGCTCCTCGACCGCGGGACATTCATCGAGACCGGTGCGTTGGCTCGCCAGCCCGGCCAACCGGATGCTCTCTACGGTGACGGGCTGGTCACCGGTCGCGGGCTGATCGGAGGCCGCCCGGTGGTGGTGATCGCCCATGATCAGACCGTGTACGGCGGGTCGGTCGGCATCACGTCCGCCCGCAAGTTCATGCGGGCGCTGCAACTCGCGTTCGACACCGCGTGCCCAGTGGTGACGATCAATGATTCCGGCGGGGCGCGAATCCAGGACGCGGTGGGTTCGATCGCTTCGTTCGGTGATATTTCCCGGGTGTTGGAGAAACTGTCCGGGTACGTGCCGCAGGTGTCGATCATTCTCGGCAAGTGCGCCGCAGGTTCGGTGTACGGGCCGATCAACACCGACGTGCTCATCGGCACCAAGGATTCCTACATGTTCGTGACCGGGCCGGAGGTGATCAAAGCTGTCAACGGTGAGGACATCACCGCCGAGGAGCTCGGAGGCGCCGTAGTGCAGGCCGAACGCGGCACTCTGCATCACGTGGCCGACACCGAGCAGCAAGCCTACGACTGGGCCCGCGACTACCTGAGTTACATGCCGACGAGCTGTCTCGAGCAGCCGCCGATAGTGAACCCCGGCCTGGAGCCGGAGATCACTGCTTCCGATCGGGAGCTCGACACGATCATCCCGGATTCCGATCGCGCCGGTTACGACATGCACGAGATCCTGCTGCGGATCTTCGACGACGGTGAATTCCACGAGATCCGCGCCGCGTTCGCCCCGAATCTGATTACCGGGTTCGCCCGGGTCGACGGATATCCGGTCGGCGTGATCGCCAACCAGCCGTTGGTGCTGGGTGGTTCCATCGACGCCGCCTGCTCGGACAAGTCGACCTACTTCATCCGTCTCTGCGACGCGTTCAATATCCCGCTGGTATTCGTCGCCGACACCCCGGGCGTGCTGCCGGGCCTCGACCAAGAAGCCAATGGTGTGATCATCCGCGGCGGCCGGGTCCCGCGCGCGATCATCGAGGCGACGGTCCCGATCATCAACCTGGTCGTGCGCAAGTCCTACGGTGGTGCCTACGGCATGATGGCGGCCCGACAGGTAGGTGCCGATATCAGTTTCGCCTGGCCCACAGCCCGGATCGCGGTGATCGGCGCCGACAGCGCGGTCGACCTCATCGGCAAGCGGCAATTGGCGGCGGTGCCGCAGGAGCATCGGGCAGCGGCGCGCGAGTTCATGATCAACCATTACAACGAGACGATCGCCACCCCGTGGATCGCGGCCGAACGTGGCTACATCGACGCGGTCATCGAACCGGCGCGTACTCGTCTGGAGATCCGGCGCGCACTGCGCCTGTTGCGCGACAAGCCGGCGGTCAAACCGGAGTTCAACCCGCGCAAACACCCGGTGTACCCGATGTGATCTTCCCGAGCCGCTCAATCGTCCTGTGGCAGAAGATCTATCGTGGCCATGAAGTCCGGGGCGAACAACCACCCACGCTGTGTGCGTGGGTGGAGCACCGGAGGCCGGAAGCCCCCGTCTTTTGAAAGGTTTTGCGTGCCACTGCCCTGACGTTCGGCGGGACCTCGATCTAGCGAGATTCGTTGCAAAAGAAGCCAATCCGCATGCTTGGGCAGGGCCCGCGGTCGGCCGAGACCGGAGCGCACCGCTGTGCACCATTGATCACCGGCGGGCAAAGCCGTTATGGCTCCTGGGCGGTCCGGGACCACCCGCTCGCCGCCGGATGAACCCGCGCTAGATGCTCCGCAACCCGCCGAAGAACCCGACGATCCTACGGATTCGCCCCTCCGCGGAGACCTCCACGAAATCCACTCCATCCGGCAACGCGGTGCCATCCGCCCGCACCAGCCGCCACCCGAACCGAGCCATCCCATGATGAGCATCTACCCGACTGACCCGTATCACCCGCATCCCCGGCTGCTGCGCGAACACCGCATCGATATGAACCGCCAGTTGATCGACCCCAATGGTGTGCACGGTCGGATCGGTATACGTCGCTCCCTCCGCCAACGCATCGCTGAGAAACCTCCGCCGCCGCGCCGGATCCGGATCACTCCACCCCGCACAGTAGGTATCGATCAGCGCATCGAACGCACCATCCGCCTCAGCCATTGCGCCATCCTCGCCCTATACCCAGCAATATCACCCAGTGTGGGTCACGAAGCGACACAGCACAGTACCGGGCACTGTCACGTCGACCCCTGACTCGATCCCCGGACAACAGGTCTCGTCGGGGTTCACGCCGCCATCCGAAGCACAACCACATCTATCCGCATTCATCCACAACCCCTCCGCTCGTCTCCCACTACATTCGTCCGTTCCGCATGAACGTGGCGAGCACCCGCGATGGCAAGCTGTGATTCGCCGAGGAGGTCCGGACGTGCCGAGCTCCGGCCGTCCAGACAGAGGTGGCGGCCTCCGCGGCTGCCGACCGTGGCCGCCGCCACGGTATCGTCGCCGCCGACGGTCTGCGAGTCGATGACGACCGCAGACAGGACCGGGCGCATCCGGGCCGTTCGTTTCGGCCGGTCGATTCGCGCCTGCCCGTCGTTCGGGTCGCGGGCTGGCGCAGCCGCGCACGGCTCCTGCGATCATCGCGGCGACGGCGGCAGGTAATCCGACGCCACCTTTTGACGACGCATCAGTGGTCCATCAGCTGTCGATCATCGTGCTCGTTGCAGCGAGTCGTGCCGTGCCGCTGGGAATTCCGCCATGGCGGAATTCGGCCGCTGCACAGAGTGACTCACGCGCCACAGATCGCGATGTCGAAGGCCTTCTCGACCGCGGCGAACGCCTCCCGGCCTGTCGGAAGCTGGTTGGCGCTCACAACGACGGCCGTCCCATCGGCGGCGACGCCGGTGCGGACCTCGAAGCCCGGAATGCTGCCACCGTGGCCCCACACCTCCTTGCCACAAGGCACCGGGCGATGGATCAGGCCGAGTCCGTAGCCGGCATCGGGCTCCCGATCGAACGGCACCGTGCGCTGCATTTCCGCCAACTGCGCCGCGGGAAGCAACTTCCCGGCCAGCAATGCGCTGAAGAACTGATTCACCTCCGACGCTGTCGAGACCATCGCGCCCGCAGCGCCCGACCATGAGGTATCGGTTGCCGTGACATCGATATGCTTTCCGCCGGTTTGGTGATAGCCCGACGGGTGTGGACCGCGGATTCCGGTTTCGCCGTCGGCAGGAAAGTACGTTGCCCGGAGGCCGAGCGGTTCGATGATCCGCCGATTGATCTCGGCGGCCGGGGACTGGCCCGTCACCTTCTCGATCAGCATGCCCAGGATGATGTAGTTGGTGTTGGTGTACTCGGCTCGCGCACCACGTTCGTTGATCGGCGGCATGGCCATAGCCCTGCGCACCAGGTCTACGGGCTCGAAGTGCTGCCGGCGGATCGCCTCGGAAATGGGGTCGAGCTGGAAGCCGCCGCCTGCTGTGCGGCCCCCGACTCTGCCGAGGTAGTCGGGTATGCCGCTGGTGTGTTGCAGTAACTGTCGCACCGTGATTTGGTTGCCGTCGTTTCCATTGCCTTGCACCAGACCGGGCAGGTACTGCTCGATGGGTGTGTCGAGCTGGATCTCGTCTTCGGCCACCAACTGCAGGATCACCGTTGCCACGAAGGTCTTGGTGTTGCTGCCGATCCGCACCCGCGCATCGTCGGCGAACGGTGTGCCGGTCTGGAGGTCGCCGACACCCGAGGTCATGGTGCGATGCCCGCCAGGACCGTCGATCACCACCTGGACACCGGCATATCCGCTCTTGACGACCTGGTCCATCGCCTCGGTCAGCGCCTGAGACGGGGCGGCAGTCGGTACCGCGTGCGCAGCGGTGTCGCTGCCGTATGCCGTCGCGGCGAAGACCGCCCCGACCGTGGTCATTCCCGACAGCGCGACCCTTACGGTGTATCGCCGAAGCATGTTCATGAGCAGTGCTTTCCTCCGTTCTATCCGGGAGCCGTCCTTACTCCCTTACCCCGGATGGGCAGGACACTAACGATCGGTCTCCGAAGACTGACGTGTTGATGACGCCCGACCAGCCCATCTCGGCAGCCCGGTGGTCATACACTCAGTGAGCCTTTTCCGGGGAGCAGTTCATGGTGGTCGGGTGGTACGGCGGTGTTCGATGTGGAGCAGGACCAGAACGCCGGCGACGATTCGATCGGGCACAGGCTGACTCACGACAAAACTTTGAATGCGGCCTTCAGCAGCGTGTTCCCGCGTTCGCCGACCGCGCGTTGCTTTTGCGCACTTTCGCTCGCTTTCATGATTTCGGCATAGGTGCCGTGGCAGCATATCTGCGCAGCGAACACCCCGCGACAGCGGAAAGGAGGGTTGCAGGAACGTTGCACACGTCACCAGATGTCACGACCGAGAACCTCCTCGTGATGGCGGCTGTCCAAGCCGCAGTGTCAGCGCGCGTTGCGGAGGGCGGCCTCCACCTGGGTTGAACCGAGCGGAGTGTTCAGGCCCCACAGTGGTACGGCCACTTCGAGATTGGTTGTCAGGCTGTCCACAAGGACCTGTTCGTTCTCCGGTGTACGACTGCTCCGGCGCGCTATCGACCTCGGGGACCTATACGCCGAGGGACGTCTCGGCAACGTTCTGCGAGGTCGATGATCTCGATGGTGGCCGAGCGTTCGTGTGGATCCACTTTCAGTGATGACCGCCATCGGCACCCTCTCTGGCTCGCGCTACACCCCACCGCGAGGTAGAACCGCCTGCGCGAGCTGGGGATCCCCGTCCGCGTCGGCCACAACATCGCGCCGATGGCCAACGAAGCTGCCGCGCTACGCGGCGATGCCGACCGCGCCCATGCGCTGCCCAGCGACGATGACCGCTGGTCGTATCAGGTGAAGTTCGACGGCATCCTTCGCTGAACTTTGCCAGCAAGCGCCCGTCGTCGCCGTGCCCTGTCACGACTTGGTCATGGCAGCGAACTGAAGTACATCCCCCGGATGGCCCAGTAAGAACACCGAACTATCCGGAGCTGCACCGTTCGGCGCCGTGGTGGACGACTGGGCCGAACCGTTCGACGGCATCGGCCCAGTCGTTTGATCGTCACTTCGGCGGTGGGACGACCGGGGTGAGGAGCATTCGGCCTGCGGTGGAGACGGTTTCCTCGAGGGATCGTTTCGTCAATTCGAGGAGCAGGGCGTTGTCACGCTGTACCCAGAGCATTTCGGTAGTCGCCCAAGCGGCGTCTCGGGCGCGGGTGATGCTGAAGCTGCTGAGGATGTGCTTCAGCGCTTCGGCGTCCCTGGTGCTCAGTTCGAGTAGCGCGGGCTCATACTCCGCCCGGATCTCCGCTTCGACCTTGGCCAGCAGTTCGTTGACCCTGAGGTAGTCGGCGTGCACCGGTTTGGTGTCGGGGGTAGTGGCCCGTTCCTTGCAGGTTTCGACCACCGCAACCGCCAGATCGTGGTTGATATGGGCGTTCATGCCCGCCAATGCGAATTGCAGCGGCCACACGGTGCGGTTGGAGCGGGAGTCGAAGACCGGTTTCCAGACCGGATTGGACGGCTTGCCACGTTTGGCGGCGTCGACGGCGTCGAAATACAGCTGCGCGAAGATCACGTCGAGACGTTCGACGAATTCGGGGTCCTTGAAGAAGCCCTCGGTGATCTGTCGACCCACCAACTCGGTGACACGCAGGTACATGTTGTTGAAGCTCGCGACACCGTCTCTCGGGTCGAGTTCGTCCTTGATGGCGCGCATCCGCCGGATGACCTCTTCGACGGGTGCGGGAATCTGAGTGATTGCCATGATGTTCTCCTCCGCAGGGATCGTTCTATCCGTCACGCGACATCGCGGAGATGCCGCACTGGAACGTGCATCACGAAATCCATTGGAACAGAGTCATGTTCAATACGGAAAGAAGCGAAGCCGATCAGACACTCCCCCGGTGCAACCGACCTCGGTGGCGCCAGGTTTGATGCCCTCTTCGACGTCGGCTTGCTTGTGCCAGCTGGCCAGGCAGGACTCGCTGATTCCGAAATCGGCGGCGATCTGCTCGAGCTGGTGGCCGGTTCCCGGTTGCGGGCGACCCGGACGATGTCGTCGCGGAACTCTTTGGGGTAGGGCTTGGGCACGGTTTAAATCCTTCCGGCAGTGCCTGATGGCACCACAGATCAGATGTCACCTACTGGGACTGCCCCGAGTTCGGTTGACTCGCGGGTGTGGTCTTTCAGGCCGCGAGCGCGGGCCGGTTTATTGTCTCGTACTCGATCGGGGTGAGTT
>NZ_JBFBAB010000037.1:0-66865 GCF_040681975.1 Nocardia sp. NPDC051463
AGGCGCTCCTCGTACTACCTCGTTTCCCAGGCCTTCGCTCAGCGTTTCCGCTGTGCTTCTCGGCTCCGGGTCGGTGTCCGTGTCGCTCTGACTTGGATAAAGTTACGCGGCGGAAAACGCTACGTCAAATCGCCAAGAAGCGGAGGCATCTTCCCAGGTCAGAGCGTTGCGCCGACCTGGGAAACCGGCTCGAATTACACAGATGTGACTCAGGACACCAAGATCTTTAAGCGCGCGCCCGCAGTACGCCTGCGAAGTTGCGCTTTCCCCTCCGCAGCACCAGCCACCGTCCGTGCAGGTAGTCGGCATCGGAGGGGGTCCATTCCAGATCCGAGATGCGCTCGTTGTTCACCGAAGCGCCGCCTTCGTTCACCGCACGACGCGCGGCTCCACGGCTCTCACTCAGTCCGGATGCCACCAGAAGATCGACGATTGTGCTCGGCTCCCCGGCGACAACCTCGGCGACCGCGCCGTCGATGGCTGCTTCCCGCAGCGCGGCGGCCAACGTCGCCTCGTCCAACTCACGCAGATCCGCTCGACCGAACAGTGCCTGGCTCGCCAACTGCACGGCACGGGTGTGCGCCTCACCGTGCACCAGGGTCGTCATCTCCTCGGCGAGCTTGCGCTGCGCCTCCCTGGCATGTGGACGTTCGATTGTCGCGGTCTCCAGCTCGGCCAGCTCCTCCTCGGACAAGAAGGTGAACCAGCGCAGGTAGCGAACGACGTCGGCGTCGGCGGTGTTGACGAAGTACTGGTACCAGGCGTAGGGGCTGGTCATCTCGGGGTCGAGCCACAAGCTGCCGCCACCGGTCGACTTGCCGAACTTCTTGCCGTCGGCCGAGGTCACCAGCGGCACGGTCAGAGCGTGCACCGATGCGCTGTCGACCCTGCGGTTCAGTTCCACGCCCGCGATGATGTTGCCCCACTGGTCGGATCCGCCGACCTGCAGTGTGCAGTCGTAGTCGCGGCGCAGCTGCAGGTAGTCGTTGGCCTGCAACAGCATGTAGCTGAACTCGGTGTAGGAGATGCCTTCGCCGTCCAGGCGGCGCTTGATGGTGTCGCGGGCCAGCATGACGTTCACCGAGAAGTGCTTGCCGACATCACGCAGGAAGTCGACGGTCGACAGGTTGCCGGTCCATTCCATGTTGTTGACGATGACCGCGCCGGTCGGTGAATCGTCCAGGTCGACGAAACGCTCGAGCTGGGAACGGATCCGCTCGGCCCAGTCCGCCACGGTGTCGGACGAGTTCATGGTCCGTTCGCCGACGTCACGCGGATCGCCGATGAGGCCGGTGGCGCCGCCCGCCAACACGATCGGCCGATGGCCTGCCCGCTGGAAACGACGCAGCGCGAGCAGCGGCACCAAGTGTCCGGCGTGCAGGCTCGGGCCGGTGGGATCGAAGCCCGCATAGAGGGTCAGGCGGTCGGCGGCCAGCGCCGAGCGCAGGGCATCCAGGTCGGTGGACTGTGCGATCAGTCCGCGCCAGGTCAGTTCATCGATGATGTCGCCGCTCACGCTGTCCCATCTTTCCGCACGGATCTCGACGACCCGCGTTCGCCTCAGTCTCGCCGGGGCATGCCACGCAGGTCGAGTGGATTTCGCGGGCGCGCTGTACTCGGACGACAGTGATCGACGGGCCTCGGTCCGCCGATCACTGTCGGATGTTCAGTCGGTCGAGTCGGGTTCTGTTCAGCGGGTCAGCAGAGCTCGCAGGGCCCCGATGCTGTCGCGGCGGTTCCATGCGATCCACCCGAATACCCCGCACAGAACCAGCGGGAAGATCGCGTCGGCTGCCGCGCCGAGCAGAAGGGCCTGGGTCGCGGCGGCGCACACCATCGTGAGCGACAGGCCGGCCGCGGCGGACCCGGACAGTCGCGGGATCAGCAGGCCGAGGCCGCCTGCGAGCTCGACGACGCCGGTCACGTAGCGGAACCACTGACCCCAACCGATCTCCGCGTACACCTCGACGGCGTAGCGCTGCCCGACGAGCTTCGGTGCGGCCGAGGCGATGATGAAGAACAGGCTGAATACGACCTGCAATGTCCAGAGGGTGATGTTGCGCGCCCGGCTGGGCGCGACGGCGGACGGGACAGGGTGGGCGATGGTGGTCATCGGGGCGTCCTTTGTCGGCGGCTTCGCGTCGGGTGGCGCGCTCACCAGATAAGACGGCGGTCACCGCAGAGACTCATCGCTCCCGCCAGAATCGCCAGTACCTGGATTATGTCGGGTCGAGGGCCGCAACCGGCGCGGACGCGATGTGTGAGGAACCGCCGGTCAACGATGTGATCCGGGTCTGGAGCCCGTCTCGATCTGCGGTGCACGTGGACTGCGGCGGTATACCGAAACAGCCGTCGAGGCAGGCAGCCAGAATCGCCACGCTTGTTCGGCGGCCATCCTGACGCCGACGCGCGGCCCGCTGGCGATCTCAGCTGGGCTCAGTGCGCCTGCCAATTCCAGCCGGATCGGCGAGGTCGGGTCGAACAGTGGAGTTCCGTAGTCGCCCAACGTGATTCCGAGCGCGCTACCGAGATTGCCCGGTCCCTTCGCCAGGTCGGCGTCGCTGCGTGCGGTCGTGCGGCGCGCGCGTGCTGTCTGCAGCCCGGCCAGTACTTCGCCCGATCGGATCAGCACCGCGCTCGCGGTCCCGTCGGGCCCGCTCGTCACGTTGACGCAGGTGTGCATGCCGTAGCTGAGGTACACATACAGCACCCCGGCAGGCCCGAACATCACCGCGTTGCGCTTGGTCCGCCCGCGCCCGGAGTGTGATGCGAGGTCCGGCCACGGCCCGGTCGGATCCCCGCCATACGCCTCCACCTCGACGATCCGCACCCCTACCGGCCCCGACCAGAGGGTCGCACCGAGCAATCGGCGGGCGGCGGCGGGCGGTTCCACAGCGAGTTCATCGGCACACACAGCGGTCATTGTCCCGAACCGAGTCGGTTCGCACAGTCCGCGACCCCGTCCCCGACCAACACCACACTCCGGCGATCGTGCTTCAGCCCCGGACGGATTCGGGTGCGCGGGCTAGAGGTAAGCGCTGTGCTGGCCGGTGCGCAGGGTGACCAGATCGTCGGTGATCACGGCGATGTAGGCGACGCCGACGAGCGCGGCGAGTTGAGCCCATGCCACCCATGCGACGCCGATCGGGATCGTCGCCGCGACCGCCGCAGCTGCGACGAGGCGGTACCACGAGCGCGGCAGACCTAGGGCACGGCGGAAGAAGAACTGCCCGAGGAAGTACAGGGCGACACCACCGGAGAGCGCGGCCGCGGTGGCGACGGAGGCGACCTCATTGCCGTGCGCGATGCTCATCTTGATACCCGCCGCGGTCACGATGACGCCGATCAGCAGCGGATAGAGCGCGTAGCCGTAGGCGAGGACGGCAGCGGTAGAGCGCTGCCGTTCAGGTACCTCCCCGAGCGCGTGTTCGCCACGTTCGTCATCGATGCCGAAGTAGGCCCACCACAGCACATAGGCCAGTGCCAGACCGAGCGCGACATTCGCGACCAGAGCAACGGTTAATTTCTCTCCCGCCAGTCCGGCGCCGATGGCGACGACGGACTCGCCGATGGCAACGATGACGACCAGACCGTGCCGCTCGCAGAAGTGACTTGCCCTGACCACGAAGTTGCCGGTGTCGACCAGGTACGGGCTGAGGACCTGGACCGCAAAGGCCAGTGCCCAACACAGGTATTGGGCCCAGTCGTGCACGAAACCACCGGCCAGCACCAGCCCGGCGGCGAGCGCGTTCAGCGGCGCGATCCGCTTGATGGCGATCGTCGCGGAGGCGCCGCCGCTCGAATAGAACATCGCTGTGTGCACGGTATTCACCAGGAAGTAGCCGAGGCCGAAGGCGATGCCGGTGCCGTGGAAGGCATCCGGGATTGCCAGCGCGAGCACGAAGAATCCGAACATTCCGAGCAGCAACCAGGTCCGCCGGGACGAACTGCTCGGCGCCACTTCGTTGGTGAGCCAGACGTAGCCGCTGTACATCCACCAGATGACACCGAACAGCAGTGCCACCTGAGCCAGCGCCTGCCAGCCGGGGTGATGGGTGTACACATGGGTCAATTGGGTGATGGTGAAGACGAAGACGAGGTCGAAGAAGAGCTCCAGCGTCGAAGCCCGAACTTGTCCCCCCTCCACATTCGTATCGGTGGTCTCGCTGGTCACTGCAAGATCGTAAGGCGACTGGCGGTTTTCCGCCGTCCGTACCTCAGCCGAGGGTATCGGTACCCATATACAGCCCCTTGAGCTTGTGCGGGTTGACCTGGAAGCGGAGGTTCTGGATCCGGCCGCCGACGATGTCATAGGTGAAGGCGGCGCCAGGGTTTCCATCGAAAAGAGCGAGGGCGCCGAGTTCGCCGTTGATATCGGCGGATTCGAGGGCGAAACCGGCCGCGACCGGTTTGGCCAACACACCGAGGATCCAGCGGGCCACATGGTCGGGACCGTGCAGTGGACGCCGCGCCGCGGTCACCACGCCGCCGCCGTCGGACCACGCGGTCACATCGGGGGCCAGCAGATCCATCAACGCATTGAGGTCACCACCCGAGCACGCGGCCATGAATTGGTCGGTGATGTGCGCCCGCTCGACCTTGTCGGTGTCGAACCGCGGACGACGGGACTGCACGTGCGTCCTGGCCCGGTGCGCGATCTGACGGACCGTGCTCTCGGGCTTGTCGAGGGTCTCGGCGATTTCGGCGTGCGAGTAGCCGAAGACCTCACGCAGCAGGAAAACGGCCCGTTCGACCGGACTCAAGGTTTCCAGGACCACCAGCATCGCGGTGGCGACGGTGTCGGCCAATTCGGTCTCCTCCGCGATGTTCGGCGAGGTCAGCAGGGGCTCGGGAAGCCAAGGGCCGATGTAGGTTTCGCGAGTGGCTTTGGCGGAGGTCAGGCGGTTCAACGACAGATTGGTGACCGTGCGGACCAGATAGGACTTGGGATGCTGAACGGTCGACTGATCGGTGTCGTTCCACTTCAACCAGGTGTCCTGGAGGATATCCTCCGCATCGGTGACGGTGCCCAGCATCCGGTAGGCGGTGGCGAACAGCAGCCGCCGATGTTCGATGAAGGGATCCTGCGCCGGCGTTCGGTCAACCATCGACGGTTCCGCCTCCCGAGTATTCAAGCTGTACAAGTCAGGTGAACCTACCGCCCGCCACGAGGGTGTGCGGCGGGCGGGATGTGTGCCGTCATGCTGTCGCACGGGTGGCTTTGCCGCCCTTGGACAGCTGCACCGACATCGTCATCTTCTTGCTCATCTTGAAGGTCGGTATCGGGCTGCTGCTGACGGTCTCCTTGTAGAGCACCGCGGCACGACCGGCCAGGTAGAACCGGCCCGCGGTGTCGTCGGCCTGGGTGAATTGGATGACCGCGTCCCTACGTCCCAGGCTGACCGGCTGGTGGAAGTAGCCGAAACGGAACGGCTCGACCTTCTTGCCGCGCAATGTCCGCGCGATGGCGTCGGCGGTGTATGCGGCGGTCGGCAGGCCGGACTGGCAGGTGCCGTGGATCTGGCCCCAGGCCTGGCGCACCGCGGCAGCGTCGCCGATGGCGTGAATATTCGGGTGCGACACCGACCGCAGGGTCGGGTCGACCACAATCAGACCGCGAGCGTCGGTTTCGATGCCCGCCCGGGCGGCCAGTGCAGAGACGCGGACACCGGTGGTCCACAGCGTCAGATCCGCGGGAACCAGTTCGCCGTTGGCCAGTTCGACCGCGTCCGGCAGGACCTTGGTGACGGCATTGCCGATCTCACGTGCGACACCGAGCCGATCCAGCGCCTTGTTCAGGTAGGCGCGTGCCTTCACGCCCATCATGGCGCCGGGCTCGGTGCTGCTGATCAGTGTGACCTTCAACCTCGGGTGATTCTCGGCGATTTCGGCCGCGGCCTCGATGCCGGTCAGGCCGCCGCCACAGACCGCGACGGTGCCGTCGGCGGCTTCGGCCGCCGCGAGGTGTTCGGAGAAACGGTGGGCGGTGCGGGGATCGTTCAGGGTCCAGGAGTGGTCGGCGGCGCCGGGGACGGTGGTGGTATCGGTGCTGCTGCCGAGGGCGTAGACCAGGGTGTCATAGTGCAGCGCCGTGGTGTCGTCGACGATGACCCGCTGTCCGACCGTGTCGATGGCCGTGGCCCAGCCCTGCACGAATTCGACGCCGGTGCCCGCCAACAGGACCGGGATCCGGTGGTCGGCCAATTCCTGGCCTGCCGCGATCTGGTGCATCCGCAGCCGCTCGATGAACCGGGCGGACGGGTTGACCAGGGTGATCTCGGTGTCGAGTTTGCGCGTCCGCCTGGCCAGCCGCACGGCGGCGAGCATGCCGGTGTAGCCGGCGCCGAGGATGACGATCCGCTGCGTGTTCATGGCGTTTCTCCCATGGTCGGTGTCACCGATTCGGGGTTCGTTGGTTGGTGACGACCATGGGACAAACAACGGCCGCGGAACGTGACAGACGCGCATTGTGATCCATGCCACATCGTCGACATGGGCTCGAAAACGGCTGCTACCAGATCGAATGCGGAGGCAGCTACAGCAGATCACACCGCGGAGGACCGAATCCGACGCCCGCATCAACTCTTGCCGAGCGCCTCCTTGCGGATCAGTTGCAGCAGGCTCGGGTTTTCGGTCGTCGTGACGACCCCGACGATCTTGCGTACGAATCGGTCGTCGTCGACCAGCCGGAGCAGACTCGCCGCCAGATCGATGCGCGCGGTGTAACGACTGTCGGCATGCCCCTCGACCATCGTGTAATCCGTCCCGGCGGGCAGTTCGTACAGCCCGCCGGGACGCACGATCGTCCACTCGAGATCGCTGGCCCGCAGCAGCGTTTCCATTCGCCGCATGTCGTCGTAGAGCGTCTTGCCCATGACCCGCACGATGTAGGGCTGCAGCACCCGGTTGAAGACGAACCCGGCATCGGAGTAGGGCTTCGGGTCGACCGCACTGGATGAGACCACCCCGATGCGACGCACGCCGTGGCGATGCATGGCGGCCACGATGTTGCCGACCCCGGTGGAGTAGGTGGTGATCACCTCTTTGCCGTAGGGCACCCCGAGCGTGGACAGCACGACATCCGCGCCCGCGACGGCCGCGTCGACCGAATCCGGTTGGTGGACATCGCCCCCGAAGACGGTGAGCCGCTCGTGGGCGATCGGGAATTCGGCAGGCCGCCGCGTGACGGCGACGACGTCGTGGCCGATGCCGAGGGCCTGGCCGGTCAACAGCCGGCCAGTGGGGCCGTTGGCCCCGAAGACGGTGATGCGCATGGTGGATTTCCTTCTGCAGTTGTTCGGCAGGCCTCCGGCACTCGTTCATCCGAACGCCGTATCATATGAGAACCATATCATCTATTTTGAAAGTCATACAATATGAATGACGTAACAAAGGCGGATGCGCGGCGACATCGACAGTCGGCACGTGCGGTCAAAGAGTCGCTTCGCGACCTGAATATCCAACTGTCGCTGCTGAATCGGCAGTTCGGAGCCAGGGTCGAACTCAAGGACGCCGACTGGAATTGCCTCGACCTCATCAACCGACACGGCCCGCTCAGCCCTGGCGCGCTGGCGAAACTCGCCGGCCTGCACCCGGCAACCATGACCGGCGTGCTCGATCGGCTCCAACGCGGCGGCTGGATCACCCGCGAACGCAACCCCGACGCCACCGATCGCCGCGCCGTCACCGTGCGCGCGACCCGCGACCGCAATCCGGAGATCTATCGCATGCTCTCCGGCATGAACACCCGCATGGACGAGCTCTGCGAGCGGTACAGCGACGCCCAACTGGCGGTGATCGCGGACTTTCTGCGCCGCACCGCCGAGGCAGGACGCGACGCGACGACCGAGCTCGCCGACGACTGACTCAGGACGAATCAACTTGCGGTTCAACGGCTGGCGCGCGACGAGGCACCGGCGCGCCGCGGCTCGGTGGTGAGTGAAAAGACGATCATCGACGAGATCCTTGCGTTCGATGATCACGCACCGCCCGGACCAGTCGCGTCGGGAGTGGATCGAAAAGGGGGCCCATTTCCTGCGCACCGGCGCGGTGATCTGCGACGGGAATGCCTCGGACACAGTGGAATCCGAGCACACAGGCCTGCGTGGGTGGCTCGACATCGCCCAATCGGCGGGTAGCAGGCATCGGGAATCAGGGGTGCGGTCAGGGGTGAAATGGGGACGCTCCCTGATGCGTCCTGGTGGTTCGGATTCCTACTGTCGGTGCATGTCTTCGGTTCCTCGACCGCACTGGTGGCGGCGGTTGCTCATCGGCGTCGTCACCTTCGCGGCGGTCCTCGTGCTCGCGGTCGGCGGCGGCGTCACTTGGGTGTATGTCAATGCGGTCGTCTCCACGGTCGACAAGGTCGAATTCGAGAACGAGCTGGCAATTCCGCCGCTGGCGCAGTCGCAGCTGCGGCCGGATGGCACCCGAGTGTTCGAGCTCGATATGCGTTCGGGCGAAAGGAATTCCGGGCCGGACAGGCAACCGACACGTGGGGATTCAACGGCGACTACCTCGGCCCGACGTTGCGGGCGAAGCGTGGCGAAAAGGTCGAGGTCCGAATCCGCAATTCGCTATCGGAAGCCTCCACCGTGCACTGGCACGGCATGCACCTACCCGCGGCGATGGACGGCGGCCCGCACCAGATGGTGGCGGCGGGGGCGACGTGGACGCCACAGTGGACGATTGATCAGCCCGCCGCGACGCTCTGGTATCACCCGCACCCACACGGCACGACCGAGCAGCATGTGCGGCGCGGACTGGCGGGGATGTTCCTGCTCGACGACGAGATCTCCGAATCTCTGTCGCTGCCGAGCAATTACGGCATCGACGATCTGCCGGTCATCGTGCAGGACGTGAAATTTCGTGGGGCCGTGCTCGATTCGGAACATGCCATCTTCCGTGACGTCGGGTTCCTCGGTGATCAGACGATGGTGAACGGCACCCTGACGCCATACCGCAATGTCGGCGACGAACTCGTCCGGCTCCGATTGCTCAACGCCTCCCCCGCACGCGTCTACACCTTCGGCTTCGCCGACAACCGCTCGTTCTCCCTCGTCGCCACCGACGGCGGACTGATGGAACGCCCCGCCGTGCTCGACCGGCTGCAGCTCTCGCCGGGCGAGCGGGCCGAGATCGTGGTGCGGGTACGTCCGGGCGAGCGCACGGTGCTGCGCAGCAACAAGCTCGACGCCGGACTCGATTCTGGAACGGCAGGTTCGCAGGCGGCGACGACGCGTTCGACGTACTCGAATTGCGGGCGGCCGCCGCGCTGCGCCCGTCGCCCGAACTGCCTGCGACAGTGGCGCATCCGTCCACCCCGGATGGTTCCGATTCGGTACAGGAACGTCGCTTCGAGCTGAACCTGAGCGGGATCAACGGCCAGAAGATGGCGATGGACCGAATCGACCTGACCGTCACACGAGGCACTACCGAAACCTGGATCGTGCACAACAACGACGGGATGCCGCACAATTTCCACGTCCACGATGTCCAGTACCGAGTGCTGGAACTCGACGGCGCGCCGCCGCCCGCGGCACTGACCGGACCGAAGGACACCGTCTTCCTGCCGCCCGACGCCACCGCGAAACTCGCTATGCGGTTCGACGGACCCGCCGATCCGAACTCGCCGTACATGTATCACTGCCATCTGCTGTGGCACGAGGACCAGGGCATGATGGGCCAGTTTGTCGTGGTCGACCCAGGACAATCCGCAGGCAGGCCATCGTCACATCACGGCCACTGATCCCAGGCACGTACCCGGGATTCCGCGAGCAGGCCAGACACGCGTGGCGACATGCCGGGCTGTGCGAACGACCAGCCGTTGCCTCTTGTCCGGACGTCGCCCTCGCGCTAAATTCATCACACAGTGAATTCAACACTCGATGAATTGAGGCGTCCCATGATGGACCTGCACTCATCCCCCGCCGTCGACATCAGGAACCTGACGGTGAACCGCGGCGGCCGCGAAGTTCTGCACGATGTCTCACTGGCGATTCCGCGCGGCTCCATCACCGGACTGCTCGGGCCCTCCGGCTGCGGCAAGACCACACTCATGCGCAGCATCGTGGGCACCCAGATCGTGGAATCCGGAGAAATCTCGGCGCTGGGGCTGCCCGCGGGCTCCAGAGAACTCTGCCACCGAATCGGCTATGTGACACAGGCACCGAGCATCTACTCCGACATCAGCGTTCGCGAGAACGTGGCGTACTTCGCCGCGCTGTACGGCCGCGACCGCGATGCCACCGATACGGCCATTACGGCGGTCGGGTTGCTCGAAAACGCACACCAGCGCGGCGACGAACTCTCCGGCGGACAGCAGACCCGCGCCTCACTGGCCTGTGCGCTGGTCGCCCAGCCGGACATGCTCGTGCTCGACGAACCGACCGTCGGCCTCGATCCCGTACTGCGCGTGGATCTGTGGAAGCAGTTCCGCGAGCTGGCCGCCGCGGGAACGACGCTTCTGGTGTCCAGCCATGTGATGGACGAGGCCGAACACTGCGACCAGCTGCTGCTGATGCGCGAAGGCAAACTGCTCGCGCAACTGAGCCCGGACGAACTGCGCGCCAGAACCGACGAACAGAACCTCGAACAAGCCTTCCTCTCCTTGATCACGATGGGACCGAAGTCATGAGCGCCGTCATGGATACCACCGCGCGCCGGACGCCCACCCTGCGTCCCTATGTCGCGACGACCTCCCGCATCCTGCGCCAACTACGCAACGACCACCGCACCGTCGCCATGATTCTCGTGGTGCCCGCGCTGCTGATGACGTTGCTGTACTTCATCTACAAGGACACCCCGCAGAACCCGCTCAACCCCGTGCCACTGTTCGACCGCGTCGGCATCAGCATGCTCGGCATCCTGCCGTTCATCGTGATGTTCCTGATCACCGCCATCGCCATGCAGCGCGAACGCACCTCGGGCACGCTGGAACGACTGCTCACCACGCCACTGTCGAAGATCGATCTGCTGGCCGGATACGGCTCGGCGTTCTCGGTGGCTGCGGCCGCGCAGGCCGCGGTGGCGTGCCTGGTCTCTTTCGGGTTGCTCGGGCTCAACGCGGCAGGCAGCCCAGGCTGGGTGGTGCTGATCGCGATGGTCGACGCGGTATGCGGGGTCGCGCTCGGCTTGTTGGCAAGCGCCTTCGCGCGTACCGAATTCCAGGCAGTGCAGTTCATGCCCGTGGTAGTCGCGCCGCAGATCTTTCTGTGCGGCTTGCTCGTTCCGCGCGGACAGCTGCCCGGCTGGTTGGAAGCGATCAGCAATGTGATGCCGCTGAGCTATGCGGTCGATGCGCTGCAACAGGTTTCGAGCCATCCCGAGGCAACCACCGCGATGTGGCGCGATCTCGCCGTGGTCGCCGGATTCGCGGTAGTGGCGCTATGCCTCGGGGCGGCAACCCTACGGCGGCGAACCCCGTAATGCCACGTAACGTGGCAGCGGGTGATGGGACGACGGAAGGCGATGGCGTGACGGCTGCCAACGGAACTACGGCAGGCAATGGCGAGCGCGCCACCCGCACCGGACGCAGACCTGGACAGTCCGGCGCTCGCGAGGCGATTCTGACCTCGGCCCGGGCCCGGTTCGCCGAGGTCGGTTTCGACAAGACCTCGATCCGTGCCGTGGCCACCGACGCCGGGGTCGATCCGGCACTCGTGCACCACTATTTCGGGACCAAGCAGCAGCTGTTCGCCGCGGTGGTCGAACTGCCGGTAGACCCGGAGGCCACGCTGGGCATCATCGAAGGTGCGCCGCTGGACCAGCTCGGCGCGACCATCCTGCACGCCGTGGTGAGCGTCTGGGATTCCCCTGCCGGTCCCGGGGTGGTCGCGGCGGTACGGAGCATGCTCGGCGGCGGCGATATCTCGCTGGCGAGGTCGTTCGTGCTCGACATCGTGCTCGAACGAGTCCGACTGCGGATCGCGGCCCCGGACGACGACGGCCGCGCCCGTGTCGCCCTAGTCGCCACGCAGATGATCGGCGTGCTGGTCGCGCGCAAGATCCTGGAAGTGGAGCCGGTCGCCTCCATGCCCATCCCGGAATTGGTCGCCGCCGTCGGACCCACCCTCCAGCGCTACCTCACCGGCGAAATAGATCTCGCCACACCGTAATTCCGCAAGGCAGCGATCCGTCGACCGGAATACCGCTGGGACAGAGGGGAATCGGCGCACGGTTCCGGTGGCAACGCTGCGGGGCGTGCCACCGGGTCGGCGCCTGTCAGGCGTCGGCGTGCTGAGCGGTGAACGCGGCGTGCTCGGCATCGGTGACGTCGCGCGCCTCGTCGATGAGCAGCACCGGAATGCCGTTCTCGATGGGGTAGGCCCGGCGCAGACGCGGGTTGTAGAGCGCGGTGACGCCCTTGTCATCGCGGACCAACAGCAGCGGACCCTTGTCCTGCGGGCAGGCGAGCAGACTCAACAGGGTGGCGTCCAAGGCGGTTTCCTCCGGCATGATCGATAACTTACCCGTCGCCTACAACTGCTCCGCACCGGAACCGGTCGACGGCGACAATGCCACCGGTTCCCGGCGGAACGAGATATAACGATGGCCGAAGAAACTCGCGATCGCGACGATCCCCATCACGACGACCGCCGCGGGCTTGTCGGGAAAACCCAGCACCGAGACGGCCAGTTCCAGTAGCACGATATTCAGCAGCAGCCCACCGGAATTCACCGCGACGAAGCGTAGGAAATCACGGACGACGTGGCCGCGCACCCGGAACACCAGAGTGCGGTGCAGCACGAACGCGATCACGATGCTGATGCCGTAGGCCGCGACCACCGCCACCGACGGCGGCACATCAGGGCCGAGCACGGCGAGCCAGGCTACCGTCAGCGTCATGCCCAATGCGGTGTTGAAGCCGCCGACCACCGCGAAGGCGAGCTCCTGCCTGCGCACCAGGCGCAGCAGGGGTCCGGGATCCTCGGTTCCCGTCGCCCCGGCGTGGGCTCCGGCCTCGCCCGCGCTCACCGGCTCGCGCCGACCAGGTCGGGTTCCGGCGCCGGACGGTCAGCGCTCAGCGGCACCGAGGTCCCGCCGCCCGGCTCGTCATCACGACGTCGGGTACGCACCGACAGCCACTGCATAGCACCTGCCCCGAGCAATCCGAGCAGCATCGCGCCGACGCCGAGCTTCCAGCCGGGCGGGCGCCAGGTCAACTCCAGGTCCGCGTTCTTGGTTCCTGCCGGAATATCCACGGCGACAAAAGTTTTCGCGACCACCGTGAACGGGACCTCACGACCGTTGAGCGTGGCGCGATAGCCCGGCCAGCCGAGTCTGGCGAACACAACTCGTCCGCCCTGCTCCGAGCTCACCCGCACCCCACTGGTCGAATCCGACTCCGAAACCGAGGTCGCGGTGCCGCCCGTGACGGCGGCGACACGGCCGTTTCTGGTCGACAACGGCCCGTTGTCGCGCTCGAGCACCGCGATGTACTTCTCGTGCCCTGGGTAGTCGACCCACCGCCAGCCGGTCGGCGCGGGCTGGTTGCGCGCATCCGGGTACAGCGCCTTCTGCAGCACCACCCGGTCAACCTTCATCAGATCGACGATGGTCTTGCCGGTGGACGGCTCGGTGGCGAAGGCGCGACGGTAGGCGTCGGGGCAGACGCTGGTATCCCATCGCATGCAGAGCATCTCGCCGAACCAGAAATGGCCGTTGGGGGTGTAGCCGCTGACATAGGTCAGCTCGAGGTCCTTGGCGTAGTTGCCGAAGACCAGCGACCCATAGGCCCCCTGCAGAGTCCGTTCGCCTGGCTGGATCAGTCCGCGGTCCGCGAGTTGCAGGGTAGTGCCCGCGAAATCGGGGAAGGCGGCCTTCATCTCGGACCGATTCTGCGGCAGGTTCCAACTCATCGGCGTCGGCTGCGCCGCGTGCACCTGGAGGAACGCGATCGGGAACACCGAGACGATGACCAGCACACAGGCCGCGGCCGTACCGCGGCGCACACCGAGCCACACCACAGCCGCTCCCAGGGCCGCGATGCCGAGAGCCGCGACCGCATGCCACACCACCCGGTCCGGCGCTGCCGAGAACGACCGCAACCACAGCAGCCCGATCAGCACCGCCGCCGCGATGCCGCGTCTGCGCCGATCGGCGAAAGTCCCATAGCGCCCGAGCAGCACGCACACCAACACCAGCAGCCCGAGAGCCAGCATCGGCAGCACGCGGGCAGGCCAGCGCAACGGGCCGATGGTGCCCGGTCCCGCGGTCCACATCAGCGCCATGATCGCCACGAGCGCGATGGCGGTGAACTCACGCCAGTTCTCGCGCGCCTTACGCCAGTCGATGAAGGCCAGCGCCGGGAACAGGAACCAGGCGATATAAACCACCGGCATCGGCTGCACGTAACCCCACCAGGAGCTGTACGCGGGCAGCGTGCTCGGCAGACTGGCATTGAGCGACTCCGACCACGGCACCGTCAGGAACTGGTCGTTGTTGATCTGCGCGGTCCCGCGCCAGGTCACCTTCGCCGAGAGCATGCTCGGCAGATAGGTCGCCACACCGGCCACCGCCGCGGCACCCGCCACCGCGAGCAGTCGCACCGACGGCAGCCACTTGCGTTGGTAGACCGCCTCGCCGACGGCCACGGCACCGATCATCAGACCGGCCTCTACGGCGGGAAAGATGTACTGGACCGAAATCGCCAGATACAGGAAGACGAAGGTCGGGATGGGCCCGCTGCGACCACGCGCATAACGCACACCCGAAGCCCAGGCGTGCACCAGCCACGCGGTGCCGGTGAACGCGGTGTACCAGCTGGCCTCGTCGAAGAACAGCAGCCACCCGGTGAAGGGAATCGCGATGCCGGCAACCGCGGCCCACGGCAGCTTCGCGCCGTATTCCACGCAGATCCGATAGACGCCGAGCCCGAGAACGATCGCGAAGATCAGCTTGATCACCGTGGTGTAGACCGCGACATCGGCGACCGAGGGCGCGATCAGATCGATCAGCAGCTGCGGCGGATTCAGCAGACCCGCCTCCTCGATGGTGTAGTTGCCCGCCATCCAATGCTCGGGAACCATCATGGGGAACTGCCCGTCGCGCAGCTGACGGCCGAGCATGACCCACAGCGGCGCGTATTGCGACTCGCTGTCGTCGGTGTAGAAGTGCCGGACGTTCGCCAACAGCACCGCACCGTATCCCGCAATCACACCGAGTGCGGTTATGAGACCCCACCTGTACACGTCCCGCCGGGCGGGGGCGCTACTTTCCACCACGAGTTCCAGACCCTACAGCCCGCCGCGGGGAGCAGCGGAATGCGCACCGTGAGCCGGCCGCTTCCCGCGCCGGGACCAGCGCGCCCCTGGGCGTACCGGTCACCGGATGCGGGTCAGCGTTCACGAAACAACGTCCGCCAGTTCGCGTTCGGGCTCACCGGTGGCGCGGTCGTCGGCCGACACGGCGGCGTCACGACGCCGCGACCGCACATACAGCCACTGCAACACGCCGACGCCGAGCATCCCGGCCGCCATTGCCGCGATACCGACCTTCCACCCCGGAGGGCGCCAGGTCAGGACCAACTCCGCGTCGCGGGTACCTGCCGGGACATCCACGGCGACGAAGCTTTTCGCGACCACATCGATCCGGATCGGCTCGCCGTTCAGGGTGACCCGGTAGCCCGGCCAGCCGAGCCGCGCGAACACCACGCGACCGCCGTCGGCCGAGGACACCCGCACCCGGCTAGTGGTGCCGGTCTCGGAAATCGACGTCGCCGTCGCGTTCTTCGCGGCCGCGACCCGGCCGTTCACCGTCGAGATCGGGCCGTCCACCCGCTCGAGCACCGAGATATAGCGCTCGTGGCCGGGGTAGTCCACCCACTTCCAGCCCTCGGGAGCGGGCTGGTCGCGAGCATCGGGGAACAGCGCTCGTTGCAGCACCACCCGGTCCAGCTTCATCAGATCGACAAGCTGTCGTCCGGTGGTCGGCTCAGCGGCGAACATCCTGCGGTAGGCGTCCGGGCAGACGCTGCTGTCCCAGCGCATGCACAGCAGCTCGCCGAAGTAGAAGTGACCCGTCGGCGTGTAGCCGTTGACGTAGGACAGGTCGAGCGATTTGGCGTAGTTGCCGAAAACGAGGGAACCGTAAGCGCCTTCGAGGCTCTTGTCCGCCGGTTGCAACAGCCCGCGCTCGGCGAGCTGGATCGTGTTGCCGGGGAAGTCGGGGAACGCGGCGGCGGCCGCGGAGCGGTTGGTCGGCAGATTCCATGTCATCGGGGTCGGCTGCGCGGCCCTGACCTGGAAGTAGGCGATCGGGAACATCGCGAATATGGTCAACGCGCACGCCGCGGCCACCCCCTTGGTGCGATCGAGCCACACCACCACCGCGCCGAGCGCCGCGATCGCGGCGGCGGCGAGCACATGCCAGATCACGCCGTGCGGGTCGGCCGAGAAGGATCGCACCCACAGCAGCCCGATCAGGACTCCGGCAGCGACGCCGCGATTCTTCAGGTCTCGCACCGTGCCGTAGCGCCCGAGCAGCACGCACACCAGCACCAGCAGGCCGATGGCGAGCATCGGTAGCACCCGCACCGGCCAGCGCAGCGGACCGATCGAACCCGGTCCGGCGGCCCACATCAGCATCAGGACCGAGAAGATCGCGACCGCGCTGAGCTCCCGCCAGCTTTCCTTGGCGCGTTGCCAGTCGATGAACGCAAGCGCCGGGATCAGGAACCAGGCGATGTAGGTAACCGGCATCGGCTGCACATAACCCCACCAGGAGGTGAAGGCAGGCATCGAACTCGGCAGGCTGGCGTTGAGCGACTCCGACCATGGCACCGTGAGGAACTGGTCGTTGATGATCTGCGAGCTGCCGCGCCAGGTCACCTTCGCCGACAGCATGCTCGGCAGGAAGGTGAGCAGACCCGCGAGACCGGCGCACGCTCCCGCGACGGTCAGCCGCGCGACCGGCTGCCACCGGCGTTGGTGGACAAGCTCGCCCACCGCCACGGCCAACAGCATGATCGCGGCTTCCACCGCGGGGAAGATGTACTGCGTGGAGATGGTCAGATACAGAAAGACGAAGACCGGAATCGGTCCACCGGTGCCGCGCGTGTAGCGCACCGACGACGCCCAGGCGTGCACCAGCCACGCGGTGCCGGTGAGCGCGGTCATCCAGCTGGCCTCGTCGAAGAACAGGAAGAAACCCGACAGCGGGAACGCGACCCCCGCCGCCGCCGACCACGCGGGCCGACCGCCGTAGGCCAGGCAGATCCGATACACCCCGAGTGCGGTGATGACGGCGAAGATCAATTTGACGACGGTCGCGTATAACGCCATGTTGTCGACCGACGGCGCGATCAGATCGATCAGCAGCTGCGGCGGATTGAACAGCCCCGCATCGTCCATCGTGTTGTTGCCCGACATCCACCGCTCGGGCACCAGCACCGGGAAGGTGCCCTCACGCAACGACCGGCCGAGGCCGATCCACAACCCGGTGTACTGGGATTCGGTGTCGTCGGTATAGAAGTGCCGGACGTTGGCGAGCAGTACCGCGATGTACCCCGCGACCGCCCCGATCGCGGTGATGGTTCCCCAGCGGTACACGTCTCGTCGCGAATCGAGCGCTGCACTATCCGTCACGAGTTCCAGACCCTACCGTGCGCGGTGCCGCTTGGCATCGGTCGCAGAAGCCGAAACCCGCACCGTGCTAGAGTTCTGGACGGCTCGGGCTCTGCTGTCCAGCGGGGAGTACCGGCACGCACCGTTAGCGAAAGTCGATCCAGCTGATGCCGATTCCCACTACTTCTACGCCCCGCACCGACGCTGCAGCGCCGAACGGCAAACCCCACGCCGATGCGGGCAGCGCGCACACTGTGTCCGTCGTCGTACCGATTTATCGGGGCGAGGACACCATCGGTGGGCTGGTCGCCGAATTGCACCAGCTGACCGCTCCCACCGAGACGCCCGGCGGCGCCGTCTTCACGATCGACGAGATCATCCTGGTGCACGACCACGGGCCGGATCGGTCCGATGTGGTGCTGCAAGAGCTCGAGCAGACCTACCCCGAGGTGCGCACCGTCTGGCTGAGTCGCAATTTCGGCCAGGACGCCGCGACGATCGCGGGTATGTCGGCCGCCCGCGGCAACTGGATCGTCACCATGGACGAGGATGGACAGCACGACCCTCGATTCATCGGCACCTTCCTGGACGCGGCCCTCGCCGAGCGCGCCGATCTGGTCTATTCGAGGCCGATCAACACCCGCCCGCACGGTTTCCTGCGCAATCTCACCTCGCGCGGCGCGAAGATCGTGCTCGCCACGGTGTTCGCGTTCCCGGATTCCACCCGGTTCGAGAGCTACCGGCTCATCCGCGGCGCCATCGGCCGCCAGCTCGCCGAGGTCGCCTCCAACGGCGTCTATCTGGATGTCGCGCTGACCTGGGTGGTCGGCACCGTCGCCCAGGTGCCGGTCGAGCTGCGTGCCGAGGGCCGCGAGGAGTCCGGCTACAACTACCGGCGGCTGTTCTCGCTGTTCTGGAAGATGGTGCTGTGCAGCGGTACTCGCGGTCTGCGGCTGGTCAGCCTGCTCGGTGTCACGTTGGCGCTCGCCGGTGGTGTGATGGCGGCCTTCGTCGTCTACGAAGCGCTCACCGCCGAAAACTGGGCGCCTGAGGGCTGGGCCTCGATCATCGTGGTGTTGCTGCTGGTGTCCGGCGCGACCCTGTTCTCCCTCGGCCTGATCGCCGAATACCTCGGCGTCGCTTTGCATATCCTCGTAGGCAAACCGCTCTACCTGACCGTCGACACGCCGACGCCGCGCCCGGCGGATACCCGGGAACCGTCCATGACCGCCGCCAACAGGGGGATCGACCGGCTTGAGCACTGATCGCGTCATCTTCAGCCGCCCGTTCCGGGCACGCCGCGAATTGGCCAATCTTGAGGCCGTGCTCGGCTCCGATCACAGCCACGGCGACGGGCAGTTCACCGCCACCGCCACCGCCAAGCTGAAGACCATCACCGCCGCGCCGCACGCGCTGCTGACCACCTCGTGCACCTCCGCGCTGGAGATGGCGGGCCTGCTGTTGGAGCTCGGCCCGGACGACGAAGTGATCGTGCCGAGCTTCGCGTTCACCTCCACCGCGACCTCGATGGCACTGCGCGGGGCCACCTGCGTGTTCGCCGACATCGACCCGGAGACCGGCAATGTGGACCCGGACTCCGTCGCCGCGGCGGTCACCGAGCGGACCAAAGCCGTTGTCGTCATCCACTACGGTGGCGTCGCCGCCGAGATGGACCGGCTGCTCGCCCTGGCCGACGCGCACGGGTTCGCCATCGTCGAGGACAACGCGCACGGCCTCGGTGCCAGCTGGCGCGGCCGTCCGCTGGGCACGATCGGTAGCCTCGGCACGCTGAGTTTCCACGACACCAAGAACGTGCATTGCGGTGAGGGCGGCGCACTGCTGCTCACCGACGAGATCCTGATGGCGCGCGCCGAGATCATCCGGGAGAAGGGCACCGACCGCGCCCGCTTCCTGCGCGGCGCGGTGGACAAGTACTCCTGGCAGGACATCGGCTCGAGCTATCTGCCCAGCGAGTTGAACGCGGCGGTGCTGGACGCGCAGCTGGACGAATTCGACACCATCCAGGCCGGACGGCACCGGGTGTGGGACGCCTATGCTGCGGCGCTGCCGGAGTGGGCGCGCCGCAACGACGTTCGCCTGATGAACGTGCCCGACGACCGCGCACACACCGCGCACCTGTACTACCTGCGCACCCCCACCGAGGAACGCCGCGACGACTTGATCGCGCACCTGGGCGCACGCGGCATCTCGGCGCCGTTCCACTATGTGCCGCTGGATTCCAGCCCCGCCGGTCTCAAGCTGGGCCGGACCCCGCAGCCGTGCGTGCGCAGCGCCGAGTTCTCCGGAACCATCGTTCGGCTGCCGCTGTGGCCCGATCTCACCGACGAGCAGGTGGCCCGCGTCGTCGACGCCGTCACCGCGTTCACGGTCTGATCTCACGCCGAGAGGACGAATAACTTCTCTCGGCCGCCCGCGATCAGCGACTGCTCGACTACGTGCGACTCGTAGTCCCGGAACAACACGTCCAGGGTCGCTTCGGTGAACCGCTGTGCCTGTGCGCCGTCACCCGCGTCGGTGAAGCGCTGTCCGATCGCGGCGAGCACCCGGTTATCGCTGGAGGCCAGATTGCGGATCGGCTCCGCGACGATCACCTGCTTGCCCGCCGCGGCCAGCATCCGGTCGACCAGCGGCCCCGGCTCGGGCAGGAAGTGGTAGAGGCTGGCCTGCATGATCACGTAATCGGCCGCCGGCAGCGGGGCGTCGGAGTGCAGATCCCACACCGCACCACGGCCGCCTGCACGTCGCACGCGGGCGATGAAGCGCTCGTTGAGATCGAGGCCCATGTAGTCGACAGATTTACCGCGCAGATAGCGGGTGTGCAGCGTGGCAGGCCCGCAACACACGTCCAGGACACGGGCTCCGTCGGGGACGATCGCGGCGATGGCACGGTATCTGGCTCCGTAGTGGCGGCCGTACAACCCACGCATCGCCAGCTCGTAGACGATCCTGTTGCGATAGATAAGGCTCGTACCCACAGTTTCCTTGTAAGGTTCCGTTTCAACATCAGCCGCCACCACGGATAGTACGGTGAAACCAGGCCGAGTACCCGATCGGCCCGGCCTTTGCCGTGAATCCGACAGTACGACAACATGATTCGGCCCCCACCCGGTTTCCCGAGCGGGGGCCGAAATCGTCGGTCAGTCGCCGAGCAGCGTCCGCGCGTACGCCGCGGTGAGCATCTCGTAGGACTCCGATGCCCGGTTGTACCACCATGTATCCGGACCGGCTTCCGGCCGCCCGGCGGCCTGCACGGCGGCAGCGGAAGGGCGGTAGGACGAGCTGCGCGGGATGTCGCCCACCACATACACCAGATCGGGGCGCTGGTGATGATCGAGCACCTGCAGCGCCTCGGTCACATCCTTGGGTTCGAGCCGGAAACCGTGGCGAACGCTGACCGCCGCGACAGCGAGGCAGCGATCGCCGACGGACAGGCCGTAGGCGACCTCCATGTCCACCGCGGTGATGTCGTTGAGGGCGTCCACGATCGGCTGGGTGTACACCGGCCCGCGCGGTGTGCGGATCACCGTGTCGGTGCGGTCGACCAGCCAGTAGTCGCCGTCGCCGTCGCGCCGGAACAGATTCTCGGTCGGCATCCATGCGTCGCCCGCGGTGAACAGGCCGCGCAGGCCGCCGTCGGACAGGTCGACGCCGTCGGAGGCCTTGCCGATCAGCAGACCCACTTCGTTGTCGGCGCAGCGGCGGGCGAAACCGGATTCGTCCACCACGACCTGATCGGCGATCGAGTCGTAGGCGACGAGTTCCACCTTGGCCGTGCCGGGCACCGGCCTACCCTTGCAGCCCGCCTTGACGCCGGTCACGTTGGCCAGCACCACATCGCCCTCGATGGAGGCGTAGAACTCCAGCACACGGGCGGGGTCGAATTGTTCGGTCGTGCGCCGCCACAGGCCTGCGGGCATGCCGGAACCGATGAACAGGCGGATCGGGTGCGGGTGCCCCGCGGGGAACACCCCGGCGTCGAGGATGTCGCGCAGCATCGTCCAGGTGTAGGTCACCACGGTGACGCCGTAACGGTGCACCTCCTCGGCGAAGCGGGCCGGGTCGAGCGATCGGGCCAGCGCGATCCGGCTGCCGCCCGCGATCGCACCGCCGAGGCTCACCAGCAGGCCGGACGAATGATGCAGCGGGGCAAGGCAGTACACCGTGTCCTTGCGATCGAGATCGGCCGAGGTCGCGGTGCCGATCGCGGAAAGCGCCCAGCGATGGTTGGTGATGTACTTCGCCTCCATCCGATCACCGGTGCCGGTCACCAGGACGAAGGCGAGTTCGCGGGCGAGGCCGGGATTCGGCCGATACCAGGCGGGCAGGCGCACCTGGTCGGGATCGATCTGCTCGAGGTCGATCACGTTCTCACCCTGCTCGACCTCGAGTCCACGCGTGTCGCCGCCGCCGAGCACCAGCACCCTGGTACCGGTGGCCGCCGCGGTCCGCAGGTTCTCCGGGTCGGCGACCAACGTCTTGATGCCGGTGAGTTCGATCGCCCTTTCCAGCTCGCCGCCGGGGGCGAGCAGCACCGCGACCGCACCGAGACGTGAGAGCGCCGCGACGGTCGCCAGCCCGCTCGGCCGGGTCTCCATCACCACGCCGACCCGCATCGCCGGTCGGATGCCGACCGAGATGAGGCCGCGCACCACATTGTCGATGCGAACGTTGACCGAGGCATTGGTGTGCACACGATCGTCGAACAGGAAAAGATCACGTAACGGCGCCCGCTGTGCCTGCTCGGCAAGCAGCTGCCCCAGCGAAACCCGGGTGTGCGGCTGGATCATCCCGAGCCGGGTCAACCGCGGCAGCGCCCGCGCCGCCTCACCGACCAGCTCGACCGAGCCGCGCACGGTGTTGTTCGCGATCCCCTCCAGCGCCTTCCCCATGCCCGTGCCCGCCTCGGCAAGCGTGCCGACAGTGTGCACGACACGGGTCGCCGCCGAGCGCGGCCGGTTGCTTGCGACCTGCTCGGCCATCGGCGTGATCTCCGGCGGCAGCGGCTGGCCACCGTCCATCCAATCGACCCACTGCCGGACAAGAGGCCAGGTGTGGTTGGTGGCCATGCTGCCCGCAACGAGGCCGAAATGCCCTGCCACCAAACTGGCTTCGTACACCTCCGCGTTGGGCGCGGCCCGCACGATGCCACGCACCGCGGCGGGCTGGCCGATATCGTCGACCTCGCCGACGAAGGCCAGAATCGGGCATTTCAGTTCGGCAAGCGAAATCGGCTGATCGCGAATCACGAAACCGCCGAGCATCAACCGATTGTGCGCGACGAACTGCTTGAGCAGATCCGCGGCCGCCGGGCCCGCGTAGCCGACCCAGCCGTCGTTGTTCAGGAACCGGCGCTGACGCTCCTTGGGCAGCAACGCTTCCCGGTCATGCAGCTGACGCAGGAAATCGATCCTGGACTTCGCGGTTTTCACCGGGTCGAGCAGCTGGAAGCCGATGCGCACCATGGAATCGGTGATCGGCAACCGGGTGACGACATGGTCGGCGAGGAACTCCGCGACATCCGACACCATGCCGTACGGGAGCCCGAAGGGCATGCCCGCGACCACGTCGACCGGGCTGCCGAAGGTGACGATGCTCGCCACACCCTTACCGTAGCGGTAGGCGGAGGTCTGATAGGCGAACATGCCGCCCTGCGAGTACCCCATCAAGTGCACGCTGCTGCCGGTCGCCTCGCCGACCGTGTCGATCGCACTGCTGATCGCGAGGACATGATCGGCCAGATCCCGTTCCCACCCGCCCTCTTCGCTCGCGGGCGATCCGAAATCGACCACCCAGCAATCGATTCCGCCGCGATGCAGAATCCCGACCGCGCCGTCTTCGGCGTTGACATCCCAGATGTCGGCGTTCACCATCAGCGGCGGCACCAGCACAGCGACCGGCCTGCCCGGTGTCGCATCGTCGGGGAAGTAATGACGCAGGCGATACATCCGTCTGCGTTCGACAACCTCGAACGGGGACGATTCGACATCGTGGGTCAGCCCACCGAAGCGGATGACTTCCAGGCCGTTCTGGGCGGTCGCCATCAACCGTTGCACCGACCCGGCCAAATCCTTCGCACTGAACTTCACGATCGCTCCCAGCCCTACCAAGAAACGTGACACGCATCACACACCCCGACGTGTTCAGACGAGCTTCCCACATCGTGTGTCCATTATGTGTCGGCTGTGACCCGTTCCATGACAGGCCGCGCGGATCAGCGGCGATATGTGACCGAACCGGCCGGTTTTCTCGGCCGGAAGGGGTCAACGCCGCATAACGTTCACATACATGCTCTCGAATGGCTCGGGACTCACACTCAGGTCACCACGGAACGGCAGATCCATGGCGGCGATCAGGAAAATCATCGCGCCGAGAAAGAAAGCGAAAAGGCCACCGAGCAGCAAATGCGCCCCGCGATGCAGGCTGAACAGGCACAGCAACACCAGATTGACGGCCGCGCCGACCAGAATGGTCCACCACAGCACACCTGGCACACCACCGGTGGTCGCATTGATGCGATGCCGTCTTTGCTGATCGAACGTGGCGAACTGGTCGATCGTCGCCGCGTGCACGATCTGCTGAGCATCGTTCTGCGGCTGGAAGGTCAGCAGATGCTCCTGAAACCTGGTCACCAGGGCGGTGCCGCCCATCGGTTCTTCGCCCGCACGCAGCGCGGGCCAGGCCACGGTCAGGGTGTTGTCGGTGTAGTCGATCAGGTCCTGGCGCAACTGGGAGCGCTGCGGCTCCGGATAAGCGCCCGCCTCCCGGTAGAGCGTGCCGAGGGCGGCGGCTTCGTCGGCGACCACGCCCTGCGCAGCATCGTAGGACTGGTAGGTCGCCGCGGCGATCAGACCGAGTAGCAGACCGTAGAACACACCGCCGACCGTCAGCACCATGGTGACCGAGTCGTTCTTGCCCGGTTCGGGGCCGAGCGTCCGCAACACGTAGGGGCGGGTCACCAGGATCGAGCCCGTCGTCAGCGCCACACACGTTCCGGTGATGATGAGGAAGTCCAGCCAGATGGGCAGCGTATAGATCCAGGTGAACATGACATCCGAAGATAGCTATGTCACAGCCATCCGTCCGCAAATCCGTGATTCATCCCAGGACGTTACGTGCCGTTATCGCGATCGAGGGCATGTCGTGACCATCCGAAACCCGTTGCGCCATCATCGACTCCACGATCTTCGACATTCTACTGCGCGCGCCGGTGCACCCGCTCTACGATCGATGCCGTCTGGAACGCACTGTCGCGTAAATCAATTCACTCGAGTGTCTAGTTTCTGCTGTGCAATCGAAGCGCCACCACCACCGTCGACCGTCACGGTGACCGTCTCGAGGTGAGGACAACGCATGACCATCGAAATGCCGGTCCAAACGGATAATCACGTACGCAAGAGTCTCAGCACCGCCGCGGCACGACCGCTGGCAACCACCACCAAATCCGAACCGCAAATGCAGGGCATCAGCTCTCGCTGGCTCACCCGCATGCTGCCATGGACAGAGGTCAGCAGCGGTACCTACCGTGTCAACCGGCGCCTCACCCACACCGTGGGCAACGGCGAGGTCGAATTCGTCGTCGACGGTTCGCAGGCCAGGGTGATTCCACTGGAACTCCAGGAACTTCCGCAATTGCGGGACTTCGACGACGAGGAAATACTCCGAGCGCTCGCACAACGATTCGAACAGCGCGATCTCGAACCGGGCACTGTCGTAGCAGAATTCGGCAATCCGATGAATCAGGTCCTGCTGATCGTGCACGGAAAACTCAGCAAGATCGGCACGGGAGAATACGGTGAGCCGACCATGCTGGGCATGCTGGCCGGCGGCGATTTCTATGGCGACGAAACGCTCACCAACCCGTCCGCGATTTGGCCGGTCACCGTCAAAACCGTGACAAGAACGACGATGTTGGTCCTGCCGCGGCAAACGCTGGACGAAATATTGGAGTACACACCGGCCTTGCGCGAGCAATTGTCCCGCGTCGCAACAGCACCCGCCCAGCCACAGAACTCCAAGGGCGAGGCCAGCATTCTGATCTCCTCCGGCCATGCCGGAGAGCCCTTGCTCGACGGCACCTTCGTCGATTACGACGCCTCCCCGCGCGAATACGAGTTGAGTCTCGCGCAGAGCGTGCTGCGGGTACACACCCGCGTCGCGGATTTGTTCAACGATCCGATGAACCAGGTCGAACAACAGTTGCGGCTGACCATCGAGGCGCTCTACGAACGCCGGGAGCACGACCTCGTCAACAACCCGGACTTCGGCCTGCTGCACAACTGCGATCTGAAGCAGCGCATCTACACCGAATCGGGCCCGCCCACCCCCGACGACATGGACGAGCTGCTCAGCATGCGCCGGAGCACGAAACTGTTTCTGGCACACCCGAAAGCGATCGCCGCCTTCGGCCGGGAATGCAGCAAGCGCGGACTGTATCCCGATCCGGTCGAGGTGGACGGTCATCGCGTTCCCGCCTGGCGCGGGGTGCCGATCTTCCCGTGCGGCAAAATCCCGGTCAGCGGCACCCAGACCACATCGATCCTCGCCATGCGCACCGGCGAGAAAGACCAGGGCGTCATCGGCCTGCACCAGACCAACATTCCCGACGAGTACGAGCCGAGCCTCAACGTCCGATTCAAGGGCATCGACGACCAGTCGATCATCTCCTACCTGATCAGCTGCTACTACTCGGCGGCCGTGCTGGTGCCGGACGCACTGGGGGTGCTCGACAATGTCCTGGTCGCCCGGCAGGCCGACTGACCGGGGGTGATGAGCGATGTCGGTGCTCTCTCGCGCCTCGGCGCCAGCTGCCACGCACGATCTGGCTGCTGCCGTCGCCGCACTGCTGTCGAATCTCGATGACACCGCCCCGGCGACGCTGCCGCTGGAGGATATCGGCGCATCGGCGGAAACCACCGTGCCGAATCAGGATTCGCGTTCGGTCTCGCAGCCGCCCGAACGTCGGAGACCGAGCCCGATTCGACTGCTCGGCCCGAGCGGCCTCGGCGCGGCGGCGCTGCGGCTCGAGACGCCGGCAGCGGTCGAGTCGAACCGACTCGGCCCGGACGCCCCCGAGCCGCCGCCCCCGAGCCGCCCCGCCCCGGCGACACCGGACACCGTGCAGGCACGAGCCGTTGCTCCGGCCGGGTTCGCACCACCGCGCGTGGCGCCTCCGGCCGCCTCGATGCCCGTCGGCGTGGCGAAGGGGGTCGCGCCGAGGGAATCGAACCGTTCACGAATACCGTGGAGGCCCAGTGGATCAGGAACATCATCAGCGCGTGTGTGCGCCACCGGACCGGCGATTCCGCCGCTGTACTGCCCGCCGCCGGTCCGTGATGATCCGGCGCTCGCCACAGTGGTCAACGACGGACTCATCCACTGGGCGGAGGCGATCGGCCTCTACGCTGGACGACTCGACGAACTGCGAGACGCCGACTTCGGCCGGCTGATCATGCTCGCCCATCCCGACAGCGACGATCCGGATCGGCTACTTGCCGCCGCCAAATGCGCGGTCTCCGAATGGTCGGTCGACGACTACTACTGTGAGGAGGGAGCAGACGACACAGCACCGGACGGCACCCCGTCGAATGCTGCGACCGAGCTGGGGCCGAAGCTCGAACTCGCCGCTGCGGCAATGGATCCCGTGCATCTACCGGCACGCTATGCGCCCCGGCTCGAGCAGGCGCTGCAGGCCGATCCGATACTGCGCGCCTTCCGCACGTCCTTCGAGCACCTGTCCCACTACGCGACCCCTGCGCAGCTCGCCCGCTTGCGCACAGAGATCGCGGGCTGGTTCATCGCACTGGCCGCGGAAGCGGGTTGGCGCGCATCGAACCGGATGCCACCGGTGTGGGAGTACCTCACCAACCGGCAGCCGCACAGTTTCCTGCCGTGTATGGCGCCGATCGATGCGGTCGGCGGCTACGAACTCCCCGCGGCCGAATACACCGATCCGCGGGTGCGTCGTGCCGTCACCACGGCCGCCCTGGCCAGCCAGATGGTGAACGACCTGTATTCGATGGCGCGCGAGGATCTTTCGGGCGGGCGGGAATTCAACCTCCCGACCGTGCTCGCCGCGGAAGAGAAATGCTCACGCCGGGAGGCGGTCCTGCGCACCGCCGAAGTCCACGACGAGCTCGTGCACCGGTTCGAGCAGGAGGCGGGCGCACTCGCCGCCGTCGGCTCAGCCGAATTACGCCGATTCCTCGGCGGCCTGTGGGCATGGATGGGCGGCAACCGCGCCTGGCATGCCGACAGCAAGCGCTACAACGATGCATCCCACCAGTAATCGCGACACGCGAAGTAGTACAGCGAGAGGATGATCCGAGATGACCATGCTCAACCCCGATACCGGCGCCGTGCTCCGTACGCACTATCAGAAGTCCGTGGCCGAGTACTGGAACAACAATCCCAACGACGACCGGGTCAACACCAAACTCGGCGAGGTGGACGGACTCTTTCACCATCACTACGGCATCGGCGACCCCGATTTGTCCGTGCTGACGGGACCGGAGGACACCCGTGAGGAGCAGATCGTCAAGGAACTGCACCGGCTCGAGACCGCACAGGCCGACTTCCTGCTCGACCACCTCGGCGACGTCCGACCGGGCGATCGGCTGATGGACGGTGGATCCGGGCGCGGCGGCACCAGCTTCATGGCCAATCAGCGGTTCGGCTGCCAGGTCGACGGCGTCACCATCTCCGAATACCAGGTCGGCTTCGCCAACGAGCAGGCCGCGCATCGCGGCGTCGCGGACAAAGTGCGCTTCCACTTCCGCAATATGCTCGACACCGGTTTCGACGCCGGCGTGCTGCGCGGCATGTGGACCAACGAAACCACCATGTACGTGGACCTCTTCGAGCTGTACAGCGAGTTCTCGCGACTGCTGGAGCCGGGCGGACGCTATGTCTGCATCACCGGATGCTCCAACGATGTGACAGGCGGGCGGTCCTCGTCGGTCAGCTGGATCGACGCCCACTACGGTTGCATGATCCATCCGCGTAGTGAGTACTTTCGGGCGATGGCCGAGAACAACCTGGTGCCGATCGAGGTGGTCGACCTGACCGCGGCGACCATCCCCTACTGGGAGCTGCGCAGCAAGTCCGAGCTGGCGACCGGTGTGGAGCAGCCCTTCCTCACCGCCTATAAGGAGGGTAGTTTCCAATACCTCATGATTGCCGTCGATAAGGTGGGGAGGTGACCGAGACGCTCTCCCAGCCGTGGACCGACCGCGAGGCGCTGCCCGTCGAGCTCGTCGACGAGGCAGGCCACGCGGTCGGCGCGTGCCCGGTCGGGCAGGCGCATCAGGCGCCGGGCCTGCTGCACCGCGCGTTCTCGGTGCTGCTGTTCGACGCCGCGGGCCGGGTGCTGTTGCAGCAGCGTGCCGCGGTGAAGACCCGGTTCCCGCTGCTGTGGGCCAACACCTGTTGCGGCCACCCGGCACCCGGGCAGCCGGTGGCCGACGCCGCCGCGGTGCGCCTGGCCGAGGAACTCGGCCTCGCCACCGACCTCACCGAGGTCGGCGTCTACCGCTACCAGGCGGAAGACCCTGCCACCGGCCGCGTCGAACACGAGTGGGACCACGTGCTCATCGGCCGCCTCGCGGCGAGCACACCACGTCCCGATCCCGCAGAGGTCGCCGACTACGCGTGGCTCCAGCCCGACGCATTGCGTGACGCGTTGGCCGACGAACCCGGGAGCTACACGCCGTGGCTGGCGGGGGTGCTGGACATCGCGGAGAAGGCGCAGCGCCTCGGCACTGGGCAGTAGTAGTTCGGCTCGCCCGTCCGGTGCCGTTGCGCACGCCGTGCTCGAGGCAGTCACCGACCCGTCATCATCGTCTAGTCGACGGTGAACCGGGCCCGGCTGCCTCGACCGGGCGAGCTCGCCGCAGGCCGCGTCGTCGGTCATCCCACAGGGAGTCAGTTTCACCTGGTCGACCAGGGAATCTCCATGGTGAACGGTCCGATGACGGGGCAGGCAGTCCGATATCGCGCAGGCACAGACACTCCTGCACCATCCCCGCGGTCCTGATCCGGCGCACTCGGCAACGCCTTGTTCGGCCGCAATTACGAAGACATTCTTAGATGCGCATATCCAGGTAGGTACATGTGCTCGGCGCGATACTTGTCACACTGCACAAAACCTTCGGGAACTCACAGGAACGGCACAGGCTTTGGCCAGGCACATCTTCGATGCTTGCCTGAGTACGGAGCTCTTGGCAATCAGTGAGGTGCACGATGGTCGAAGTCGAAGTCACGGATACGACGGTGACAGTCCACGTTCTCGGCGGGCACCGGCTGCTGGCACTGCGCGAGCAGCTGACCTTCGATCTCTCGGATATCACCGAGGTCACCGCTGCCGAGGTCGACCTGCGGCCGCCATGGGTACGCGCACCGGGGACCTTCTTCCCCGGAGTGATCGCGGCAGGCACCTATCGTGGCAGGCGTCGAAAAGAATTCTGGGACACCAAGTTCAAGGGTCAGGCCATCCGAATCGAGCTGGCAGGCGCCGACTTCACCCGGGTGGTCGTCGATGTCGACGACCCCGATGCCGCACTGCATGCGCTGACCTCCGCTGTCGCGGCCTGATCAAGCTCCGAAGGAGCTCAGCAGCCCGAAGCAGGGCTCGGTCGGCGGCGTGGCGAACCAGCCCCGCCCCGACTTGCGGACACCGAGGGTGAGCAACGACTGCACGGTCAAGGTTGCGACGGCCACACCGTCGATCACCCGTACGTCGATTTCGTCGCGAGTGTGCACACAGGTCTGCCATTCCCGCGCAGCCGAGCGGCCCTCCCCCAGCAGCGTCTCGAGCGCTTCGCGGACCAGGATGTGGCTGACCCCGAACAATTCGGCGACCTCACGCAGCGGGATCACCGTGCACGGCGGCACGGCCCCATCGAGGATCACCCGACGCAGTTCGCCGAGAATGATCTGTGGCCTGCCCGGTTCTCCGACAACCAGCCTCGCAAGCAGCGCCGGACATCTCCATGGAGGCATGTCGACCACCGTTGGTGAGCCGTATTGCGTTTTCGGTCCGTGATGTGACGGTCAGGAAAAGCACGCTCGGCCGGCTACCGCCACTCGAGCGGGAATTCGATCGGCCTTACGCTGCATGGATCCCGAACGGCAAGGAATATTCGATGACGACTCTTCCGACAACGCAAACCGTCGATCGGCGCTTCGTGAGCCTGGTCGCCGAATTCGACCGGCTGTTCCGGCGGCCCTCCGACGGTGGCGGATCCCTCGTGGTGTACCTGCACGGCGAGCCGGTCGTCGATGTCTGGGCCGGTTTCGCGCACCCGGGGGTGCCGTGGGCGCACGACTCGGTGGCGATGGCGTACTCCACCGGCAAAGGCGTCGCCTCGACTCTGCTGCACCGGTTCGCCGAGCGCGGCCTACTCGACTACGACGAGCCCGTTGCCACCTACTGGCCCGAATTCGCCTCCGCAGGAAAAGAACTCATCACCGTGCGCGCGTTGTTGACCCATCGGGCCGGGCTGCACCGGCTGCGCGGACTGCTGCCGGGTCCGGTGGACCGTTTCCTGGACGACGCCGCGGTGACAGCGGCGCTCGCCGCCACAACCCCCGACCCGCGATACCTGGTGACCAGCGGTTATCACGGAATCACCTTCGGCCACTTGGTCGCCGAGCTGGTACGCAGGATCAGCGGCGCGACGTTCACCGATGCGCTGCGCACCGAAATCGCGCAACCGCTTGCCGCAACAGATCTCTGGTTCCGCGTGCCGGCATCCGAACGCGGCAGGATCGCCGCCAACTTTCCCAGGCTGACCGTCGCAGGCCTCGACTGGGACCACGGCGCCCGGCTGATGTCGAGGACCAGGTTTGCCGCGGCCGCCGACACCACGCCGCAGGGATTCGCCGACCTGGTGTCCGATCCGCGCCTACACGATTCGGTGATGCCCGGCGTCAACGGTGTCTTCTCCGCGCGCTCGCTGGCCCGCGTGTACGGCGCCCTCGCCAACGGCGGCCGCCTCGACGGCTTCCAGCTACTGCGACCCGAAACCATCGAGCTCATCACCCGACGCCAAGTCTTCACTCCCGATTATGTTCTCGCCTTCCGCATCCCCTGGGCCCTGGGCTACCACGGCGTCCCGATGAAGCCCTCCAAAGCCGAACCCGTTTCCGCCTTCGGCCATTTCGGCCTCGGTGGTTCGGGGGCCTTCGCCGACCCGGCCACCGGCATGTCCCTCGGCTTCGTCACCAACCGCCTCGGCGGGAAGCTCACCCCGCTCGGCGACGCCCGCCTCGCCCGCCTCGGCGCCATCGCCCATAACCTCGCCAAGGCTGCGTGAGCCGCGCCGCTACGGTGCGCCAGGCACCGTCCCGAATCCACGGCGGTTGAGAAAGCCGACCCAAGTTGCTGCCGGACGGGGTGCGACCTGGCAGCATGGCGACATGGAGTTGCTCGGGCTGGATCGGATCAAGGCGGCTGCGGCGCTACTTGCGCCGGTGATTCGGCGGACGCCGGTGGTGGCATCGCGGGCGTTGTCGGAGCGCTCCGAGACCGAGGTGTGGCTCAAATGTGAGAACTTGCAGCGGACAGGGTCGTTCAAGCCGCGCGGCGCCTACAACAGGATCGCGAATTTGCGCATCGATGAGCGGGCCAATGGTGTGGTCGCGGCGAGCGCGGGCAATCATGCGCAGGGAGTGGCCTGGGCGGCGACGTCGCTGGGAATCGAGTCGACGGTGTTCATGCCGGTGGGGGCATCACTGCCGAAACTGGCGGCCACCAAGGCATATGGCGCGAGAGTGCTGCAGGTGGGCGAAACCGTCGATGACGCGCTCGACGCGGCACTCGACTTCGCGGAGCGCAGCGGGGCGACGTTGATCCATCCGTTCGACCACCCCGACATCGTGGCCGGGCAAGCCACGGTGGGGCTGGAGATCCTGGACCAATTGCCCGACGTCGGGACGGTGCTCGTGCCCACCGGTGGTGGCGGACTGCTTGCCGGTGTCGCGGCCGCGCTGCACCATATCGCGCCACACGTGCGGGTAATCGGCGTGCAGGCCGCTGAGGCGGCCGCCTGGCCTGATTCACTGGCGGCAGGCAAGCCGGTCCGGGCCGGGCGAATGTCGACGATGGCCGACGGCATCGCGGTCGGACTACCGGGTGCGGTGCCGTTCGCGCACGTTGCGGAGTACGGGACGACCATGCTGACCGTCGATGAGGACGCACTGTCCAAGGCACTACTGTTGTGCCTGGAGCGAGGGAAACTGATCGTCGAGCCTGCCGGCGCCGCGGCGGTCGCGGCGTTGATGAGCTACCCGGTGGCGGAACTCGGCCTGCGCGGACCGGTCTGCGCGATCCTGTCCGGCGGCAATATCGACCCGCTGCTGTTGACCCGGCTGATCGGCCACGGCCTGAGCGCCGCGGGTCGCTACCTCGCGGTGCGGGTGACGATCATGGATAGTCCCGGTGGACTCAGCAGCCTGCTCGGCGTGGTCGGGAAGACGGGAGCGAGCGTGGTCGACGTGGCGCACTCGCGCACCGGCACCTGGCTGGCCCTGAACGAGGTGGAGGTATCACTGACGCTCGAGACTCGTGGACCGAACCACCGCACCGACGTCCTCGATGCACTGACCGAGTCCGGATATGTTGTCCGAGTGGAAGATTGATGGACGCGTGCCGACCCCTCGCGCGGTCGGCACCGCCGGCTCGGCGACCGCTCAGCACTTCCGCTTGTAGAAGTACTTCGCGTTGGCGTCCATGTCCGCCTGGGTGATCGCGACCATGTCGGTCTGAATGTTCCTGATGACCGGCTTGCCCTCCAGCGCCGCGACAGCTTGGTCGACACCCTTGGCGCCGATGCCACCCGGATCTTGCGCGATCAGCGCCTGCACGGTGCCCGCCTTCAGGTCCTCGACCTGTTTGGGGCTCGCGTCGAAGCCGACCAGTTTGACCTGGCCGAGCTTGTTCGCATTGCGCAGACCGGTTGCCGCGCCCTCGGCCGAGCTCAGGTTCGTCGCGAATATACCGGCAAGCTCCGGGTGGGCGGCGAGCGTGGCGGTCACGATCGAGGCGGCTTGGGCGGCCTCGTTGTTGTTGTACTGCACGCCGAGCGAGGTCATCCCGGGATAGTTCCGCAGCGCCGCCTCGAAGCCTTCGGCGCGGGCATCGGTAGTGGAGGTGCCCGCCTTGGTGTTGATCACCAGCACCGGCCCCTTCTCCCCGACCAGCTTCGCCAGGGTGGCGGCCGCGAGTTCGCCGCCCTTCGTGTTGTCGGACGAAATCGACGACAGCGCAACGGACGTGTCGTCGAGTGCGGTGTCCACCTCGACGATCTTGATGCCCGCGGCCTTGGCCTGCTCGAGCGGATTCGCCATCGCCCTCGCGTGTGTCGGCGCGATCAGGATGCCGCCGGGCTTGTTGGCCATCACGCCAGTGAGCACCGGTGTCTGCGATCCGGCGTCGAACTTGGTCGGTGCCTGGGTATCCAGCTCGTAGCCGAGCTTCGTCGCCTCGTCCTGCGCACCGCACTGCATGGAGATATAGAAAGGTTCGTCGGCGACGCCGGGAATGAGCACCAGCTTCTTGCTGGTTGTCCCGCCGGAATCGTTCACTTCGCCACTACACGACATGACCATCGTGCCGACCGTAACTATCGTGCCGATCAGCACCGCGGTCCGCTTCGTCAACATCATCCGGCCACTCCCGCCTCAATATTCTTTTCGCGCAGCGTTGTCGACTGCTACCTCTATCGGTCCCGCGCTCTGCGGCGGAGCTGGTCGAACCACACCGCCCCGACCAGAACCGCGCTTACCGCGATCGGCTGCCAGAACACCGGCACCCCGGCGATGACGAAACCCTTGCGTAGCACCGACGGGATGAAGACCCCGATCACCGTGCCCAGGACAGTACCGACCCCGCCGAAAAGGCTTGTCCCGCCGATCACTACGCC
Organism: Nocardia sp. NPDC051463; assembly: GCF_040681975.1. NCBI lineage: Bacteria > Bacillati > Actinomycetota > Actinomycetes > Mycobacteriales > Nocardiaceae > Nocardia > Nocardia sp. NPDC051463. The sequence continues at coordinate 34,505 of NZ_JBFBAB010000037.1, forward strand.
CGCGATGGCATCCAGGTTGTCGGTGCCGTGTCCGCCGATGGTGGTGGTGCCGAAGTAGGCGAGGTTCATGAAACCCGCAAGCCCGGCGAGCAATCCGGTCATCAGATAGACCAGCACGAGGTGGCGGGTGACCGCGATCCCCGAGCGGCGCGCGGCCTCTTCGTTGGAACCGATCGCGTAGGTGTAGCGACCGAATCTGGTGGTGTGCAGCACCCAAGCGGCGAGCACGGTGACCACGGTGGCGACCAGCACCAGATTCGGCACACCGCCCAGCGAGGTGCCGAACCCCAGCGAGTCGCGCAGCTTGTCGGGCACGGTCCTGGTGTCGACGCCACCGGTGATCAGCTGTGCCGCACCGAGTGCAGCCCCGAAGGACCCGAGTGTGACAATCAACGGCGGGATCTTGGCTTTCGCCACAAGCAGTCCGTTCAGCAGCCCCCAGATCCCGCCACCGCCAACGGAAATCAGGAACCCGAGTCCGATGATGCCCCAGCCCGCCGCCGTGGCATTCTCCTCGGGACTCAGCCATTCCATGGATTTGGCGCCGAGCACGCCGGCGAAGATCAGCACCATCCCGACCGAGAGATCGATGCCGGAGGTGATGATCACGTAGGTCATCCCGACCGAAAGCACCAGCAGCACCGACGTTTCGATCAGCAGGGTCTGCAGGGTGAAACGAGTGGGAAACGCATCGGGCCGAATCATGCTGAACGCCACGCACAAGCCGACGAGCACGACCCCGATCCACACGGTGCTCGCACCGAGCAGTCGTTGCAGCACAGTGCGTTCGGGCAGTTCCGTGCCTTTACCAACGACACCGCGGGCTTCCTCCTCGCTCATGCGGTGTCTCGCTTTCCGAACACTGCGCGACGTCTCACGTCGTCTCCTCGGGCGTCAGCGCACCGGTCATCGCACCGACCAACTGCTCCAGGGTGACCTCGGCAGCGGTGAAGCGAGCCACCCGTCTACCCAGTCGCAGCACCTCGATGCGATCGGCGACAGCCAGCACCTCGGGCATGTTGTGGCTGATGAGCACAACCGCGATGCCCTGGTCGCGCACCCGGCGGATGACATCGAGCACGCGCTCACGCTGGACAACACCCAGCGCCGCGGTCGGCTCATCCATGAACACCACTTTGCTCGCCCACATCACCGCCCTGGCCACCGCCACGCTCTGCCGCTGCCCACCCGAGAGCGACCCGATCGGCACATCGGCGTTCTGCAGAGTGACACCGAGTCGGCGAAAGTGGTCGATCGCCTGGCTTCGCATGGCCGGCCTGTCCAGCATGCCGAGCTTGCCCGCAAGCCCACGCCGCAGTAGTTCGCGGCCGAGGAACAGGTTCGCGGCGGGGTCGAGATCGGGGGCCACCGCCAAATCCTGGTACACGGTTTCTACCCCGAGCTTCCGCGCGGCGGTCGGTGTTGGCAGCAGCACCGGCCTACCGTCGAGCAGGATGGTGCCGCCGTCCGGTTGCTCGGCTCCCGAAAGGCATTTCACCAGAGTCGACTTACCCGCACCGTTGTCACCGATGAGTGCGACGACTTCGCCGGCTTCGGCCTGAAAGTTGGCGCCGCGCAGAGCCTGCACGCTGCCGTAGTGCTTGACGAGCCCAGCAGCCTCCAGCACCATGGTGGCAGCGCCGGGTGTTCCCATGACCTCGCCCTCATCGTCCGAGGTCATGGGGCACATCCGGGTGGACTCAGCTGAGCAAACGTCCAGTCCATCGCCCGATGTTACGTTCGGCGCGGTGCCGATCGGGACGTATTCGAGAAAATGCAGAGGGCGCAACACTACTCGCGCTCAGCAACCCGCCGCAGGTCTCGGACCGGCCGATTTCGGTGGGCCCACGACTGTGGGCAGTGAATTCCCCGGGGACTTCCGGATCAGTGGGCGCCGCCGAGCTCGAGGGCAAGCACACCGAGGATCACCAGGCCGATGCCCTCGATCTGCACCGGGGTCAATCGCTCATCCAAGAACAGCACTCCGATGAGGGCGATCGCGGTAACACCGATGGCCGACCAGATCCCGTAGGCGACACCGATCGCCATCCCTCGCTTCAGTACCTGCGACAGGAAATAGAGCGCTGCGCCGTAACCGATGACAACGATGATCGAGGGCACGAGCTTGCGGAAACCCTCGGAGATCTTCAGCGGAACGTCGCGGTCGCCTCGGACGCAATGGCCAGCCAGCAGCGTAACCCCGGGCCGCAGCCAGTCGAGCGGAGGCGCGGGAGCACGCGCTGCTCGGGCGCGCGCCGACCATCGGCCGGCGCGATAACCGGGGTAACGACAGTCACGCCAGCCAGCCGCGCAATTCTCCTGCCGTGCCGCGGATTTCGTCGATCTGCTTCGCGACCTGGATACCTGCCGTGCCGCCACGGGCGTTGCGCGAGGCGATTGACCCTTGCACCGTCAGCACCTCGCGGACCTGCGGCGTCAGTGCCGGATCGACGGCGGCGAACTCCGCGTCGGTGAGCTCGTCGAGCCCGACGCCACGCGCCTCGGCAGCGCGGACACAGCCACCCGCCGCCTCGTGCGCGACACGGAACGGGACACCTTGGCGGACAAGCCATTCGGCAATGTCGGTCGCGAGTGTGAAACCGGCGGGTGCGAGTTCGGCCATCCGGTCGGTATGGAAGGTCAGCGTCGAGACGAGGCCGGCGATGGCGGGGAGCAACAGCTCCAGCTGGGCGACCGAGTCGAACAGGGGTTCCTTGTCCTCCTGCAAATCCCGGTTGTAGGCGAGTGGTTGCGCTTTGAGGGTGGCGAGCAGGCCGGTGAGATTGCCGATCAGGCGGCCCGCCTTGCCGCGGGTGAGTTCGGAGACGTCGGGGTTCTTCTTCTGTGGCATGATCGACGATCCGGTGGACCAGGCGTCCGCGAGGGTGATGTAGCCGAATTCCGGTGTGCTCCAGATGATGACTTCTTCGGCCATCCTGCTGAGGTCGACACCGATCATGGCCAGCACGAAGGCCGACTCGGCGGCAAAGTCGCGCGCGGAGGTGGCGTCGATCGAATTGGCCGCCGACGCATCGAAATCCAGTTCGGCGGCAATCGCCTCCGGGTCCACACCGAGCGAGGAACCTGCCAGCGCCCCGGAACCGTAGGGAGACACCGCCGCCCGCTTGTCGAAGTCACGCAGTCGGTCGATATCGCGCAGCAGCGGATGGGCATGGGCGAGCAGATGATGCGCGAGCAGCACCGGCTGCGCGGCCTGCAGATGCGTCTTGCCCGGCATCACCGCGTCGGGGTGTGCGGCCGCCTGGGCGACAAGCGCGTCGACCACCTCGAGCAGACCGGCAGCGACTCGACGGACCGCGTCGCGCAGCCACATCCGGAACAGTGTGGCCACCTGGTCGTTTCGCGACCGCCCCGCACGCAGCCTGCCGCCGAGTTCGGTGCCGACCCGCTCGATCAGTCCCCGTTCCAGCGCACCGTGCACATCCTCGTCGGACTCCGCAGGTCCGTAGGCCCCGGAGTCCACATCGGCGGCCAAGCGATCCAGCCCGTCGAGCATCGCCGCGAGATCGGATTCCGACAGCAGCCCGGCCTTGTGTAGCACCCGCGCGTGCGCCTTCGACGCGCGAATGTCGTAGGGGGCGAGCACCCAGTCGAACTGCGTCGACTTGCTGAGCGCGGCCATTGCCGCGGCCGGGCCGGACGCGAAACGTCCGCCCCAGAGCGCCCCTTCGTTGGTGCTGCCGCTCTGCGTCATCGTGTGCTGTCTCCTGACGGTCGGAAGTCGATCATCGGTGGATGCGCCGGCTACGCAATCCTCGGGGTCGGCGTATGCGCACCGACCCCGAGGCCGGTTACTTCTGGTTCAGATCGCGCCGCGCCGCGACCTTCGAAGACAGGCCGTGGATCTGCACGAAGCCCTTGGCCAGCGACTGGTCGAAGGTGTCGCCCTCGTCGTAGGTGGCCAGGTTGAAGTCGTAGAGCGACTGCTCGGAGCGCCGACCATTGACCACAACGGAGCCGCCGTGCAGCACCATACGAATGTCGCCGGAGACGTGCTGCTGGGTTTCGGTGACGAAGGCGTCGAGTGCGCGCTTGAGCGGGGAGAACCACAGGCCGTCGTAGACCAACTCGCTCCAGCGCTGCTCGACCTGCCGCTTGTAGCGGCCGAGCTCACGCTCGACGGTGACGGCCTCGAGCTCCTGGTGCGCGGTGATCAGGGCGATGGCGCCGGGCGCCTCGTAGATCTCACGGCTCTTAATGCCGACCAGCCGGTCCTCGACCATGTCCAGGCGGCCGACGCCCTGCCGTCCGGCGCGCAGGTTCAGCTCGACGATGGCCTCGAGCACGGTGACCTGACGGCCGTCGATGGCAACCGGGACACCCTTGTCGAAGGTGACGATCAGTTCGTCCGGCGCCTCGAAGTTCACCGTCGGGTCGGCGGTGTAGTCGTAGACGTCCTTGGTCGGCGCGTTCCAGAGGTCTTCGAGGAAGCCGGTTTCCACCGCGCGACCGAACACGTTCTGGTCGATGGAGAACGGCGACTTCTTGGTGACGTTGATCGGCAGCGAGTTCTCCTCGGCGAAGGCGATGGCCTTCTCCCTGGTCCAGGCGTAGTCCCGGACCGGGGCGATCACGTTGAGGTCGGGCGCGAGCGCGCCGATGCCGACCTCGAAGCGCACCTGGTCGTTGCCCTTTCCGGTGCAGCCGTGCGCAACGGTGCTCGCGCCGTGGAATTTGGCGGCCTCGACGAGGTGCTTGACGATCAGCGGGCGGCTGATCGCCGACACCAGCGGGTAGCGGCTCATGTAGAGCGCATTGGCCTGGATGGTCGGCAGGCAGTAGTCGTCGGCGAACTCGTCGCGCGCATCGACGACAATTGCCTCCACGGCGCCGCAGTCCAGCGCTCGCTGGCGCACCACGTTCATGTCCTCGCCGCCTTGGCCGAGGTCGATGGCGACGGCCACCACCTCGGCGCCGGTCTCCTTGGCGATCCAGCTGATCGCGACGGAGGTGTCCAGCCCACCGGAGTAGGCGAGTACGACGCGCTCGGACATGTCTATGTGCTCCTCGGATTTCGTGCTTGTCTGTGGTCTTGTGCCCGCGTCGGCAGGCGCGCAGCCGGGGGCCGGGTCTACGTCCCGGCAGCCTGCACCGTTCTACAAATGATTATGCACGACTATGCAAGCTCATTCACAACCGGGGTCGCGTCGGGCCCGCTTCCGGCGAAAACAGGTATTCCGCGTTGTGCGAACTGTGTGCGACGAGTCGAGCCTGCCAGATTGCAGGCCGTCACCGCAGCACGACGATCGCACCGGGTGGGAAGCGGCGCAGACCGGCAACGATGTGTCGGCCACGAGCCTTCGTCGACCTCATCGCCTCCGGCACCACCGGCCATCCGGGTCAGGCCGGCCCCGGCGACGGCCGAGGCGGTTCGGCCGAGGCGACCGCGGGCGTATGTGGCACATCGTCGTGGCGACACGCCGTGCACACACACGTATCCGGATCTCCGGCCGATCGGCCGGGATCTGTGGGACACGTAGGGGTCAGGCGAGTTCTTCGATTTTGGCGGCCAGTTCGGCGCCGGTGAAGGGCTCGCGGGCGATGACGGCAATGGTGTCGTCGCCTGCGATGGTGCCGACTATGTAGGGCAGGGCGGCACGGTCGAGGGCACTGGCCAAGTAGTGGGCGGCGCCGGGTGGGGTGCGCAGGACGGCGATATTGCCGCTGGCATCGGTCGAGACGAGCAGGTCACCGAGAAGCTTCGAGAGGCGGTCGGTGCCGCCGGTGACGCCGCGCACGGGACTGCCGTCCTCGGGGACCACGTAGACGCCCGCGCCGCCGTCGGCGGCACGCAGTTTGACCGCACCCAGTTCGTCGAGATCGCGCGACAGGGTGGCCTGGGTGGTCTCGATTCCCTCGGCCGACAACAACGCGGCGAGCTCGGTCTGGCTGCGGACCGCGTGCGCGAGCAGCAGCTCGATGATGCGGGACTGACGTCCGGCGCGGGTCCCCGCGATCGCAGGCCCCGTCTTGCCGGGTTCTGGGCGGGTCACGCTCATCGCGCCACCTCGCCCCTGATTCGCTCGCTCACGACGCCACCTCGTCGACGCCCCGCCGCCGCCCGCGACGCGCACCACAACCGGGCTCTCTCGCTCACGCCACACCCTCGGCGCGCTTGGCCAGCAGCCACACCAGCAGCGCCTTCTGCGCGTGCAGCCGATTCTCCGCCTCGTCCCAGACGACACTGTGCGGACCGTCGAGCACCGCGTCGGTGATCTCCTCGCCGCGATGGGCGGGCAGGCAGTGCAGCACAACGGCATCGGACTCGGCATGGCCGAGCAGTTGCTCGTCGAGCTGGAACGGACGGAACGGACCGACCCGGTCGAGGCCGTCGTTCTCCTGGCCCATCGAGGTCCACGTGTCGGTCACCAGCGCGTCGGCGCCCTCGGCGGCGGCCACCGGGTCACCGGTGAGTGTGATGGTCGCACCGGTTTCGGCGGCGCGTTTGCGGGCGGCCTCCAGAATCCACGGCAGTGGCTCGAACCCGGCCGGCGCCGCGATGGTCACGTTCAATCCGGCGGTGACTCCGCCCAGCAGCAGCGAGTGCGCCATATTGTTCGCGCCGTCGCCGAAGTAGGCGAGCTTGCGACCCGCCAGGCTGCCCTTGCGCTCGATGAGCGTCTGCAGATCGGCGAGCACCTGACACGGGTGGAACTCGTTGGACAACGCGTTCACCACCGGAACCGTTGCGGTGGTAGCCATTTCGTCGAGGCGGACCTGCTCGAAGGTACGCCAGACAATGGCATCGACATAGCGCGACAGCACCGTGCCCGTGTCACCCAAGGTCTCCTCGCGCCCGAGCTGCGTGTCGCGGCCGTCGACGACGACGGCGTGCCCACCGAGTTGGGCGATGCCCATTTCGAAGGAGAACCGGGTGCGGGTGGAGTTCTTCTCGAAGATCACCCCGACACCGCGCGGACCCGCCAGCGGCCGATGCGAGAACGGCGCCTTCTTCAGTTCGGCGGCCAGCGCGAGGATTTCGGCCTGTTCGACCGGGGTCACATCATCGTCGCGAAGGAAGTGGCGCAGGCTCATCCCTTGGCTCCCTTCGCATCTCGAGCGGCGCCGTCCAGAATGTCCGGCAGGTCGGCGACAAAGTTGTCGGACTGGGTCTCGGTGAGCACCAGCGGCGGCGCGAGCCGAATGACGTTGGGCTTCGGCGCGTTCACCAGATAGCCCGCGGCCCGCGCCCTGGCCTCGACCTCGGCCGAGACGTCGTCGGTGAGCACGATGCCCAGCAGCAGACCCGCACCACGCACGTGGTCGACCATCGGGTGCTCGAGCAGCTCGATACCGTCGCTCAGCCGCTTGCCGACCGACTCGACGTGCGAGAGCAGATCCAGTTCGTCGATCGTGCGCAGCACGGCGAGCGCGGCCGCGGCGCAGACCGCGTTACCGCCGAACGTGGTCCCGTGCAGTCCCGGAGTCAACAGATCAGCTGCCGGTCCGGTGGCGAGCACCGCACCGATCGGCAGGCCACCGCCCAGGCCCTTGGCCAGGGTGATCACATCCGGCACGATGCCGGAAGCCTGATGCGCGTAGAACTTTCCGCAGCGTCCGATGCCGGTCTGCACCTCATCGAGGATCAGCAGCGCACCGTGACGCGCGGTAATGTCACGCGCCTTCACCAGGTAGTCGACAGGCGGCACGACGACGCCACTCTCCCCCATGATGGGTTCGAGGAAGACCGCGGCCGTGTCCTGGTCCACCACGGCCGCCAAAGCCGCGGCATCGCCGTAGGGCACGTGCACGACGCCGGGCGGCATCGGCTCGAACGGCGTCCGCTTCGACGGCTGGCCGGTGAGCGCGAGCGCGCCCATGGTCCGGCCGTGGAATGCCTCCTCACACGCGACGAGCTTGCGCCGACCGGTCAGCCTGGCCATTTTGAACGCGGCCTCGACGGCTTCGGTGCCGGAGTTGCAGAAGAACGCGCGGCCGTGCCCGTCACCGAATTCGCCGTCACCGAAATGCGCGAGCAGCCGTTCGGCCAGCTCGATCACCGGTTCGTTCGCGAAGATGTTCGAGGTGTGCCCGAGCGTGCCGAGTTGCTGGGTGACGGCCTCCAGAATCGCGGGGTGGGCGTGCCCGAGGCTGTTGACCGCGATGCCGCCCAGGAAGTCGATGTAGCGCTTGCCGTCCGCGTCGTAGACCACCGCGCCCGCGCCGCGCACCAGCGCGACCTTGGGCGTCCCGTAGTTCTTCATCATCGCGTCGGACCACCGCTGCTGCAATGCGGCGGTGTTGGTGACTTCGTTCGCTACTTCGCTCATGATTTCGTTCCGTTCGGCGGGCCGGCGCCGTCCGAACTGGACAACACGGGCGACACCATCGTTCCGATTCCTTCTCCGGTGAACAGCTCGAGCAGCACCGCGTGCGGTACCCGGCCGTCGATGACGTGCGCGGTCGGCACTCCCCCCTGGACGGCGCGTAGGCAGGCTTCCATCTTGGGCACCATGCCCGCGTCCAGACTCGGGAGCAACTTCGCGAGCTCGTCGGCGTCGATGTGTGAGGTGAGCGACGAGCGGTCCGGCCAGTTGGTGTACAGGCCCTCGACGTCGGTCAACACCACCAATTTCTCGGCGCCGATGCCCTCGGCGAGCGCGGCGGCGGCGGTGTCGGCGTTGATGTTGTGCACCACGCCGTCGGCGTCGGGGGCGATGGTCGAGACCACCGGGATGCGGCCCGCGCCGATGAGGTCGAGCACGGCCGCCGGGTTCACCTCGGTGACGTCGCCGACCAGACCGATGTCGGTCGGTGCGCCGTCCACATCGACGGTGCGCCTGGTCGCGGTGAACAGTCGCGCGTCCTCACCGGAGATGCCGACCGCGTACGGGCCGTGCGCGTTGATGAGCCCGACGAGCTCGCGGCCGACCTGACCGAACAGCACCATCCGCACCACGTCCATCACCTCGGGTGTGGTGACACGGAAACCGCCGCGGAATTCGCCGTGCATGCCGAGCTTTTTCAGCATCGCACTGATCTGTGGTCCGCCACCGTGCACGACCACCGGGTGCACACCGACGGTGCGCAGGAACGCCATGTCGGCGGCGAAGGCCCGTTTGAGCTCCGCGTCGACCATGGCATTGCCGCCGTATTTGACGACCACGATCTTGTCGCGGAACTTCTCCAGCCACGGCAACGCGCCGGCCAGTACATGAGCCTTGTCCAACGCCGAAAGGTCGTGCAGCACTTGCTCACTCATGAGCTGTAGGCCGAATTCTCTTCGACATAGCCGTGCGAGAGGTCAGTGGTGCGGATCATGGCCGTACCGTCACCGACGTTCAGGTCGATGTGCACGTCGATGTCCATGCCGGACAGGTCGACCGCACGCGCGCCCGGCGCGCCGACGCCGTCGATGCACACCGGGTTTCCGTTGAAGGACACCGAGATCCGGTTCGGGTCCAAGGTGATCGGCGCGATGCCGACAGCGGCCAGCACCCGGCCCCAGTTCGGGTCGGAGCCGAACAGCGCCGTCTTGACCAGACTGTCGCGGGCCACGGCGCGCGCGGCGATCAGCGCCTCGTCCTCGCTGACCGCGCCGGAGACGATGACGTGCACCCGCTTGGTGACGCCTTCCGCGTCGGCCATCAACTGTGCGGCGAGATCGTCGCAGACCGCGAGCACCGCGGCGTCGAGATCCTCCTGGGACGGCGTGACCTCGCTCGCGCCGTTGGCAAGCAGCAGCACGGTGTCGTTGGTCGAGCAGGAGCCGTCGACGTCGAGCCGGTCGAAGGTGAGCCGCGTCGCGTTGCGCAGCGCCCGATCCAGCTGGTCCGCGGTCACCGCGGCATCGGTAGTGAGCACGACCAGCATGGTCGCCAGCGAGGGCGCGAGCATGCCCGCGCCCTTGGCCATGCCGCCGACGTTCCACTTGTCCTGGTGGTGGAAGGCCGCTTCCTTGGGCACGGTGTCGGTGGTCATGATCGCGTGTGCCGCGTCCAGGCCGCCCGACAGACCGCCGCCCATCTCGTGCACGATCTCGGTGACCGCGGGAATCACTTTGTCCATCGGCAGCCGGTCACCGATCAAACCGGTCGAGCAGACGGCGATTTCGCCTGCGCCGGTCTCGGTGCCCCAATTGCTCAGCGCTTTGGCCAATTCCTCGGCCGTCTGATGGGTGTCCTGAAATCCGCCGGGACCGGTGCAGGCGTTCGCGCCGCCGGAGTTGAGAATGACCGCGCGCAGCCGACCGGACCCGAGTACCTGCTGTGACCACAGCACCGGCGCGGCCTTGACCTGGTTGCGGGTGAACACCCCCGCGGCGGCGTACTCCGGTCCCTCGTTCAACACCAGGGCCAGATCGGGTTTCCCGCTGGCCTTGATGCCCGCGGCGATGCCTGCGGCACGGAAGCCGAGCGGTGCGGTAACCCCCTGGGTCCGGACCAGCTTGCCGCCCGAGCCCTCGGTTGATGTCCCAGCGGTTGTCGTCACGGTGCCACTCCTACGGTGGAAAGTCCTGCGGTCTCGTCGAATCCGACGGCCAGATTCATGGATTGCACCGCGGCGCCCGCGGTGCCCTTGGTCAAGTTGTCGATCGCTCCGATCACCACGAGCAGGCCCGCGTCGGGGTCGACCGCGACCTGCAGCGTGACAGCATTGGAACCGAGCACCGAACCCGTCTGCGGCAGTTGACCTTCCGGTAACAGATGCACGAACGGCTCATCGGCGTAGGCCTTTTCGTAGACCGCGCGCGCCTGCGCGGCGTCCACACGCGTCGGTGCGGTGCAGGTGGCGAGGATGCCGCGCGGCATCGGCGCGAGCACCGGCGTGAACGAGACGGTGACGTCGGTTCCGCCGGCCGCCTTCAGGTTCTGCGAAATCTCGGGGGTATGCCGGTGCGCGCCCGCGATGCCGTAGGCACGTACCGAACCCATGACCTCGGATCCGAGCAGCCCGACGTCGAGCTTGCGGCCCGCGCCCGAAGTGCCGCTCACCGCAACCACATGCACCGTCGGCTCGACGATGCCCGCCGCGATCGCCGGTGCGAGCGCCAAACTCGCCACCGTCGGGTAGCACCCGGGGACAGCGATACGGCTCGCACCGCGCAGCTTCTCGCGGCCGCCGGGCAGCTCCGGCAGACCGTAGGGCCAGCTGCCCGCGTGCGGGCTGCCGTAGTACTTCTCCCACGCTTGCGCGTCGGTCAGCCGGAAGTCGGCGCCGCAGTCGATGATCACGGTCGTCTCCGGCAGCAGCTGCGCGATGGCGGCGGACTGGCCGTGCGGCAACCCGAGGAACACCACGTCGTGACCGGCCAGCTCGTCGGCGGTGGTCGGAGCGAGGACACGATCGGCTAGCGGCAGCAGATGGGGCTGATGCTCCGCCAGCGTGCTGCCCGCGTTCGCCCCCGCGGTCAGCGCGCCGATGACAAGGCGCCCGTCGCGGTATGCCGGATGCCCGAGCAACAAGCGCAGCACCTCGCCGCCCGCATACCCGCTCGCACCGGCCACCGCGACCCGCAACACGGGTCCGTCCGCTGAATCAACCATGTGATGATTATGCACGATTATGCAAGCCCATTCATGAACGGGGTGGCTTGCCGCCGAACAATCGCGCGATCGGCGGGAACATCAGCAACGTGGTCGCACCCGCGGCCACCAGGTGAAGGCCATATCCTGCGTGATCGGTCCAGTGCTCATCGCACCCTGAGTAACCGCGATCATGATCGGCAAACCTGCCACCGCATACAACGCCGGCCGAGCACGCTCGAGCGACGGCATGTTCGCCTCGTGCGGGCTTACAGCGCTCGCCCAGCCCAGGCACCGGCCAAGGGCGGCCACGATGGACAGGACGGCCGCACCGACGATGCGGACTGGTCAGCGTCTCCCCTGTCCGATCTATCGCAAGGGCACGGGATCGATTCCGAGCGTCTCGGCGAGACCGGATTCGCCCTGCTGTGTGAGACGGACGGCGCGGCCGTTGCCGACGCGATGGATCCAAGAGAGGTCCTGCAGACGGCGGCACAGCTGCGCTCCGGCGGCGCCACCCAGGTGCGTGCGTCGCTCGGTCCAATCGAGGCAGGGTCGGGCGACGGGCCTGCGGGTGGCGCGCAACCGAGCCGGGTCGATCCCCATGGGGCCGGTGAGCCAGGCCAGACCCCCAGCAGTCAGCGCGAACCCGCCGTGACTGTCGAGCAGGCCGCGGGTAGTCATCGCATCGGTGATCGCCACGCCGAGACGTCCCGCGAGGTGGTCGTAGCAGGTGCGGCCGCGCGCGAGGGCGGCAGCGACGGTGGCCGAGCGCAGCCCCGCCACTTCGGTGCGCGGCGGGTCGAGGTGGGTGACCATGGCCTCTAACAGCTCCGCTACCTGGGGGTTCGCCAGCTGCACATAGCGGTGTCTGCCTTGACGGCGTTCGATGAGCAGGCCGCCGTCGAGTAGCCGGTTCAGATGTTCGGTGGCCGTGGACGCCGCTACACCGGCATGGCGCGCCAGCTCGCCCGCGGTCCAGGCACGGCCATCGATCATCGCCAGGCACATGTCGGCGCGGGTGCGGTCGGCGAGCAGTACCGCCAGTCCGGCCAGTTCGGCTCCTCGGGTGTGCACCACTCCATGATGGTGCGCTGTTGTTTCGGCGGCCACCGAAACAACAGCGGGATACGGTCACGGCATGAACGCCGATCAGCCCCCGATGAGCAAGCCGAAGATCTTCCACGAGCTGCACCACCGGGACGAGCCGCTCGTACTGCCGAACGCCTGGGATTTCGGCTCCGCGGCGGCGCTCGCGGCCGAAGGTTTTCCCGCCATCGGCACCACCAGCCTCGGGGTCGCCGTCGCGGCGGGACTGCCCGACGGAACCGGCGTTGCCCGCGACGAAACACTCACAGTGGCAACACGACTCGCGCGCCTCGCGGTGCCGGTGACCGTCGACATCGAAGGCGGCTTCAGCGACGATCCCGGCGAGGTAGCCGACTATGTCGCCCGATTGGCCGACTTGGGGATCGCCGGAGTGAACCTCGAAGACGGCCGGTCGGGAAGCACTCTCGCCGAGCCCGGCCACCAGGCGGAGCTGATCGGCGCGATCAAGGCCCGCATACCGGAGCTGTTCGTCAATGCCCGTGTCGATACGTATTGGCTGAAGCTGCACCAGGATTCGACGCTCTCCCGAGTCGGCCGGTATACCGAGGCCGGCGCCGACGGCATCTTCGTGCCCGGCATGACCGACCCGGTCGATATCGCCGGTCTGGTCGCCGCGACCGCGCTGCCCGTCAACATCCTGTACGCCGCCCACGGCCCATCGATCGCGGCACTCGCCGAGTTGGGCGTGCGCCGCATCAGCACCGGCTCATTGCTGTACCGCACGGCGCTCGCGGCCATCGTCGACGCCGCCCGCGCGGTGCGCGACGACGGCCCGTTCACCATCGAGGTTCCGACCTACCGGGAGGTGCAGACCATCACCGCGTCGGATACGTGACAGCGTGCTGACCAACTCGGCGGAAGAAAATCCGCGGCGACGTCGATCCGGCAACGACCCGTTCGTGTAGGAGGTGAGGCCGGCAGCGCGCCGGCACCCGGGAAGGAGCGGATATGAGCAGGATCATTGCCGTCGAGAACCTCACCCTCGACGGAGTCGTGCAGGCGCCGGGACGCGTCGACGAGGACCTGCGGGACGGATTCCGGCACGGCGGTTGGGCCCATCGTTACAACGACCCGGTGCAGGCCAGGGTGCTGGGCGAGCACATGGCCACCCATCGAGGCGCACTACTGTTCGGGCGGCGTACTTATCAAGACTTCTACGGGTTCTGGCCACATCAGACCGACAACCCGGTCTCCGAGGTGCTGGACAAGACCGAGAAATTCGTCGCGTCCCGAACGCTGACCGAGCCGCTCCCCTGGCAGCACTCGACGCTGCTGCGCGGCGACGCCGTCGGCACGGTGGTGGAACTCCAGCGGGCACAGCCCGACCGTGACCTGGTCGTGCTCGGCAGCGGCAACCTACTGCAATCGCTGATGCGGCACGATCTCGTCGACGAGTATCTACTGATGATCCATCCGATCCTGGTCGGCAGCGGACGGCGCTTGTTCGAGGGCACCGACCTCGGCGAGCTCGAGCTCACCGCGTGCGTCCCGACCACCACCGGCGTCGTGATCGCTACGTATCAGCGCAAGTGAGGAGCGTCGAGATGAAGCAGTACCTGCTGAGCATCTATCAGTCCGAAGGGGGCGTGCCGCCGGGCAATCTGGACGAGATCATGCGCGAGCTGCACGTCGTGAACGATGAGATGCGCGCGGCGGGCGCGTGGGTGTTCGCCGCGGGTCTCAACGCGCCGAGCACCGCCACCGTGCTGCGCGCCACCGGCGATGATGTGCTCATCACCGACGGTCCCTACGTCGAGAGCAAGGAATACATTGCCGGATTCAGCATCATCCGGGCCGCCGATCTCGACGAGGCGCTGGGATGGGGCAGCAAGGTCGCCATGGTGCTCGGCCTGCCGATCGAGATCCGGCCGCTAGAGGATGGCTGACAACGCCACGGTGACGCCCGCGGTGATCGAGGACGTGTTCACCGAACACTACGGTCGCGCGGTGGCGAGCTTGATCCGCGTCTTCGGTGATATCGGCGTCGCCGAGGACGCGGTGCAGGACGCCTTCACCACCGCCGTTCAGCGGTGGCCGACCGAGGGGCTCCCGCCGAGCCCGCCCGGATGGATCATCACCACCGCACGCAACCGTGCGGTCGATCGACTGCGACGCGAATCATCCCGCCACGACCGACATGCCGAGGCCGCATTGCTGCACGCCGACGCCGAACCGGTCGACGACGGCGCGATCGGGGACGACCGGCTCCGCCTGATCTTCACCTGCTGTCACCCCGCATTGGCCCTCCATGCCCGAGTGGCCCTTACCTTGCGGCTGCTCGGCGGCCTGACCACTACCGAAATCGCCCATGCCTTCCTGACTTCCGAGTCGACCATGGCGCAGCGGCTCGTCCGCGCCAAAGGCAAGATTCGCGACGCCCGCATCCCCTACCGCGTCCCCGGTGACGCGGACCTGCCCGATCGCCTCCGCTCGGTATCGGCCGTGATCTATCTGATCTTCACCGAGGGGCACACAGCCAGCTCGGGTTCCCGCCTGGTTCGAGAAGACCTGTGCGCCGAGGCGATTCGTCTCGGACGCCTCCTCACCGAGCTCATGCCCGACGAACCGGAAGTCCACGGGCTGCTCGCGCTGATGCTGCTCACCGAATCTCGCCGCGGCGCACGCACCTCACCTGATGGTGCACTGATTCCGCTGCCCGAGCAGGACCGCACCCGCTGGAACCGCGGCCTGATCGCCGAAGGACACGCCATCGTGCGAGAGTGCCTGCGCCGCAATCAACCCGGCCCTTATCAAATCCAGGCAGCGATCAACGCGGTCCACACCGACGCCGCCGACGCGGCAGCGACCGACTGGCAGCAGATCCTGCACCTCTACGACCAGTTGGCCGCGATGGCGCCGAACCCGGTGGTACTGCTCAACCGTGTGGTGGCGATGGCCGAGGTCGATGGCCCGTGCGCCGCGCTTGCCCTCCTCGACGACATCGACTTGGCGAATCATCATCTCTTCCATGCCATTCGAGCCGATCTCTTGCGTCGCGTCGGCCGCACCGCCGAGGCGGCAGCAGCCTACGACAGCGCCATCGCCCGTACCGAAAACCTCGCCGAACAGACCTTTCTCCGATCCCGCCGCGCGGCGATCGCGGCAACGGATCACGAGGACTGACCTCGCCGGTCCGCGTCACGAACCCGAGAACGGCTTGCGCGCAGTAGCTTTGCGCGAGCCGATCCAGTGGTGCGGGGAAGGAGGGTCGCAGTGGGCGACCGTTCCAGGTGCGCTTCACACGAGCCGGCCACCCCCGTCGACATGCAGGGTGGTGCCGGTGAGGAACGGGTTGGTCAGGGTGAGCAGGGCCGCCGCGGAGATGTCGGCGGGCAGGCCGACTCGGCGGGCAGGATTGGCGGCCGCGACGTCGGCGAAGAAGCGGTCCTTGGTCGCCATCGCGTCCCACGCTCCCGAGTCGACGATGCCCGGTGACAGCGCATTGACCCGGATGGGGGCCAGCTCCACCGCGAGCGCCTCGGCGAGGAAGCTCACCGCGCCGTTGGTGGTCGCCATGACCGCGCGTCCCGGGGCGGGACGCCACGCGGCGACGCCGGAGAACAGCAGCATCGCACCGTCTTCGCGGATCCGGGGCGCGAAGTGTTTGGCCAGCAGGATCGGGCCGATGACCTTGGCGTCGAATGCGCGAGCCACCGCAGCACGGCCCAGCTCCGTCACCGGTCCGTTGGCGTGGGCGGCGGCCACCGACACCAGGTAGTCCACAGCACCGAGCTGCTCGGCCAGCCGTTGGATGGACTCCTCCGCACCGAGGTCGACCTGGGCGGTGTGCACATGGTCGCCGAGTGTTGCCTGCGCCGTCTCCAGCGCGCCGGTGTCACGGCCCGCGATGACCACCGTCGCGTCCGCAGCAAGCGCGTCGGCCGCGATCTGTCTGCCGATGCCCGAACTACCGCCGATGATGACCAATTTCTTGCCGTTCATCGAGCCTGTCATGGGGTCTCCTTCGGTAGTTGTTGTCCTTCACCGAAGTCGAACGCACCACCACGATCGAGCAATCCCGTCGTGATATCGATCTTTCCTACATTTCCGATAGAATCTGCGAATGCCAACGCTGCGAGGGCTGGAATGCTTTGTGGCCGTGCTCGATTTCGGCTCGGTGACCGAGGCTGCTGCGCGCCTGCACATGTCTCAGCCCGCGTTGTCGCATCAGATCGCGGCACTGGAGCGAGAAATCGGCACCCCGGTGGTCGAGCGACTGCCCCGCGGCGTGCGCCCGACGGCGGCGGGACGCGCGATCGTCATGGATGCGCGAGCCGCACTGGCCGCGGCCGAGCGGGTAGTAACCACCGGTCGGGCCGTTGCCCGCGGGGCCGAGGGACAACTACGTATCGCGTGCGCAGAGAGCATGACCGCCGGATTGCTCGCGCCGGTGCTGCGGGCGTGGCATCGCCGCCATCCCGGCGTTCACCTGGCACTGACCGAACTGGCCAGCGCCGATGCTCTCGCCGAGCTGGTGGCCGCGGGCAAGGTCGATATCGCGATCGGTCCGCGACCGTCGCGGTGGGACAGGCCCATCGATGTGATCGGCGAGGAAGAAATCGTCGCCGCGATGCCCTGTGACAACGCTCCCGCCACCCCCATGACCTTCACCGACCTCGCCGCGGAGCCGATGGTCCACTATCACCCCGACAACGGACTCGGCAGCTGGATCGACGAGGCCGCCGCCCGCAACGGCGTCACGCTGACCGCTGCCACCCGTACCAAACAGGCGACCACTGCCGCGCAGCTGGCCGCGGCCGGTCTCGGCGTCGCACTGGTGCCGACGACCGCACTGACCGCAACCTTCGCGGGCGCGGTTCGCAGCATCGTGCCACCGCTGACCCGCTCGGTCGTCTGCCTCACCATCACACCGCACGACCCACTCGTCCAGCGGTTGCGCACAGATATCCGACACCGCGGCATCCCCGTGCCCGCAGCGATCGCCGCACAGCTCACCCCGCCAGAGTGAGGCGCCGTCCACACAACAACGCCGCAAAGACAGTCGCCTGGGGCACGCGTCGACAACGGACTCGGTGGAAGCTCCGATTCTTCGATCGGCGACAACCGGTCAGCGGGTATAGGCCAACGCAAAGCCGGCCGATCCTTCACCATCGCACTCCACTCAATGCTTGCGCACCACTCGCTCCCCCTGGCCCGGCTTCCAGATAGTGATGTCCAAGTGGTCGTCGACGACTGCGACGGTCGAGGCACCGGTCAGGTCCGCGACGAAGAAGTGGTCGAATTCTTGCCCGCGGAGGTCGAACCCGCTGTCGTCGAAAAGCTGCTGCGCGAAACGCGCATGGACTTCCTTGTCACGGAGATCGGTGACGGTGCCGAAGAGTTTGGCGTCGCCGTCGCCGACCTTGGTGTCCACCGTCGCGGTGTGCAGGCAGAAGCGCGGGTCACGCTCCAGGTCCTTGAACTTCGTCGTGCCGGGCATACCCACGATCGTCAGCATGTCCTCGAAGAGGATCGGCTCGACAGGGCTGATCCGTGGGAAACCGTCGGACCGTAGCGTGCCGAGCATGCAGAGGTTGCCGGTGGCTTTGTGCCGCCGGGTGAACACTGCGGCGATCTGGGGCGCTTCTTCGGCGAACTGGCTCCAAGTGGTCATACCGACGACTCTATGATCAAACCTTGACATCTTCTGTCAAGGTTTGGCGACTAATCTCGAGCTCCATGAGGGCAAGCAGATTGGTTCAGCTGCTGTTGCTGCTGCAGACGCGGGGCCGGTCGACGGCGCCGGAGCTGGCGCGCGAACTGGAGGTGTCGGTGCGCACGATCTATCGCGACATCGATGCGCTGTCGGAGGCCGGTGTTCCGATCTTCACCGAACCGGGGCGGGCAGGCGGCGTCCAGCTCGTCGACGGATATCGGACCCGGCTGACCGGACTGACCACCGAGGAGGCCGACGCCGTACTACTGGCCGGATCACCCTCCGCGGCAGCCGATCTCGGCCTCGGCACCGTGCTCGCGACGGCGCAGCTCAAGGTGCTCGCCGCACTGCCGCCCGAATTGCGCGGCCGAGCAACGCGAATCGCCGAACGGGTACATATCGACGCGCCCGGCTGGTTTCATCGCCCCGACGAAACCCCCACGCTGGCGGCGGTTGCCGACGCGCTCTGGCACGATCGCAGGCTCGCGGTGCGCTACGGGCGGAAGGACGCGGTGGTGGAGCGGCGGCTCGATCCGCTCGGCCTGGTATTGAAAGCGGGCACCTGGTACTTGGTCGGACGGAACGGCACCGCGATCCGTTCCTACCGCGTCGGCCGCATCGCCGCCGCCGAGCCGACCGGCGAAACCTTCGACAGGCCAGATGATTTCGATCTGGCCACGCACTGGTCCGAAGCCGGCGACGATTTCGCCAGGTCGATGCTGCGGGTGCGCGCGCGCTGCCGGATCGCGGAGGGCCACGTGCGCTTATTGCGGCTCGGCTTCGATCCGGCGGCGGTGACCGAGGCATTGGCGTCGGCAACACCGCCGGATGCACAGGGCTGGGTGGAGGTCACTCTCGGCGCGGAGTCCTATTCGGTACTCGCACACGGCATCCTGCCACTCGGCGAGTACGCGGAGATCCTGGATCCGCCTGAACTGCGCGCCCAACTCGCGGCGACCGCCGTAGCGATGGCCGACCGCTATAGGCGGCCGGTCGATCACCGGAATCGACGCGGCGACTCTCCGTTCACCCGCGGCGTTTCACCGCAGTGAGCGGAAGAATTCGCGGACGTCGGCGGCCAGCAAATCGGGCGCCTCCATCGCCGCGAAATGGCCGCCGCGATCGTATTCCGTCCAGCGCACAATGGTATGGGCCTGCTCGGCCAGCTTCCGGATCGAATTGTCGCCCGGGAAGATCGCCGCACCTGTCGGCACTCCGGAGTTCCTCGAGTCCACGCCCCAGGAGTTCGATTCCCGGTAGAGCCGAATCGAGGACGCGAAGGTCTTGGTGAACCAGTAGATGCTGACGTTGGTGAGCAGCGCGTCGAGGTCCACGGCATCCTCCGGTAGTTCCTTCGCCGGATTCGTCCACCGCTGGAACATGTCGACGATCCAGGACAGCAGACCGACCGGAGAGTCGTGCATGCCGATGGCCAGGGTTTGCGGACGGCCCGACTGCACCATGGCGTATCCGTAGCGGGTGTAACTGTCCGGCCCTATCATCGCCTCCAGCCGTGCCTGGTCCTGCGCGCTGTACTCGGATTCCGCCGTATCCCACAACGATCCCGATGCCCCTGCCGCCCGGTCGCCATCCCGGGACCGCTCGTCGCCGCCGAAGGAGGGAATCGTGATCGGACCGTTCACATGGATGCCGACGAGATGTTCGGTCGCGATACGACCCAGTTCTGTGGACACGAAGTACCCGGCATCGCCGCCCTGCGCTCCGTAGCGGTCATAACCGAGTCGAGCCATCAGCGCGGCGACGACCTCGGCATATCGTTCGGTCGACCCGTCCCCCACCTTCGTAGTGGGACCGGAGAACGCGAAGCCGGGCAGCGAGGGGATCACCACGTGGAAGGCGTCGGCGCGATCACCGCCGTGTGCGCGCGGATCGGTGAGCGGGCCGATCACCTCCAGGAACTCGACGAACGAGGCGGGCCAACCGTGGCTGAGCACCAGCGGCAACGCATCCGGTTCCGGCGAGCGGACGTGCAGGAAATGCACTGTCTGTCCATCGATTTCGGTGACGAACTGCGGAATCTCGTTCAGCCGCTGCTCGTTGGCGCGCCAGTCGTAGCGGGTGCGCCAGTATTGAGCGAGCGCCTGCAGATAGGCAACCGGCATGCCGTAAACCCAACCGACACCGGGCAGTTCGTCGGGCCACAGGACGTTCGCGAGCCGGGCGTTCAAATCGTCGATCTGATGCTGCGGGATCTCGATGCGGAAGGGGCGGATGTCGTGTTCACTGCTCATGATGACAACGCTATGAGGCATTTAGGACAGGTTCGTTCCTAACAGTCTGGCACTCTGGAAGACATGTTGGAAACCTCGGCGCGGCTGCTCAGACTGCTCGCACTGTTGCAGACACATCGAGATTGGACCGGCGCCGATCTCGCGGCACAGCTCGACGTCACCACCCGAACCGTCCGACGCGATGTGGAGCGCCTGCGGGAGCTCGGCTACCCGGTGCACGCCACCCGGGGGACGGGTGGTTATCGCCTCGGCGCGGGCGCCGCGCTGCCGCCGTTGCTGCTCGACGACAACGAGGCCGTCGCTGTTGCCGTCGGTCTGCGCAGCGCCTCCGACGGCGCGGTCGCAGGCATCGAGGAAGCCTCCCTACGCGCGCTGACCAAGCTGGAACAGGTGCTGCCGCCGCGCTTGCGGCACCGGGTCCGCACCCTACGCGACGCCACCGTTCGCGTCGGCGTGCCGGGAGCAGCGGTCGCGCCGGACACGCTGATGGCGATCGCGGAAGCCTGCCGGCGCCGGGAGCGGCTGCGCTTCGACTACCGCGCGCACACCGGATCGGTCAGCGTCCGCTCGGTCGAGCCGCACAGCCTGGTGCACTTCAGCAGGCGCTGGTACCTCGTCGCCTGGGATGTCGACCGGGCCGACTGGCGCAGCTTTCGGGCCGACCGGATCGCTCCCCGAGTGCCGACCGGGCCGCGTTTCGAGCCACGCGAAATCCCGGAAGGTGATGTCGCGAAGTATCTTTCACTCCAACTGTCGGCACGCAGCTGGCCGTACCAGGCGACCGTGCTGCTGCACGTCTCCGCGGCAGAAGCCGCGGGCTGCGTGTGGCCGGGCATGGGCGTCGTCGCGGCCGTCGACGAGCACAGCTGCCAGCTGCATGTCGGCGCGGACACTCCCGAGGCGCTGGTCTGGATGATCACTTCGTCCGACATCGACTTCACGCTGCTCAGCGGACCTCGGGAACTGGCCACCGCGCTACGCGCCCAAGCCGCCCGCTGCGATCGAGCCCTGCGGAATTTTCCCTCGACCTGAAAACCCCGCTGGGGCCGCGGCGAATACCCACGGCCCGCGGCGTCTGCCCGAACAGTTACCCACCCGAGCTCAGCGGTACTGCGTGAAGAACTCGGCGAGCTCACCCGCCATGAGGTCCGGCGCGCTGTGATGCAGATAGTGGGTGAAGACGTTGTGGGTCTTCCAGGAGACGATGTTGTGGTCACGTTCAGCGAAGCGGCGGATGCCGTGGAAGTCGCCTGCCGAGCCGGACAACGCCACCGGGACCGTGCTCGGCTCGGTGGGACGGTCGGCCTTGTCCTTCTCGTAGTAGTGCCGGATCGCCGAACCCGCTGTGCCGGTGAGCCAGTGGATCGCGATATTGGTCAGCACGAAATCATCGTCGAGATCGGGACCGAGCAACTGGCTGTTCCAGCCGACCAGACCCGTCGGGGAATCCATCAGCGCGTGCGCCAGTGTCTGCGGCTGCTGGGACTGCAGAACATTGAAGCCCATCTTGTTCTTGACGAACCAATCCAGCGTCGCCAGCGACTGCTTCTCGTCGTCGTCGAGGTCGACCAGCTCGGCCGGGTCGCCCGACGGGAACGAGTACACCTGTGTGACGTGCACGCCGACAACATGTTCCGGGTCGACGCGACCGACCTCGGGCGAGATCGCCGAGCCGCCGTCGTTGCCGACCGCGCCGTACCTGGCGTACCCGAGCCTGCGCATCAGCTCGGCCCATGCCCTGGCGATGCGGGTATCGTTCCAGCCCGCTTCGGCGGTGGGACCGGAGAAGCCGTAGCCGGGCACCGACGGGATCACCAGATCGAACCCGGCCGCGGTCAGCGGCTCGATCACATCGAGGAACTCGACGAAGGTGCCGGGCCAGCCGTGGGTCAGGATCAGCGGGAAGGCGTCGCCCTGCGGGGACTTCACGTGCAGAAAGTGGATGTTCTGCCCGTCGATTTCGGTGGTGAACTGCGGGTAGACATTCAGGGCCGCTTCCACCGCGCGCCAGTCGAATCCGTCGCGCCAGTACCCGACGAGGTGCTGAACACGGTCGACGCCGACGCCGTAGGTATCGCCGGAGCCCGCGATCTGGTCGGTCCACCTGGTGCGGGCCAGCCGGTTCTGCAGATCGTCGAGGTCGGCTTGCGAGATATCGATGCCGAAGGGCGTGATGGCGGCGGTCATGATCGAACTCCTAATTGAAACGGAATACTCTGTTCTACTCAAATCATAGCGGAATGAATCGTTCCGTTCAAGTACTGAGCCGAAATCGACTTAGATCTCCCAATCGAGCACTGGCGCAAGGGCTTTGAACTGCACCCCAGCGGGGACCAACCGCAGCACCGCGTTGCGCAGCGCCACCGCAGGCGCGGACGACAGCTGACCGACGGTGCCGATACGCGCGGAGCGAGCCGCGATCATTTGGGTGCGCGGCCTGCGCTGCCGGTCGTAGCGGGTCAGGTCACCATCTTCGGCGGCCACCCGAGCGAGGACAACGGCATCCTCCAGCGCCTGGCAGGCCCCTTGCCCCAGGTTGGGGGTCATCGCATGCGCAGCGTCGCCGATCAACGCGATCCGTCCTGCAACATAGGTCTTCAGGGCAGGAAGCTCGTAGAGATCATGCTTCAGGACGGCGGATTCGTCGGCCGCCGCGAGCAGACTCGGAATCGGGTCGTGCCAGGTCCCGAACCGGCGACGCAGTTCGGCGAGTCCCCCACCCGGCGTACCCGCGGGCATGTTGGCCGTCGCGAAGCAGTACACCCTGCCGTCGGCAAGCGCGCCATATCCGAAACGCTCACCGCGACCCCAGGTTTCCCCCATGTCACCCATCGGCTCGGTCGGCATGACCACCACGCGCCACGCGCCGTACCCGCTGTACCGTGGCGTGATCTCGCCGCACACCGCCTCGCGCACCACGCTGTGGATGCCGTCCGCACCGACAATCACGTCACCGCGCAACACTCCCGTCGAGTGCACGACCGTGCCGTCGGACCGCACCGCGGTCACCGAGAGACCGGTGCGCAGCGCGGATTCGGGCACGGCGGCACGCAGGATATCCAGCAAGTCGGCACGATGCATCATGATCGGACTCCCATACCGCGCTCGGACGGCGGTCAGGTCGGTGCGAGATAGCCAGCGCCCCTTACTATCTCGGATTCCGGAGGCACCGTCCTCGATCGCTCGTGCTCGTACTTCCTCACCGAGGCCGAGTGCGTCCAGTGCACGAAGAGCATTGGGCCACAGCGACAAACCCGCACCGACCTCGGCGATGCGAGTGGACCGCTCCAGGACCTCCACCTCCCAGCCCCGCTGAATGAATCCGATGGCGGTCGCAAGACCACCGATGCCACCGCCGACGATCACTGCCTTGGACATGTCACGTTCCCCTTCGATCAGTTACGGCTCCGGCGCCCGGGTCGGGCGCGGCGCCGATGTGAACGTACTACAGATGTAGTTTACTGCACTACCAATGTAGTGTAAGTCACTACTGATGTAGTATCCAACGGTGCCCACGAAGCGTGAATCAGTCCTGGACAGTGCGATCGAAATACTCGGATCGCGCGGACTGCGCGCCCTCACCCATCGTGCCGTCGACGACGACTCCGGTATGCCGTCCGGCTCGACATCCAACTACTTCCGCACGCGCGAAGCCCTACTCTGCGGCGTGGCGGAACGCCTCGAACAACGCGACTACGTGGACTGGGAAGCGCTGAGCCGGATACCGGCACCGACAACCGTCGATCAACTCGTCGACGGGCTCGCCTTACTGGTCATCCACGCGGTCACCGTCGACCGCACCAGGACACTCGCGCGCTACGCGATGTTCCTGGAGGCCCAGACCATGCCGGCACTCCAAACCTCCGTGCAGCGCGGGCACGAACGGCTGACGGAATGGATCGCGTCGATGCTGCGCACCGTCGCCCCCGGCACAACGGTCGCGAAGCTACTCGTCGACTATCTCGATGGCGTCCTACTCCATCAACTGACCAGCCCGGTGCCGGGGTTCGACCCACGCACCGGGCTGGAAAAGATCGTTCGCGCGCTAGTCAGCTGACGATCGCGAACAGCACCGCTGCGACCGCGAAGCTCACCACCGACAGCACCGTTTCGAGCACGGTCCAGGTCTGCAGCGTTTGCTTGACCGTCAGGTTGAAGTACTTCGCGATGATCCAGAAGCCACCGTCGTTGACGTGGCTGAGAATGATCGAGCCCGCGGCGATCGCCATGGCGATCAACGCGATCGCCATCTGCGAATAGCCGTGGCCCGCGACCAGCGGTGCGACGATGCCACCGGTGGTCACGATGGCAACGGTGGCCGAACCCTGCGCGATGCGCAGGCCGCAGCTGATGATGTAGGCCAGCACGATCACCGGCAGACCCGCGGCCGACATGGTGTCGGCCAGCGCGGTGCCGATCCCGGTGGCGGAGATGACCTTTCCGAAGAACGCGCCCGCGCCCACGACCAGCAGCAGCATGCCGACGGGCCGCAGCGATTCCGCGGTGAGGGTGCTGAGTTCCTGCACGCTGGAACCGCGGCGCACACCGAGCACGTAGAAGGCAACGAGGACCGCGATGAGCAGCGCGACAGCGGGCGTACCGAGGAAGGTGAGCACCTGCAGCAGCTGCGACTTCTTGTCCAGCCACTGCGTGCCGAAGGTCGCGCCGAGGATCAGCAGCAGCGGAATAGCAATGATGCCGCCGATGACCGCGACGGCAGGCGCGGCTGTCTCGGTTTTCGTGACGGTCGAGCCGGACCCCACAGCCGTGCCGGGGCCGTCACCGACGATCGGCGCTGTGTGCTGGGTCTCGGGCCGGATGAGGAACTCCTCCGGAACCTCCACCTGCACCCGTTTGCCGATGTAGCTGCCCCACACAATGCCCGCGGCGATGAATCCCGGTATGCCGCAGACGAATCCCATCAGAATCAGCCAGCCGAGGCTGACACCGAGCAGGCCACCCAGCGCGACCGGTCCCGGGTGCGGCGGCAGGAAGGCATGCGTCATCGACAGACCCGCGAGCATCGGCATCGCGTACAGCACCAGCGATCGTCCACCGCGCTTGGCGGCGACGTAAACCAGTGGCGCCAGCACGAAGATGCCGATATCGAAGAAGACGGGGATGCCGAAGATGAGCCCCAGCAGACCCATCGCCACCGGGGCGCCCTTCTCGCCGAACACACTCAGCAGCTTGCCGGTCAGCACATCGGCGCCACCGGAACGTTCGAGAATCGCGCCGAGCACCGTGCCGAGGCCGATAATGACGGCGATGTGGCCGAGGATGCCACCGAAGCCGGTCTCCAGCAGGGAATCCCCCGGTTTGATCGCCGTGCCGACAATCTTCGAGACCGGAAGGCCGGCAGCGAGCGCCAGCGCGAGCCCGGTGAGCAGCAGCGCGATGAACGGCTCCAGTTTGACCTTGATAATGGCAAGCAGCAGTACGGCTATCGCGAGACCGCAGAGCACCAGCAGTCCGGGGGTCGTGGTGCGCAGCCAGTCGGCGGTGGCGTTCATATCTGTGCCTCGCCGGCGCTGGGCCAGGGCATACGCCGCTCGGCACTGTGTTCAATGGGCTCGCTCACGGGGGTACCTCTCAATTCATGGATCGAACAAATGACGCTGCGCGCGTGGCGATGTCGGACCAGCGGCCCGCGGCGACGTCGGCGGGAGAAACGACATCGGTGCCCGCGGTGACGGCCACAGCTCCGTTGGCGAGGAATTCGGCGGCATTGCCCGCGTTGACGCCGCCCGACGGGATGAGCGCCACGTCGGGGAACGGACCGTACAGGTCTTTCAGATAGCCGGGACCCAGCGCCCGCGCGGGGAAGATCTTGACCGCGGCGGCACCGAGGTCGATCGCGGTGAGCACCTCACTCGGCGTGAAAGCGCCCATCACCACCGGGATGCCGCGCCGGGTGGCGACGGCGGCGACCGCGGGGCGCAGGCCAGGGGTGACCAGGAACCGAGCGCCGTGGTCGATCGCCGCCTCGGCCTGATCGGCGGTCAGCACCGTCCCGACGCCGAGCACGGCGGCCTCGGTCGCGGCGGCCGCGCGCAGCGAGCCGAGCACACCCGGTGTGGTGAAGGTGAGTTCCAGCGCGCGAATGCCGGACCGCGCCAGAGCATCCGCCAGCGCCGCCGGGTCCGGGATCTCCGGCGCGCGCACCACGCTGAGTACCCGGTCGGCGCGGATCACATCGAGAGCGTCGGTGTTCAATATGTCTCCTTCCTGGCGGCATCCATGCGCAGCGCGCGGCCGGCGAGTGCACCTGTCGGCGCGCCGTTTTCGATCGCGAACTCACCGTTGACCAGCACGTGCTGAATACCGCGCGCCTGCTGTTTGGGGTTGTCGAAGGTCGCGGTGTCGGTGATCGCGGCCGGATCGAACAGCACGAGATCCGCGGCGTACCCGGTGAAGACGAGCCCGCGATCGCTGAGCCGAAGCCGCGCGGCCGGCCTGCCGGTGAGGTGGTGCACGCAGTCCTCTAGCTCGAAGACTCCGAGCTCACGCACGTAATGGCCGAGGTAACGGGGAAAGGTGCCCCATACCCTAGGGTGCGGCCGGTCACCGACCAGCAGCGCGTCGCTGCCGCCCATATGCCCGGGATGCACCATGATGGCGCGCACGTTCTCCTCGTGGCCGACGTGCTGCAAAATCGTGGTGGCGAACAGATCGCGGCGCAGCAGGTCGAAGAACACCGCCACCGGCGCGACGCTGCTCTCGGCGGCGATCTGATCGATGGTCTTGCCGACATACCGGTCCAGTTCCTCATTGGCGACGCCACTGATCTGAATGGTCTCCCACTCGACGGTGACGCCATGGCAGCCGTCGGAGCCGTTCACGTCGACGTCCAGCGCGATTCGGGCACGCAGCGCGGGGTCGTCGATCCTGGCCAGTGCCGCATCCGGTCCACCGGACATGGCCCAGCTCGGCAGCAGCGCGGACAGCGTCGTCGCGCCGGGCAGATATGGGTAGGTGTCCAGCGTGATGTCGCAGCCTTCGGCACGAGCCGCGTCGACCAACGCGAGAAACTCTGGTGCCCGACCACGATTGACGCCGAAGTTCATGGTGGCGTGGGTGAGATGCAGCGCGCAGCCGGTATTGCGCGCCAGCTCGATCATTTCCGCGTACGCCTCGAGTGCGCCCGCACCGTAGGAGCGGGTATGCGGGGCATAGAACCCGCCGAAGTCCGCGACAACCTCACACAGCGCGGCCAATTCACTGGTGTCGGCATACATTCCCGGTGTGTAGGTGAGCCCACTCGACATGCCGACCGCACCCTCGCGCAGACCTTGCGCGAGCAGCTCCCGCATCCGGCGTATTTCGGCCACGGTCGCCGCACGCTGGGCACTGCCGACGACGAGCAGCCGCAGCGTGCCCTGCGGCACCAGGTAGGCGGCATTGGGTGTGATGCCCTGGTCCAGGCGCTCGAGATACTCGGCCACGCTGCGCCAGGAGAATTCAAGATTCGCGGGATTGCCGTTCCACCCGGCAATCTGACGCCGCAGCACGGCCAGGGCGGCATCGTCGATCGGAGCGTAGGACAACCCGTCCTGTCCGAGGACCTCGGTAGTGATGCCCTGGCTGATCTTCGGGAAGTGACCGGGCTCGGTCAGCAGATGCAGATCCGAGTGCGCGTGCATATCGATGAAGCCGGGAGCAAGCACCGATCCCGGTGCGGCGTCGAGGATCCGGGCGGCAGTGAGTGTGCGCGGCCCGGAGATCTTGGCGATCCGGCCCCGATCGATGAGCACGTCACCGCGGAAACGCGGTGCGCCGGTGCCATCGACGATGTCGATGTCGCGAAACAACAATTCGGTCATGGGCGTCAGAAGAACGTATGCAGGAGGTCGACGACGCGCGGACGTTCGGCGTCGGCATCGTCGATCACCGGAATGAGCCGCCATTTGTCGAATGCGGTGCACGGATGCGAGAGGCCGAGGCGCACCACGCTGCCGACGGGGACCTCCACCGCGGTGCTACCGGGCAGCCGCAGGAAGGCGTGCTGATCGTTGAGTGCCGACACCGCCGCGGCCGGGTTCAGTGAGTCCTCCTGTCCCGCAACATGTTGCGGGACAGGAAGCCCCTCATCGAAGGGAAGATCGCGCTTCCCCGCGTCCAGTAGCGCGAGCTCCGGCTCCGGTCGCGACACCGTCCGCGCCCAGCCGTGCATCGCCGAACGCAGCGGCCGATCGCTTCGCGGTGCGGCCAGCGGTGAAATACCCGAGTAGAAGCCGTCATCATGGATGATATAGGCCCCCGAGCGCAGCACAACGGTGGTCGGAATACCTTGCGCGCCTTGCTCATCGGCGAATCCGGCCAGGCACTCGACGACCAGATCGGGGTAGGCACTGCCGCCCGCGGTGATGATCGCACCGTCGCGGTAAAGGCCATCTGCGGCAAGTTCACGGTGCAGTCTTGCGAGTTCGTCGAGGTAGTGGCGCACGGCCGCGATGGCGTCCGGGGTGCGGTCGTGAGCAAGCGCCCCCTCGTAGCCGCCGACGCCCGCCAGGGTGAG
The DNA here is from genome assembly GCF_040681975.1 of Nocardia sp. NPDC051463. Taxonomy (NCBI): domain Bacteria; kingdom Bacillati; phylum Actinomycetota; class Actinomycetes; order Mycobacteriales; family Nocardiaceae; genus Nocardia; species Nocardia sp. NPDC051463. The sequence continues at coordinate 63,527 of NZ_JBFBAB010000037.1, forward strand.
CCGGGCGGAGCGGTCCACCGCGACGGCGATGGCCTTGGCTTCCGCCACTGTCCGCGCACCGGTGCGGCCGCGCGGGCCACCGAGTTCGATGACCACCCGGATCCCGGCCTGCCCCGGCGCCGAGCGCAGATGCTCATCCATCAGCATCACCGTCTCGACGCTGTCGGCCCAGCAGACGAACTCGAAAGTTGGGTCCTGCGCCAATTCCACTGCGAGCCAATGCAAACCGACCGGATCGACGAGAGCGTTGGCGAGCACGATGCGACCGACGCCGAAGGAACGCGCGAGCTGGACCTGCCACACGGTGGCCAGAGTGATACCCCAACTGCCCGCCGTCAGCTGCTGGGCCCACAGTTGCGGAGCCATGGTGGTCTTGCCGTGCGGAGCCAGGCGCACACCCGCGGCTCGCGCCCAGTCGGCCATCACCGCGACATTGGCGGCGACCGCCGCCCGATCCACCGTCAGCACCGGCGTCTCGAACTCCTCGAGATGCGGACCCGAGTCGAGGAACTCCCGAACCGTCCGGCCCCACGCCGCGGGCGGCAGACTCTTGTGTTCCGGACCGAGCACTCGATCTTCCAGTGCGGCAACGGCTTTCTCGTCGATCGTCACGACGTTCCTTCCCTCGGACGGGGTCCGCAGTTTTATGCCCCCGAGTTCGCGCTCATTTTATGCACTTCATACATTGCGTATTTTGCAACGTCTGTTGCATATCGTGTTTAGTGTGGTTATTCTGCACGGGATGGCCGGTGGCCGCAAGGGCAGAAAGGAGATCGATGTGAGGTGGCGTACATCGACCCGCTCGCGAGCGGTGACCATCGGGGAAGGGCTTGCCGTCCTGGTGGCGCGACCCGGCCCACTGGAAGACTCCGACATCTTCGAGCGCACCGCGGGCGGCGCCGAGTCGAATGTGGCTACTGTGCTGACCCAGCTGGGCATCGACGCGGCCTGGATCTCCCGAGTGGGCGACGACGGGTTCGGCCGGTACCTGGTGGGGCATCTCGCCGATCGCGGTGTGGACGTGTCCGCGGTCGTCACTGATCCGACCCGCCCTACCGCGGTCTACATCAAGGAACGCGGCAGTGGTTCGGGCAAGGCGACAGATCTGGCCGAGCGAGTCAGCCGGATGCTGTACTACCGCACCGGGTCTGCGGCCAGCGCACTGTCCGCGACCGATCTCGCGGCCACCGCCGCGGCCCGTGTACTCGACAGCTGCGAAGTCGTGCACTTCACCGGGATCACCACCGCGTTGTCGGAGTCGGCTACCGAGCTCACCGAGGCGCTGATCACGATGCCGCGCCACGGCAGATTGGTCAGCTTCGACCTCAATTTCCGACCGACGCTGTGGGCCGGACGGCTCGAGCGGGCGGCGGATGTACTCGCCGGGCATGTGCGCGACAGCGATGTGGTCTTTCTCGGCGCCGACGAGGCGGGCGAGGTGTTCGATGTCGACGATCCGGACCGATTGCGCGCCCTGTTCCCGGAGCCCGAGCATTTGGTGGTCAAGAACAACGAGCACTCGGTGACGGGATTCTCCGGCCACGAGCGGGTAGAGATGCCCGCGCTCGGACTCGACATCACCGAGCGGATCGGTGCGGGCGACGCGTTCGCGGGTGGATACCTGGCGGCACTGCTGCACGGGCGTCCGCTGGCCCAGCGGCTGCGGTTCGGGCATCTGTGCGCCGCCGCGGCATTGACCGGCACCGGCGATATCGCGGAACTACCGTCGCCCGAGGTACTGCACTCGCTGGCAATTCTCGACGAGACCGCCTGGGCCGGAGTGCATTACGCCGAGGCGGTTGTGGCCCACAATGTGGCGTTATGAGCGTTAGGGCAAAGTCATGAGTCAGAGTCTGTTGCGTGCGTTGACCATTCTCCTGTCCCTCGGGGAGGATTCGCGATCCCTCGAGCAGTTGGCGACCGAGCTCGGCGTGCACAAGTCGACGGTGTTGCGCCTGCTACAGACCATGGAGTCACAGCGATTCGTCACTCATGACAGCCAGCATCAGTACGTCTTGGGCTCGAAGTTGTTCGAGTTGGCAAATCGGGCGTTGGAACAGCGTGACGTCCGAACCATCGCGCGCCCACACCTGAGCGCACTGAATTCGACTACGGGACAGACGATTCACCTCGCGACCTATGAATCGGGCGAAGCGATATACATCGACAAATTCGATGCGATTCAGAGCGTGCGCATGTACTCCCGGATCGGGCGACCGGCGCCACTGCACTGCACGGCCGTCGGCAAGGTGCTCGTCGCCGCGCAGCCGCGGGCCGAATGGCGGTCCATCGCACAGCGCCTCGACTACCGCACGTTCACCGAGCGCACCATCCGTACTTCCGAGCAGTACCTCGCGGAGCTGGACCTGGTTGCCGCGCAAGGCTATGCGGAGGACCACGAGGAGCATGAGAGCTTCGTCAACTGCATCGGAGTTCCGGTGCGCAACGGCACCGGCGCGGTCGTTGCCGCGGTATCGATGTCGGTGCCCGACATGCTGCTCGACCACGACCAGGTGCTTGCCGAACTGCCGCGGCTGCGGGCTGCGGCGGCGGCCATTTCCACCGAGCTCGGCTGGTCCACCGGCCGGGTCCCCACCCCCAGCTGAGACCACCACAGGAGAGGCAGACCATGCGCGACAAGATCGCCATTCGTACCACCGAAGCGCCCGCCCCCGCGCACACCTTCTCCCAGGGTGTCCGCAAGGGACCGTTCGTCCAGGTCTCGGGCCAGGGACCGGTGGATCCGGTGACCAACGACTATCTGTTCCCCGGTGATGTCGCGGCACAGACCATTCGGACGCTGCACAACGTGAAGGCGATCATCGATGCCGGAGGCGCCACCTTCGACGACGTGGTGATGCTGCGCGTCTACCTCACCACCCGCGACGACTTCACCGCCATGAACGACGCGTATGGCGAATTCGTCACCGCCAACACCACCGGCGATGTGCTGCCGAGCCGCACCACGGTATTCACCGGGCTGCCGCGCGCAGAGATGCTCGTCGAGATCGACGCTCTTGCCATCATCACCGAATAGCCACGACCAGAGCGTCTTTCGAAGTCGAACCGCACAGTACTTCGTGTGATCTCGACAATCCCTCCCAGCCAGTCTGCACGCCGGAAGATGTGTGCTTGTGTACTCGAGTTGCGGAAGAGAGAGCCGCGTACGGCACACGGCGTACCAAGCACTGCTCTGCACCACCCCAACGTCACCTCGCGCACCAGACCGGTCCGAGCTGGGCGGGTTCCAGGAACAACCCACCACGATCCCGCCCACAACGGTTCGCTCACCAGTGAACTACCGGGCAGTGCTGGGCGCGTCGGGTGCCGTCCCCGACT
>NZ_JBFBAB010000038.1:0-52693 GCF_040681975.1 Nocardia sp. NPDC051463
CCATTCCGAACCCGGAAGCTAAGCCTGCCAGCGCCGATGGTACTGCACTCGACAGGGTGTGGGAGAGTAGGACACCGCCGGAACATCATTCGCGATAGGGGACCCAGAATCTGGGTCCCCTATCGGCGTTTGAGCACCTTGTCGTGCCCAACGCACGCCTCCGCGTCCATGCCCCACCATCGACACGTGATTCAATTTGTGGGGCCCGACCACTTTTTTGCGGAACCTAGAAAGGGATCACCGTGTCGGAACAGAACGACAACCGGAAGTCCTTCCGGCGTGACACTCCCGCCTCTGGTTCCGGCCAGCGTGGTGCAGGCGGCGAGCGCCCTGCACGTGGCGGCGATGGTGACTCATCCTCGAACCGTCCTGAGCGTGATCGCACCGGCGGCCAGGGCTCGGAGCAGCGTGGAGGATTCAGACGCAGCGGTGATTCCGGCCAGCGCGGCGGATCAGGTGAGCGTGGTGGATTCAACCGGCGTAGCGACTCCGGAGGCTCCAACCAGCGAGGTGACTCAGCGGGCGGCTTCAAGCGCCGCGAGGATTCGGGCGAGCGTGGCGGTTTCAATCGCGGAGGTGGTTCCGGCCCGCGTGGAGGATCCGGCGAGCGCGGCGGTTTCAACCGTGGTGGCGACTCCGGTGAACAACGTGGTGGATTCAACCGTGGTGCTGACTCAGGTCAACGTGGCGGGTCCAATCGCGGCGGTGACTCCGGGGAGCGTGGCGGTTTCAGCCGTGGCGGTGACTCCGGTCAGCGTGGCGGTTTCAATCGTGGCGGTGATTCGGGTCAGCGCGGCGGCACCAACCGCGGCAGTGGTGATTCCGGTGAGCGCGGTGGCTCCGGCCGTGGTGGCTCCGGCGACCGTGGTGGCTTCAATCGTGGCGGTGATTCACGACGCGGCTCCGCCGATCGTGGGGCCAACCGCCCGGACTCCGGTCAGCGCGGTGGTTTCAAGCGCAGTGATTCTGGTGAACGTGCAGGCTTCGGACGGTCCGGCGAGCGTGGCGGATCGGAGCGCGGGTCATTTCAGCGTGGGGACGGTCCTTCGGAAGACCGTCGTCGTGGTGGCGAGGGTGTTCGCGCGGGAAGTGGCGGCCAGTCGTCGGATCGACGCCCGCCGCGGCCCGAGGAGCCGGATCTGCCGGACGACATCCAGGCCTCGGATCTCGAACCTGCGGTTCGACGTGACCTGCTGAGCTTGGATAAGACCAATGCGGAAGCCGTCGCCCGCCATCTGGTCATGGCGGCCAGACTGATCGACGATGACCCCGGCCTCGCACTCGCGCACGCCCGCGCGGCACGGCAACGCGCAGGCCGCATTGCCGTGGTTCGCGAAACCGCGGGTGTGACCGCGTACCACGCGGGTGAGTGGGCCGAGGCGCTCTCCGAGTTGCGTACCGCCCGCCGGATGTCCGGCGGCTCCGGTCTGCTCGCGGTGATGGCGGACTGTGAACGCGGTCTCGGCCGCCCCGAGCGTGCGATCGAACTCGGCCGCAGCGACGAGGCCCGCGCCCTGAGCGGTGATGAGGCCAGCGAGCTGCGCATTGTGGTCGCCGGCGCCCGTATGGACCTCGGCCAGTACGACCAGGCCGTGGTCACCTTGCAGACTTCCGATCTGGACCCGTCCCGCACCGGCTCGGCCGCGGCCCGGTTGTTCTATGCCTACGCCGACGCACTCGTGGCCGCGGGCCGAACCGATGACGGACTCACCTGGTTCCTCAACGCCGCCTCTGCCGACCTGGACGGCGAGACCGACGCCGAAGACCGCGCGGCCGAACTGACCGGCGAGACCGACGTCTGATCGCAGGATCGGCGCGGTATGGAACTGTCCGGCGAAACCGGCTGTCGAGTGCTGTCACCGCGCGATGCGGAGCTGATCGGCACCACCAGCGTCCGCGCGCCAGCGGGGTACGTAGCGGAACCATCCGCTGTTTCGAGTGTTTGAGGGCCGCCGAAGTGCGATGCGGAACCGACCAGCGATACAGACTTGCGACCACCGGTGGACTGCAGAGCGGAACTGTCCCGCGACTCGGGCTTCTCAGCGCCGTCGGAGTCCGGTGCGGAGCTGTTCGGCGACTTCGCCTGACGACGGGGGTCGGAGTTGAATATGTACCTGATCGGCGATACCGGTTTTCTGTGTGCCGTGGCAGTACGGCGTGGAATAGACCAGTTGCGGAGGCGTGCACGTGCAGGTGGAGTGCTGACCGGAACATTCTGGTACCCCCAGCCTCCGAGTGCCGTCGGTGTGCTGAACCGAATAGACCGGTCGCGGAGGCTTGTGAGTACTGGCGGAGTGTCGAGCGGAATGTTCTGGCGAGAGATCGAATGCCGAGCGTAGGCGGAGTGCGGTAGTGCAGAGGGAACCTTGGTTGACTCATGATGATCTGGCTGCGGCGAAAGCACTGATATTCGAGCCTCTCGGGCTCGATTGTTCTATGCCGGTGGCAGAACCGGAGAGCGCCGAGTATGCGGCGCACTCTTTCACGGTGGACGGCCGGTCGGTACGGTTCCGAGTAGGTAAATCGACGCCGAAAAAGGTCGGTCAGTTCGTGACCGTGTGGCAGCGCGGGGTGGGCGGACCGATCCGGCCGTTCGATATCGCCGATCGCGTCGAGCTGTTCGTCATCAGTACCCGCACCGGAAGCCACTTCGGCCAGTTTATTTTTCCTGGCACTGCACTGGCTACGAAAGATATTGTCTCCATTGATGGTTCGGGTGGTAAGCGTGGGTTTCGGATTTATCCGCCGTGGGCGGACACCACGAACCGTCAGGCCCGTGCCACACAGACGTGGCAGCTGGAGTACTTCCTACACCTACCGCCGGGCGGGTTCGTGGATCTCGCCCGAGCACGGTTGCTCTACGGTCGGCCGTGACCGGCGTCGACGGCCGTGCTTTGCTGTCGGGCGGTGGGCGTAGTGTGCTGTGTGCCTCCGAGAGCTGCGGCCGTGTGCTGCCCCGCGGAGCAGGTCGCCGGGCAATGGTGCAAGGGGCGAAGAGTTCGGCAAGGGCTGCCGACGGTGACATGAAGTGAGAGTGGTGTGAAGCGGCTACGAGATCGCTACGAAGCCCTACTGCTGGATCTGGACGGCACGCTGTACCGCGGACCCGAGGTGATCGAAGGTGCCCCCGCGGCGCTGGCGAATTCGGGCGTGCCGCAACGGCTTGTCTACGTCACGAACAATGCGAGCCGGGGGCCGGACGCGGTCGCACAGCATCTGGCCGAACTCGGCTTCCCCGCAACGATGGACGATGTGGTGACCAGTGCGCAGGCGGCGGCCCGACTGCTCGCGGAGCGACTCGACTCCGGCGCGACTGTCTTGATCGTCGGCACCGATGATCTTGCCGCGGAGGTGGATGCCGTCGGTCTACGTTCGGTCCGCCGCTTCAACGGCACCACCCCCGATGCTGTTGTACAAGGACATTCGCCGACGACCGCATGGCCGGATCTGGCCGAGGCGGCCTACGCGCTGAGCGCCGATGTCCTGTGGGTTGCCGCCAATACCGACAAGACTTTGCCGAACGAGCGTGGACTCGCGCCGGGCAACGGTGCGATGGTCGCGGCCCTGCGAGCCGCTTCCGGTCGTGCGCCGCTGGTGGCGGGCAAGCCCTACGCGCCGCTGATGGAGGACGCCTTGGTGCGGGCGGGTTCCCGTAATGCGCTGGTGGTGGGGGACCGTCTCGACACCGACATCGAGGGTGCCAACCGGGTCGGCCTCGATTCGCTGCTGGTCCTGACCGGCGTGAGCGGCCTCGACGAGCTGCGCGACGCCCCGGCTGACCTGATCCCGACCTATGTGTCGGAATCGCTGGACGCCTTGAATCACCCGCCTGTGGCAGGCGAACCGGACCCGGCCGCCACCGACCTGGTTGCCGACTTGACCGCACGATTGCGGCGCAACCCGGGGCGAGCCGTGACGGTGCGCGCGTCGGGTTCGGAAATCCGATAGCGTTGACATCACGATGAGTACTCCGATGCCCCGCCCATATGGACCCGGGATGAACGGCCCCGGCTCGAACGGCCCCGGCTCGAACGGCCCCGGCTCGAACGGACCCCGCCCGGGGGTCCCGATGCCGGGCCGGCATCTGCCTGGCGCACAAGGGCGCCCGGAACCGGCCGATCCTGCTCGGATTCGCGCCGATGTCGAGAGCTTGCTCGCCGAGCTCGGTTCGCGGGTCGGTCAGCCCGAGGGTGCCGAAACCGGCACCGACATCACGCGGCGGGCACACATCCTGGAGCAGGCACACGAGGTGCTGGTTCAGGCCTTGGCTACGGTGGACAAGATCTGAGGTGGCCAGGCGCGCGCGGGTGGACGCCGAACTGGTTCGCCGCGGGTTGGCGAGATCGCGGGAACACGCGGTCGAGCTGATCGGCGCGGGCCGCGTCCTGATAGCTGGAACGGTCGCGGTGAAACCGGCGACCGCCGTCGAAACGGGCACCCCGCTGGTGGTGCGCGACGAACCTGACGAGGTGTCTTGGGCCTCCCGTGGTGCACACAAGCTCCTGGGTGCGCTCGAAGCGTTCGAACCCGAGGGTTTGACGATCGCGGGTAAGCGCTGCCTGGATGCGGGCGCGTCGACCGGGGGCTTCACCGATGTCTTGCTCTCGAGACACGCACGCGAGGTCGTCGCCGTGGACGTCGGTTACGGCCAGCTGATCTGGCGACTGCAGAACGATGAACGGGTGCGGGTTTTCGATCGCACCAATGTCCGCAGCGTGACCCCCGAATCGATCGGTGGCACGGTCGAGCTTGTAGTGGGCGATCTGTCGTTCATCTCCCTCGGCCTGGTACTGCCTGCGCTCGCCGCCTGTTCTGCGCTGGGCGCAGACCTGCTGCCGATGGTGAAACCCCAGTTCGAAGTGGGTAAAGAACGGGTGGGTTCCGGCGGCGTCGTGCGCGATCCGGCTCTGCGTGCCGAAGTGGTGCGCGATGTCGCGGCCGCAGCCGCGGGGTTGGGGCTGCGCACTCGAGCGGTAGTTGCCAGCCCGCTGCCCGGCCCGTCGGGCAATGTCGAATACTTTTTATGGCTGCGTAAAGACGAGCAGTTCGAGTACGACGGCGAGCAGGTCGCGGCCCTCGTCGAGCATGCGGTTGAGGAGGGTCCACAGTGAACGCGCAGGCGCCGGCCGAGTCCGCTGGCCGGGAGATTCTGCTGGTTTCGCATCCCGGCCGCGCCGAGATCATCGAGACCGCCCATCGGGTGGCCAAGATCTTCGCCAATGCCGGGATCGGGCTGCGGGTGCTCGCCGATGAGGCGGAAGGCACCCGGTTCGATGTCGATCTCGATTGTGAGGCCCCCGGGCCAGGCTCTTCGGCGGTGGCGGCGCCCGGCGGTTATCCGGTTCGGGTGGTGGAGCACTGCCCGGATTCGGCGGTGGGTTGTGAGATGGTGCTGGTCCTCGGTGGTGACGGCACTTTCCTGCGTGCCGCCGAACTGGCGCGGCCCGCCGCGGTGCCGGTGCTGGGAATCAATCTGGGTCGCATCGGTTTTCTGACCGAGGCCGAGGCAGAGCACCTGGATGAGGCGTTGGCCCAGGTGGTCCGCAAGGATTACCGCATCGAGGATCGGATGACGATCGACGTCACCGTCCGGGTGGACGACGAGATCGTCGAAACCGGTTGGGCGTTGAACGAAGCAAGTATCGAGAATGCCGCACGGATGGGTGTGCTCGAGGTGGTGTTGGAGGTCGACGGACGTCCGGTGTCGCAGTTCGGCTGTGACGGCATCCTGATCTCGACGCCCACTGGTTCGACCGCGTACGCGTTCTCCGCGGGCGGCCCGGTCGTATGGCCGGAACTGGAAGCGCTGCTGGTGATTCCGAGTAATGCGCATGCCCTTTTCGCGCGCCCGCTGGTGACGAGCCCGGAGTCGCGTATCGCGGTGGAATCCGTTGCGACCGGACATGATGCGATAGTTTTCCTCGACGGCAGGCGTACCCTCGCGCTGCCGAAAGGTGGGCGGGTCGAAGCGGTCCGCGGCGCCGAGCCGGTGCGCTGGGTGCGGTTGGATTCCGCGCCTTTCGCGGATCGGATGGTGCGCAAGTTCCAATTGCCCGTGACAGGCTGGCGTGGCCGACGGCGAACGGAGAGCACACGTGCTGACAGAGATCAGGATTGATGGACTTGGTGTTATCTCGACCGCCACTGCGCAATTCCATGAGGGTCTGACAGTTCTCACTGGTGAAACCGGTGCGGGCAAGACCATGGTGGTCACGAGCCTGCACCTGCTCAGCGGCGCGCGGGCCGATGCGGGCCGGGTGCGGCTGGGTGCGGCGCGCGCTGTGGTGGAGGGTCGCTTCACCGTCGACGACGTCAATGATGCCGCGCGTGCCGAGGTCGGGCAGGTGCTGGAATCGGCTGCGGCAGAGGCTGACGACGACGGCAGCATTATCGCGATCAGGACGGTCGGCAGTGATGGTCGTTCGCGCGCCCATCTCGGTGGCCGCGGTGTACCCGCCGCGGTCCTCGCCGATTTCACCGCCCCACTTCTCACCGTGCACGGCCAGAACGACCAATTGCGGCTGCAGCGCCCGGATCAGCAGTTGTCCGCACTGGATCAGTTCGCCGCCGATACGGTCGGTCCGTTGCTGCGCAAGTATCAGGTGCACCGGCGGTCGTGGCTCGATGCCCGCGCCGAACTCCTCGAACGCACCGCGCGTAGTAGAGAACTCGCGCTGGAGGCCGACCGGCTCAAGTATTCGCTCACCGAGATCGACGCCATCGCACCGGAGCTTGGTGAGGATGTACGCATCGTGGACGAGGTGCGCAGGCTGAGCGACCTGGATTCCCTGCGCGAGGCGGCCGTGACAGCGCACCACGCACTGGCCGGTTCTCCCGATTCGCCCCAAGACGGTTCGGGCGCACTGGAATTGCTCGGTGTGGCGCGGGCCCGGGTGGAATCGGCCGACGATCCGGCCCTGACCGCCCTCGCGCCTCGGCTGCAGGAGGCCATCGCGCTGGTGGTCGATCTGACCACCGAACTCAGCGGCTATCTTTCGGATCTGCCGTCGGATCCCGGTGCACTGGACTCGCTGCTCACCAGGCAGGCCGAACTCAAGACGCTCACTCGCAAATATGCCCCGGATATCGACGGGGTGATCGAGTGGGCGGACGAGTCGCGTACCCGGCTCGGCTCACTCGATGTTTCAGAAGAGGCCTTGACCGCCTTGGCCGCTGAGGTGGACATCGCCGCGGACCGGGTCCGGGAGTCGGCACGCAAGCTGACTGCCGCGCGAACCAAGTCGGCGGGCAAACTCGCCGCCGCGGTGAGCGCCGAGCTGGGTGGGCTGGCGATGGGGAAAGCGCGGCTCGAGGTCGAGGTGCGCCCGGCGCCGGCGAGCCCTCAGGATTCCGCGCCGCTGACGGTCGACGCACAAGAGCTGCACGCAGGATCATCCGGCGTCGACGAGGTGGAGTTCCGGCTGTCCGCGCATTCCGGCGCACAGTCGCTGCCTCTGAGCAAGAGCGCGTCCGGTGGTGAACTCTCGCGCGTGATGTTGGCCCTCGAGGTGGTGCTCGCCAGTTCGGACCATGGCGCGACGATGGTGTTCGACGAGGTCGACGCCGGCGTCGGCGGCCGGGCCGCGGTGGAGATCGGCCGCAGGCTCGCGCGTCTCGCGCGCACCCATCAGGTGATCGTGGTGACCCACTTGCCGCAGGTCGCCGCGTTCGCCGACACGCATCTGGTGGTGGACAAATCCGACGACGGCAAGGGCAAGGTCAACAGTGGGGTTCGCGCGCTCACGAAAGATGAGCGAGTGATCGAATTGGCCCGCATGCTTGCGGGGCTCGACGACACCGAGACCGGGCGAGCCCACGCGGAAGAGCTCCTCGAGACCGCTCGCTCCGAACGCGCGTCGGCCTGACAGTCGCCTGGAAGCGCACCCTGGGATCGGCAGCGGACGGGGATCCCAGGGGTGCCGGCTACCAGCTCAGCGCACGGCCTTCTGCGCGCCGCGGATGAACTGGGAGATGAGGTTGCGCAGCCCTAACTCCAGGATCTTGGACGGCACGGGCAGGCTCGGTTCGGATTCCATTGTGTAGGACACCAGGGTTCCGTTGTCGGCGTCGGTGAAGGTGACGACTCCGACGTGCCGCTTCACCGGAGCGCCCTTGACGATCTTGTACTCCATGCGCTCACCCGGCACCAGTTTGGTGATCTCTTCGGTGACCCCGAGCGGGCCGACGCCGATCAGGTGCTGCGCACCGACGCCTTCGCGCTCGGTCAGTCCTGGCTTGGTCAGCTTGACCTGGACCGGAAGGTAGGGGCTGATGCTCTCGCGCTCGGCGAAAAGCCGGTATACGACCTCGCGCGGGGCCTCGATGACAGCGTCGACGGTGGTGCTGGCCATAAAATGTCTCCTCTTCGAGATATCTGTGACCCGCAGCATACGGGTACTGTCCGGAACCGCGGGACTCCCGTACTTGGGATCGCAATCGCCTCCGATTCGACAGCATTGGGAATAGGGGCGAAAGTTCTTCTGCGCGTGTGGATTATGCTGGAACAGGGCAGCGTGGGGATGCTACCTCTTGGTAGTTTGTCCGGGGCTTCGCGCGGCGGAGAATGGTGTCCGATCGCATAGCGTCGCCGCAGGTTGTACCTCACGGTGAATAGGATTTGCATTCTGTTTGATAAGGGCATCGCTCGGTTGATGAAGCAGGTCGTCGATCGAGCTGATGGAATCTGCACTCCTACGCTTGTTTCGACTCGGATGGTCTGCGTCACCTCGGTCGCCACACCGATCGAGCGCAACCGATCGTCTCGACGCAACCGACCGGGCGTCAACCGCAAGCATCCTGGGCTGGGCGAGGCCCTCGCGGCGGTCCGCGTCGGCGACGCACTTGTCGTGCCGTAACGAGACCGGCTCGCCCGGTCGGTCCCGGATGTGCGAGCAATCGGTGACGAAATGGTCGCCCGTGTCATCAAGCTGTCCCGCGGCAGACAGACCGACGATCCGCACGATCCGATGGCCAGGATGTTCTTCAACATCCTGGCCACCTTCGGCGAATTCGACGTCGACCTGCTGCGGATGCGCACCCGTGAGGGCATGCCTGTCGCATGCGCCAAACGGGCATTCCGCGGCCGGCAACCCAAGCTCTCGACCAAGCAGCGAAATGAGCTGCGCGCGTGCCCACCGGCGCCTACATCATCGCCGACCTCGCCGAACGGTGACTCCCGGCCCACCATCTACGGCACAGTCCAACGCGACCAATCCAATCAGCCCAGGTGAAAACGCCACCAACAACCCCCTGCCAACAGATATGTAAGGACAAGATCCCCCTGATGGCGGCGTTGGGCTCAACTCGGCCGCATCTCGGGTACCGCTGACGGTCGTGGATCACAGGGCCACGCAGATGCTGGCGACGGTGCCAGGAGAAGACGAGGAAACTGCGGCGATCAGGCCGAGGGTGTTGTTTTGCTGATCAGATCCGAATTGATTGCGCGGACATATGGCCGATTTGCACAACATTTGAGCAACGAAATTACGAGATTGGCAAGGGCTGATTCCGAACATGGCATCAGGCCCTTCGCTCGCGAGGCCGAGGGTGCTGCCGGAGTATTTTCCAACGGCGACAAGGGATTTCGCAACGATTTCGATACCGGCGACCCGTCATTCCCGAATCCGCAGTTGAAATCCGGGTCCGCATCACCGGATCGCTTCTATAACGGAGCACGCCTGTGGCAGGTCGATCAAGTGTTTCCCAAGGCTTTTCGAGGAAAAGAAGCCGCAGCCGAGGAAGGCTATATCCGCACAGCGTCGCACAGCACTGCTGGAGACGTTGTATACCTGACCGATGGCGATGACATTGCTGGCGTGTATGGAACGATCACAAGCTGGACCGATGTCCGTGACGGCACGATGCGGTTCCATCCGGTGGGCATGGTATTAGGTATCGACGGTAACCGTATCCGTGTGAATCCGATGGCGGAAGAGGGGCATTCGGCCGCAAATTTCATCGAAGGTGTCAGCGACCGCGTATTCACCACCCCGGGCCGCATAGACACATCCAAGATCGTCAGCGTGGAGTTTCTGACCTACGACAACATCATCAACAACCCGGACGTAACTCTGGTCGCCGACGGGGTTCCCCGGCTTCGACGGCCTTCGGCAAGAGTCGCTGCGCGACCCGGCAGCACTCGCCGATCGCCTCTTGAGTATCGCCGGCGCTGTGCGGAGAAACTACCCAACGATCGACGTCACCGTCAGTGCTAACCATCTCTCCAGCGACGAAGCCATCAGAACATTCTTGGCGACATGAGCGAAGATTTTTCAGCGATGTACTGGTGACATCACAGTGACGAATGTGACCGATGATGCGGCGCGCCTCCACCAATGGTTGAGGGCTGGCAGCCATTATCGGGCCTATGAAGATGTTGGCATTGTTGTCGAAGAACACCGAAACGTTGCCAGGGCTCACCGGCATCGCCCGGGTCGACCGCAATACCCGGCGTCTACTCGAGCGAGTCGGACCCGGTGATGTGGTGGTGCTGGACGAGATGGATCTGGATCGGCTCACCGCCGATCGGCTCGTCGAGGCTGGTGTGGCCGCGGTGGTGAATACCTCGCCGTCGATTTCTGGACGTTATCCGAATCTCGGCCCGGAAATGTTGGTGGCCAAAGGAATAGTACTGCTGGACACCGTGAGCTCGGATGCGTTCAGCAAAATCAAGGATGGCGCCAAGGTTCGCATCGACGAGGGCATTGTCTACGCGGACAAGCTGACGAGGAAAGGGCCCGAGGTCCTTGTCGAGGGTATCGAACTGACTGAAGCCGGCATTAACGACCGGATGATCGAGGCCCGCAACGGACTCGCCGATCACCTCGAGGCATTCGCGGGCAACACTATCGAGTTCTTCCGCACCGAGAGCGCGCTGCTGATCGATGGCATCGGCGTTCCGGAACTCGACCTGGTGATGAAACATCGGCATGTCGTGGTGGTGGCCGATGGGCCCGACCACGCGGCCGAACTGAAAGCGCTCAAGCCCTTCATCAAGGAGTACGTGCCGATCATGGTCGGAGTCGGACGCGGCGCGGACACCCTCATGAAGCAGGGCTACCGGCCCGACCTGATCGTCGGCGATCCGGACGAAATCACCACCAGCACCTTGAAGTCCGGCGCCGAAATGATTCTGCCCGCGGACACCGACGGCCACGCCAAGGGCTTGGAGCGCATTCAGGATCTCGGTATCGGTGCGACGACCTTCCCGTCCTCGGGCTCGCCTGCGGACCTGGCGTTGTTGCTGGCTCACCATCACGGCGCGTCGCTGATCGTGACCGCGGGCGCCGCCGCCTCGCTGGACGACTTCTTCGATCGTGGCCGCCGCGACAGCAACCCGGCCACCTTCCTCACCCGGCTCAAGGTCGGCGCCAAGCTGATGGACGCCACCGCCGTTGCCACGCTGTATCGCAACCGTGTGTCCGGCATCGCGATCGCGATGATCGTGCTCGCCGCGCTGATCGCCGTGATCGTCGCGATGCTCGCCTCCCACATGGGCGCAGAGGTGCTCGATTGGGCCATCGACACCTGGAACCGCTTCGCGCTATGGGCGCATGGCCTGGTCGGCAAATGATCGGGCGACCGCTACACAGGAGGGGCTGATGAGACACCATCGCGCAGTTCTCATCAGCCCGGCCGGGCGTGGGGGTACCGCTGAAACCCAGGAGCGTCGATGATTTCGCTACGACAGCACGCCGTTTCTCTCGTCGCGATCTTCCTAGCGCTGGCCGTCGGCGTGGTGCTCGGTTCGCAGACGGTGGCGGCGGACCTGCTGCACGGGTTGCGTGCAGATAAGACCGATCTACGCAAACAGGTCGACACCATCTCTGAACAGAACGGTCGACTATCTGGCGAGCTGAACGCCGCCGACCGTTTCATCGCAGGCTCTTCGAGCCGGATCCTCCCAGGCACCCTCATCGACCATAGCGTTGTGGTGTTCACTACCCCCGACGCCGACCCCGCCGACATCGAAGCCGTCACCAATGGCCTCGACACCTCCGGTGCCACCGTGACAGGCAAGATCGCACTCGCCGAAGCCCTCCTGGACACCACCGAGGGCGACCGACTGCGCACCACCCTCACCAATGTCATCCCCGCGGGCGCTCAGTTGCGCAGTGGAGCGGTCGATCAGGGCAGCATGGCGGGCGATCTGCTCGGCCTCGTGCTGTTGCTCGATCCCGCGAACTCGCAACCCCGCAGCACCCCGCAGGAGTTGAGCCTCGCGTTGGAGACGCTGCGCGGCGGCGGCTTTCTCGCCTACGGCGATACTCCGGTCGACCCGGCGCAACTCGCGGTCGTCATCACCGGCGAAGGCGCCCGTTCGAACGAGAACGGTCAGGGCTCGAACATCGCCCGTTTCGCGGGCGCCCTCCGCGGCCGTGGCGCGGGTGCGGTCCTGGCGGGCCGCTCCGGGGCCGCCGACGCACCGGGCCCTATCGCAGCCACCCGCTCCGACGCGGCCCTGGCCACCACAGTCACCACCGTGGACAACCTCGACCGGGAAATCGGCCGGGTCACCACCGTCCTCGGTCTCAGCGAGCAATTACGGGGCGGCGCCGGCCGCTACGGCACCGGTACCAAGGCGAATTCCCTCACTCTCGTCGCCCTGCCGCACTGACCGCTGTTGTACACGTTCGACCAGTGCGTGCTCCGCGATACCGTTATCGTGTCGAGGCGACGTCTCTCACAGTCGTGGTCGGGGTGAATCGGTGCGGTGGCGCGGCTTCGGGCGGGCGCACCACAACTACGCTGTGAACACTGTCGGCGGCGCGCACAATCCGAATGCAGCGACCCGGTGGCAAACCTGCGTGTGGTGCGGTCGGAACTGCGGATTCGTGTTACCGTGAAGACCCGTGGGTCAAACACGGATTCAGGCGCGAACAGCGACGAAACACATCTTCGTCAGCGGTGGTGTCGCCTCCTCATTGGGTAAAGGTCTTACCGCCTCCAGCCTCGGTCAGCTGTTGACGGCGCGCGGGCTGCGCGTCACGATGCAGAAACTCGACCCGTACTTGAACGTCGATCCCGGCACCATGAATCCGTTCCAGCACGGAGAGGTGTTCGTGACGGAGGACGGCGCCGAGACCGACCTGGATGTCGGTCACTACGAGCGGTTCCTCGACAGGGACTTGTCCGGCGACGCGAATGTCACTACGGGGCAGGTGTATTCGTCGGTGATCGCCAAGGAGCGGCGCGGCGAGTACCTCGGCGACACCGTGCAGGTCATCCCGCACATCACCGACGAGATCAAGAGCCGCATCCTCGCGATGGCAGGCCCCGATCTGGAGGGACACGTCCCGGACGTGGTGATCACCGAGATCGGCGGCACCGTCGGCGACATCGAGTCGCAGCCGTTTCTCGAGGCCGCCCGTCAGGTGCGCCATGATGTGGGCCGGGAGAACGTTTTCTTCCTGCACGTGTCGCTGGTGCCATACCTGGCTCCGTCGGGCGAACTCAAGACCAAGCCGACGCAGCACTCGGTGGCGGCGCTGCGCAGCATCGGCATCCAGCCCGACGCGCTGATCCTGCGCTGCGACCGGGATGTGCCGCAGGGCCTCAAGAGCAAGATCGCGCTGATGTGCGACGTCGACGTCGACGCCTGTATATCCACCCCGGACGCGCCGTCGATCTACGACATTCCGAAGGTGCTGCATCGTGAGGGCCTCGACGCCTATGTGGTGCGCAAGCTCGGGCTGCCGTTCCGCGACGTGGACTGGACCGTCTGGGGGGATCTGCTCGATCGTGTGCACTCGCCGCGGGAAACCGTCGAGGTTGCGCTGGTCGGCAAATACGTCGACCTGCCGGACGCCTACCTGTCGGTGACCGAGGCGCTGCGCGCGGGCGGGTTCGCCTCGCGGGCCAAGGTCAACATTCGCTGGGTACAGTCCGACGACTGTGAGACCCCGGCCGGCGCGCAGGCCGCGCTGCGTGATGTGGATGCGGTGCTGATCCCCGGCGGGTTCGGCATTCGCGGCATCGAGGGCAAGGTCGGCGCGATCCGGTACGCGCGGACGCGAGGTCTGCCGCTGCTCGGTTTGTGCCTCGGTTTGCAGTGCGTGGTGATCGAAGCGGCGCGTTCGGTCGGTCTCGCCGAGGCGAACTCGGCCGAATTCGAGCCGGACACACCACATCCAGTGATCTCGACCATGGCCGACCAGCAGCAGGTCATCGCTGGTGAGGCCGATCTCGGTGGCACGATGCGCCTCGGTGCATATCCGGCCACCCTGGCCAAGGGCTCGGTGGTCGCGCAGGCCTACGGCGCCGAGCAGGTCTCCGAACGGCATCGGCACCGCTATGAGGTGAACAACTCCTACCGCGACAAGATCGCGACCAGCGGACTGCGGTTCAGCGGCACTTCGCCGGACGGGCACCTGGTCGAGTTCGTCGAGCTGCCCGCCGACAAGCACCCGTTCTTCGTCGCCACCCAGGCGCACCCGGAGCTGAAGAGCCGTCCGACCCGCCCACACCCGCTGTTCGCCGCGCTCATCGCGGCCGCGCTGAAATACAAGCTGGCCGAGCGACTTCCGGTCGACCTGCCCGAAGAAGAGCTCGCGGACGCGGATCAGGGATCGTAGTGACCGAGCAAGCCGGTGGACCGGGTAGCCACGATTTCGAGACGGTGTCCAGCAAGACCGTCTACAGCGGTGCCATCCTCGCGCTGCGGCTGGATCAGGTGGCGATGCCGGGTGGTCGGGTCGTCGAGCGTGAGGTGATCGAGCACCACGGTGCGGTTGCCGTCGCCGCGATCGACGCCGACGACAATGTGGTGCTGATCCGGCAGTACCGGCACCCGCTCGGCACCAGGCTGCTCGAGTTGCCCGCCGGGCTGCTCGATCTGCCGGGCGAGGATCCGCTCGAAGCGGCCGAGCGTGAGCTCGCCGAGGAGACCGGTCTGGCCGCACGGGAGTGGTCAGTGCTGGTGGATGTCGCGCTGTCACCCGGCTTCACCGATGAGGCGCTGCGGGTCTATCTCGCGCGGGATCTGTACGAAACCCACCAGCCCGAGCCGGAAAACGAGGAAGCCGATCTGGAGCTGGTCCGGATGCCGGTCGATGCGGCCGTCCGGGCCGCATTGGCAGGTGAGATCGTCAACGCGACGGCGGTCGCCGGGGTGCTGGCGCTTGCGGCGGCACGGGCGGGCAGCACCGAGCTACGACCCGCCGACGCGCCGTGGCCGGGTCAGCCCACCGCGTTCCTTCGCCGTAAGGCGGCTTTGCGGCAGTCCGAAGACTGACCGGGGATTCGGTGATGCTCGCGCGGGAGATCGACGCCTATCTCGACCATCTCGCGGTCGAGCGTGGCGTCGCGCGGAACACTCTCGGCGCATACCGTCGTGACCTCGTGCGCTACCGAGATTTCCTGGCCGGTCGTGGTGTCATCGGGCTCGACACGGTTGCCGAGTCCGATGTCGCCGAGTTCACCACGGCGTTGCGGGCAGGAAGTGCCGATCATCCGCCGCTGGCGGCAGGCTCGGTGGCCCGCGCACTGATCGCAGTGCGCGGGCTGCACCGGTTCGCGGCGGCCGAGGGTCTCACCGCGACCGATGTCGCACATGCGGTGAAGCCGCCCGCACCGGGCAGGCGGTTGCCCAAAGCGCTGCCCTACGACCAGGTGCTGCGGTTGCTGGAGGCCGCGGGCGGCGGACCGATGGACGCCGAGGCTCTCGATGTCGCGGCCGGAACCGATGGCGGGCCACGCGGCCTGCGTGACCGTGCACTGCTCGAGCTGCTCTATTCGACCGGCGCACGGATCTCGGAGATGGTCGGGCTGGACGTCGATGACCTGGACACCGATGAGCGCGCGGCGGTGCTGCATGGCAAGGGCGGTAAGCAGCGCATGGTGCCGATCGGCAGGCCCGCTCTCGCCGCGGTGGACGCGTACCTGGTTCGGGGCAGGCCGGTGCTCGCGGCGAGCGGCAAAGGCAATGCGGGCGCTCTTTTTCTGAACGCGCGCGGGGGCAGGCTGTCGCGGCAGACGGCCTGGCAGGTTCTGCAGACGGCCGCCGAACGTGCCGGCATCGGTGCGACGGTTTCCCCCCACACGCTGCGGCATTCGTTCGCAACACATTTGCTCGACGGTGGGGCGGATGTGCGCGTGGTGCAGGAACTGCTCGGGCACGCGTCTGTCACGACGACACAGATCTACACCTTGGTCACCGTCAACACCTTGCGCGAGGTCTGGGCCACCGCACATCCACGCGCGCGTTAGCCGGGCGTGGCCCAGAACCGCGAGACCCGGCGTATCTCAGGCGAATTCAGCTTGGCCGGTTGGCGGAAATCGGACTTCTTCGGACGCCGAGGAAGAAAATGGACCTCGGTCCGTTTGCTTTCCGTGTCGAGTCGTTGCTGTGTCGGCTCGTCGCTGTGTCAGCTGAACAAGTGAGGTGAGTTGAATGTCAAAGGCTTTCATCGTCCACGAGTCGGACGTCGAAGCGGTGTCGCTGCCCGGCGGCGGTTCCTTCCGGCTGCTGGAGGACAGCGAGAACTCCGATGGCTTGTTCGGAGCCAATCGGCTCGTCCTGCAGGCGGGCGCGAACGGAACACGTCCGCATCACCACACCAAGTCGACGGAAATCTTCTACGTGCTCGCAGGAACCATGGAATTCCTTGTCGACGGCGAACTTCAGTCGGTGTCCTCGGGTGGCCTGGTCGTGGTCCCGCCGGGCACGGTGCACGCGTTCGGTGCTTCGGCAGACGGCCCGGCAGAGTTCCTGGCGGTGCTCACACCGGGTATCGTCCGGTTCGAATACTTCCGGCAACTCGGTCGCATCGCCCGAGGCGAGGCGGATTGGGACAGTATGGACGAGCTACACGACCGGTTCGACGTCCATTTCGACGGCGGACCCGAGTGGCGGTGAGAGAGTGAGAGGTAACGTTTCACTGCGAACACGCCGCGCTGAGGCGCGGTAGTTGGACACAGTCAAGCGGTAGCGTTCTTTCGAGAGCTGGACCGTACGAAAGCGAGGTCGGGCCCGATCGGCCTCGCTACGCTCGGCGAGGCAACGGGTAGGAACGTATAAGGAGCAGCGGATCGTGACGACAGCCAGTGCGGCAGAGCCGCCGATCAGTGCTGGGGCGCAGCCGCTTACGGATACCCCGCAGGGTCCGTACTCGGCGGCCGCGGCGGAGACGCTGTGGGGCAGCGGCGCTGAACCGGTCCCTGAAGACGCGGCGCTCGGCCCGACCGGGCGGCCACTGCGTGTGGTTCCCGACCCGGCTCCGCTCGAGCGCCACGGCGACGCCCTGATCGTTGCCATGTGCAACCAGAAGGGCGGCGTCGGCAAGACGACCTCGACTATCAACCTCGGTGCGGCGCTCGCAGAATTCGGCAGGCGGGTGCTGCTCGTCGATCTCGACCCGCAGGGCGCGTTGTCGGCGGGATTGGGTGTGGCTCACCATGATCTCGATCTGACGGTGCACAACCTGCTCATCGGTTCCAAGGTGTCCATCGAAGACGTGCTGATGGAGACCCGCGTCGAGAACCTGCACCTGCTGCCGAGCAATATCGACCTGTCGGCGGCGGAGATCCAGCTGGTCAACGAGGTGGGTAGGGAGCAGACGCTGGCGCGGGCGCTGGAGCCGGTGCGCGACCGCTACGACTACATCCTCATCGACTGCCAGCCGTCGCTCGGCCTGCTCACGGTGAACGCGCTGGCCTGCTCGGATGGTGTGATCATCCCGATGGAATGCGAATATTTCTCGCTGCGCGGGCTCGCACTGCTCAACGACACCGTGGAGAAGGTGCGCGATCGGCTCAACCCGAGGCTGAGCCTCTACGGCATCGTGGTGACGATGTTCGATGCGCGGCTACTACATTCGCGCCAGGTGATGGCGCGCGTTGTCGAGGTGTTCGGCGATCTGGTCTACGATACGGCCATCTCGCGCACCGTCCGGTTCCCCGACGCCAGTGTCGCGGGCGAACCCATCACCACCTGGGCGTCGAAATCTGCTGGGGCCGAAGCATATCGGGCGATGGCGCGGGAAGTCATCCACCGGTCCGGCCGGTGACGCGAGCGGCTGAGCCGGCGCCATCGTCAACCACGGAAACGCTCGGCTCGGAGTCTGTCGTCGGTACGGGCGATTCGGGTCAGCAGACCGGCTTCCATCTGCGGCTGAGCAATTTCCAAGGACCGTTCGATCTGCTGCTCACGCTGATCAGCTCGCGCAAGCTCGATGTCACCGAGGTGGCGCTGCACCAGGTCACCGATGAGTTCATCGCCTACACGAAGGCGTTGACAGCGGCGCTGACGGCGAGCGCGGAGGGCGGCAAGCAGGAGGCCTTGCGTGCCGACAAGATCTTGGACCAGACCACCGAATTCCTGGTCGTCGCGGCCACATTGCTCGACCTGAAAGCGGCCAGGCTGTTGCCGTCGGGTGAGATGACCGACGCCGAGGACCTCGAACTGCTCGAGGCGCGCGACCTGTTGTTCGCGCGTTTGCTGCAGTACCGCGCGTTCAAGCAGGTGGCCGAGCTGCTCGGTGAGCTGGAGGCCGTCGCGCTGCGACGCTACCCGCGTGCGGTCGGGTTGGAGGAGCGCTTCGCCGAGTTGCTGCCCGAGGTGACGCTGGGGGTCGACGCCCACGAGTTCGCTGCCATCGCCGCCGCGGCGTTCCGGCCGCGCCCGGTGCCCAAGGTCGGCCTCGACCACCTGCACTCGCACGCCATCTCGGTCGCCGAGCAGGCCGCCATCGTGCTCGAAATGCTGAAGCTTCGTGGACCGGGCGGCTGGACCACCTTCGGTGAACTGGTGGTCGACTGCGACGTGCCGATCCAGATCGTCGCCCGTTTTCTGGCCCTGTTGGAGCTGTACCGCGGCAAAACGATCGAGTTCGACCAGCCCGACCCGCTCGGCCCGCTCTCGGTCAGCTGGATCGGCGACCCGAAGGACGACACCGTGCAGACGGCCGACGCCGTAACTATCGAGGAGGACTACGGGTGAGCGAGAACGGCGACGTCACCGTCGACATTTCGGCGGGCGATGCTCGAGCCGCGGGTGCGATCGCGGACAACGACGGCACCGCCGACGCCGGTGCGCAGAGTCGTCCGAACGCAGATCCCGACCGTGACGACGCCGATGCACCGCGAGCGACAGCTTCCGGCGAGCACACCGAAGACGACTCCGCCAGCGACGCAGTGGCGGAGTTCACCCCCGAGTCGCTCGACGACGACGAATTGCGGTCGGCGCTGGAAGCCATGCTGCTGATTGTCGACGCTCCGGCCCCGGTAGAGTTGCTGGCAGACGCGTTGGCGGACACCCCGGCGCGGGTGGATCGCACACTGCGGGAAATGTCGGCGGAACTGTCCGCGCGGGGCAGTGGTATCGATCTGCGTTTCGTCGGGGACGGTTGGCGCTTCTATACTCGCAGCGAGTACGCGCCGTATGTGGAACGGATGCTGCTCGACGGCGCCCGGTCGAAATTGACGCGGGCGGCGTTGGAAACGCTGGCGGTGGTGGCATACCGTCAGCCGGTGACCCGAACCAGGGTCAGCGCGGTGCGCGGCGTGAACGTCGATGGGGTGATGCGAACCCTGCTGGCTCGGGGATTGATCGCCGAGGCCGGGGTCGACCCGGAGACGAACGGTACGCAGTACCGCACGACCGAACTGTTCTTGGAACGGATCGGACTCCCGTCGCTGACCGATCTGCCGCCACTGGCGCCCCTACTTCCGGGCGTCGACCTGATCGATGAGATCAACGAGAGCCTGGACACGGATCCCCGTTACACCAGGCTGAGGAAACCCGCCGAGGCCGATTTGGACCTCGGCACCGAGGACTGACAGGACAACATGAATACGCCCGCTCGCCGAGATGGCACACCGGATCGTAGAAAACGAAGCGACCAGCCCACCAGAGGCGGCGCAGGCCGTGACGCAGGCTCCCGAGGAGCCCGCTCGGCACAACGGGGAGAGACACAGCGCGGAGCTTCCTGGGGAGGAAGCGACCGCGGATCTTCGCAGAGCGGGGGCTACCGCGGCGGTCCGCAAGGGGGGCAACGGGGGAGTTCACAGGGAGCGGGCGGCCATCACGGTTCGTCGCAGGGCGGTGGCTACCGGGGTAGCTCGCAGGGCGACGGTGGCTATCGCGGTGGTTCGCAGGGTGGTCAGCGTGGTTCGTCGCAGGGCGGTGGCTACCGGGGTAGCTCGCAGGGCGAGGGCGGCTACCGTGGTTCCTCCCAGGGTGGTGGCTATCGTGGCGGTTCGCAGGGTGGTCAGCGTGGTCCCGCGCAGGGCGGCGGATACCGCGGCGGTTCGCAGGGCGAGGGCGGTTACCGCGGCGGTTCGCAGAGCGAGGGTGGCTATCGCGGTGGTTCGCAGGGTGGCGGTTACCGTGGCGGTTCGCAGGGCGACGGCGGTTACCGCGGCAGTTCGCAGGGTGGTGCCGGTCAGCGTGGTTCGTCGCAGGGTGGCGGTTACCGTGGCGGTTCGCCCAGCGACAGCGGGTACCGTGGATCCGCGCAAGGCGGTGCCGCACAGCGTGGTTCGTCGCAGGGCGGTGGCTACCGCGGTGCCTCGGAAGGCGCCGCCGCGCGTCGGCCCGCACAGTCTCCGTCAGCCGGGGCGAGCCAACGCAAGGCCAAGAATCCGAAGCCGGAGCGCAAAGTTGTCGCGCCGACACTGCTGAACAACGCCAAGCCTGCCAAGCGGCAGCACGTCGAGCCCGTCGCCGAAGGCCACGTCAAGCTGCCTGCGGGTGAAGGCGAACGGTTGCAGAAGGTGCTCGCCAAGGCGGGCGTCGCGTCACGGCGCGCCGCCGAGGAAATGATCGAGCAGGGTCGCGTCGAGGTCGACGGCGCCATTGTCACCGAGCAGGGTCTGCGGATCAATCCACAGACCGCCGTTGTCCGTGTCGACGGGACCCGCGTGATGGTGCGCGAGGAACTCGTCCACATCGCGCTGAACAAGCCGAAGGGCTGGCAGTCCACCATGTCCGACGACCTCGGACGTCCCTGCGTCGGCGATATCGTCGCCGAGC
This sequence comes from Nocardia sp. NPDC051463, assembly GCF_040681975.1. NCBI lineage: Bacteria > Bacillati > Actinomycetota > Actinomycetes > Mycobacteriales > Nocardiaceae > Nocardia > Nocardia sp. NPDC051463. The sequence continues at coordinate 20,972 of NZ_JBFBAB010000038.1, forward strand.
GCATCGCGGCCGGGCAACGCCTGTTCCACGTCGGTCGGCTCGACGCCGACACCGAAGGCCTGCTGCTGCTCACCAATGATGGTGATCTCGCCCACCGGCTCATGCATCCCTCGTTCGAGACACCGAAGACCTACCTGGCGACAGTGAACGGCGAGGTCAACAAGTCGGTCGGCAAGCGTCTCAAGGACGGTATCGAGCTGGAGGACGGCCCCGCGAAGGTCGACAAGTTCCAGGTGCTCGAACTGGGCGAGGGACGTTCTCTGGTGAAGCTGGTGTTGCACGAGGGACGCAAGCACATCGTGCGCCGGCTGCTCGATGCCGTCGGCCACCCGGTGACCCGGCTGGTGCGCACCAATATCGGTCCGGTCGCGTTGGGCGATCAACGGCCCGGCACGCTGCGTGTGCTCGGTCGCGATGAAGTCGGCAAACTGTATGAGGCGGTGTCGTTGTGAACGGTGTGGAGATTCCGGTCGAGGCCCCCGGCGGGCGGGAGCGCAGCGATCTGGGGATCGGAACAGCGCAGCTATCGGGCACTTCGCCACTTGTCGTCGCGATGGACGGACCTTCGGGCACCGGCAAATCCAGCGTCTCGCGTCGTCTGGCGACTCGTTTGGACGCCAGCTACCTCGACACCGGCGCGATGTACCGGGTGGCGACGCTGCGCGTGCTGCGCGCAGGCCTCGAACTGACCGACACCGCGGCGATCGGTGCGGCCGTCAAAGAGCTGCCGCTGACGATCGGCACCGACCCGAGCCGGGAAGTCATCTTGCTCGACGGTATCGATGTGTCGTCGGAGATCCGCGGCGATGCCGTCACCAAGGCCGTTTCCGCGGTGTCCGCCGTGCCGGAGGTGCGTGATCTGCTGGTTGCTCTGCAGCGCGACATCACCTCCGCCGCACAGCGAATCGTGGTCGAAGGCCGCGATATCGGCACCGTCGTGCTGCGGGACGCGGACGCCAAGATCTACCTGACCGCCTCGGCGGAGGCACGCGCCGAGCGGCGTAACCAGCAGAACATCCGCGAGGGGCGCGGCGACGACTACGAGGCCGTGCTTGCCGACGTGCAGCGTCGCGACAACCTCGACTCCACCCGCAAGGTGTCGCCGCTGCGTCCCGCCGAGGATGCGGTGCTGGTCGACACCAGTGACATGAGTATGGACGAAGTCATCGACGAGCTGTTTCGCGTTGTGCGCCTACAGGTTTCGACGAGCCGGATGGGAGGTGCCAAGTGAGCGAGGATGTTATCGCCGGTGACGGCGTATGGAGCGATGAATCCGATTGGGAGATGGTCGATCTCGAAGGTGAATTCGATGTCGACGCGCATATTCCGATGCCGACCCTTGCCGTGGTCGGCCGCCCCAATGTCGGCAAGTCGACGTTGGTCAATCGGATCATCGGCCGTCGCGAGGCGGTCGTGGAAGACATTCCCGGTGTCACCCGTGACCGAGTGTCCTACGAGGCGAACTGGTCCGGTCGCAAGTTCCTGGTTCAGGACACCGGTGGCTGGGAGCCCGACGCCAAGGGTCTGCAGCAGTCGGTGGCGCGCCAGGCCGAACTGGCCATGAGCACCGCCGACGCGATCCTGCTGGTGGTGGACGCGGTGGTCGGCGCGACTGCCACCGACGAAGCCGCGGTCAAGAAGCTGCGCCGGGCCAAGATCCCGGTGATCCTGGTTGCCAACAAGGTCGACGATCAGAAGATCGAATCCGAGGCCGCCGCCCTGTGGTCACTCGGTCTCGGTGAACCGCGCATGGTTTCGGCCGCGCACGGTCGCGGCACCGGTGACCTGCTCGACGACGTCCTCGCCGTGCTCCCGGAAACCCCGCGTGAGGGTTCTGGCGGCACCGGCCCGCGCCGGGTGTCGCTGGTCGGCAAGCCGAATGTCGGCAAGTCCAGTCTGCTCAACAAACTGGCCGGCGACGAGCGCTCGGTGGTCCACGACGTTGCAGGCACCACGGTCGACCCGGTCGACTCGCTGGTCGAGTTGGGTGGCAAGGTCTGGAAGTTCGTCGACACCGCGGGTCTGCGCCGCAAGGTCTCCCATGCCAGTGGCATGGAGTTCTATGCCTCGCTGCGCACCAAGTCGGCGCTGGAGGCGTCCGAGGTGGCGATCATGCTGGTCGACGCCTCGCAGCCGATCACCGAACAGGATCTGCGGGTCATCAGCATGGTCGCCGACTCCGGTCGCGCGCTGGTGCTCGCCTTCAACAAGTGGGACCTCGTCGACGAGGACCGCCGCCTGCAACTCGATCGCGAAATCGATCGGGACCTGGTCCGCGTGCCGTGGGCACAGCGGGTGAATATTTCCGCCCACACAGGCCGCGCCGTCCAAAAGCTTGTCCCCGCAATGGAAACCGCCCTGGAATCCTGGGACAAGCGCATCCCCACCGGCCGCCTGAACAACTGGCTCAAGGAAGTGGTTGCGGCAACCCCGCCGCCCATGCGTGGCGGCCGCCTGCCGCGCGTCCTGTTCGCCACCCAGGCGACGACCCGCCCGCCGACCTTCGTGCTGTTCACCACCGGCTTTCTGGAGGCGGGCTACCGGCGCTTCATCGAGCGTCGGCTGCGTGAGGAGTTCGGCTTCGACGGTTCGCCGGTGCGGGTGTCGGTCCGCGTGCGCGAGAAGCGCGAGCGCAAGAAGTAGGCGCCACGGCGACGAAATCGTTTGTCACCGTTGCGTACTCGGAGGGGCGTATGCCGACACGGCGTGCGCCCCTCCGATCGTGACCGGGCCAAACCTGCCACGCGACCTTCCTCGCGCCTTGGATAGAACTTCGCGTTTTCGGTAGCTCTGCAGCGGCCGGAGGTTCGCGAACACCAACATCCCGATGAGATCGGGTCGTAGGGAAGGGGCGACCGATGCTGCGTTGTCCAGATGCAAGGTGAGCTGTTCGCGGGGCCGCTCACGATGCGCGGCGCGTGGCCAATCGCGCGGGTGCGAGGAGTAGCGCAATACCGGTCGTGATCCGCCACCAGACGAAAGGATCTATGGCGAGTCGTTCTGCGGCACCGGGTTCCATGCCCGGATATGTGGTCGTGAGTCCGGCGACCACGCCCACCAAGCTTGCGGCGAGCAGCACGAGAGTGATTGCGGTGTAAGCGTGATACGACCGGTAGAGGTAGGCGACTATCGCCATGATCACGATGCCGGTCAGCAATTCGAGGTACGCGCCCACCGGATGCGCTACGGCGCGAATTCTGCTGCCGCCGAGTATTGCGCCGGAGCTGCCCGGGAAGGTGCCGACGAGGACCATGCCAAGACAGTTGATTGCGGCCAGATACGGAAGTGCCTTGCCGAGTGGGGTTTTCGGCAGCAGTGGCGAGAGCAGGATGGCGGCGCCGAGTAGCAGGATGCCGAGCAACACGAACTCGGTGGACATCAGCGCGTGCCACGGCGAGCAGATGTACCGGCCGCTGGGTGTGCCGTCACCGTACTTGCGCATGTCACCGAGGCATTCGGGGACGCCGAGGTCGCTGATCATGTTTCGTGCCCAACTATAGGCATGGGGTGCGGGCCAGCGTGACGCGACGATCAATTCGGCGACGTAGTACGAGATCGTCAGGACAAGAAGGGCCGCACCGACTTTCCGACGTTTGCTCGACGGAGTCATCGGCTGCGCGTAGTCGAGGTGGCGGGTGTGCCGGCGAAGCGGTCGACGCTCTTCAGTTCGGCAGCACCCGAGGCGTCGAGGAGAGACTTCTCGGGTGCGGTCAGGAGGTGGCGGAGGCAGGTTGCTACCGCGAGAGTCGCTGTGCGGCTCGGCCGCGGCCGCTGCGCAGGCAACGTCTCGGGCGGGCCGGCCGCTCGGGCGCCTGCGGTGTCGATGGGGGACCCGCAACCGGTGGTCGAAATGGTGGTTTGGACCGCTGTGGACAACAGGAGTGCAAGACTTGGTGGCAAGATCAGTCGCTCCTTCGCCGTGAACCGGCCTTTCGGTCTCGTCGATCCGTGAGATGAACTCGGGCCGCAAGCGCGATCAGCGCTCGATCGCAACGGTAGCGCGTTCTTGCCGCCACCGTGGTCGGGTATGTGGTTGTGCGGGGGCAATCGTGCGATAAACACATCAGCTCCGACCAGTCGGAAGGTTTGGCGGGTTTTCGCCGCTATTTGCGACTAATTCTCGATCTTGATCACTCAATTGATGCGGTGAATATGAATGGAAAACCCGCAATGATCAGGAATGCGGTTCACAATGATCTTCAACACCTCCAGCTGGTTCCGAGCTTGTGCCGACGAGATGGCCCCATCGCCCTGGCAGGCGGTACTCAGGGTGACGGGCATGGGTAGAGAGGTCAGAAACGCCATGAGCAACAAGCGCTTACTCGAATGGGCGGCCCGATCGATGATTTTCATCGGTGTCGTATCGGCCGGACTCGCCGTCATGGCCCCCGCCTCCGCCGAACCATTGTGGCCGGGCGGCCCAGACATTCCGGGTGTACCAGCATTGATCCCGCCTCTGCCCGCTCCGGTCATCGCGCCGTGCACCACCGAGGCCTCGCGAGTATGCATGCAACTCTCGACCAATCAGGCATGGTTGCTGGACAACGGCAAGGTGACCTACGGCCCGACGCCTATTTCGCACGGTAGACCGGGATATGAAACGCCTCCCGGCGTCTTCCGCGTCGCTTTCAAGAAGGAAGACCATTGGAGCACGATGCACAATGCGCCGATGCGCTGGGCAGTGTTCTTCAACGGCGACATCGCCACTCATATCGGACCGATCGAAGAACAGTCGCACGGTTGCATACGAATGACACCCGAGGGTGCCGAGGCGCTGTACCACCATGTATCGCCCGGCGATGTAATCGAAGTCGTGAAATGACCTGCTGATGTATTCGAAGCCCGACGAGATTTGATACACGAGATTTCACGCACGGAGCGTTCGTGATTCCCGTCGGCATGACGAGTGTTCGGCCGTCGGACTCCGTGCCGTAGACGCACAGACATGGAGCCGAGTCTTTCGCCGATGGTCTGTCGACCCCCCGTCCGGGTTGACTGGGAGCATGACAACAACGCAGAACAACACCAACACCATCCTGGTCACCGCAGGCACCGGCAAGGTGGGTCGTCGAGTAGCGGATCGCTTGAACGCCAAGGGATTTCCGGTCCGCATCGGGTCTCGCTCCGCGGAGATCCCGTTCGACTGGGAGGACCGCAGCACCTGGGCGTCGGTGCTCCAGGGTGTGCAGGGAGTGTTCCTCATGTACACCCCCGACATCGGGGATCCCCGCGCCGGTGGCACCATCCGGGCGTTCAGCGAACTCGCCGTGGCGAATGGCGTCCAGCGACTCGTGCTCTTGTCCGCCCGTGGTGAAGACCAGGCGGCTCCGGCCGAGCAGGCCGTGCGCGAGAGCGGCGTTGAATGGACGGTCCTGCAGGCCGCATGGTTCAACCAGAACTTCGACGAGGGCGTCTTCACCGATATGGTGTCGGCTGGCGGAGTCGCCTTCCCCGCCGGTCAGGTGCTAGAGCCCTTCATCGACTCCGGCGATCTCGCGGACATCGCCGTCGCCGCGCTGACGGAGGACGGGCACGCCGGCCAGGACTACGAACTGACCGGCCCCCGACTGCTGAGCTTCGGCGACGCGGTCGACGCAATCGCCACGGAGTCCGGTCGGAATGTCCAGTACGTCCCCGTCACCGGCGCGCAGTTCGGTGCGGTGCTGACATCTGAATTCGGGATGCCCGACGAAGAGGTCGCCGGCATGCTCGACATCTTTGCCACTCTCCTCGACGGCCGAAATGCCACCGTGACCGACACGGTCCGACGTCTCCTCGGCCGCGAGCCGATCGACTTTGCCGACTACGTGCACGCCGCGGTTGCCTCGGGTGCCTGGAAGCGGGACTAGCGGGATCGGCTCTTGGGGGTGCGCTGCTGGGAGCCCCTCACGCCCTGCTAGGAGCCTGCACACCGCAGCGCAAGCTCCTTGCCCGACGGGGATCCCATCCGAGTCGCTGTCCGATCACTCTGGGAGCGGGCTCGGCCCCGTTCCGCACTCAGGCATTGTGCGGGCCTTCATGGGCGGATTTCTCCTCCGCCCCGCACGGGCCGACACTGAGGGGATGGGTGAGGTCGCTGACGGGGACCCACTTCGGTGGGCGGGACTGGCGGTGCTGCGTCCTGGTCTTCTGGTGATCACCGGCGCAGTGGGTGCTGCGGCCATGCATGCTCATCACACCGTGCAAGTGATCACGACTCGTGGCGACATCGTGCTCGAGGACGCGGTGGGGGAGCAGCTGGTCTGCCGGTCCGCTGTCATCCCGCCCGATGTGCCGCATGCGATTGTGCACGGTGCGGCCGATGGGATTCTCGTGCACATCGATCCGGAGTCCGCTGTGGGTTCGGAGCTCAGAACGTGGCCGAATCCGCTTGCGGCGGTGGATGGCTGGGTCCGCGCTGGTCAATCCATTGGTGCCCCACAGCGACCGGCGACCGGACCGCATCCGCGCGCAGGCAACGAGCCGCCAACAGGAATCGGCAGACCGAGCGAGGTAGTAGGTGCGGTACCCCGAGAGCCCGATGTCCTATGTGCGTGGGTGAATTCGGCGGTGCGATCCAGCTCGGTGAGGCATCCGCCGCATTCGATCGTGCGTCAAGGCTCAGCGATGGAATGGCTGCCCGAGACTGGTTCGAGTTCCGCGACGGGCGGTCCGACGCGTCATCCTGCGGTGTCGGAAGTGCTGCGGCTGCTTCCGCACCGGTTGAGCAGCGGCCCCATCCGACTGGCCGAACTCGCGCATGCTGTGCACCTGTCGGAAAGCCGCCTGGCCCATGTCTTCTCTGCCGAGATCGGTCTGCCGTTCCGGCCCTATGTCCGATGGTTGCGGCTGCAGCGTGCCGTCGAACTGCTCGCGGCTGGCCACTCGCTGACCGCTGTCGCGCATGGCGCGGGTTTCGCCGACAGCGCCCATCTGACGCGTGTGTGCCGCAGCATGTTCGGCGCTCCGCCATCGGCGTTCAGAGGCATTCGCTGGGTCGATGAGCTGCCGGTCGGCTGGACAGCAGGTTTGTTCAAGCCGCCCGACGCACCGCTGGACGAGTCTGGTTCGTGACACCACCCCAGGAGGAAAACCATGGCTCCCCTTCCGTCCGCAGTCCGCGTCGCCTTCGAAGCCGCCCTGGAATCTGCCTACACCACAACAGATCTCGATGAAATGTGGCACGCACTGGAACGCGCGCACATCCTGTCCCAGCGTTGGGCGTGGCCGCATACCCGCGCCCACTGGCACATGCTGCGCCTGGCTCTGCGCTGCCACGACCGCGGCGAAGCATTCGGTCAGCTGGTCCGACTGTCGGTAGCGGGTCTGGGCTCGTCGGTGGGCCGTGTCCCGATCGGCAATACCGGCCGCGCCGCGGTCGGCATCAGCACTCCCATGCCCGTCCCCGCCGAATTGGCCCGAATCCTCGACCAGGGCGACGCCGAATTGTCCGTCTCCTGACCGTCCGCGAACAGGGCCTGTTGTCGGTCCGCCGCACGGTGGCCCTTCTCAGGGCGCACAGACGATCGGGCACTCGCCACGGTGTTGGCGGCGTGGCAGTGCGCGAAGGCTTCTACCGCCCTCGGTCGGGTCTCTGTTTGTCTCTGTCGACCGGGGCAACTAGGAGGGTCGGAGTTCCCGTGCGGTGGCCCGGAACAGAGTGCGGCAGGGGTTGTGTGCGCGTGCTCGACGGTCGGCTTCCCCTGCGGTTGCCAACGCCGGATGACGGCGAAAAACACGGATTGCTCCGAATTGCCCCGGATACGCGACGCGAGCGGCTCGGAATGCGTCCGAACTGCCCCGAACTGGCATTATTCGGATCATGGTCATTCCCAGCGTGCTGTCGGAACGCCCTACCACCGGATCCCCGTTCCAGACGGATTGGCCGGTGCGCCTCGCGGACACCGACAGCGACCAACGCCTACGCCTCGACGCCATCGCCCGTTACCTCCAAGATATCGGTTTCGACCACCTCGACGCAGTCGAAGACGGCGACACCCACCGCGGCTGGGTGGTGCGCCGCACTGTCATCGACGTACTGAAGCCCATCGAATTCGGCGAACACGCCACCCTCCGCCGCTGGTGCTCCGGCCTCTCCAACCGCTGGTGCAACATGCGCGTCCAAATCTGCGGCAGTAACGGCGGCCTCGTCGAAACCGAAGCTTTCCTAATCCACTTCGGCACCGAATCCGGTGTCCCGGCCCGCATGAGCGATCGCTTCATGGCCCCCATGCTCGCCGACACCACCGAACACCGACTCCGCTGGAAAGCTGCCCTCACCACCCCCATCCCCGCACCGGACGAACCCGCCGTCCACGAACGACCCTTCCCGCTGCGCGTCGCCGACATCGACTGGCTCGACCACGTCAACAACGCCGTCTACCTCGCCGCCCTGGAAGAACTTCTCGCCGCCCACACCGACCTGATATCCGGGCCCTACCGCACCGTCATCGAATACATCAAACCCCTCAAAGCAGGCGACAACGTCCGCCTCATCGGCCGCCGCAACGGCACCGCCCTCGACGTCTGGTTCGTTGTAGCGGACGACCCTCGAGCCGCTGCCCGAGTTACACCGCTGTAACTCTCACACCACCCCGCCACGCCGCCAACCAGGCGATTCGGTGTCTCGACCCTCCCTGAGGTAATCTTTTCGAGCGCCCGCACGCGGGCGCAACCGGGATGTGGCGCAGCTTGGTAGCGCACTTGACTGGGGGTCAAGTGGTCGCAGGTTCAAATCCTGTCATCCCGACAAAGAAAAACCCCTTCCGACCAGTATCGGAAGGGGTTTTGTCATTCACCGACCACTCGCAGTTGGGGACCACGTGGGGACCGTAGGTGTTGTGAGAGCAGATTCCCGTCGTCGGTGAGCCCCTGCATATCGGGGTGGAGGTATCGCTGCGTTATCCGTGGGTCGGTGTGCCCGGCGATCTTCTGGAGCCGATACAGGGGTACGCCCGCGTCTGCGAACCAGGTCAATCCGGTGTGCCGTAGATCGTGCCGACGAAGATGTTCGTAGCCGAGTTTGGCGACCACGTCATCCCAGTGTGTGGCCCGCCGCAGCACGCCGGTTGCTATCCTGCCGCCTCGTGGTCCGACGAAGAGCCGAGCATCCGGCCGATCATTGGCCGCCGCGATCCGCTTGAGTACCAGTGGTCGCAGCTCCTCGATGATCGGAATCCTGCGAGCTCGTCTACCTTTGGTGCCCTTGTCCTTCATGCCGCCAGGGCCGGGAGTCGTCTGGCGGCGCAGCGTCCACACCCACTGGTCGGTGTCGATGTCGGCCACTCGGCACCCTGACACTTCACCGATGCGGGTAGCGGTGCACGCCTCGAAGATCACCACGTCACCCCAGCATTGATATTTGTCCGTCGATGCATCGACAAGTGCCGCAGCGAGCTTGGTGAGTGTTTGCCAGTCGGGCAAAGCCAACGACCTCGGATCATCGAGTTCATCCTCGTGCTGGGCAAACTGGCGTTGCCATCCCACCACCTGCACCGGGTTACGGTCGATCAGTTCATCCCTCACGGCCTGGTCCATGACCCTCACCCAGGCGGCCAGCGTGTTCTTCACCGTCGATTTGGTGCACCCATCCGCGATCCAGATGCCGACGGCCCGATCAGCCACACCAGCCGTGATCATGGTGACCGGCAGATGACCCACAGTGGGCACAACCCGACGACGCCAGCCAGCGCGGTACGGATCGAGCGTTTTTGGCTCGACGCCGCGAAACGCCAAGTCCAAGTTCGCAGTCCCGTACTCAGCCAGAGTCGCCGTCGCGGCCTTCGGATCGACACCCCTTGCCGCAGCTTGCCGAATGCGATCTATCCACTCGTCCGCTTCCTCGCGAGTGTCGAACGCTTCCGACTTCGAGCACCGCCTTTTCGTGGTCGGATCGACCCACCGCACCCGAGCCCGGCAGGACTTCGCGCGGTCCCGGATCTCGACATCACCCCGAACCGGGACGCCGAGCGGGATCACCTGTACCTGATCAGCCATCACGCCGCCATCGGATCGACACGCTTGCTTTGCAAGTACGACTCCACGTCGGCTGCGCTGTAGCGGACCACGCGATCGGACACTTGTACGAACGGCGGACCTTGCGGTGGGCGAGCAGTCCGCCAACGCCGCAAGCTGGACGCGTCAACACTCAACATCCGAGCAACCTCCTCGGTTGTGTACCACCAGACTCCGTATGTCTCCATCAAGGTTCCCCTCTATGCTGCCGATTGCTGAATGATCGAAATATCGTGTGGCACAACAACTTCTGGTGTGTGACCGCCATCGCCTGGTGGTCTGTCGGCCATGGCGAGGCGGGCTTTTGTGTACTCGGCGCGTTGATTGATCCGGGCAGCCACGAGCGCCATCACCAGATGCGAACGAGGCGGCGCGTCCTTGTCACCAGGCCCGACCGGGGTGATCCGCAGGTGCGAGGTATCCGGCTTGAGGATGCCGACGCGGGCGAGCTCGGCGCGCACGAAGTCGAGGCGATCGGCCTTGTGATCGGGAATCGTCTTGCCCGACCACTTGCCCGAGTTCAAACAGCGCCGACCGGGCAGGCCGAGGGTGTCGCGGCGGTGCGCGTTGCCCTTGCACTTACCCGGCTGGGTCTTCTCGGTGGCACCCTTGGGGACGATGCCGTAGCGCAACCACACACCACACCGAGGCGAGCACGGGGTCTGCTGCAGCTCGGCGTGGAGCCGGTCGTAATGCACCGCAACACGGGTCGAGTCGGTCTCGAGGACTTCCCCGATGGACTTGGTGAGGTACTTCGTCAGATACCGAACCTTGGTGTCCATCTCCTCCGAGCCGCCGAGGATCTGCACCGCCTTGGACTGACCCCCGAACTTCATGGTGTGGGCCGGTTCGAGATCGTCCACGGTGTCCATCACCGCCAGGGCGTCATCCCAATAGGTCAGCGGCTTGTGAGTGCGGGGGTCGGTGAAAGTGCCGGCCGAATAGTCCCACTGCGGCATGTTCGCCTCGGTGTAGACGGGGGTGTCGAAGTGCGGCCACCAGATGTTGACATAGGAAGCCGCGGTGACCTGATACAGCAGCTGCGAGGGGATCGAGCCTCGGATAGCGATGTGCAGGTGCGGGGCACCACGTTTCTGCGGTTCCACGGTCGCGAAGTATTGGACGTTCCAGCCGACCGCCCGGCGTAGGTTCTGCATCCACCGGTCGAACAACCGGGCAAGGTGGATGGTGTCGCGGGCCTGGCGGGTGTAGTCGTAGGACTCGGGGTCGCGCGGTGAACCGTCAGACACCATCTTGCCGGTCTCAGGGTCGCGGACCTTGTTGATGTGCCCGTAGGAGTCCAGGGTGAGGGTGAAGAATGTCGAGGGCCGGTACTTGCCGTTCGCGTAGGCGGTACCCACCGTCAGCGCCTTGTTGACCTTCTTACGTGGCAGGTCCGGCACGTCGTCACGGCGACGGGTGGACTTGGCTTTACGGCGGGGCTTCTCGTCCAGAGCCGGGAGCCGACCGCGGACACCGAGTTCACGCAGCTCGATATCGAGCTCGGCAACCAGAGCCTTGATCGCGTCCGCGAGTTCATGATCGCCGTCGCGGCGAGCGTCGTGGTAATCGGTAAAAAGGATCGCGCGACCGCCCAATACATCCTGCTGCGCCTGGGTCGGTTCGGTTGTGGTGTCGACGGTTTCGTGTTCGGCGCACCAGCCTTCGCGCAGCTGGGTCATACGCAGGTACCGGTTGGCTTTCGCGCACGCCGGGCAGGTCGTGGCGTTCGTGGACTTGCAGGGGGCGCCGACGTAGGAGGTGCGGGAGGTGATTGGATCGAACGCCCGCATCGGGACTACCCGAGCGCACACGCCTTCCTTCTCGGCGGCTGATTCGGCGATGTCGTTGATGTCGGGCATCGCGCGTCGGTCGGCAGCGGTTTCCCGGTTGGGGGCGATGCCGATGATCGGTGCGGTCATAACGTGGTGTCCCCCTTCGCATTTGGCCTGAAGGCCGGATCGGGGCTGGTGTCCCTGGTCCGGCCTCCGTCGATAAGTTCGGTCATGCCACGTCGTCTACGTCGTCCGATGGAGCAGCAAATTTGAGCGAATCTTGTTGGTGTAGAACGATTTCGATGGTTCCTGCGGCGACGATTGCGGCGTCGCAGCCTTGGACACCGAAGGCGTTGGCGAGGTGGGTGGTGCGGTTTTCGTAGTCGGCGGGGCAGTGCCCGTCGAGCATCCGCACCCGAACCCGGTCGGTGGTCTCACCGATACGGACCGACAACAAGCGTGGGACTCGGGTGGTGCCGTCGTCGGTAGGGCGGGTGAGGCGGGCGGCGGTCATGAGGCGGGTCCAACGACGCCGGTAGCGGTACCAGGCGAGGTAGCGGGCACGGACCGGGGAGAGGATCCATTGGCTGGTCATGCCGCCCAGTCCCCACCGTCGTAGTCATCGGTGCCCCAGGCCGGGAGTGCGCCGGTTTCGGCCAGCACGTGAACCGCGACCGTGACAGGGGCGAGGCCACGGGCTTGCAGCTGGCAGCGGCGGCGGGCTTGCATGTCGATGACGTTGTCGTCGTAGCGGCTGTTGGTGTTCATGACAGGGCCTCGGTTTCGTGGATGCCGCACACGGTGCAGGTGCGGGGATGAGTGGCTTTGGTGAGCCGCCGCAGGGAGACACGGCGGTCGGGGAAGGTGTGGCCGGCTTCGGTGCAGCGGGCCATTGCTTGGCAGCCGTCGCAAACGACCTTGTCGCCGTCATAGACCCAGCCGACACCAGCGGATCGGGCGTTGAGGTAGCCGACAGCCTGGTTGACAGTGTCGAAGCAGATGCCTTCGCCGGTGTTCTCGGTGTAGATGTCGCCGCAGCCGTCGCAGTAGATGACCACGTGGCACTCCATGACAAACCCTGTCCTCATGCCGCACGCCCCTGAGCGAAGTCGGCCAGGTCGACCGGGCGGGGAACCGGCTTGTACTGCGCCACGATCCGGTCCACATCAGCATCGGTGACCATGAACGCCCGAGCCCGCGCGAAACCGGCCTTGCCGTCTTCCTGGACGTAGCAAACGCCCGGTGTTGAGTGCGGGATACGGTCGCAGTAGGAGCCACGGTTACGGGCGCCCTGGCCGTGGATCATGGCGACCTGGGCGGCTTCGTCCATGCGCATACCGACCCGGTACGGAAGCAATTGCCGTTGCGGCACATTCTCTTTCGACGGATCAATCACCGTCTCGATCACCGAATACAGCGGCGCCCGACCCTGCGAGAGCAGCAGACCGTGAGCGCGTTCGAAACGGGCCTGCATCTTCGGGGTGGAGAACGCCGAGAGAGTGGCGGCCTCATCGATGATCGTGACAACCAGCGGGTTCTGTGGTGTAGGAACGGGTTTGCGGACCTTGCCCCGATACCGTTGCGTGGCTTCCTGCAGATCGGTGACGGTCTCCTCGAGCAGGCCGACCATTTCCTCTTCGCCGGTGCAGGCGAAGCGAGTGCACAAGGGTTCCAGGTACCCGAATTCCATGCCACCCTTCGGGTCGATCACCCGCAGATCCACCCGCCCGGAACGGATCGCCGGACCCATCCCGTTGACCAGCGACCACAACACGCTCGACTTACCCGAACCCATACCACCGGCTATCAGGATGTGACGGCCCTGGACCGGAACAGTCCAACCCTGCCCGTCCTCGAACACCCCTGCGCAGACGGCCTCCAAGTCCACATGATCAGGAACTTCCACCGGCACCGGCACCGGGACCGGGTCGGCGAGGGTGTCGTGGACTCTGACCTGGACGCGGATGAATCCGGGAAACGACGACATCGCAGTGACTTCGGGAACGCCGATGTACTGGGCGAACGCGTCCAGGGTTTCCTGGTCGGTCCAGTCGCTGACCTTGTGTCCGCCCCGCATCTGCACGTCCACATCCAGCCCGTAGGCGGTGTACTCGACACCCAGGACCGTAGGGAAACCCTCCTTTTCGGAGCCGAATCCCAGCTCACGCCACAGCATCAACTCTTGCCGGCGGTCGCAGAACACCAGGATCGAAGCCTTCAACCCGTTCGGTGCCGCAGCCACCCAATCGGTGACCGTCTCCACACGAGCCACAGGTTTCTGCCGCGACCAGTACGCCATCCGTGCCGTCATGCCCACACCACCGGCTATTGCTGCCAGCGGACCCAAGGTGGTTGCCAAACTCATTACCGTCCACCTCGATCCCAGGTGTTGTTCAGTACACAGAACTGGCCACACGCACTGTCATCGCGCGGAGGTGCCGGTTTTTCGCAGAACATCGAGCACTGGCCAGGAGCCGGACGCGACGGCTGGTTCTGGCAGAACATCGAGCATTCACCGGTAACGGCCTCAGCAGCTGGAGCCGCTGACACGATCACTGCGGCGAACACCACGCCCAGGGGCAGAAGCGACGACGTGTACATCACGCCACCTCCGAGTCGCGAGCAACGCTGTTGTCCGACCTTGCATTTCGGGCCTGCTCGTTCACGGAATCCAGCAGATCCTCGATTAGCCAGGACACATCTCGTGGCGACAGCCCAACCCCCTTGCGGCCGACCTTGAGGAAAATCACGTCCTGATCCGGGTCGTAACCGGTCTCCATCCGCACTGGCGGGGGCGGGAATCCGAAGCGCTCACGCAGGAACATCACGCCACCGCCTGCGTGGAGATGTGGGAGTCCAGAGCCGCGGTGACCATCTCGATCAGCTCGGCGGCCTGGTCGGGGACCATGCACAGCGATCCGTTGCCGACACAGACCATCACCATGCCTATCGCGGGGATATAGGCGGCGGCGAGGTCGGTGCCGATAGCGTGGGAATTGAGCCGGTAGTCACTGTGGTGAATCGTCATGATTGCCATGTCAGTTGCCTCCGTTGACAGGAACCGCGACCGGCCGGACTGGTATCGGACGCGGGGGTTGGAAAGGTTGAGCCACACGCTTCGGCGGAACAACGGGCCGGACAGGCGTGGGAATCGGGGAACGCACCGGCACAGACACCGGGACACGTTCTAGGGCCGGGGGTTCGGCGACCGGAGATTCCGGGGCCACGGGTTCGGGGGATGAGGATTCGACGGGTACGGAATCCGTCACGGGCTCAACAGGTTCAGTCGGGACGGGTCGGCGGGTGCGCAGTAGCACCGCCAGGCCGTGGGTGTCGATCAGCAGAGCAGCCGGGGCGATCACCGCGAGCACGGCAGCACCGACACCGTGACCGGACACCAGGGCATGAGCGATGTTGCCGCCGATCGAGACCGCAGCCCCAGCGACCAGGACGCATTCGAACCATTTACGGTCGTCACTCTCGGCCAACGCCAGCACAGCGATCGTGGCCTGAATAATGGTGCCGTCCACGATGATCGGGAACAACCACGCCAGCCCTTCGGGGGTATGGGCCTTCTTCGCGAGGTCCTCCAACGCCGCGAACGACAACACGAACGCGGCAACGCCGATGACAACGACCACGAGGACGGCGGACCAGCGAGCCCACGCCATTCCCTTGGACTGCTGATCCGCCGCGCTCACGGTCACGCCGCCCGGGACTCAGCCGCAGATTTCTCGGCGGCCAGCTGCTCGATGCGAGCGTGCTCGGCGGCATCGTGAGCCATCAGCAGTTCCGGCAATCGCTGTGCCAGCTCACGCACATGTTCGATGTTCAGGAACATCGTCGCGTGCGAGCTGCTGCGGTCGCTATCCAGGCAGATCCACACCGATGCCGGAATGGTGTAGCCGTGCTCGGTGGTCGTGGCCGGGTGATAGACGGCGCCGATCTGATCGCAGGACCCAGCCGAGGTGGAGATGTGCGACATGGCGATCACGCAGCCTTCGCGGCGGCGGGCTGGTTGACCTTCGCGCCGGAGTTGTCGCCCTTGATGCCACCGGCGTAGAAGTTGAACCCCTGGTACTTGAACTCGCCCTGCCCCATCACGCGCGGCTCGGCTTGCAGGCCCTCCAGCTCGACCTGACGCATCCCCGGCAGCACCTCAGGAGTCGACGGCACCGGCTGAACATCTGCCAGGAAGATCAGCTGGAAGCTGGCGCGCTTGGAGTTGGTCTCCGACGGATCGGTGACCGTGGCCTTCCACATCAGCAGGCCCGAACCGGTGCCGGTCTTCGGGTCGAAGTCGTAGCGCTGCTCAGGGGCAGCGTTGCGGTCCTGGTTGTACTTGGTCAGCGGCTCGATCTGGCCGACCAGCACCAAGCCCAGCGGAAAGGCTTCGGCGTGGGAGATGGGGAAGCGGTAGCCCTTGAGTGCCATCGAAATCAGCTCCTTGTCGTATGTCTTGTGTCATCTCGGTGGATCGGAATCCCTTGCTGACCAGTACTTTCCAAGAAATTCCGAGACATGAAGACCGCATACCTGGACATCTAGGGACGTCCTAGCTACGATTAAGTCGTCCCTACTCGTCCCAGGAGATGGAATGGCAAACGAGCGACTTCGTGAAGCGCTGCTACGCAACGGCGTGAACATCGACCATGTGGCCGAGGCGACCGGTGTCGATCAGAAGACTGTCGAGCGGTGGATCACCAAAGGTCGTGTTCCGTACCCCAAGCACCGACACGCAGTCGCTTCCCTGGTCAAGGAGACCGTGAACTATCTCTGGCCGGATGCTGTTTCCCCAGAACGACGTTCAGCCATAGCCGAATCTGAGGTCGTGAAAGTCTTTCCCCATCGCAGTTCGGTACCTGCTGACCTCTGGGGCAGGCTTCTCGACAACGCAAACGATCGAATCGAGATCCTCGTGCTCGCTGGACTGTTCCTCGCTGAAGACCCGTCATTTACTCGAAAGATCAAGCAGAAGGCCGCGAGCGGCACATCGATTCGGCTTCTGTTCGGCGATCCGAAAGCGGACGAGGCGAAGAAGCGGAGCAGTGAGGAACGTCTTGCCGACGGCACCGTTTCAGCGCGCATCCGAAATGCTTTATCCCTGATCACGCCGTTGGCTTCGATCGACGGTGTGGACCTTCGCTACCACGACACCACGCTGTACAACTCCGTATTTCGGTTCGACGACGAGATGATCGTCAACATGCACGTTTACGGACAGCCGGGGGCCTACGCCCCTGCGATGCACCTTCGCCGATTGGCGGGCGGAGACCTCTTCGAAACGTATGTAACCAGCTTCGAACAGGTTTGGGCTGGCTCGAAGCCCGCAGACCTACAGGCGAGCGTGGCATGAGAATCGACTACTTCAACGACCCCGAAGCCCCAGAGGCGAACAGCCTCAAAGTTGCGGTCAGCGCATTCGTCCAAGACTCAGACGGACGAATCCTCATGATCCACCGCACCGACAACGACAAGTACTCGATTCCCGGCGGAGGGATGGAAGTTGGAGAGACAGTTGCCGACGCGGTAGTACGAGAAGTCGCCGAGGAGACCGGCATCCAAGTCCGACCCCTCGGAATCGTCGGGATCTTCTCGGACCCGCGCCACGTTATCGCCTACGACGACGGCGAGGTCAGACAGGAATTCTCGATCTGCTTCGCGGCAGAGCCGATCAGCGGAACGCCCACGACCAGCTCGGAATCCAAGGCGGTGCGGTGGGTCCCTCATGAGGAAATCTCGGGGCTCGATATCGATCCGTCGATCAGGGCAAGAATCCAACGCGGACTGCAACCGCCGGCCGAGCCTTATTTCACTTGAAGTCGCAACCGGCCTTCGGTTAGGTCGACAGCCTCCCGCAACGCCGGTTCGGCTTCACGCACAGACCGGGCAACCACATCGGCTTCTCCGTACCGGCGGTACACGTCCGCCAAACGTTCGGTCAGAGTCACATCCGCGCCGTCGGCTGTGGTTGTCATATCGGCCCACCAGAGCGCATCACGCAGCGGTGTTCGTTCGTCTGGCCAGTCGATGGTGACTCCGCGGTTCCGTGCTTCCACACAGGCGCATGAATGGTTCGCGACAAGAGCGCACAGCCGGTCGGATGCGTCTAATTGCCGAAGAAACGCGGCACCGTCGACCGGATGGAACCCGGTTCGGATGAGGCTTGGCGCGTACCCCACGTCATGCAGCCAGCCCGCAGCTATCAGCAACGCCGGATCGTCCACGATGTCACTCGCTAGCGCCGCACGCCGCGCTACGCCTTCGACGTGCCGCAACCTGCGCGGCAGTGTGTGCAGGTGTTCGTGTGCGAGTTCTGCCGCCCATCTCACGAGGTCTTGCGCCATACATCCAAGGTATCGGCTTCGGCCAGCCATCTCAGGGCATGCATCCGTTCCCGGGTAAGCGGGCGGTCAGCCAGGGGGACTCAGCCAGACAGGCTCGGCGATTTTCGCTTTAGTTTCCCCTCAAAGTCGCCTGTGACTCGGTGCAACCAGTACAGTTGAGTCGTCACGCGAGTGATTGCTGGGCGGTGGGACGTCGTTGGCGCGACGCCCCACCTGATGGGTCACCTAGCCCCTAGACCAGCGGACCAGCATGAGCGCCCCGGCGATCACGGCAGCTGTAGCAAGCACGATGCCGTAGTCGACCGGGGCCTTGCTCTTTGCCCGGCGATGTTTCGCCATCTCCCACCACCTCCTTCCTCGGCGCGATGCGGCCTGGACCAGCTGCCACACCGCCCCTGAGCTGGAGGTGATCACCAGCCTACTCGAGCAGCCGAGCGGAATCGCAAGAACGGCAACCGATTCCACGACAAGGCCGCGTGTCGGACGCCTCAGTGGCCCAGCGCCCGCCACCTCACGGAGTTGTTGCTGAATTTCGCTATATAGAGTCAAGGCGCCTGCGGCGGCGCATGCGCGCCACCGCCGCGCAACCGACGGCCCTGGCTGCGCTGGCGGGCCGCCGGGCGCGTCGGCGGCACCCACGCGCTACCGATAGGCGATCCGACACCTGAATTGCTCAGAGCGGCAACGACCCGAGCCATGGACGCGGCACGACGTGTGCACGGCAGCGAATTGCTGAACGGATCACCGAGCCCGATTCGGCCGGCACTCTGCCCATCGACGGCTCCCAGCGCACCCACTCCAATACGGTGCTGCCGCACGAGCTTCGCTCGCTTGCCTCATAGACCTGACCCGCCGGACCTGCGTACCTGGTCACCGAGCCGTCACCGGTCAGCCGAAAAGGCCGGCACTCTGCCCGATTACCGAGCCGCTCACCAGGTGCGACTGAATTGCTGAACGGAATCCGCGGTGAGGTGGGTGGTATCGCGATCGGTGGCCGCGTGGCCCTGCTCTGGGTTGGACTGCGTTGTGATCCCGCGCCCCTCACGCCTCAAGGGCACCGATGGCATCAGCTTCGCCGATGGCATTCGCCACCCTTGACCTGTGAGCCTCGCGCGTGACAGGCAGGCCTTTCGGGCAGGCGGTGAGCCAGCCCCTATGTGTGCACCCCAGCCCAGGGCCAACAGTGGTCCGGACACGACGAAGTCGCGGAGCATCACACCCCGCGACTTTCGTACGCGGTTCGTACCCAGCGCCTCGACACACACAGCCGATTGTCACCAACGAACCCAACGACGAATCCGCAGGTGGAACCACGCCTACAAACGATGCCCACACCATCAATGCCCGGCAATCGGGCATCGGCTGCTCTCCTAAAGCGGTGTCGCAGGTTCGAATCCTGTCAAGACGACTTCTACCGAACCATCGTGTACGTGACTCCGAACGAGTGCCGGCTGTCATCCCAAATGAAGTTTATCCGCTTCTTGACTCCGTTCAGTTCCCATTCCATATATGCGGGACGCTGTAGTGATCGGCGAATCGGATTGTCAAGGCTATCGAATTCCAACGACTCCCTACCTTGATTGAACAGGGTCAACCCGAAGCCCACTCCTGCAAGTTCCACAACACCGCCACACAAGGCCGTGTCACCGTTTCTAAAAAATGGATGGGCCGACCACCAGTTACTGGTCACTGAGGCTATGTCCGTGAACGGATCAAATTTAAGGTAAGTGTTTCCTGGCTCCTTAGCGACGCACAACCCCCAGGTTATCGGCCATGCTGCCTTGTCCAGCAGAAGGTGGACTGCTTCTTCGGTTATGGGGCTGACGACCTTCGAGCCGCGACTAGCGAAGGCGGAGGCAGCCGCATGTGTGGCAAGCAGCTTCAAGACCCATCTCTGAAAGTCATCTCCCGACACTTCGATGACCTCATCCTCCCCCCACTCCCCATTTCCATTGAGGTATTGAATGGCAATCTTGCGGAGAAATGTCGCAAAATCCAGCGCGGCGCTATCCGCTGGACTTAGTGAATTATTATGCGTAGTGCACAGCACGTTCGCATAAAAATTCTTGGGGCTCACGGGGTGTGGGATCCCGAAGCCGTGGTCATGAAGAATCTTAATCTCCGGATCGTCGAACGTGTACAGCTTTATTAGGCTGTGGGAGATAAAATGTTCACCCGATATCTTGGAAGAGCAACCGCCATGAAGATTGACGTAACACTTTGGGTGACGATAGTCGTCGGTCACCTTGAGTCCTCATCTCTAGTTCGCTCGGGGTTGGCACCTCCAGTATGGACGGCCCCACCGACAGGGTATTCAGATCCCGTCACCGAGATGAGCCACAGAGAAGCCCGGGTTCAGTTGACCGCCCAGGCTTCTCAGTGGGCATCTCGGGTGCGAACTATTCCTACTTGGCGGAGTCGGTCCGTCGTCGACTGTGGCGAAGTGGTCGGCCCCTGCGCTGGACGGGCTTCTGACGGGTTCAGGACTCAGCGCCGGTTCGTACTGCGGCACCGACTGAAGCTTTACGTTCTAGCTGTTTGTCGTGCCTGTTTGGACGTGGCTGAACAGAATTCGGTTCCCTCGAATCGACCCACAGCGACCTCCGGCTGCGCGACCTGGCCTGTTCAATGCTCGCAGTTGGTATGAGCGGGCGGGCTGTAGGTGTGCGCACCACAGGCCAAGCAGGTATGTACACGGTGATGTCCGTTGATCCGCCGACAAGGCATCGCCGTGACGAGCGCGCGCCTGGCCTCGAGGCGATGCCCGTTCGGGCGGAACCCAGGGTGAAGGCTCGGTCCACTGTCCGGTGCACACGGAGGGCCGCATAGATTAGAATATATGTTCTAGTGACGTATCGTCGTGTACCCACCCGCCGGAGCCTTCGGTGTCACCACGTTGTCGCAAGTAGGGCAAACTGCCCCGGGTTTCGGCGGACGGAACCGGCAGGTTGCGGTATCGGCGGGACCCCGCTGGACGGGCCGGAGCTGCCTCCGGAGCAGGCGGTGAGGATGGGTCGGTGCCGGCATGGGAAGGCAACAGGAAAGCTTCCGGAATGCGCGGGCGCGGGCGGGGGTACTTTCCGGGTCGATTCAAAACATGGAGCAGGTGGACTAAGGCTCGCAAAATGGCATGGCTCGGATGTCCTCACGGTACCTTCTAGCGATGCCCTCAATGCCTCGGTTCCAGTGGCTTCATGAAGCTCCGGACTGGATACGCGACTACTACCGCATTGTATTGGATACAGAGCTTAGAAGCGCTAATGGAAATTCTTTTCAGGCAGTATTTGACAAGGTGATGCGCTGCATACACGGAAATGACTACCATGAGACTGCCGCTCTCGGAAAACTTGGCGACCGGGGGTGTGACGGCTACCTTGAGTCGCGGGCGACGGTATTTGCGTGCTATGGACCCAGTCCATACTTCAAACTCAAATCTGCAATCACGAAATTGAATAGTGACTTCACGCGTGCTGTGGAGTGTTGGAGTCAAAAGGGGCAGATGAAGGAGTTTGTATTTGTATTTAATTATCCAGGCAAGCATGCTGACCTCATTCAAGAAGCGAAGCGTCTGGGGTCCGAGGGGGTTGCGGTCGTCCTATGGTCGCGACTCGACATAGTTGAACAGTTCTTACTTATGGCGAACAGCGCGCGGGTCAAGTACCATTTTGGTGAATTCCCGACGAGCGCGAAGGCAATTGGACGGTCATTCGTGACTCACGAGGCTACGACCTTGCCAAGAGTCGAAGCAGACGTCTTCTTTAGGATGGTCCGAGCGCAATTGTCTTGCGACAAAGTCGGCTTTGAAAAACTGCGCTTGCGATGGAATAAGCTTGTGTTTTCTGACGGGTGGGCATGCTTTGCGGTATGTGTCCATACCTTGGTATGTGCCGTCGTTGCATATGTAGAGGCAGGCTTCGAGCCCGATGCTATTGATGTGGAAATGCTCAGATATCAATCGGGGATTTCCGAAGAACTGTGGGAAGAGCACGGGGAGCGGACATGGACTGGTGCGCTTAATCTTATATGGAGCGCATCGGGGAAATTATATGACGAAGAAGCTGAAGGCGTAGGTGATGATTACGAAAGAATTATGGGCACGCTGGCATGTTGTCAGATGCTTGTACTCGGATTTGCTCGAATGCTGGCAAGGGAGTCCGGCTCGGTTGAGACCGACTGTCTGGATGAAATCTGGTTTAGCGCAAATCGGATCATCCTTCGGGATGACTAAGGTGGGCTCTGGCAGCTTCGTACGTAGATGCGGAGCCAGCCAGTTGGCGAGCGGCCTCATGCAGCGGGTTCCGAGCGGTGACAAGGTCCTCAACAGAGGCTGGGTCGGGGAGCGGCTGCTCTTCATCGAGATCGTCGGTGTAGTCCAGCGGCAGACTCAACCGCCTGTTGCTTCGCAGATTGACGGCGATCACCGACCGTACCCGTTCCTGGCAGTGTGGGGACCAGTTGGGGACCGCACGTCGTGCGCGACCACGAACAACAGGTCGACGCGGGGGAGACCCGACAAGAGGCAAACCGCGTATGACGTGCACCGATGACTGACTGCCATTGCTGGGGGTCAAGTGGTCGCAGGTTCAAATCCTGTCATCCCGACAAAGAAAACCCTTCTGACCTCGGTCAGAAGGGTTTTCTTATGTCCGATTCGGGCCCGGATTCGAGCCGATCCCATCAAAATCTCAGATTTTCGAGCTCATCCGCCCCGGGCCCACCGTTCGAGAACGTCCCGATTGTCCGGCACGGTCTCGGGGATGTCGATGTAGTGGCCCTTCGCCACCGCGGTGGTGTTGCCCAGCTGACGGGCCGCCCGCTCCGGATCTTCGTATTCACGATCGACTTCGGTAGTGGCTCCCTTGCGGAAGGTTCTTGGGGTGATCCACGCGAAGGTCTCACCGCGGGCCGCCCGCCAGGGCCTGCCGAAGTTGTTCGGATTGCGCACCGTGCCGACACAGGAGGGAAACAGCAACCCCATCGGATTCGGGGGCCCCGAGGTCTTCAGGTACTCGATGGCCTCGCGGATCGACTCGATAGTGTGCGGAGGTAACAGGATCCTGCGCCACCCGTTGTCGGTCTTGGGAGCGGGCTTGCGGACCCACCCGCCGGTGCCCTTGCCTTTCTCCTCGACAAGTGTTCCGGTGACGTCCAGATAAGGGTCGGGCGCATCGAGATCGATATCGTCGAGCACGGCCCAGGCTGCCCAGCCCTCTACGTCATCGGCGTCCAGGGAACCGGCCAATCGTCACCGACGGCGGACCCGCTCGCCGATACCGGCGTGATCGGCACATTGCTGGCCCCAGTACTGGCAGCGGTTCCCGGACTGGATACGTCCGCCACTTCGGCGTGGCGTTTGGCTGCCCACGTATGGGAGATTCGCGGAGGGCGCGGTCCCTCGGGCTCCATCCGAAGGCGATGTACACCTGCGGATTTCGCTGGCCCGGCGTGGCCTTCGACTACAAGGCCACCGTCGAGGGCGGCACGCAACTTGGTCGTCGATTGGAGTCGAAAGCATCGGTTCGCAATAGAATTGATTCCCGAAACGATCAAGTCGCGTCGGCTGCCGCGCCTGCCGTGTGAACGATTGTTCTCCGGGCCTTCAACGACCCGAATGGCCTGCGGGTCGCCGAATCAACCTTTCCAGACGAGGCACCGATAGAACTCTGTCAAGTCGATCACGGTGGCTGTGCCGATTCGAGTTCTTGCGTGTTCCTCGAGAGCATGGTGGTCGAGCGGCTGGGTGATCATCAGCGGTTGAGCTCGGATCGAACTGAAGAAATGCCATCGAACTGAGACACGAGTCACTGGCCACTACATGAGACAAGCGAGAAACGACCAGTTGGCATGTACTGCATGCTCGGTCACGCAGAATCACGCACAGTCACCTGGAAGGTTTGCGGCAATTTCGGAATGGGTTGGGTCTGGTCACGCCTGCGACGCAATCCAAACGCGATTTCCGTTCCACTGAGCGGTTACGGACCAGTTCGCCGTGGCGGGATCTGCCGGAGGTGTTCGGGTCGTGTTGATGGGTGAAGGCCTCCGGTTGTGAAGTGGAGATGTCGAGTAACCCCTTCACAATCCAGGAGGCGTTCGTGGTCCACGCTAACGCCACATTGACCCCGCGTGCACGTTTGCGGCTGGCACGACTGATCGTCGAGCAAGGCTGGACCGGCTCCATGGCAGCGAAGATGTTCATGGTCTGCCCCAAGACCGCCCGCAACTGGGCCGACCGCTACCACGCCGAAGGCGCGGCGGGAATGGCCGACCGCAGCTCGCGCCCGCACCGCAGCCCGGCCAGGACCCCGGAATCGGTAGTCCGGCAGGTGGTCGGGCTGCGGTGGCGGCACCGGCTGGGCCCGGCCCGGATCGCCGGGCCTTCACGAACCCGGAACAACCTCCCCGGACGTCACAACTAGACTTCGCCTAGGTGGACTTTCGACTGAGGGGAGCGTGGTCGGTGAGCGAGCCGCGTTATGAGCAGGTTGCACGTGAGCTCCGGCTGCGCATCCTCCGTCGCGAATACCAGGTCGGCGCCTCGCTGCCGAGCGAGAGCTTACTGTGTGCGCAGTTCGGTGTCTCCCGCGGTCCGGTACGGCAGGCGCTGGCGATGCTGAAGAACGAGGGGCTGGTCACCGTGTCTCGCGGAAAGCCAGCAGCGGTGCGAAGTTTCGACGCAACTCAGACGTTGGACACGTTCACTCCGTTCACCCAGTGGGCGCGGCTGACGGGTCGCAGCGCGGGCAGCAGGACTATCGAAGTCGCCCGCCGCCGCGTCTCCGAGCCGGCGCGCGTGGCGCTCGGCCTCGATGCCGACGATTTCGTCGTCGAGATCCTGCGGTTGAGACTGCTGGACGGCGAACCGACGATGCTCGAGCGGTCCACCTACCTGGAGAGCATCGGTTCACTGCTATTCGACGTCGACACTGACGCGATTTCGATCACGGACTTCCTCGTGGCTCGCGGAGTGCGGTTCGAGTCGATGAGGCACGTGTTGGACGCGGTCGCGGCTAACGGGATCGACGCCGATAACCTCGCGATCGAGCGCGGCAGTCCACTCCTGCGCGAAAATCGCACCTCCTGGAATGGCGAAGGTGTGGCGTTCGAGTTCGCAGACGATCGATACAGGCCGGACCGAGTGGCGTTCAGCATCGTGAACGCACGCACGATCGATCCGCGCGATGCCGCGGACGATCAAGTGCGACGCTGACGAATTACTAAGCAACGGTACGCATCCGGCACCGATGCGGGTTCGGCAGAAGCATCGAAATGAACGTAGCCCCAACGAATCCGTAGAACAGCTGGCCGGTCGCGAGATGTCCGGGTAGCCGGCCACCGAGAATCCTCCGATCGGAACCGCAAACCGCTGATCGTTCCGGTCGCGGCGAGAACGGCGACCATCACTCATGCATTCCCACATTCCCGGTCGTGGTCGTGGTCGATAGCCGGAACAGAGACAGAGCTGTTGTTGTCCAGTGTTCGGCGTGGGTGGCTTGATCGCTGTGGTGATGATCGGTCCCATCTCTGGCGCGGTATTCCGCGCTGGGCGGACGCCTGCGTATGTCGTGAGACTGTCGGCGAAGACACATCCGTGCCACGAGTCCGGAGATAACCACGTGGTTGCGGGGCTGACGCGGGGGTGGCCGCCCGTTCCACCACCTCGATCAAACTTGTATTCACTAGTCTAAAATATTTAGAACTTGTATTGACAAGTTGCCGTGATTGGGCTCACAATTCGAAACATGGCAACTGAAACGAACTACGACGTCGTCGTTGTCGGGGCCGGCATCGTCGGCCTCGCCCACGCGTATCACGCACTGAACCGAGGCTTACGCGTCGCCGTCATAGAACACGCCGATCGGGTGACCGGCGCCTCGGTGCAGAACTTCGGTCACGCATGTATCACGGCGCAATCGGGGGCGGCTCTGCGCTATGGACGTGCAGGGCGCGAGCACTGGCTGAATCTTGCAACCAGGGCAGGGTTCTGGTCGGCAGAGTCGGGAACGCTATGCGTCGCTCGACACGACGACGAGCTGACGTTGATCAACGAGTTTGCCGACGAACGTGGACCAAGCGATGTGGAGGTGTTGAGCAGTACAGAGATTCTCGAACGCCTGCCGATCCGCCCCAACGGTGTCACCGGTGGGATGTACCTCCCGAACGACATCCAGGTCGACCCGAGATTGGCGGCCCCCGCAATCGCGCGTTGGCTCGAGTCGTCCGGTGTCGACTTCTACTGGCGCACCGCCGCAACCCATTTCGACAGTGGGGTGGTGCATACCACCAGAGGCGACGTGCAAGCGATCGCGATCTTCGTGACGGTCAACTACGACATCGACCGGCTGTTCCCCGAGTTGGCCGACCGCGACAAACTGCAACGCTGCCAGCTACACATGCTGCGAGCTCGAGCTCCGCTCGGCTTCGCGCTCCCGAGTCCCCTCTTTACCGGCTGGTCACTGGTGCGGTACTCCGGCTTCGAAAATCTCTCATCCAAAGATGCCGTCCTACAACGCCTGCGCTCCGAGTTCCCTGACTATGCGGAGATCGACTTGCACCAGATGTACACGCCGCAGCCCGACGGCTCGATTCTTGTGGGCGATACCCACGCGAAGGATGTAACGGCCTCACCCTTTCAGTCGGAGAAGGGCTTCACGGTGCTGATCGATGAGGCCGAGAACTTGTTCGGCGTCCCGTTCACCATCACCGAACGCTGGCAAGGCGTCTACTCGTCCGCGCCGGACAAGGAATTCCTGATAGAGGAGCCGATCGACGGGGTCCATGTTGTGACTGTGACGACCGGCATCGGCATGACTACGTCGATGGGGCTTGCGCAGGAAAGCGTCGAGCGTGTGTTCGAGCGCAATGACCTTCGCGTCCCAGCCTGATTTGGACCCATCTGAACCGCAACACAGGAGCAAGCATGAGCTCAACCCACAACCCACAAACCACCCTCGTCGTCTTCGACATGGCAGGCACCACCGTCGAGGACAGCGGCCTGGTCCAGCAGGCGTTCCTCGCTGCCGACGACCATGCCGGTCTATCCAGCGACTCCCACGACCGGGCCAGGATGCTGCAATATGTCCACAACACGATGGGACAGTCGAAGATCGTCGTCTTCCGTCACCTGAGCCGCAATGACGAGGAACAGGCCCAGGCTGCGAACGACGCGTTCGAGCGGCGCTACGGCCAGCTGGTCGAGGACGGGAACTGCAGCCCTATACCCGGCGCTATCGAGACCTTCTCGGCGTTGCATAAGCAAAACATCCAGGTCGCGCTCACCACAGGATTCGCGCACACGACCCAACAGGCCATCATCAAGGCACTTGGCTGGGCAAATGTCGCCGACGTCGTCTTATGTCCTGGCGAAGGCATACGAGGTCGACCCTACCCCGACATGCCACTCACCGCGTTGCTCCGCACCGGAACCGATTCGGTACAGCAGATGGTCGTTGTGGGCGACACGGCGTCGGACATCACCAGCGGTGTGCGCGCGGGCGCACGAGCATCGATCGGCGTGCTGACCGGAGCGCATAACAGCGATCAACTCCTAGCCGCCGGAGCTACGCACGTCATCGACAGCGTCGCCGATCTGCCTGCGCTGCTCGTCACCCTCCGCGCCTGATCCGCCACTGCACTGCCAATCCGATCTACCCACCGCGGCCGACTCTGAACAGCCGCACGCCAGTCTTGCGGGCGATCGCAACACAGTTAGCGATCGCCCGCACGACACACGAGCTTTCGACCACCCCACTCCTGGCTAGGCACCTACCATGTCGACCACAGTCATGACCCCCCATACGACGATCCCAGGCTACGAGCGCTGGCGACGACAGATCTTCGCAATCACCTGGATTGCCTATGCCGGATTCTATTTCACCCGGCAAACCTTCTCTGTCGCCAAACTCGGCATCCTCGATGATCCAGTGCTCGCAACCACGGTGACCAAGAGCACTCTCGCGGACCTCGACGCCGTGTACCTGACCGCCTACGCCGCCGGACAGTTTCTTTGGGGGACGGTATCCGACCGGTTCGGTCCCCGGGTCGTGCTGATCGGCGGCCTCGCGATTTCTGCGGTCGCGACCTTGTTCATGGGATTGTTCCCGGCGCTGATGGTTCTGCTGCCGCTGATGATCGTGCAGGGTCTTGCACAGTCCACCGGTTGGTCGGGCACGCTGAAGAATATCGCGCAGTTCTTCTCCATCGGCGAACGCGGACGCGTGCTCGGATTGTGGAGCACCAACTACGCCTTCGGCGGGCTCGCCGCCGCGCCGTTCCTCGGCTGGGTAGCCTACAGCGTCTTCGACAGTTTCCGTGTCGCGTTCGTCACCGGAGCACTCGTTGTCGCAGGCGTGCTCCTCCTCGTTCTACTGTTCCAGCGCAACACACCCGCCGACGTCGGGCTGCCGCCGATCGAGCAGTACCACTCGCTCGAAAGTGTGGCTCCGCTCGACAATGAGGCAAACGACATTGCGCAACCGGCGATGTCGTTGCGCGACACCTTCCGGACCGTAACGCGAGATCGAATGGTGATGACGCTCGGTGCGGCATATTTCCTGCTCAAGCCGGCGCGATACGCGATCTTGCTGTGGGGGCCGGTCATAGTCGCCGAGCGGTTGGACGATGCAGGAAATTTTCAAGCCATCACGGTCCCGATCGCGTTCGGTGTGGCCGGCTTGATTGCTCCGGTGCTGATCGGTCGCATCTCAGACAAGGTATTCCACGCCAGGCGGATGCCTGCCTGTGTGGTGAGCCTGGCGGGTCTTGTGACGGCGCTCGCCCTGTTCGGGCCGTTGACCGCGACCGGGAATGTTTGGGTGATGGTCGCTGCTCTCGCCGCGATCGGGCTGACGATCTATGGCGCTGACGCGATGATCTCGTGTGTCGCCGCAGTGGATTTCGGAACCTCCAAGCACGCCGGCGCCGCGACCGGAACGATCAATGGATGCGGTTCGATCGGGGCGATCCTCGGCGGCTTGCTACCCGGATATCTCGAAACCGGTCAGCTGTTCTACGGATTCGCGGGCGCTGCGTTCATCGCGATGCTTCTGCTGATCCCACGTTGGCGCCGGATGCCCGCCGCTGCATAACGATCTGAACGACGACGCGGACCGCACAACACCACGCAGTACAGCATCTGCCTAACGCATCATCCGGCATACATGGAATGGGCGACTACCTCACGGTCGTCGCGAAGGGCCCCGCCCTTACACAACTTCTGCCAACGGAAGCGACTCGTCGTAGCGGGAATCTACCGATCACAACCCGCAGGAACATCCTATTCCGCAACACCCATCTTCCATTGCTTTATTCGTCTGACGACGAGGAACATCATATGACTATCTATGCTCGCCCCGGAACCCCCAAGGCCCTCATGACCTTCCAAGCGCGATACGACAACTGGATCGGTGGCGAATGGGTCGCGCCGGTCAGGGGCTGGTACTTCGAGAATTCGACTCCGGTCACTGGTCAGAGCTTCTGCGATGTCGCACGCTCGACCGCCGAGGATGTCGAACTCGCCCTCGACTCCGCACATGCCGCCGCACCCGCCTGGGGAAAGACATCGGCTGCTGAGCGGGCTGTCATTCTGAACAAGATCGCCGATCGGATCGAGGAGAACCTCGAATCCATCGCGGTCGCCGAGTCGTGGGACAACGGCAAGCCGATCCGCGAGACGCTGAACGCGGACCTGCCACTGGTCGTCGACCACTTCCGCTATTTCGCGGGTGTGATTCGCGCGCAGGAGGGTTCGCTGTCGGAGATCGACGAGGACACCGTCGCGTACCACTTCCACGAGCCGCTCGGTGTTGTCGGGCAGATCATTCCGTGGAACTTCCCGATTTTGATGGCGACCTGGAAGCTGGCCCCGGCGCTGGCAGCCGGTAATGCCGTTGTGATCAAGCCTGCTGAGCAGACCCCCGCGTCGATCCTGTACCTTTTCAGCCTGATCGGCGATCTGCTGCCGCCCGGTGTGGTCAACATCGTCAACGGCTTCGGTACCGAGGCGGGTAAACCGCTCGCATCGAGTAATCGGATTGCCAAGATCGCGTTCACCGGAGAGACGACGACCGGTCGGCTGATCATGCAGTACGCGTCGCAGAATCTGATCCCGGTGACCCTCGAACTCGGTGGCAAGAGCCCTAACATCTTCTTCTCGGATGTGTTGGCGTCCGACGACGATTTTCGGGACAAGGCGCTGGAGGGTTTCACCATGTTCGCCCTGAATCAGGGCGAGGTGTGCACCTGCCCGTCGCGCTCGCTCATTCAGGCCGACATCTACGACGAGTTCCTCACCATGGCCGCGATCCGCACGAAGGCTGTGCGGCAGGGTGATCCGCTGGATACTGAGACCATGATCGGTGCGCAAGCGTCTAACGACCAGCTCGAGAAGATCCTGTCTTACATCGAGATCGGCAAAGGTGAAGGCGCACAACTGGTCACCGGCGGCGAACGCGCCGAGCTGGGTGGTGACCTCAACGGTGGCTACTACGTGCAGCCGACGATCTTCACCGGGCACAACAAAATGCGCATCTTCCAAGAGGAGATCTTCGGTCCGGTCGTGTCGGTCGCCTCGTTCTCCGACTACGACGAAGCGATCTCCCTGGCCAACGACACCCTGTATGGCCTGGGTGCCGGAGTGTGGTCACGCAACGGCGGCATCGCCTACCGCGCCGGACGCGACATCAAGGCCGGTCGGGTATGGACGAACTGCTACCACCAGTATCCAGCGCACGCGGCGTTCGGTGGCTACAAGCAGTCCGGCATCGGCCGCGAGAACCATAAGATGATGCTCGACCACTACCAGCAGACGAAGAACCTGCTCGTGTCTTACTCGCGGAAAGCGCTCGGCTTCTTCTGACGACGCGGAGAGCTCTCGTGCTGCCGGACGTCGGCCTCGAGTATTATCCGCAGGCTTTCGACTCGGCTACTGGACACGTGTGGTGGTTTGCTCTGGGGCAGAGCATGATTCGCCGCCTGTGCTGGACGTTCGCGGGTAAGAGCAGATCAGTCGTCGTGCACAAGAGCTACGAACTGCGCCGACAACGACTGATAGAGAAGGCACGCCCACGAATGATTCGTCACAACTGCCACAGCCCGATCAAGCTGAGTTGAACCGCCCCGGGTTTGATGCCGCTTTGAGCCGTCCCGACTTTTAGTCCGTCAGGACGGCTCAGAGCGGCAAGAAACTCGGGGCGGTTCAGTGGGCGGCGCAGTTTTTCGGTTCGACTGTTCGGGCGTAGCGTTTGACGGTACTGAGGCCCACGCCCAGTCGGCGGGCGCAGTCCAGCAGCCCAACTCCTTGATCGAGCAGGTCATGCACGGCATGCCATCGTTGCAGGGTGGTCGTCTCGTTTGTCAGTGTGCGCCGTTTCGGTCCGGCCGCTGCCCAAGATCGACTATAGGTGGTGACCACCTTCTCGACCGAGGACACCAATCGGTGCCACAGATGCCAGCGATCAGCGACCTGGACCGCACCCGGCAGCACCTAAACGACGACGGAGCGGCCGTCCATCGGGAGGGACTGCCCCCGGTTCGGTTGACTCCTGACCTGTGAGGATTTCCTTGCAGTGGAAGGATCATCGATATGCCCAAGGCCTATCCCGAGGAGTTCC